>NZ_JBFTLJ010000007.1:0-341372 GCF_056396385.1 Variovorax sp. 05T418 | reverse complement strand
CAGCGCGCCCTACCACCCGCAGACCAATGGCAAATTGGAGCGCTTCCATCGTTCGCTCAAGGCCGAGGTGCTCAACGGACGCAGCTTCATGGACCTGGCTCAGGCTCAGGACGCCTTCGAGCACTGGCGCAGCGTGTACAACCACGAGCACCCGCACGAGGCGCTGGGCATGCAAACGCCAGCGACGCGCTATCAAGTGAGCCCTCGGGCCCTGCCAGCCGTGCTGGCACCGATCGAATATGGCCCTGATGACCGGGTGCTGACGGTGGGCTGGAACGGTTGGGTGCACTTCCAGGGGCGCAAGCTGCGCCTGTCCAGTGCCTTGCACAGGCTGCCCGTGGCGATGCGGCCGGACCCCAAGGTAGATGGCTGCTTCGACGCCTTCTTCTGCCATCACCGCTTCTTACGGCTGGATCTGCGCAATCCCGCCACCTCAAACTGAGCGCCCAAGGTGTTTCCTATGTCCCCGCACACCTGTTACCCAGGTCCCCGGTCCATACAGCGAAGCAAAGAAAGTGAGTCGCCCGCCGGGGCGAGACCCGGCCCCGGAAAACAAAAAAACGCACCTCCCCCGTGCACACCAAACAGCCATCGCACCAGAACAAGGGTATTCACGGACAGGCTGGCTCCATGTTCGCCCCGGTGCTGGTACTTCCTGGCTGGATGCGATGAGTGCAAAGTCGCTGCGAGATTCACCTACCGGAGAAACCCGATGACCATGTCCCGCCGTCTCCCCCTGCAACTGGCCGTGCTCGCCACCACGCTGGCAGCCTTGTGCGGCAGCGCTTTTGCACAGCAGGCCAAGGAACTCACCTTCGCCCACCAGGACATGCTGGTCCCCCTGCGCCTCGTCATGGAATCGGGCGAGGTCGAGAAAGCCACGGGCTACAAGATCAACTGGCGCATGTTCTCCGGCGGCGGCGACGTGATCCGCGCCATGGCGTCGGGCGACGTGCAGATGGGCGAAACCGGCTCCAGCCCGCTCACGGCCGCGGCCAGCCAGGGGCAGGACATCAAGCTGTTCTGGATATCGGCCGACATCGCCAACGCCGAGGCGCTCATCGCGCGCAACGCGTCGGGCATCAACAGCATGAAGGACCTGGCCGGCAAGAAGGTGGCCACGCCGTTCGTCTCGACCGCGCACTACCAGCTCATGGCCGGCATGAAGATGGACGGCGTCGACCCCAAGAGCGTCAACGTGATGAACATGCGCCCGCCCGAGATCGCGGCGGCCTGGGAGCGCGGCGACATCGACGCCACCTTCATCTGGGACCCGGTGCTCTCCAAGATCAAGGGCACGGGCAAGACCATCGCCACTTCGGGCAGCATCGGCAAGCGCGGCGCGCCCACGTTCGAGGGCATCGTGGTCAACGCCAAGTGGGCCGCCGCCAACGAGCCGTTCATGATCGCCTTCGTGAAGGCGCTCAACCGCGCGAACGAGGAATACAAGGCCAGCGGCAAGAGCTGGACGCCCGACTCGCCACAGACCAAGGCAATGGCCAAGTGGACCAAGGCCGATCCGAAGGACGTCTCGGCCGCGATGTCGCTCTACAGCTTCCCGACCATGGCCGAGCAGGTCTCGCCCACCTGGCTGGGCGGCGGCGCGGCCAAGGCGATGGCGGGCACGGCGGCGTTCCTGAAGGAGCAGGGCCGGGTGCAGGAGGTCAAGCCCGACTACAGCGCCTTCGTGACCACGGCCTACGTCGAGAAAGCCATGGGGAAGTAAGCCGCATGCCCACGCTCGACATCCGCGACCTCACGGTCAACTACGCCGTCAAGGGCGGCACGCTGCAGGCGCTGGCGCCGGTCAACCTCACGATGCGCGACGGCGACTTCGTCGTGGCGCTCGGCGCCTCGGGCTGCGGCAAGACCACGCTGCTCAACAGCATTGCCGGCTTCCTGCCGCCTTCCACCGGCGACATCCTGCTCGACGGCAAGCCCGTGGTCGGCCCCGGCGCCGACCGCGGCGTGGTGTTCCAGAAGCATGCGCTGATGCCCTGGCTCAACGTGCGCGACAACGTGGCGCTGGGCCTGCGCCTGGCCAGCGCCGGCAAGGCCGAGCGCGACCGCGTCGCGGAAGAAAAGCTCGCGCTGGTGGGCCTGCAGCAGTACGCGGACCGCGCGGTGTACGAACTCTCGGGCGGCATGCAGCAGCGCGTGGGCATTGCGCGCGCGCTGGCCAGCGACCCGGCCGTGCTGCTCATGGACGAGCCCATGGGCGCGCTCGACGCGTTCACGCGCGAGCAGGTGCAGGAGATCCTGCTCAAGGCCTGGTCCAAGTCGAACAAGATGGTGTTCTTCATCACGCATTCGGTCGAGGAGGCGCTGTTCCTGGCCACGCGGCTGATCGTGATGAGCCCGAGCCCGGGGCGCATCTCGCACATCTACGACGAGGTTCCGTTCTCGCGCCAGTTCCTGTCGCACGGCGACTCGCGCAAGGTGAAGTCGGAGCCCGAATTCATCCGCATGCGCGAAGAGGTTCTTTCGATCATTCATCATCGCGAGGCTGCCCATGCCTGAGGCCACCATTGCAACGCCCGTCGCCATGACACCGCCCTCCAAGCCCGCCGCACCGCAGCCTACGCCGGCCGGCGCCAAGCTCAAGACCAGCGCCTTCAAGGTGCCGGGCGAGGGCTCGAGCGTGACCATCAGCGTGGTCACGGTGGTGGCGCTGGTCGCGCTGTGGTTCCTGGTGACCAACATGGGCTGGGTCAAGCCGCTGTTCCTGCCGACGCCGCAGGCGGTGTTCCAGCAGTTCTACGAATACCTCACGGGGCAGGCCAACGACAAGCCGCTGTGGCAGCACTTCCTTGCGAGCATGTTCCGCGTGTTCTCGGCCTTCCTGCTGGCCTGCATCACGGCCATTCCGGTGGGCATTGCCATGGGCATGAGCCGCTTCTGGCGCGGCATCTTCGATCCGCCGCTGGAGTTCTACCGGCCGCTGCCGCCGCTGGCCTACCTGCCGCTGATCATCATCTGGTTCGGCATCGACGAGCTGCCCAAGGTGCTGCTGATCTTCCTGAGCTGCTTCGCGCCGCTGGCGCTGGCCGCGCGCTCGGGCATGCGCAGCGCGTCGCAGGAGCAGATCAACGCCGCGTATTCGATGGGCGCGAGCTACATGCAGGTGATCCGGCACGTCATATTGCCGTCGGCGCTGCCCGACATCCTGGTGGGCATGCGCATTGCCATCGGCTTCGGCTGGACCACGCTGGTGGCGGCCGAGATGGTGGCGGCCAACATGGGCCTGGGCCAGATGGTGCTGAACGCGTCGAACTTCCTGCGCACCGACATCGTGATCATGGGCATCATCGTCATCGGCGTGGTGGCCTATCTGTTCGACCTGCTGATGCGGTGGCTCGAGCGGCGCCTGGTACCCTGGAAAGGGCGCATGTAGCAGCAGTAGCCACAGAAGAAGAGGGAGGAGAGGCCAGCACCTGCAGCGCGGGCGGCAGCGGCGGCATCGCGGGCGGATTGCCGTGCCGGGCCATCGACTGCTCCAGGAAGTCGAGCATGGTGCGCATCGCGGCGCTGTTGTGGCGGCGCTGCGAGTAGGCGGCATACAGCCAGTGGTCGCTCGGCATGTGCTCGCGCAGCACCGGCACCAGCGCGCCGCGCTCCAGGTGCGACTGCGCCAGCGGCTCGGGCACGTAGGCCACGCCCGCGCCGCGCAGCGCCAGCTCGATGAGCGCAACGGCGTCGTTGGCCTCCATGCGGCTGTGCACCGGCACCTCGACCGCCTTGCCGCCGGTCTCGAAGGGCAGGTGGGTGGTGGGCTTGGCCGAATAGCTCAGCACGTCGTGGCGGCCCAGGTCTTCGGGCACCGCGGGAATGCCGCGCCGCGCCCAGTAGGCCGGGCTCGCGCAGACCACCATGTCGAAAGGCACCAGCCGGCGCACGATCAGGTTCATGTCGTCGATGCGCCCGCCCGTCAGGTGGATGTCGATGCCTTCCTCGATCAGGTCGAGGTCGTCGTTGGTGAACACCAGGCTCACGTACACGTCGGGGTAGAGCTGGATGAACTCGGCGATCACGTCGGACAGCCAGCCCGCGATCAGCCCGTGCGGCGCGCTCATGCGAAGCCGCCCCTGCGGGTGCGAGCCGTGGGCCTGCAGGTCGTTGAGCGTGTTCTCGGCCATGGCCACCAGCTCGGTGCTGCGGTCGAGCAGCACCTGGCCGGCATCGGTCAGGCTCAGCGAACGGGTGGAGCGGTTGAGCAGGCGCACGCCGCTGCGCGTTTCGAGTTCCGCCACGTAGCGGCTGACCGTGGCTTTCGACATGCCGAGCGAAATGGCCGCGCGGGAGAAGCTGCGCCGGAACGCCACTTCGCGGAATGTTTTGATGAGATCGAGGCCGTCCATGATGGGCGCATTGTTCCAGCATCGGGGGTGGGGCCGCGGGCCGTAGGGGCATCCCCCGTTTTCCCTTCCTAGCGCGTGCGCTGCTTCGCCACGAACTCCGGGGTCACCGCTGCGCCCTGCTTGTTTCCGAATTGCGCGATGACGTAGTTGGCGAGCGCCGCGACCTCGGTGTCCGTATAGGCCTTGCCGAACGCCGGCATGTAGACCTCCTGGTCGCGCACGCGCATCTTCACGCCCTGCAGGATCATCTGCGTGACGTTGGAGCCGTCCGGGTCGTTCACGCCGCGCGTCCCCAGCAGCGACGCGTTGGCGCTCTGCTGGCCTTGTCCGTTCCACTGGTGGCAGCTCGCGCACGCCGCGGCGAAGAGCCGCAGCCCCTGCTCGTGGCCTTCGGCCGTGCTGGTGGCGGGCGCTGCCGCGCTCGCGGCCACGGCCCATGGCGCCTTCGCATCGACTTCGATCGGGTTCTTGCCGGCCTTCGCGGGCACCGTGCGCAGGTAGCTCACGAGCGCCGAGGCGTCCTCCGGCTTCAGGTACTGCAGGCTGTGCTCCACCGCCTCGCCCATCGGCCCCGAGGCCGAGCCGCGGCCCGCTGCGTGGCCGGTCGTCAGGTACGAGGCAATCTCGGCATCGCTCCAGGCGCCGATGCCGTGCTTCGCGTCCGACGTGATGTTGTAGGCGCGCCAGCCCTGGATCGATTCGCCCGCGAGGTTGTTGTCCGCATCCATCGCGAAGGCGAAGTTGCGCGGCGTGTGGCATTCCGCGCAGTGGCCGAGCGCCGTGGCAAGGTACTTGCCCTGGTTCCACGCGGGCGGCTTCGATGCATCGGCCTCGAAGCGGCTGCTCTTGAAGAAGGCCGCGTTCCACAAGCCCATCGCCCAGCGCTGGTTGAACGGAAAGCCCAGGTCGGCCTCCCGGTTCGGCTGGCTCACCTTGGGCAGGCTGAACAGGTAGGCCTTGATCGCAAGCACGTCATTGCGGCTCAGCGCGGTGTACGAGGTGTACGGGAACGCCGGGTACAGGCGTTTTCCGTCCGCGCGCACGCCGTCGTGCAGCGCGCGCACGAAGTCGTCGTCGCTCCATTTGCCGATGCCCGTTTCCGGGTCCGCGGTGATGTTCGACGAGTAGATCGTGCCGAAAGGCAGCACGAAGGGCAGGCCGCCTGCGAAGGGCTGCCCCTTGCCGCCGGGCACGGTGTGGCATGCGATGCAGTCGGCCGCCTTGGTGAGGTATTCGCCGCGCACGAGCAGCGCTGCAGTGCCGGGCGCGCCGGCCAGCACCGGCGCCTCGCCTTCGGACTTGTCGCTGCGGTTCAGGAAGAAATACAGCGCCGCGCCCACGACGAACACCGCCACCAGCAGGTTGAACAGCCGCTTCATGCTGCGCTCCTTGCGCCGAGCCCGGAGGGCCCTGCATTGGCGATCTTCTTCTTCAGCGCCTCCTTGTCCTGCGCCAGCAGCGCGCGGTTCACCGGCAGCGCGCGCAGCCGCACGCCCGTCGCCGCGAAGATCGCGTTGGCCAGCGCCGGCGCGGCGATGGCGGTGCCGACTTCGCCAAGCCCGCCGGGCGCTTCGCCACTCTTCACGGTGTGGACCTCGACCGGCGGCGCCTCGTTAATGCGCAGCATCCGGTAGTCGTGGAAGTTGCTCTGCTCGATGGCCCCCTCGCGCAGCGTGATCTCGCTGAAGAGCGCAGCGCTCAGCCCGAACAGCAGCCCGCCCTGGATCTGCGCCTCGATGGAGCCTGTGTTCACGGCAATGCCGCAATCGACCGCGACCACCGCGCGCCGCATGCGCACTTCGCCCTGCGGCGTGACCTCGGCCTCGACGATGGCGCACACGCGGCTGCCGAAGGCATCGCCCACGGCCACGCCGCGTCCGACGCGCGCCGCCAGCGCGCCCTGGCCCCAGCCGATCTTGCCGGCCGCCAGGTCGAGCACCGCGAGCGTGCGCGGGTTCTTCTTCAGCATGGCGCGCCGGTAGGCCACGGGGTCTTTCTTCGCGCGGTGCGCGAGCTCGTCGATGAAGCTCTCCATCACGAAGAGGTTGTGCGTCGGCCCCACGCCGCGCCACCAGCCGACGTTCAGGCCCGCCGGCATGTCGTGCCGCACCCACTCGACCTTGAGGTTCGGCAGGTCGTAGCAAGGTTCGGCCACGCATTCGATCAGGTCGCTGTCCATGCCGTCCTTGCCCATGAAGGCGGGGGCCCAGCGGCCCAGCACCGTGCCGCCCGCGATGCGGTCGCCGAACCAGAGGATCTGGCCGTCGCCGTCGACCACGGCCGAGATGTCGTCGTGGTACATCGGGCGCACGATGTCGTGGCGGATGTCTTCCTCGCGCGTCCACACCACCTTGAGCGGGTAGGGCACCTGCTTGGCGAAGGCCACGGCCTGCTCGACCGAATCGGTCTCCAGCCGGCGGCCGAAGCCGCCGCCCAGGTACTGGTTGTGCAGCACGACCTCGTCTTCGGCAACGCCCGCGATCTTGGCCGCGGCGCTCACGCAGCGCGTCGGCACCTGCGTGCCGACCCAGATCTCGCACTGGTCGGGCCGCACGTGCACCGTGGTGTTGAGCGGCTCCATCGTGGCGTGGGCCAGCATCGGCAGGTCGTAGGTGGCCTGCACCAGCGTGCCTTCCGGCCGCTTGCCGGTTTCCTTGCCGACGATGGCCTTGTCCTTGGCCAGCGCGTTGGCCAGCGACGCGCGCAGCTGCTGCGTGGTGAGCGCGGCGTTCTGCCCCGGCGTCCACTGCACCTTCAATGCATCGAGGCCGCGCTTCGCGGCCCAGAAATGCTCGCCCACCACGGCCACCGCGTCCTTGATGCGCAGCACGTCGACCACGCCGGGAATCGCCCGCGCCGCCTTGTCGTCCACCGAGGCCAGCACGCCCCCGAGCGTGGGGCAGGCCCTGACCGTGGCCACCTTCATGCCCGGCAGGCGCACGTCGATGCCGAACTGCGTGGAGCCGTCGACCTTGCCGGCCGAATCGACGCGCCGCAGTGGCTGGCCGATCAGCTTGAAATCCTTCGGCTCCTTCAGCGTCACTTTTTCCGGCATCGGAAGCTTTGCGGCCGCACTGGCCAGCGCGCCGAAGCCGAGCTGCCGGTTGGATGCCGCATGGCTCACCACGCCGCGCGCCACCGTGCAGCTCGCGGGGTCGACCTTCCACTGCGCGGCGGCGGCGCTCACCAGCAGCGTGCGCGCCACGGCGCCCGCTTCGCGCAGCACGCCGTAGGTGCCGCGCGTGCTGGTCGAGCCGCCGGTGATCTGGCCGCCGAGCAGCGGCATGCCGTAGAGCGCCTCGCTCGGCGGCGAATGTTCCACGCGCACCTGGTCGAGCTCGACGCCCAGTTCCTCGGCCAGCAGCATCGCCGAGCCGGTGTAGATTGCCTGGCCCATCTCGGCCATCGGCATCACGAGGCGCACGCCGCCGTCGGCATCGATGCGGACAAAGGCATTCGGCGCGAATGCCGGGTTGCCGTCCGCGAGCGCGGCGGCCGCGTCGCCCGGCTGCTGCCTGGGGCTGATCGCGGCAAAGGCCTTGCCCGCGCCGAACCAGGTGAAGGCCAGCGCCAGGCCGCCGGCCTGCAGCGCGCTGCGCCGGCTGATGCCTGCGGCGGGCTTCACGATGCGCTCCTGGCCGGCATGGCAACCACCGACTGCAGCACCTCGGCCTTGCCGGTTGCGGCCTGCTTGATGGCCGCGCGGATCCGCGAGTAGGTACAGCACCGGCAGACGTTGCCCGCCATGGCCAGGTCGATGTCGGCATCGCGCGGGTTGGGCGTGCGCTGGATCAGCGCGGCCGCCGACATGATCTGGCCGGACTGGCAGTAGCCGCACTGCACCACGTCGACGTCGAGCCAGGCTTTCTGGATGCTCTTGCCCGCAGGGGTCTGCGAGACGGCTTCGATGGTGGTGATGGCCTTCTTGCCGATCGAGCCGACCGGCAGCACGCACGAGCGCACGGGCTGGCCGTCGAGGTGCACGGTGCAGGCGCCGCACTGGGCGATGCCGCAACCGAACTTGGTGCCGGTCAGGCCGACGATGTCGCGCAATGCCCAGAGCAGGGGCATGTCCTCGGGCGCGTTGACGGCAACGGACTGGCCGTTGATGTTGAGATCGATCATGGGCCCTGCCTTTTCTCTGGGGTTCGCCGTGGGTGGCAGCGAACCATAGCGCGACTTCGGAAAGCGCGCTTGGCGGGCAGGGCAGCGATCGACCGGGTTGCCCGGACTTCATCGACGGGTGCTCATCGAACGCACCCGAAGGTATTCATCGCCGTGCGGAGACGGCGGCCGAGACCCGCAGGAGCCTCAGGCGGGGGTCGCCTGCGCAGGCGCCTGCAGCGGCGGCGTGCCGGTCTTGAACATGCTTGCGAGCTGCGCGCGCAATTCCGGCGTGTCGGCGTGGCCGTGGACGGCCACGGCGTGCTGGACGGCGGCATCGAGCAGTTCGCTCTCGCTATCGGCGGAGAGCGCGACACTGCAGTTCATCGTGCTTGGAAACTCGCGGCAGTCGATGTATTGGCGTGACATGGTGGCTCCTGGAATGCCCTTTCGGGCGTGATTCGAAGGCCAGGCCGGCCGGCAGGGGCCGGCCGGGGGCTACCCATGCAGGCGTCAAACCGTGTTTCGTCGATGGCCATGTGTATCCCCGCCGCCGGCAGGCGGCCTGCGCGCCCCGTGTCTGCCTATACTGCTTTGGTGGTGAACTTTGGTGGCAAAGGGCCTGCGAGCATCCTGCGTCTCGATGCGTGCAGGCGCCATACGCAGCAATGCGTATGCACCGTGAAAGGGGCATGCCATGACACACCTGATGCGCAACGACCGAGCGGGCGCGCTTCGCCTGCTGGAGCAGCTGGAGTCCGGGCATTCGCCGATGCGGCCCCATGGCGCCGGCAGCAGCGGCCTGCGCACAAGTCCGCGCATCGCCGCCAAGGCACCGGGCCGCAGCGAGTTCCGCCGCGCCGCATGGCAGGCCGACCGCTACCGGCGCGCGGGGCTGGAGCATGCGGTGGCGGTGGCCTTCCTGTACCGGCTCGCCTGCCGCGCCGCGGTTCCGCTGCATGATGTGCCGCTCTCCGATGCCCCGCTGGCCGGCCTCACGCCGCGCGAGGGCGACGTCATGCACTGGCTCTCGCGCGGCAAGACCGACTCCGAGATCGCCGCGCTGCTGGAGATCAGCCCGCGCACCGTCCACAAGCACCTGGAGCATGTGTACGTGAAGCTGGGCGTCGAGACGCGCACGGCGGCCGTGGTGCGCGCGCTTGCCATGGGCAGGGCCTCCTGAGAGGCTGTCTGGCGATCTGCTTGGGGTCGCGTTGTTCGGGGCGGCGCTCCCGCCGACGGGGTACCTTGCTCCGCGAATGTCCTCCGGCCTTCGGCCTCCCCCTTGATTTCGCTGCGCAAGGCACCCCATCGACGTGATCGTTATTCAGAACGGCCGTTGATCGGCCAGCACCGCAGCCGCGCCTCACGGGCACAGGACATCGGGTGCTCCCCGCAGCGAAATAAAGGAGGAGGCCGAAGGCCGGGGGACATTCGCGGAGGGGAGTACCCGGTGTCCTGTGCACGCACCCTGAACTGATGCCCTCAGCGCGAGGCCACCGCCACCGGCGCATCGGTCGGCGATGCGGACCGCCCGATCATCCAGGCGCACGCCGCCGACACCACGCCGGCGAACAGCACGTACATGCAGATCTGCCACGGCTGGCCGCCGCCCGACTTGAGCAGCGCGGTCGCGATGATCGGCGTGATGCCCGAGGCGAAGATGCCCGAGAACTGGTAGACGAAGGAGATGCCGGTGTAGCGCACCTTGGCGTCGAAAAGGTCGCAGAAGAGCGCCGCCTCCGGCCCGTACACCGAGGCATACAGGATGCCGAACGGGATGATGATCGCGAGCCACACCAGGAGCACGTTGCCGCCGCTGTGCGTCATGAGCCAGAAGCCCGGAAACGCCGACACCGCCGTGATCAACGAACCCCACATGTAGACCTTGCCGCGCCCCATCCGGTCGGACAGGCGGCCGAAGAAGGGAATGAAGAAGATCATCACCACGGCCGCGGCCATCACGCCCAGCAGCGCGTCGGTGCGGCTGATCTTGAGCGTGCCGGTCAGGTAGTTGATGGAGAACACGCCGAAGATGTTGAAGAACACCCCGTCGATGTAGCGCGCGCCCATGCCCTTGAGCACGTTGCCCGGATAGCGCCGCAGCATGTCCATGAACGGAATGCGCAGCTCCGCGTTGCGCGCCTTCACGGCCGCGAACTCCGGCGTTTCCTGCACGTGCAGCCGGATGTACATGCCCACGCCCACCATCACGCCGGAAATCAGGAACGCGATGCGCCAGCCCCATGCCAGGAACTGCTCGTCGGTCAGCAGCCACGACAGCAGCGCCACCACGCCCGAGGCCATGCACAGGCCAATGGCCAGCCCGATCTGCGGCAGCGACGCATAGAAGCCGCGCTTGCCCTTGGGCGCGTACTCGTACGCCATCAGCACCGCGCCGCCCCATTCGCCGCCCAGGCCGATGCCCTGCGCCACGCGAAGCAGAAGCAGCAGCAAGGGTGCCGCGATGCCGATCTGCGCATAGGTGGGCACCAGGCCGATCAGGAAGGTGGCCACGCCCATGATCATCAGCGTGATGATTAGCATGCTCTTGCGGCCGATCTTGTCGCCGAAGTGGCCGAAGATCACGCCGCCCAGCGGCCGCGTGACAAAGCCCACGGCAAAGGTGGTGTAGGCCAGCAAGGTCGACACCACCGGGTCGCTGCCCGGGAAGTAGAGCTTGTTGAACACGATGCCGGCCACCACGCCGTACAGGAAGAAGTCGTACCACTCGATGGTGGCGCCCACCAGGGCCGAAGCCACCACCCTGCGAATCGCTTTCTCGTCGCTTGTGCTCATGTCGTTGTCTCCGATGTGGTTGTCGCGGCGGCTGCCGCCCTCACGTCCTCCCTGATCATGTCGACGGCCTTCTCGGCCATCATCACGGCCGGTGCGTTGGTGTTGCCCGACACCAGCGTGGGCATGGCCGAGCAGTCGACCACGCGCAGCCCGGCCACGCCGTGCACGCGAAGGCGCGCATCGACCACCGCGAGCGGGTCGCTGCCCATGCGGCAGGTGCCCGTGGGATGGAAGATGGTGGCGCCGTTGTTGCGGCAGAACTCCAGCAGCTCGGCATCGCTCGCGGCTTCGGGGCCGGGCTTGACCTCGCGCTTCACATAGGGCCGCATCGCGGGCGCCTCTGCGATGGCGCGCGCCGCCTTCACGCCGGCCACGGTGGTGGCGCGGTCGAGCTCGGTGGCCAGGTAGTTGGGCTGCATCTCGGGCGGCTCGGCCGCGTCGAGCGAGCGGATGCGCACGTGCCCGCGCGACTCGGGCCGCAGCTGGCACACCGACATCGTGAAGCCCGAGTACGGATGCACCTTGCCGCCCGCCATGTCGGCCGAGAGCGTGGCCACGTGGAACTGGATGTCGGGCGTGGCGGCCACCGGCCGGCCGTTTGCGTCTTTCAGCGCGCGCATGAAGCAGCCGCCCTGGTTGATGCCCACCGCGAGCGGGCCGGTGCGGCGCATCAGCCATTCCAGGCCCATGCTCGCCTGGCCGAACCAGGAGTTGAGCTGGTCGTTGGTGGTGATGGGCTTGCTGCACTCGTAGCCCAGCCGGATCTGCAGGTGGTCCTGCAGGTTCTCGCCCACGCCCGGCAGCACCTGCACCGGCGCAATGCCCATGCGCTCGAGCAGCGCGCGAGGGCCGATGCCCGAGAGTTGCAGCAGCTGCGGCGACTGGATCGAACCGGCCGACAACAGCACCTCGGCGCGGCAGCGCGCGGTTTTCATCTCGCCGCCCTGGCGATAGGTGACGCCCACGGCGCGCCGGCCGTCGAACACCAGCCGGCTGGCCAGCGCATCGGTCTCGATGCGCAGGTTCGGCCGGTGGCGCGCCGGCACCAGGTAGGCCTTGGCGGTGCTGCAGCGCCAGCCCTTGTGCGTGGTGAGCTGGTAGTAGCCCGCGCCTTCCTGCGCGGCGCCGTTGAAGTCGTCGGTGCGCGGCACGCCGATCTGCTGCGCGCCGCCGATGAAGGCCTCGATGAGTTCGTGCTTCGCCGCAATGTCCGACACCTTCAGCGGCCCGTCGCCGCCATGGAAGGCGTTCGCGCCGCGCTCGTTGCCTTCGCTGCGGATGAAGTAGGGCAGCACCTCGTCGTAGCTCCAGCCGGGGTTGCCGAGCGCGGCCCAGTGGTCGTAGTCCTCGCGCTGGCCGCGGATGTAGATCAGTCCGTTGATCGAGCTCGAGCCGCCCAGCGTCTTGCCGCGGGGCCAGTAGATGCGCCGGCCGTTCATGTGGGGGTCGGGGTCGGTCTCGAAGCGCCAGTTGTAGGTGGGGCTCCACATCGTCTTGCCGTAGCCGATGGGCAGGTGGATCCAGAGCGACCGGTCGACCGGGCCCGCCTCGAGCAGCAGCACGCGCGTGGCCGGGTCTTCGCTCAGCCGGCCGGCCAGCACGCAGCCGGCCGAACCGGCGCCGACGACGATGTAGTCGAACTCTTCATCACGCATGCAGGGCACCCGGGGAGTGGAACAATCGCTTCGCTTGCTTGCATCCTAGGTTATTGTTTTTCGGAACGCAATGTTCCATTTTTAAGGTTTACCCGCATGCCACGTCCCGCGCGCCCCGCAGCCGCCGTGTCTTCGCCACCGCTTTCCGTGCCCGCCGCGGAGGAGCCAGCCTCCGGCTCGTCGGCCGAGCGCAGCCTGCGCCTGCTGGCGCTGCTGGCCAGCGAAGGCCGCGCCCTCACGCTCGCCGACCTGGCCGCGCAGCTGGGGCTGCCCAAGGGCACGGCGCACCGCATCTGCACCCAGCTGCTGGCCACCGGCTTCCTGGCGCGCGACGTGGACGAGCGTTCGTTCAGCGTCGGCCCCGCGCTGCGCAAGCTGGCCTTCGACACCCTGAACCACGGCACGGTGCGCGGCCTGCGGCACGAGGTGCTGTCCGAGCTCGTGCGGCAGGTGGGCGAGACCTGCAACCTCACCACGCTCGACGGCGCCCAGGTGCTGTACCTCGACCGCGTGGAGGCGAAGTGGCCGCTGCGGCTCACGCTCGACGTCGGCTCGCATGTGCCGCTGCACTGCACCGCGAGCGGCAAGCTGTTCCTCGCGCAGATGCCGAAGAAGGAGCGCGACGCGCTGATCGACCGGCTGCCGCTGGCGCGCATGACGGCCAACACGCTCGTCAAGGCCGATGCGCTGCGCACCGAATGCGATGCGATCGCCAGGCGCGGCTATTCGCGCGACTGCGAGGAATTCATCGCGGGCCTGGTGGCCGTGGCGGTGCCGGTGCGCGACGCGGCCGGGCAGGTGCGTGCGGCGCTCGCGGTGCACGCGCCGACCGCGCGCATGTCGATGGAAGAGGCGGTGAAGCGCATCGATGCGCTCAAGGCCGCCGCGCAGCGCATGGGCACGCTGCTCTGAGCGCAGGCCCTTTGGCTTGCGGTGCGACGCCTCAGCGCCACTGCAGCAGCAGCGACCACGGCTGCCAGCTCATGTGGCGGTCGGTGCAGCCCGCCGCGCCGAGGGTGCAGCCGGCGGGCAGGTAGTAGCTGGGATCGAGCGTCCGCGTGCCGGGGGCAAAGTCGAGCCGCCTGCGCGTGACCGACTGCAGCACGTTGCCGCCGATGGTGTCGAAGCCGCGCTCGTCGACCTTCACCACCACGTCGCAGTGCATCGGCAGCGGCTCGCCGCCCGTGGCCCGCGTTGCCAGCACGGCGCCGATCCTTTCGAAGCTGTCGAGTTCCGATGCCGCGCCGCGCGTGTGGCAGGCCAGATCGCCCACGCGCGGCGGCGTGCGCGCGAGGTCGCAGGCGCGCATCGCGTAGCGCGTCTCGTGGCCGGCGGCCTCGGCCGCGCCGGCCTGCCAGGCGGCGCCCGCGTAGTCCGCATGCGCTTCCGAGAACACGAACTCGTCCGCGCCCAGCCCCGCCTGCTGCGCGAGCCAGCTCACGAAGGCCGCCGACCATGGCGTATCGATGGCCGCGACGCGATTGACCGCGGTGGCCATTGCACGCAGCTCGGCCGCATCGAGGCCCTGGTCCGGCCCCACGCCCAGCCCCCGCAGGTGCGAGGCGCTGGCCTCGCTGAGCGCCTGCAGCAGCAGCGTGCGGTCGGCCGGTTGCAGCGCGCCGAAGCGCACCAGCGAAGGCAGCGGGGTGCGGGGCTGCGGCACCGCCTCCCAGTAGCCGAGCACGCGCTGCCACGGCGCGGCGCTTGCGAGCGTGGCGCGCGAATCCTCGGCTTCGGAACGGCCGGATTCGACGAGCCGGCCTTCGGCGTCCATCGCCTGCGCGCCGAAGGCCTCGTGCTCGCGCTGCGCGGCGGCGGCCATTGCCAGGGCGCGCGGGGGCGGCGTCCGCATGGCGGTGTCCAGGCAGGCCGATTCGGCGGCGGCACCTGCCGATGCGAACAGGAGCACCGTGGCCGCCGCAAGCGCGCGTCCCGGTGGCCGAGAAAAGAATGAAGAAGTCAGCATGTCGCGCGCAGCATAGCCAGCGCGGGCGTTGCCGTGCGGAATCTTGCCGCTCAGGCCATGGCCAGCGCGGCCACGGAGCGCGCCACGCTCACGGCCGCCAGTGCCACCAGCAGGTTCAGCACATGCCGGCGGAACTGCGCGGGCGACACGCCCTTGAACGAGCGCTGGCCCCACCAGATGCCGGCCAGCATCGCGGGCGCGAGCCACAGCGCCCACTTCAGCGTGCCGGCCCCGAGCAGGTGGCCCGACGCGGCATGCGCGGCCGCGGGCATGAGCGCGGCGCTTGCGAGCGACACCACGTCGCTGAAGAGCAGCAGCGCGATCATGGTGGCGCGCAGGGCGGCCGGCGCCATCGCGGTGGTGCTCAGCAGCACCGCAATGGCAATGCCGCCGATGGCCGCCACGCCGTTGATGAAGCCCGAGGCCAGCCCGGCCGCGAAGCGCACCGCGCGCGTGGGCACCAGCGCGGCACGCGTTCCCGCGCGCAGCAGCAAGGCGGCGGCCATCAGCAGCGCGCCGATCAGCAGGCGCAGCGGCGTCTCGGGCAGCCAGGCCAGCAGCGCGACACCGAGCGGAATGAACAGCAGGTTGCCCAGCATCAGCCAGCCGAGCCAGGGCATGTCGACGTCGCGCGCAATGCCGCGCAGCTGGCTCAGGCTCGCGAGGATCTCGAGCATGAAGATGGCCGGCACCACCAGCGCGGGCGACACCACCAGCGAGAGCCCCGCCACGGTGACCGCCGAGAAGCCGAAGCCCGCGAAGCCGCGCACCACGCCGGCCGCGAACACCACGCACAGGCTGTAGGCGAGCAGCGCCGGCGCCAGCGGCGGCACCAGCAGTTCCGCCGACGTCATACGTCGAACAGCGGCAGCAGCTTCAGGCGCTGCACCTTTCCCGAAGGCCCGCGCGGCAGGTCCGTGACAAAGCGGTAGTGGCCCGGCGCCTTGTAGCGGCCGAGCACCTCGGTGCTGAAGGCGCGCAATTCGTCCTCGGTGCAGGCGCAGCCGTCGCGCAGCACGATGCACACGCCGATCTCCTGGCCGTAGTGGCGGTCGGGCACGCCCACCGCCGCGGCCTCGAGCACGGCAGGATGCCGCAGCAGCGCCTCGTCGATCTCGCGCGGGGCGATGTTCTCGCCGCCCTTGATGATCAGTTCCTTGATGCGGCCGGTCACGAAGAAGAAGCCATCGGCGTCGCGATGGCCGAGGTCGCCGGTGCGCAGCCATCCGTCGGGCGTGAAGCTCGCGCGCGTGGCTTCCTCGTTCTTGTAGTAGCCGCGCATCACGTTGGGGCCGCGGATGGCCAGCTCGCCGGTGCTGCCGTCGGGCACCTCGGCCAGTGCGGCATCGATGACGCGCGCCTCGCAGCCCGAGGCGCGGCCCACCGAGCCGAGCTTGCGCAGCGCGGGATCGAGCGGGTTCGAAAAAGACGGCGCCGCGGTTTCGGTGAGGCCCATGGTCTCGACGATGCCGATGCCGAACTTCTGCTCGAAGGCGCGGTGGTGCTCCGGCGGCAGCGCGGCCGATGCCGAGCGGCAGAAGCGGATGGCAGCGGTCTGCGCGGGCGGCGGCTCATCGCCTTCGAGCAGGTACGAGATCATGGTGGGCACCACGTTGATCCAGCTGCACCGCGTGCCCGAGGCCTGCTCCCAGAAGCGCCCAGCCGAGAACTTCGGCGGCATCGCGAGGCTGCCGCCGTGGGCGAGCGGCGCGAGCATGGTCACGGCGAAGGCGTTGATGTGATAGAGCGGCAGCACGGCCAGCACGCGGTCGGCGGGCTGCAGCGCGTGCTCGGCGCTGATCGCATGCGCATTGGCCGCGAGGTTGCCTTGCGTGAGCATCACGCCCTTGGGCATGCCGGTGGTGCCCGAGGTGTACATCAGCAGGGCCACGTCGCCGGCGGCGGGCGGCGCAGCCTCATTCAGGGGCTCCGCCTGCGCCTCCTGCGCTTCGCCCGGCAGCGCATCGGCGTCGGGGCTCGCCACCAGCACTTCGACCGGCCGGCCGATGCCATCGAGCATCGCGCGCACGCGTGCTTCCCACTCGGGCGCGACGCACACCACGCGGCAATCCGAATGCGCGAGCACATAGCGCATCTGCTCGGGCTGCGACAGCAGGTTGACCGGGTTCACGCACAGGCCGCCGTGCATGGCGCCGAGCAGCAGGCGCAGCGTCTGCAAGCCATTGGGCATGACCACCGACACCGTGTCGCCCTGCCGCGCGCCATGCGCGTGCAGCACCGCCGCCACCGTGCGGCAGCCGCGCGCGAGCTCGCCAAAGCCGATGCTCTTGCGCCCGCCTTCGGTGGACAGCGCATACACTGCCTGCGGCCGTGCCGCCGCCTGCAGTTCGATCAGCTCATGAACGGTGGAGGCCGCCACGGTCAGCTTGCACCGTATTCGGCGAAGTAGGCGCCGAAGATGTCGTCCTCGCTGGGCACCCGCTCCGGAATCGGCCGCGACACGCGCGTGATGTTCAGGTAGTGCCGGTAATTCATGTTGTCGGAGAAGTTGTTCTTGCCCCAGGTGCCGCAGCCCATCGACAGCGAGAACGGCAGGCCGTTGTCGAAGCTGCCGCCGGTGGCGATGCAGTGCGCCTGGTCGACGATCACGCGCGACACCGGCAGCGTGAGGCCGAGCCTCAATGCGCGCTCGGGCACCGTGCTGTGCAGGCCGACCGAATGGCCCGCGCCTTCGTAGGCATAGATGCGCTCGACGGTGGCGGCAGCCTCGTCGAAATCGCGCGCCGAATAGATCGCGAGCACCGGGCTCAGCTTCTCCCCCGAGAACGGATGCGCGTGGCCCACGCTGTCCTCGGCGACCATGAGGACGCGCGGGTCCCTCGCCGCAATGGCCAGCCAGCCTTCGCGGTTGGCACCGTCGAGGGCCGCCGCGCGCTCGGCGATCACGCGCGCCGACTGGCCGATGACGGCGGCGGAGAGCTTGCCATCCGGCCACATCAGCGACTGCAGCGTGGCCTTCTGCGCGGCCGCGAGCATGAACGCGCCGCGGTCCTTCAGTGCCGAGAGCATCTGCGCGCGCACCGCGTCCACGATCACCAGGCTGTTCTCCGACGAGCAGCTGGTCGCGTTGTCGAAGGTCTTGGAAAGCAGGATGCGGTCGGCCGCCGCGTTCACGTCGGCCGTTTCGTCGACGATGCCCGCCACGTTGCCTGCGCCCACGCCGAAGGCCGGCGTGCCGCTGGCATAGGCCGCGCGCACGTTGGCCTGCGAGCCGGTGGCCACCACCAGGTCGCACAGGCGCATCAGCTCGGCCGTCGATTGCTTGTTGACCGGCGAGGGCAGCAGCTGCACCAGGTCGCGCGGCGCGCCGATGCGGTCGAACTGCGCATGGATGAACTCGATCAGCCGCGCCGCCGTCGACCAGCCCTTGGGCGAGGGCGCGACGATGACCGCGTTGCGCCCCTTGAGCGCATTGATGATCTTGTTGGCCGGCGTGGCGCCCGGGTTGGTGGACGGCGTGACCGCGCACACCACGCCCACGGGCCGCGCAATCTCGATGATGCCGCGCGCCGGGTCTTCCGAAATGACGCCCACCGAGCGCGCACCGCGCAGGTCGCGCAGCAGGCCGAAGGTCTTGCGGTGGTTCTTGCGCACCTTGTCGGGGGCATTGCCCACGCCGGTGTCGGCCACCGCCAGCTCGGCCAGCTCGCGGTTGCGCGCCGGCTCGATGATGGCCCAGCCCGCGGCCACCACGGCGGTGTCGACCTGTGCCTGCGACCAGGTTTCGTAGATGCGCTGCGCGGCGCGCGCACGCGCCACCAGTTCGGCGATGGGGGAGGAGGGGGAATGTTCCATAGTCGTCATCTTTGCCTTGCGTATTCAGTCGGGGAACACCGCGGAACCGGCTTTGCCGGGCCGCTGGTGTTGCCCCCGGTAGGGGGTGGGAGAAGCGACACGAAGTGCGCGGAGCCTGGGGGCGAGCTCTAGTCCACCTTGATGCTGGCTTCTTTTGCGAGCTTCTGCCAGCGCACGAGTTCCGTGGTCACCACCTTGCCCAATTGCTCCGGCGTGCCGCCGACGCCTTCGCTGCCCTGCGCCAGCAGCTTGTCGCGGATCTCCGGTTCCTTGACCACCGTGTTGATGACGCGGTTGAGCTTGTCGATGGTGGGCTGCGGCGTCTTCGCGGGCACGAACACCGCGTACCAGGAGTCGACGTCGAAATCGGCAATGCCTGCTTCCTGCATCGTGGGCACGTCGGGGAAGGCCGCGCTGCGCTTGGTGGTCGACACCGCCAGCGCCTTGAGCTTGCCGGCCTTCACGAACTGCGCGGCCGCGGGAATCGACACCCACAGCAGCGGCACCTGCCCGCCCATCACGTCGGTCACGGCCGGGCCGCCGCCGCGGTAGGGGATGTGCGTCATCTGGGTGCCGGTGCGCAGCTTCAGCAGCTCGCCCGCCAGGTGTCCGGGCGAGCCGTTGCCCACCGAGGCGAAGGAAAGCGAGCCCGGCTTGGCCTTGGCGAGCGCCACCAGCTCGGCCACCGTGTTGGGCGCGAACTGCGTGTTGGCCACCAGGATCTGCGGCAGCGAAGCGACCAGGCCCACGGGTGCGAAGTCTTTCGCGGTGTCGAACGAGAGCTTGGTGTAGATCGCCGGGTTGATGGTGTGCGAGGACAGCGTGAACAGCACCGTGTAGCCGTCGGGCGGGGCCTTGGCCACGATCTCGGTGCCGATGGAGCCGGCCGCGCCGCCGCGGTTGTCGATGAGCACCTGCTGGCCGAGCAGCGTCGAGAAGCGCTCCTGCACGATGCGCGCGATCACGTCGGTGCCGCCGCCGGGCGGGTACGGAACGATGAGCCGAATCGGCTTGTTCGGATAGTCGGTGCCGTTTTGCGCCTGCGCGGCAAAGGGCAGAGCCAGGGTGGCCGCGGCCAGCAGCGCGGCGCGCAGCCAGGGGGCGGGGAACAACAGGTTCATTCGAGTCTCCTTCTCCTTGTGGTGGATGCCGGCAGCGGCGTCGCGGGCACCGGACTTGCCCGGTAGCCGAGCGTGACGCTCGCGTCGCGCGCGCAGGCCATGAGGCGGTCGGCCAGTCCGCGCGCCTGCGTCCGCGCGAAGCGGATCGAGGGCACGCTCATGCCGACGGCCGCAACCGCCTCGCCGCGCGCGTTGAACACCGGCACGCCCAGACCGCAGACGCCGAGGCGCCATTCCTCGCGGTTTTCCGCATAGCCGCGAACGCGCGTGCGTTCGAGTTCCGACAGAAGGGCATCGAAGCTGGTGATGCTGTTCTTGGTGTGCGCCGCGAGCGTGCCGAGGCGCTCATGCAGCGCTGCAAGGTCGGGCGCGGCCGCGGCGAGCAGGGCCTTGCCCGAGGCCACGCAATACGCCGCCGCCCGGCCGCCGATGCGCGAATAGGCGGCCACGGGCAGGGGGCTGTCGAACTTGTCGAGGTAGACGATCTCGGCGCCGTCGAGCACCGCAAGGTGGATGGTCTCGCCGGTCTGCTGCGCCAGCGCCGCAAGGTGCGGCCGCAGCAGCGAGCCCATGTCGGTGGCCTCGGAAACCAGCGCGCCCAGTTCGAACAGGCGCAGGCTCGGGCGGTAGGCGCTGGTGTCCGGGTCCTGCACGGCCCAGCCGCACTCGACCAGGGTCTGCAGCGTGCGGTGCGCGTTGCTGCGCGCCATGCCGAAGGCCTGGGCGAGGTCGGTGACGCGGCAGTCGCGCTGTTGCCGCGTCATCCATTCGATGGCGGCAAGGCCTTTGGCGAGGGTGGAATCCATGAGGTTCTGGGTGTTCCAAATATTGGAACGTTGTTCCTGGATGTGAGACGCGATGTTTGGACTGATCGGTTGTTTTGTCAATCGGGGACTTGGATGTAGTTCTAAATGTTTCAGGTTTTGCTTGTTATTTTTCAGGACGCTTTTGTTCAGGGCGCGTGCACAGATCACCGGGTACTCCCCTCCGCGAATGTCCCCCGGCCTGCGGCCTCCTCCTTTATTTCGCTGCGGGGAGCACCCGATGCTCTGTGCACCTGGGCACGCTGCTGGTGTATTGCTGATCAACCACCGCTCTTTGCAACGCTCCCGTCGATGGGGTGCCTTGCGCAGCGAAATAAAGGAGGAGGCCGAAGGCCGGGGGACATTCGCGGAGCAAGGTACCCCGTCGGCGGGAGCGCGCCCCGAACAGCAGCGCCTCGGTGGCGCTCAGCGCCGATGCCGACCCGCCATCAGGTCGATCACCTCGCGGAAGATCGTATTGCCGCAAGACGTCGCAAGGCCCAGCACATGGCTGCGGCTGTAATACGGGCTCAGATCGAGCCCGACACCAATACCGGCTATCTCGATGTCGCGCCGCTGCTCCTGCCGCGCCACCACGTCGCGCAGGTGGTGGTCGAGATAGTGCGCATCGTTGGCCAGGTGCGTCGCGCTGTCCATCGGCGAGCCGTCGGAAATCACCAACAGGAGCTTGCGCGCCTCCGGCCGCTCGCGCAGGCGCGTGCAGGCCCAGTCGACCGCTTCGCCGTCGATGCCCTCGCGGAACAGGTCGGCCTTCAGCAGCGCCGCCATCGCGGGCCGCGCGCGGCGCCAGGGCGTGGCGGCGGCCTTGAAGACGATGTGGCAGCGCTCGTTGAGGCGGCCGGGGTGAGGCGGCCTGCCGGCACGCACCCACTCGCGCTGCGCGCGGCCGCCGTTCCAGGCGCCGGTGGTGAAGCCCAGCACCTCGCTGGCCGCGCCGGCCTGCTCGAGTGCGCGCGCGAACACGTCGACCATCATCGCGACCGATTCGGCATGCTCCTTCATCGAGCCCGAGCAGTCGATCAGGAACGTCACCATGCAGTCGGCCACCGGCTCCATGCGCTCGGTGCGGAACAGCCGGCGCTCGGTCGGCGAGGCCACCAGCTGCGCGAGCCGGCGGCCGTCGACCAAGCCTTCTTCCTGGCCGCTGTCCCAGCCGTCGCGCGTGGGGTCGGCGAGCAGCGCGCGCAGCTCGCGTGCCAGGCGAGCGATGTTCACGCCCTGCGCGGCGATGCGGCGGTCGAGCTTTTCGCGGTGGCCGGCGAGCACTTCCTTGCGCGCGAGCGCGGCGGCGTCGTGCTCGCGGTCGTAGGCGGCGGTGAAGACGCGGTAGGCGCCGCCCGCGCCGTCGAGCACCGCGCTGCGGCCCGACTCGGCGGTGGTGAAGCGTTCGATGATCTCGCGGTCCATGTCGGCGACGAGCATGAACACGCTGCGCTTGTCGTCCACATGCGGGTCGCGTGCGTCGCTGCTGTCTTCGCCGGCCTCGTGCAGCATCGCGGCGACGGTGCGCGCGATGGCGAGTGCGTGCACGGCATAGGCGGCCTGGTCGGCGCGGTCGCGGCGCAGGCCTGCAAGCGCGTGGCCGATCAGCGGCGCAAGGTGAAAGCGCGTCGCTTCGAGCATGTCCTCGGTTTCTTCCACCACCTGCTGGCCGCTCACGCGGGCGCGGCAGATCTGCGCCACGGCATAGAGCAGCAGGCCGCGGGCCGTGTCGGTCAGGCCCGAATGGTGGAAGGCGAGCGACCACTGCTCATGGCGGTGCCGCAGGTTGTGGCGCATGCCCGCCATGATCTCGGGCGCCATGGCTTCGGCGCGGAACTGCTCGAGCATCTCGAACAGCATGCGCTCGACGGGCTCCTCGGGCCGCAGGCTTTCGTGCAGCGCGGCATCGGACACCGTGAGCCGCAGCGCCAATCCGTCGGCCACGCCGCGGAAGGAGGCGAAGTCGTCGGTCTCGGGCGAAGGATGCAGGTGCGGCGCGAACCACGGCAGCGCCACGCGGCCGCGGTGCAGCCGCCGCCCGCGAAAGTGCAGGTCGCGCTCGCCGCAGAAGGCGCGCACCACGCCTGCGCAGAGTTCGGCGACCTGCTCCTCCTGCCGCACGCGGCGCTGCATGGCGCTCGCGGGCATGTCGGTCATTCTTGCGAGCCCGGCGACAGCTGGTGCGACTCCTTCAGTTCCTGGTCGAAGCAGCGCTGGAAATATTCGGCCACGAGCGGCCGCTCCGCGTCGTCGCACTTGTTGACGAAGGACAGGCGAAACGCGAGCGCCGGGTCCTTGAAGATCTCGACGTTCTCGGCCCAGGTGATCACGGTGCGTGGCGACATCAGCGTCGAAAGGTCGCCCGCCGCAAAGCCCTTGCGCGTGAGATCGGCCACGGCCACCATCGATGCGACCAGCCGGCGCCCCGCATCGTCCGCCAGCGAGGGCACGCGCGCCTGCACGATCGCGATCTCTTCGCCGGCCGGCAGGTAGTTGAGCGAGGCCACGATGTTCCAGCGGTCAATCTGCGCATGGTTGAGCCGCTGCGCGCCGTGGTACAGGCCGTTGAGGTTGCCCAGGCCGACCGTGTTGGCGGTGGCGAAGAGGCGGAAGAAGGGGTGCGGGTGCAGCACCCGGTTCTGGTCCATCAGCGTGAACTTGCCGCCCTGTTCCAGGATGCGCTGGATCACGAACATCACGTCGGGCCGGCCCGCGTCGTACTCGTCGAACACCAGCGCCACCGGCCGCCGCAGCGACCACGGCACGATGCCTTCCTGGAACTCGGTAACCTGTTTTCCTTCGCGCAGCACCACCGCGTCCTTGCCGACGAGGTCGAGCCGGCTGATGTGGCCGTCGAGGTTCAGCCGCACGCAGGGCCAGTTCAGCCGCGCCGCCACCTGCTCGATGTGGGTCGACTTGCCGGTGCCGTGCAGCCCCTGCACCATCACGCGCCGGTCGCGCATGAAGCCCGCGAGGATGGCGAGCGTCACGTCGGGGTTGAAGCGATAGACCGCATCGACCTCGGGCACGTGGTCGTCGCGCTCGCTGAAGGCGGGTACTTGCAGGTCGGTGTCGATGCCGAACACCTCGCGCACGCTCAGCATGCGGTCGGGCCGAAGGTCTGCGATGTCGGTCACGATGGGTTTTCCATAAATGGAGTGGGTCAGGCCTGCGCGCGGCTGGTGGTGCCCGCGTCGGCATCGATGCGGCTCAGCGCCAGTGCGGCGCGCTGCAGGGCGGGCAGCAGCGCCTTCGCCTTCGCGGCGTCGAGCCGCATGACCGGCGCCTGCACCGCGATGCACAGGTTCGAGGGGCCGTCGTCGCCCGAAGGCACCAGCGCGGCAATGCACAGCAGGCCGGGCAGGAACTCTTCGTTGTCGATGGCGTAGCCGTCCTTGCGCACGCGCTGCACTTCCTTTTCGAGCGCCTCGGGGTCGGTGAGCGTGCGGGGCGTGTAGGGCTCCAGCGGCGCGTTGGAGAGCAGGCGGCGGCGCTGGGCCGCGCTCATCTGCGCGAGAAAGATCTTGCCGCTGGCCGAGCAGTGCACCGGCACGCGCGAGCCCGAGTGCAGGTAGAAGCGCAGCGGCGCGGCGGTTTCCACGCGGTCGAGGTACACCACCTCGCTGCCCGAGAGCGCGGTGAGGTTGCAGCTCTCGCCGATTTCTTCCACCAGTTGACGCAGCACCGTATGGCGTGCACCGTGGAGGCTGTCGTTGAGCAGCAGGTTCTCGGCCAGCCGCCGCAGCCGCGTGCCGATGCCGTAGTGGCGGCCGTCGCCCTCGCGCTGCAGCAGGCCCGCGCCTTCGAGCTGCTGGAGCATGCGGTGCAGGGTGGGCTTGGGCATGCCGGTCTCTTCCACCAGGCCCTGCAGCGAGTAGCGCTGGTCCTTGGCGGCCATGACTTCGAGCAGCCCGAAAAGGCGCATGGTGGGCGTGTCGCCCGGCGCCGGCTCCAGGGTTTCGGGCGTGGGCCCCTTGACGATCTTCATGGGCCGGATCATAGTCTTTTTACAAAAAACAAGACAAGAAGTACCGATTTTTGTAAATTGTTTGACGCCAAGGACTTGCCGCCCTATATTCCGCCGGAGAGAAATCGGAACAACCCGTTCCGGCTTTTGAAACCCGCCGACCGCCCCATTCCCTTCAGGAGACGCCTTCCATGAGCCAGAAGCAACCCGCCGCACCCACCCGCGAAGCCGTCGCCGGCGTGCAGAAGATGACGCCCTCCGAGGCCTTCGTCGAAACCATGGTCGCCAACGGCGTGACCGACATCTTCGGCATCATGGGCTCGGCCTTCATGGACGCGATGGACATCTTCGCGCCCGCCGGCATCCGCCTGATTCCGGTGGTGCACGAGCAGGGCGGCGCCCACATGGCCGACGGCTATGCGCGCGTTTCGGGCCGCCACGGCGTGGTGATCGGCCAGAACGGCCCCGGCATCAGCAACTGCGTGACGGCCATCGCGGCCGCCTACTGGGCGCACAGCCCGGTCGTGATGATCACGCCCGAGACCGGCACCATGGGCATGGGCCTGGGCGGCTTCCAGGAAGCCAACCAGCTGCCGATGTTCCAGGAGTTCACCAAGTACCAGGGCCACGTCAACAATCCCAAGCGCATGGCCGAGTACACCGCGCGCTGCTTCGACCGCGCCATCTCCGAGATGGGCCCGACGCAGCTCAACATTCCGCGCGACTACTTCTACGGCGAGATCACCACCGAGATCCCGAAGCCCATGCGCGTGGAGCGCGGCGCGGGCGGAGAGAACAGCCTGAACGCGGCCGTCGAGCTGCTGGCCTCGGCGAAGTTTCCCGTGATCCTCTCGGGCGGCGGCGTGGTGATGGGCGATGCGGTCGAAGAGTGCAAGGCGCTGGCCGAGCGCCTGGGCGCCCCCGTGGCCAACGGGTACCTGCGCAACGACTCGTTCCCCGCGAGCCATCCGCTTGCCGCCGGCCCGCTGGGCTACCAAGGCTCCAAGGCCGCGATGAAGCTGATTGCGCAGGCCGACGTGGTGCTGGCGCTCGGCTCGCGCATGGGGCCCTTCGGCACCTTGCCGCAGCACGGCATGGACTACTGGCCGAAGGACGCGAAGATCATCCAGGTGGAAGCCGACCACACCAACCTGGGCCTCGTGAAGAAGATCACCGTCGGCATCCACGGCGACGCCAAGGCCACCGCCCGGGAACTGCTCAAGCGCCTGCAGGGCAAGACCCTGGCCTGCGACGCCACCAAGGCCCAGCGCGCCGACAAGATCAAGGCCGAAAAAGCCGCATGGGAAAAGGAGCTCGACGAGTGGACCCACGAGCGCGACCAATTCAGCCTCGACGCCATCGAAGAGGCCAAGGGCGAGAAGACGCCCACCGGCGGCACCTACCTGCATCCGCGCCAGGTGCTGCGCGAGCTCGAGAAGGCCATGCCGCCGCGCGTGATGGTCTCCACCGACATCGGCAACATCAACGCCATTGCCAACAGCTACCTGCGCTTCGAGGAGCCGAGGAGCTTCTTCGCGCCGATGAGCTTCGGCAACTGCGGCTACTCGCTGCCGACCATGATCGGCGCCAAGTGCGCGGCGCCCGACCGTCCGGCCGTGGCCTATGCCGGCGACGGCGCCTGGGGCATGAGCATGGTCGAGATCATGACCGCCGTGCGGCATGACATCCCGGTGACGGCCGTGGTCTTCCACAACCGCCAGTGGGGCGCCGAGAAGAAGAACCAGGTCGACTTCTACAACCGCCGCTTCGTCGCGGGCGAGCTCGAGAGCGAGAGCTTCGCGGGCATTGCCAAGGCCATGGGCGCCGAGGGCATCGTGGTCGACCGGCTCGAGGACGTGGGCCCGGCACTGAAGAAGGCCATCGACATGCAGATGAACCAGAAGAAGACCTGCGTGATCGAGATCATGTGCACCCGCGAGCTCGGCGATCCATTCCGCCGCGATGCGCTGTCCAAGCCGGTGCGCTTCCTCGACAAGTACAAGGACTACGTCTGACCGATTCGCTGTTCACCCTCAACGCCGGGTCGTCGTCGATCAAGGTGGCGCTGTTCGAGGCGCCGGCCGAGGGCGGTGCGCTGCCCGCCGCCCGCTGGTCGGGCCAGGCCGATGGCCTGGGCGCGGGGCTGAAGGCGCGGCTGCGCGTGCGCGATGCCGACGGGCGCACGCTGCACGACGCGGCGCTGGAAGGCGACAGCCGCTCGCACCAGGGCGCGCTGGCCGCGCTGCTCGAATGGCATGCACAACAAGGCGACGGCGGCCGCATCGCGGCGGTCGGCCATCGCATCGTGCATGGCGGCGCGAACTTCGTGGCGCCGGTGCGCATCGACGATGCGGTGCTGGCCGAACTGGCTGCGCTCGAGCCGCTTGCGCCGCTGCACCAGCCGCACAACCTCGCGGGCGTGCGCGCGGCCATGAAGGCTTTCGACGGCGTGCCGCAGGTGGCGTGCTTCGACACCGCCTTTCATGCCAGCCAGCCCGATGTGAACCGCCGCTTCGCGCTGCCGCGCGCGCTGCACGATGCAGGCGTGCGGCGCTACGGCTTCCACGGCCTGTCCTACGAATCGATCGTGACGCAGTTCGCGCAACTGGCGCCGCAGCTGGCACGGCAGCGCGTGATCGTCGCGCACCTGGGCAACGGCGCATCGATGTGCGGCATGGCCGAGGGCCGATCGGTGGCCACGACGATGAGCTTCTCGCCGCTCGACGGCCTCACCATGGGCACGCGCTGCGGGCACCTCGATGCGGCCGTGGTGCTGTATTTGATGCGCTCGCAGGGCATGTCGGCGGACGATGTCGAGAAGCTGCTGTTCCGCGAGTCGGGCCTGCTGGGGCTCTCGGGAATTTCCAGCGACATGCGCGAGTTGGAGGCTTCGGCTGCGCCCGCTGCCGCCGAAGCCATCACGCATTTCATCGAGCAGGTGGTGCAGCACGTGGGCAGCCTGGCTGCGGCGCTGCGCGGCGTGGATGCCATCGTGTTCACCGGCGGCATCGGCGAGAACGCCGCCGCGCTGCGCGAGCGCATCCTTCTGCAGTGCGGCTGGCTCGGCCTTCGCGTCGATGCGGAGGCGAACCGCGCAGGGCATGCGCGGCTCACCACGCCTGGGAGCACCGTCAGCGCCTGGGTGCTGCGCACCGACGAAGAGGCCGTGATCGCGCGGCACACCGCGCGGCTGCTGCGGCTCAGCCAGGCTGGATAGCCGCCGCCTTGATGACGTGCGCCCAGCGCGCGATCTCGTCAGCCAGGAACGCTCCAAAGCGGTCCGGCCCGCGCGCATCGATCACGAAGCCCTGCTGGCGCATGCGTTCATCGAGGCCGGGTTGCGCGAGGATCTTCACCACCTCCGCGCCCAGCTTCTGCACCGCGGCATCGGGCATGCCGGCCGGCGCCATCATGCCGGTCCAGTTCTCGACCTGCAGCGCGGGCATGCCGGCTTCGGCGGTGGTCGGCACATCGGGCAGCAAGGGGTAGCGGGTCTTGCTTGCGATGGCGAGCGCGCGCAGCTTGCCGCCCTTCACATGCGCAATCGACTCCGGGATGTTCGAGAACACCACGTCGAGCTGGCCGCCGATGAGGTCGGTGATGCACGGAGCGCCGCCCTTGTAGGGCACGTGCTGGATGTTGGACTTGTTGAGGTCGTTGAAGAGCGCGAGCGTCAGGTGAGGCGGCGTGCCGTTGCCGCTGGAGCCGGCATTGAGCTTGCGCTCCTTCGCCGCCTCGACGAGGCCCTTCATGTCCTGGATGGGGCTGGCCACGGGCACCACGATCAGCATCGGGCTGCCGGCCAGCAGCGCCACCGGCCGCAGGTCCTTCTGGAAGCTGAACGGCGACTTCGGAAACAGCGTGACGTTGGCCGCGTGCGTCAGCGTGACCGCGAGCAGCGTGTTGCCGTCGGGCGGCGCCTTGGCCACCAGGTCGGCGCCGATCTGCCCGTTGCCGCCGGGCCGGTTGTCCACCAGCACGTTGACCTTCCAGCGCTCGCCCAGCTGCTGGCCGATCTGCCGCGCCATCACGTCCGTCAGGCCGCCCGGCGGAAAGGGCACCACGTAGCGCAGCGTGGCGTCGGGCCTGGGGTAGTCGCCGCCCTGCGCGCGGGCCAGCATCGGCATGAGCGCGCCCAGCGATCCCGCCGCAGACAGGGCGGTGGTTCCCTGCATCCATTCGCGTCGTTTCATCGTGTTGTCTCCTGTTGTTGTGTGGGGTCGTGGCGCCTAGCTTCGCCACTGCGCGAGCAGCGCCTCGGGCACCTCGATGCCCTCGGCCTCGGCGCGCAGCCGCAGTTCCTCGCGCCGCGCGCCGGGCAGGCGCACGCCGTCGTCGCGCAGCATCTCGCCCACCAGCACCTCGACGCGGTCGAGGTAGCTCGCAGAGCCCGCGAGCGCGCCGGGGTCGATGACGATGAAGGCCTGGCCGATGCGCGGCCGGTTGCCGGCGTCCTCGAAGAAGCTCGACGCTTCGAAGCCGAACTGCGCACCGATCAGCGCCGTGACCAGCAGCTCGACCACCAGCGCCAGCATCGCGCCCTTGGGGCTGGTGGCCGCGCCAATGGGCAGCATCGAGCCTTCGAGCGCGGCCTGTGCGTCGGTGGTCGGCTGGCCGTTGCGGTCCACGGCCCAGCCGATCGGTATGGCCTTGCCCTGCTTCGCGGCCACCATGACCTTGCCGCGCGCCACTTCCGAAAGGCTCAGGTCGATGGCGAGCGGCAGCGCACCGCGGCGCGGAAAAATCGCCGCCACCGGATTGGTCCCGAAGATCGGATGGCGCCCGCCGGCTGCCGGCATTGCGGCCGGCGAGTTGGCAAAGCCGAGCCCGACCATGCCGGCTTCGGCCACCGGCCGCAAATGGTCGACCACCACGCCGCAATGGTGGCTGTCCGTGACGCCCGCAATCGCAATGCCGAAGTCGCGCGCGCGGCCGATGGCCTCGGCAACAGCCATTTCGCAGGCGGCGAAGGCCAGGCCCTCGTGCGCATCGATCAGCGCGGCCGCGCCTTTCTGGCGGCGCAGCGTAGGCACCGCATTGCCGTTCACCCGGCCGTTGCGCAGGTGCGTGGCGTACTGGGCCACGCGGGAGAGGCCGTGCGAGCCCAGGCCCTGCGCCTCGGCCAGCACCAATGCGCGTGCGGCGGCGGCTGCCATCGCCTCGTTCGCGCCAGCCGCGCGCAAGGCCGCGGCCACCGCGTTTCGCGCTTCCTCAAGACTCAGCATCGTCATGGTTCCAGCGCCTCCAGCACCTTCTGTGCAATGAGGCTGCTCACGCGCTCGTTCGACTCGGCCGTCACGCCCGCGATGTGCGGTGTCAGCAGCAGGTTGGGGCAGCCCTCGAAATGCGGGCTGGCCGCGAGCGGCTCGGCCTCGAACACATCGAGCGCCGCACCTCCGAGCCGGCCTTCGCGCAGCGCAAGCGCCACGGCGGCTTCGTCGACGATGCCGCCGCGCGATGTGTTGACGAGCACCGCGCCGCCCTTCATGGCCGCGATGCGCGGCGCATGGAAGAGGTTGCGCGTGCCGTCCACCAGCGGCACATGCAGGCTCACCACGTCGGCCTGCGCCACCAGCGCATCGAGGCCCAGCGGCTGCGTGCCCGTTGCGGCGAAGGCCGGGTGGCTGCCGTCCATCATCGCGTCGAAGGCCACCGTGCGCATGCCGAGCGCCTGCGCAAGCCGCGCCGTCAGTTGCCCGATGGCGCCGAAGCCGACCAGCCCCAGCGTCTTGCCCGCGAGCTCGCGCCCGTTCGACAGCGCATTGCGCGGCCAGCGTCCCGCGGCCACCGCGGCGGTGGAACCGTAGGCGCCGCGCAGCAGCAGCATGGCGCTCGCGATCACGTACTCGGCCACGCTCAGTGCATTGGCGCCCGTGGCCGGAATCACCCGGATGCCGCGTGCTTCGCAGCCCGCCACGTCGATGTTGTCCAGGCCCACGCCCAGCCGGCCCACCACCGTGCACTGCGTGAGCGCATCCAGCAGTTCGCCGCGCACCTGCGTGCGGTTGCGCACGATGAGCGCGTGGGCCCACTTCGCTTCCTTGTAGAGCCGGGCGCCGTCGTCCACCAGCGCCACCTCGTACAGAACGTCGTGCCGCTCGCGCAATTGCGCAACCGCGGCGGCGTCCATGAACTCCGCAATCACTATCCGCTTCATGATGCCTGCCATCGCGCGGGCGCCGTCAGGCCGACTCGTACAGCCGCGTCAGCACGAACTCGCGGTGGCCCAGCGCTTCGGCCGCGGTGAGCCGGCCGTTGGCGGTTCGCAGCATGCATTCGAGCAGTTGGTCGCCGGCCTGGTCGAGCGTCATCTCGCGCTGCAGCAGGCCCGAGGTGTCGACGTCGACGTGCTCGCTCATCAGCCGCACGGTGCGCGGATTGGCGCAGATCTTGATGACCGGCAGGATCGGGTTGCCGATCACGTTGCCCTGGCCCGTGGGAAAGAAGTGCACCGCGTAGCCCGATGCGGCGCACAGCGTCACCATCTCGGCCGCCGCGCTGGACGAGTCCATGAACCACAGGCCCGGGCCGGTGGGCGCCTCGGCCTTGTCGAGCACGCCGTCCACCATGCACTTCTTTCCGATCTTCTGGATGTTGCCCAGCGCCTTTTCCTCGATGGTCGTGAGGCCGCCCGCGATGTTGCCCTTGGTGGGCTGCGAGTCCGACAGGTCGCTGGTCTTGTGGCGGTTGATCATGTCCTGGTAGCGGTTGAACATGAACATGAAGCGCTCCTTCACGTCGGGCGTGCGGCAGCGGTCCGCCACGATGCGCTCGCCGCCGGTGATCTCGGAGGTCTCGCCGAACACCAGCGTGTTGCCGGTCTCGTAGAGCTTGTCGAAGGCGTTGCCCACGGTGGGGTTGGAGCCGCAGCCCGAGGTGGTGTCGCTCTCGCCGCACTTGGTGGACACCCACAGCTCGTGGATGCCGCAGGGCTCGCGCTGCTTCTCGCTGGCCGCTTGCACGAACTCGCGCGCCACCTTGCTCGCGCGCAGGATGGTGTCGTGGTCGCCGTGGCCCTCGATGCCGAAGCCGGCCACCGGCTTGCCCGTGGCGGCGATGCCGTCGACCACCTTCTGCGTCCAGCTGTCCTCGATGCCGATGACGACCACCGCCGCCACGTTCGGGTTGCAGCCCGAGCCGATCAGCGTGCGGAAGTGCAGCTCCAGGTCGGCGCCGAACTGCAGGCGGCCGTAGGGATGCGGAATGGCCAGCGCGCCCTTGATGTTGTGGGCCACCGCTTCGGCGGCCGCGTTGGAGAGATCGTCCAGCGGCAGGATGATGACGTGGTTGCGCACGCCGACGCGGCCGTTTTCGCGGCGGTAGCCGAGGAAGGTGGTGTCTTTGGAAATGATGGACATGCGGTTCTTTCGGATTCGTGGGTGATGTGGAATTCGCGAAGCGGGGCAGGGCCTTACCAGCGCTTGGTCTTGATGTTCTGCACGTGCGCGTGCTCGCCGGCCTTGATCGGCGCGACCACCTTGCCCATGTCGATGCCGTACTTCCACACCGTGTCGCCGGGCGCCATGTCCTTGAGCGCGACCTTGTGGCCGATCGGGATGTCCTGGCGTGCGTCGACGCTGGTCATGCGGTCCTCGTCCATGATCCAGCCGCTGAGCGATATGCCGGCCTTGACGCCTTCCACCACCACGACCGCGACCGTGTCCTTCGCGTCGTGCAGAACGAAATGAATCATCGTTGTCTCCTGTTGTGACTCGCTGAGAATTTGCAGCCGGGCCAGTGTCCGAGTGCGCGTCTCCGCGTGTCAAACAGGTCATATGAATGACTTGGATGAATCGCGATGCGGCCGCCACAATGCGCCATGCCCCGCTCGACAGACATCTCCGCGTTCGAACCGATTCCCGCCGAGTCGGCGGGCGCGCCGCTCTACCGGCTCGTCAAGCGCTCGCTGCTGCGCGCCATCGAATCGGGGCGCTGCGCGGCCGGCAGCGTGCTGCCGAGCGAGAGCGAGCTGGCGGCGGCCCTCGGCGTGTCGATCGGCACGCTGCGCCACGCGACCGACGACCTGGTGGCCGAGCACATCCTCGTGCGGCGGCAGGGGCGCGGCACCTTCGTGGCGGTGCACAACGACGACCGCTTCATGTTCCAGTTCTTCCATGTGGAGCGCAGCGACGGCCTCAGGCAGGCGCCGCAGGTGGAGTTCGTGGCCTTCGAGCGCGTGCGCATGGACGAGGGGCCCGCGCAGGCGCTGGGGCTGCGAACCGGCGAGCCGGCCATCCAGATCGACAACCGGCTGCTGCTGCAGGGCCGGGCGGTGATCCACGACCGGCTCACGCTGCCGGCGCTGCTCTTCAAGGGCCTGACCGAGAAGCGCTTTCGCGAGCGGCCGAGCACCATCTACCACCTCTACCAGACCGAGTTCGGCATCACCGTGACGCTGGCGCGCGAGCGCGCACGCGCGATGGCGGCCGACCGCAGCGTGGTGCGCATCCTGGGCGTGGCGCCGGGCGCGCCGGTGATGGAGGTGCGGCGCACCGCGCTTACTTTCGGCGACAAGCCGGTGGAGTACCGCGTGTCGACCATCAACACGGCGCAGTACGAGTACGTGCACCTGCTGTCGCGGCCGGCTTGATCGGCCTGATCGGCTTCGTGCGGCCTAGCGCGCGGACGGCATGCGCGGCACGGTCGCCCCGCAGTGCCGGAGGAAGTCGGCCGTCGCGCGGCCCAAAAGCTTGTCGCGATGCATCACCGTGGCCAGCCGCCGCATACCCGCGGGCAGCCGCGTGCGCAGTTCGATCAGGTGGCCGTCTTCGAGTGCCTGCGCCACCGTGTAGCGCGAAAGGCAGGCCAGGCCCGTGCCCGAGGCCACCACGCGCTTGATGGCCTCGGTGCTGCCGAGCTCGAAGCCCACGCGCACCTGCTCCAGGTTCTGGATCAGCCACGCATCGGTGACCTGCCGCGTGCCCGAGCCGTGCTCGCGCAGCACCCAGGTGGCCTGCGAGAGCTGGTGGTGCGTGGCAATGCGCTTGGCGAGCGGATGGCCCGGTGCGGCGACGATCACCAGCTCGTCTTCGCGCCAAGCGCGCACCACCAGGTCGGGGTGCGTCTGCGGCCCCTCGATGAAGCCGACATCCACGTCGAAGCCCGCCACCGCCTCGATCACGTCGCGCGTGTTGGCAATGTGCAGGTGCACCTGGCTCTGCGGATGGAGCGCCGTCCATTGCGACACGCGCTCGGGCAGCAGGTATTCGCCGATGGTGAAGCTGGCCGCCACGCGCAGCGGCGCTGCATGCTCGCCGCTGAAGAGTGCCTCCACCTCGCCGGCCTGGTCGAGCAGTGCCTGGGCCTTGGGCAGCAGCGCGCGGCCGTTTTCGTTGAGCACCAGGCGGCGGCCGAGCCGGTCGAACAGCAGGGCGCCCACGGAAGACTCCAGGTCGGCCAGCGCGCTGCTCGCGGCCGACTGCGAGCGCGCGACGCGGTCGGCCGCGGCGCGCGTGCTGCCTCCCCGGGCCGTGGCCACGAACACTTCGAGCTGGCGCAGGTTGAGCCGAAGCCGCTGCGCGGTCTGCTGCTGATCTGTTTTTCCGGTCATCGTGAGCGATATTCTCCGCTTTTTCGTTTGATCGATGCTCTCTAACATCGGCGCAGCCCCGCACAAAAAAACGAAGGACCGCCAGTGTTCAGTTTCCTGTCCCGAGAGCCCGTCCACGATCCGCTCGCCGCCCCCACGCCAACGGCGGACACCCAGGTCAAGACCACCACCTGCTACATGTGCGCCTGCCGCTGCGGCATTCGCGTGCACCTGCGCGAAGGCGAGCATGGCCCCGAGGTGCGCTACATCGACGGCAACCCCGAGCATCCGCTGAACAAGGGCGTGATCTGCGCCAAGGGCTCGTCGGGCATCATGAAGCAGGTGTCGCCTGCGCGCCTCACGCAGCCGCTGCTGCGCAAGGCCGGCAGCGAGCGCGGGGCCGGGGAGTTCGAGCCCATCAGCTGGGAGCGCGCCTTCGACATGCTGGCCGAGCGGCTCGGCAAGATCCGGGCGACCGATCCGAAGAAGTTCGCCCTCTTCACGGGCCGCGACCAGATGCAGGCGCTCACGGGCCTGTTCGCGCGCCAGTTCGGCACGCCCAACTATGCGGCGCACGGCGGCTTCTGTTCGGTCAACATGGCCGCGGGAATGATCTACACCATCGGCGGCAGCTTCTGGGAATTCGGCGGGCCCGACCTCGACCGCGCCAAGCTGTTCGTGATGATCGGCACGGCCGAGGACCATCACAGCAACCCGATGAAGATCGCCATCAGCAAGTTCAAGCGTGCAGGCGGACGCTTCATTTCGATCAATCCGGTGCGCACGGGCTACTCGGCCATTGCGGACGAGTGGATTCCGATCAAGCCCGGCACCGACGGCGCATTGTTCATGGCGCTGCTGCATGAGCTGATCGCGAACGACCTGATCGACCACGCTTTCTTGAAGCGCTTCACCAATGCGCCGCAGCTCGTGGTGCTGGACGACTGCGAGCGCCAGGGCCTGTTCGCCTTCGACCCGGACCCCACGCGCGGGCCGCCCGGCGACGGCCGCCATCCGCACAACAAGCTGGTGTGGGACAGATCGAGCGGCAGCGTGAAGAACGCCTACCCCGAAGGCATTGCCGACGGCTGCGATCCCGCGCTCGAAGGCCACTACACGCTGGCCGACGGCACGCGCGTGGCGCCCTCGTTCCAGCTGCTGCGCGAGCGCGTGGCCAGCTGCACGCCCGAATGGGCCGAGGCCATCACCGGCATCGATGCCGAGCGCATCCGCAAGCTTGCGCGCGAGATGGGCGAGACCGCGCTGCACCAGGCCTTCGAGCTGCCCATTGCGTGGACCGATGCCTGGGGCAAGAAGCACCCGACCACGCAGGCGCGGCCTGTGGCCTTCCACGCGATGCGCGGGCTCGCAGCGCATTCGAATGGCTTCCAGACGGTGCGCGCGCTGGCCGTGCTGATGAGCGTGCTCGGCACCATCGACGCGCCCGGCGGCTTCAGGCACAAGGCGCCGTACCCGCGCCACATCGTGCCCAACTACCGCGCCTTCAACGACCCCGGAATGATCCAGCCCAACACGCCGCTCAATGCCGCGCCGCTGGGCTTTCCGGCCAACCCGGAAGAGCTGGCCATCAACCCCGACGGCTCGCCGATCCGCATCGACCATGCGTTCTCGTGGGAGCACCCGCTGTCGGCGCACGGGCTCATGCACAACGTGATCACCAATGCGGTGAAGGGCGACCCCTACCGCATCGACACGCTGCTGATCTTCATGGCCAACATGGCCTGGAACTCCAGCATGAACACCATGGCCGTGCGCGAGATGCTCAACCGCAAGGACGAGAAGGGCGAGCACATGATCCCCTTCCTGGTGGTGTGCGACGCCTTCCAGAGCGAGACCGTGGCCTTTGCCGACCTGGTGCTGCCCGACACCACCTACCTGGAGCGCCACGACGTGATGAGCATGCTCGACCGGCCGATCTCGGAGTTCGACGGCCCGGTCGATTCGGTGCGCATTCCGGTGGTGCCGCCCACCGGCCAGTGCAAGCCGTTCCAGGAAGTGCTGATCGAGCTGGCCTCGCGCCTGAAGTTTCCGGCCTTCACCACGCCCGAGGGCGGGCGCAAGTTTTCAGGCTATCCGGACTTTGTCGTCAACTTCCAGCCGCAGCCGGGCATCGGTTTTCTGATGGGCTGGCGCGGCAAGGACGGCACCGAGCATCTGCGCGGCGAGCCCAACCCCAAGCAGTGGGAAGCGTATGCGCAGAACAACTGCGTGTTCCAGTACCACATGCCCGAGACCATGCACTACATGCGCAACTGGAACCGCGAGTACCTCGACTTCGCAAAGGACAAGGGCTGGCGCCAGCGCAACGACCCGGTGCAGCTGGCGCTGTACTCCGACACGCTGCAGAGCTTCCGCCTGGCCGCGCAAGGCAAGAGCCCAGGTCGGCAGCCGCCCGATGCGCTGCGGGAGCGCATCGACACCTACTTTGATCCGCTGCCTTTCTGGTATCCGCCGCTCGAGGAGGCCTCGACCGATCTCGACGCGTATCCGCTCAACGCCATCACACAACGGCCGATGGCGATGTACCACTCGTGGGATTCACAGAACGCGTGGCTCAGGCAGATCCACAGCCACAACTATCTTCACGTGAACCCGCTCACCGCGCAGGCCGCGGGCATTGCCGATGGCGGCTGGTGCTGGGTCGAGAGCCAATGGGGCCAGGTGCGCTGCATGCTGCGCTACAGCGAGGCCGTGGAGCCCGGCACCGTGTGGACCTGGAACGCGATCGGCAAGGCCGATGGCGCATGGCAGCTGGCGCCCGGTGCGGACGAGGCGCGCAAGGGCTTCCTGCTCAACCACCTGATCAGCGAGGAACTGCCTTGCGCAGGCACCGCGAGCGGCCGCATCAGCAATTCGGATCCGGTCACGGGGCAGGCGGGCTGGTACGACGTGCGCGTGCGCATACGGCCGGCGGAACCGGGCGAGCCGGAAGAAAGCTTTCCGCAGATGGCGAGCATGCCGAGCGCACCGGGGGTGCTGGGGAAGGCGGCGAGCGTGCTGACGTACTTTGCGGGGAGGGGGAAGAAATGATGCAGTGGCTCAAGGACTTGATGGCCCCGGATCTGCTCCCTCCCCCGGAAGGGGAGGGAGAAATGCCAGCGTCCGCGCCGAGCCGGGCGAAACCCTCGCCAAGCAACTCGCCCTCGTCATCGACCTCAACGTCTGCGTCGGCTGCCATGCCTGCGTCACGTCGTGCAAGCAGTGGAACACCTCCGGCAGCGCCGGCCCGCTTGCGGATGCGCAGCCCTACGGCGCCAGCCCCACCGGCACTTTCTTCAACCGCGTGCAGACCTACGAGGCCGGCACCTTCCCGGCCACGCAGACGGTGCACTTCCCCAAGAGCTGCCTGCACTGCGAAGACCCGCCCTGCGTGCCCGTGTGCCCCACGGGTGCCAGCTACAAGCGCAAGGAAGACGGCATCGTGCTGGTCGACTACGACAAGTGCATCGGCTGCAAGTACTGCGCATGGGCCTGCCCGTACGGCGCACGCGAGCTCGACGAAGAGCGCCAGGTCATGACCAAGTGCACGCTGTGCGTCGACCGGATCTACGACGAGCACCTGCCCAAGGAGGACCGCAAGCCCGCCTGCGTCAAGGCCTGCCCCACCGGCGCGCGCCTGTTCGGCGACGTGAAGGACCCGGACTCCGAAGTGTCGAAGGCCATCCGCGAACGCGGCGGCTACTCGCTGATGCCCGAGTGGGAGACGAGCCCAGCCAACCAGTACCTGCCGCGCCGCGTCACGCAGCAGACCACCCCCTCGATCGAAGCGCGGGAGTAGCCGCATGCATCCCGCGTTCTCCATTCTTTTCTTCACCACGCTGGCCGGCGCCGCGCAGGGCCTGGTCGTCGCGCTTGCGCTCGCGGCGCTGTTCGGCATGGGCCTCGCGCCCGGCTTTCTCACGCTGGCGCTCGGCGTGGCCGAAGTGCTGCTCGTGGCGGGCCTGGCCGCATCGTTCATGCACCTGGGCCGCAAGAGCCGCGCATGGCGCGCCGTGCTGATGTGGCGCACCTCGTGGATGTCGCGCGAAGTCATCGTGCTGCCGGGCTTCATTGCGCTGGTGGCGCTGTGGTGGCTGTCGCTGCGCTTCGGCGCCGGTGCGCCGTGGTCGTGGCTGCTGCCGGTGCTGGTGCTGTGCGGCGCGGTTGCGCTCTGGTACTGCACCGCCATGATCTATGCGTGCCTTCGCTTCATCGAGGAATGGGCGCACCCGCTGACCGTCGTCAACTTCACGCTGATGGGCCTCTCGTCGGGGCTGGTGCTGGCTTGTGCGATGGCGGTGCTGTCGGGCGAAACACGCTTCGTGCAGCTGTTCGGGCCCTGGGCGCTTGCCGCCACGCTCGCGGCATGGGCCGCACGCGGCGGCGCGCTCAGGCGCAACGCGGCGATCCGCCACAAGTCGACCTTGCAATCGGCCACCGGCATCCGCGCCGGGAAGCTCGTGCAAAAGTCGATGGGCATGTCGGCCGGCTCGTTCAACACGCGCGAGTTCTTTCATGGCGCCACGCTGGCCGCGCTCAGGAACATGAAGCTCGGTTTCCTGCTGCTGGCCTTCGTGCTGCCTTCGCTGCTGCTGCTGTGGGGCGTTGCCGGCGGGGCCGTGTGGCCGTGGCTGCTGGCGGTGCTGGTGCAGGCGCCAGGGCTGCTCGCGGAGCGCTGGTTCTTCTTTGCGCAGGCGAAGCACCCGCAGAACCTGTACTACCAGGTGGTGTCCTGAAGACCCAGCCAAGGGCGTCGTTCAGGCCTGGACAGGCCCCCCTAAGCGTGCGGCCGTCAGGCGACAGCGCGATGCCGTTGGGCGTCATCACCGGCCGCGCCCACGTCATGCCTGGATCGGCGTCAGCAGTTTGTCGGGCGTGATGGGCAGGTCGCGCACGCGGCGCCCGGTGGCGTTGTAGACCGCGTTCGCAATGGCGGCGGCCACGCTGGTGATGCCGATCTCGCCCACGCCCTTCACGCCCATGCGGTTGACCCGGGTGTCGGTTTCGGGCGCAAAGAGCACCTGCACGTCGCCGATGTCCGCGTTCACGGGCACGTGGTAGTCGGCTAGCGTGCGCGTGACGAAGTGGCCGGTGCGCTCGTCGAGCACCGACTCTTCCATCAGCGCGTTGCCAATGCCCCAGACGACGCCCCCGATGATCTGCGACGCCGCGGTCTTGGGGTTGAGGATGCGCCCGGCCGCAATCACCGCCAGGTAGCGAGGCACGCGCACCAGCCCCAGGTCTTCGTCGACCCACACTTCGGCAAAGTTGGCACCGAAGGCGTAGTGCGACCAGGCGGCGATGTCCGCGCCCGGCGTGGCCGTGTTGCTGGCGCGCCATTCGTTCAGCTGGGCCGCCTGCAGCAGCTCCGCCACGCTGGGTTCGCGCACGAAGCGCAGGCTCACCTTCTCGCGCAGCTGCTGCTTGGCCGCTTCGCAGACCGCGAGCGCCGCGGTGCAGAAGGTGTTGGCGCCCCAGGAGCCGCCCGAGCCTGGCGTGGGCGGCAGGGCCGAATCGCCGAGCCGCACCTGCACCTTGTCGAGCGGCAGGCCCAGCGTCTCGGCCGCGGTCTGCGCAATGACGGTGTAGCTGCCGGTGCCAAGGTCGGTCGCACACATCTCCACCACCGCGCGCACGTCGCGGCCATTGCGCGTGAGCAAGAGGTTGGCCGAGGCGCCGCGATGCGGTGCGCCGCGCGATGCCGCGCTCATGCCGTAGCCCACGAGCCAGTGGCCCTGCCTGCGGCTGCGCGGCATGGCGCTGCGATTGCTCCAGCCGAATTTCTCGGCGCCGATGCGCATGCATTCGACGAGCGAGCGGCTGCCGAAGGGCTTGCCCGTGTCGAGGTCGGTCTTGGCGTCGTTCCTCACGCGCAGTTCCACGGGGTCGATCTTCAGCTGCTCGGCAAGTTCGTCCATCGCCGATTCGAGCGCAAAGCTGCCGGGCGCCTCGCCCGGTGCGCGGGTCCACTTGGGCGTCTGCACGTTGAGGCGGAAGGCGCGGTGGGTGACCTGCGAGTTCGGCACCTCGTACATCATTCGCGAGATGACGCCGGTCTGCTCGACGAACTCCTCGTGCACCGAAGTGTGGGTGACGGTGTCGTGGCCCAGCCCCGTGAGCCGGCCGCTCGCATCCGCACCCAGCCGCATGTGCTGGCGGTTGTGCTGGCGCAGGCCGACCACCATGAACATCTGCTGCCGCGTGAGCACATGCTTGACCGGCCGCCTCACGAGGCGCGCGGCCAGCACCGTGAGCATCGCGTTGTCGCGCGTGAGGATCTTGCTGCCGAAGCCGCCGCCCACGAACGGGCACACCACGCGCACGTTCTCGCGCGGAATGTCGAAGGTGGCGGCAATGGCCGGGGCGGCATCGCTCACCATCTGCAGCGAGTGGTGCACCGTGACCTTGTTGTCGCCCTCCCATGCGGCCACGGTGGCGTGCATCTCCATCGGGTGGTGGTGCTCGATGGGCGTGTTGTAGACCGCATCGACGGTGCCCGCTGCGGCGCGCAGGCCCTGGTCGAGGTCGCCGCGGCGCGTGTCGGTCTTGTAGCCGGCGTTGATGGCCGCCGGCGCGTAGGCGTTCTTGACGTTGGCGTCGAAGCCGATGCGGGGCTGCGCCGCGTCGTAGCTCACCTTCACCAGCGTGGCCGCATGGCGCGCCTGCTCGAGCGTTTCGGCCACCACGAAGCCGATGAGCTGGCCGTGGTGGTGAATGGCCGTGTCCTGCAGCAGCGGCGTGGCGCGCGTGAAGCGGTTCTGCGGCGTCTCGGGCGCGGGCGGCGCCATTTTGGGCACGTTCTTGTGCGTGAGCACCAGCAGCACGCCGGGCAATTGCTCCGCCGCCGCGGTGTCGATGTCGCGCACGCGCCCGGCCGCCACGGTGCTGCCCAGCGCAACGCCGTACACCAGCCCCGGGTACGAGAACTCGGCCGCATAGCGCGCCTGGCCGGTCACCTTGAGGCGGCCGTCCACGCGGTCGACCGGCTGCCCGATGAGGGGAGTCGCTTGCCTGTTCATGCCGTGCTCCTGCTCGTGGTTTCCAGCGCGCGCACGATGCTTCGCCTGGCCAGTTCGATCTTGAAACGGTTGTGCTCGAAGCCCGTGGCACCGGCCAGCGCGGCCTCCGCCGCCTGGCGGAACAGCGCCATGCTGGGCTCGGCGCCTTGCAGCAGCGCCTCGGCCTCGCGCGCGCGCCAGGGCATGTGGGCCACGCCGCCCAGGCAGATGCGCGCCTGCCGGATGCGGCTGCCCTCCATGTCGAGCGCGGCCGCCACCGACACCAGCGCAAAGGCATAGCTGGCACGGTCGCGCACCTTCAGGTAGTGCGAACGCTGCGCGAAGCGGGCGCTTTCGGCCGGCAGGTCGATGGCGGTGATCAGCTCGCCGGGCGCCAGGTTGGCATCGAGCTCGGGCGTCTCGCCCGGCAGGCGGTGAAACTGCGCAATCGGAATGGTCCGGCGGCCTGAGGGCCCCTGCAGCTGCACCACCGCATCGAGCGCGTGCAGCGCCTGCGCCATGTCGCCCGGATAGCTTGCGATGCACTTCGCACTGGTGCCCAGCACCGCGTGGTTGCGGTTGAAGCCCTGCAGCGCGCTGCAGCCCGTGCCCGGCTCGCGCTTGTTGCAGGGCTGCGTCACGTCGTAGAAGTAGGGGCAGCGCGTGCGCTGGCGCAGGTTGCCGCCGTTGGTAGCCGCATTGCGCAGCTGGCCCGAGGCGCCCGCAAGAATGGCCTGCGCCACCAGCGGATAGCGCGTGCGCAGCACGGGGTGGCTGGCCGTGTCGCTGTTGCGCGCCAGCGCGCCCAGCCGGAGCCCGCCCCCGGGCTGCGCCTCGATGGCCGCGAGCGGCAGGCGGTTGATGTCCACCAGCTGGTCGGGCGCTTCCACGCCTTCCTTCATCAGGTCGACGATGTTGGTGCCGCCGGCCAGGAATCGGGCGCCCGGCTGCGTGGCCGCCCGGACGGCCGTGTCCACGTCGGTGGCGCGGGTGAATGCGAAGGGCTTCATGCGCGGCTCCTTCGGCTGTTGCCCGCGCGCGGCATCAGGCTCACTTCGCGCACCGCGGCCACGATGCCCGGGTAGGCGCCGCAGCGGCAGATGTTGCCCGACATGCGCTCGCGGATCTCGGCGTCGCTCAGCTGCGCCACCGGCCCGGTGCGCCGCACATCGGCCGTGACATGGCTCGGCGCGCCTTGCTCCGCCTCGCGCAGCATGCCCACGGCCGAGCAGATCTGCCCCGAGGTGCAATAGCCGCACTGGAACCCGTCGTGCTTGATGAAGGCGGCCTGCATCGGATGCAGCTCGCTGCCGCGCGCGAGCCCCTCGATGGTGGTGACTTCCGCGCCATCATGCGAGAGCGCGAGTGCCAGGCAGGAGTTGATGCGCCGGCCATTGACGAGCACCGTGCACGCGCCGCACTGGCCGTGGTCGCAGCCTTTCTTCGTACCCGGCAGCGCCATCTGCTCGCGCAGCAGGTCGAGCAGGGTCGTGCGCGGATCGACTTGCAGCGCATGCGGCTTGCCGTTGACGCGCAGGGCGAGGGCCATCGAAGAAGAAGAGGGCGGCGCTGCATTGGCATCCGCCTGCGCGGCCGTTGCGACAGACGCTGCCATGGGCGCGGACGCCAGGATGCCGGCGATGCCGGTCGTCCCGCTTTCCGCAAGGAAGGCGCGGCGGGTCAGCTGGCCGGCGGGTGAGGGGAGAAGAGGGTTGCTGTTGTCGTTATCGTCGTCAGGCAAATCATCGGCCTGCCGTTCATCGGAAAGGAGGGATGTCATCGTGTGTGGCACCTGGGGTGGATCGATCGATGAAGGGACCTCGCCGCGCGAGCTGCGGCCCGTGCGCTGTCGAGGGGCGTCGATTCCCCAGCTTAGCTATCGATAACTTGTTGCAGGCATCGGTTTTTTTAATACCTGCTGCGGGGGGCGAGTCAATCCCCTCCACACCCCCCGCGCTCCAGCACCGGCAGCAATTGCGGCCCCAGCGACTTCAGCAACTGCGTCGGCAGTGCGCTCGTGAACCGGTAGCGGGCGGCGTAGGGCTCGTTCACGTAGGCCATGATGGTGCCGAAGTAGCGGTCGCCGATGGTGAACACGAAGGTGGCCGAGCGGCTGATCTTGCGCTCCGGGCCCGCGCCTGCGCCGCGGCCGTTGTGGCCGTAGCGGTGGTCGCCGGTGCCGGTCTTGCCGCCGATCTCTATCGCGCGGCCGTTCGCGTCCACCAGGGCATCCTTCAGGCGCCGCGCCGTGCCGTCCTGCACCACCTGCACCAGCGCGCGGCGCAGCGTTGCGGCCACTTCGGCGGGCAGCACGCGCTCGGCACCCGCGCCTTGCGCCTCGAGCCGCGTCTCGTAGGGCGTGTCGCGCGCAAAGTGCAGTGCGCCGACGCGCTGCACCGGCCGCCGTACGCCGTCGTTGGCGATGATGCCCATCAGTTCCGCCAATGCGGCCGGCCGGTCGCCCGACGCGCCAATGGCGCTCGCATAGGACGGCGTCAGCGATTCGAAGGGGTAGCCCAGGCGCTGCCACGAGCGATGGATTTCCGCGAACGCATCGAGCTCGACCAGCTCGCGCAAGCGCTTGTCCTGTGCGCTCTTGTGCCGCGTCTTGAAGAGCCAGGCGTAGACCTCCTGGCGTTCGCTCGCGCTCGCGTCGAGCACCTCGGTCAGTGTTGCGCCGGGATGGCGCCGCAGGTATCCCACCAGCCAGAGTTCGAGCGGATGCACGCGCGCGATGTAGCCGCGGTCCGCGAGCGACAGGCCCGAGTAGGTGGTGTGCAGCGCCCGCAGTGCACGCGGCGAGCCGGCGCCCTTGCCCAGCCGCTGCGTGAGCAGCTCGTCGAGCCGTTCTTCGCTGGCCCCGGGTTCGATCGTGAACAGCGCGCTCGCCAAGCGCGGCGCCGATGGCTTGAGGCTGCGCAGCAGCAGCGCCTCGGCGCCCGCGGCCGATTGGCGCTGGTACTTGCGATAGAAGCGGATCAGGTAGGCCGAGCCTTCGCGGTCGGCAAAGCGCTCGAGCATCTCGCGCCGGCGCGGGTCGGCCGGGTCCTTCAGCAGGGTCTCGGCATCCGATGCGCCGCCGAACATGCGGTGGCGCACCACGTCGCGCATCAGGCGGATGAACACCAGGTTGACCGAATGCTTGAAGCCTTCGCGCACCGTCATCGATTCGCTGTTGCGCGAGCGTTCGAAATTCTCGAACTGGTGCAGGCCGCCGCCGGTGAAGAACGATTCGCCGGGGTTCGCCGAATACTTGCGCTCCATGGCCGCCTCGAGCATTGGCGTGAGTCGGCGGTCCTTGGCGCGCAACAGGTACTGCCGCGCCCACGCACCGAGCGGATCGCGCGGGTTGTTCGGCAGCGCCGAAAGTTGGGCGGCGCCCAGGTCCGCCCAGCGGGCGTGCAGCTCGGCCACGATCTCGAGGTAGCTCACCAGCGTGCGCAGCTTGGCGGTGGAGCCCAGGTCCAGCCGCGCGCCCTGGTTCACGTCGAATGGCTGGTTGATGTTGTCGGCCTGCACGCGCAGCAGGTTGGCCTGGGCGCCGCGCTCGAACAGCGTGAAGCTGTAGATCAGCGGGGCCGGGTCCGCGCCCGGGTCGAGCATGTGGGCGCCGAACAAGCCCGCGGCCTTGGCGGCGGCGGGCGTGCGCAGGCCGGTCAGCACCTGCGCCGCCAGCGCCTGCGCTTCGCCGTCCAGGCTGGTCTCAGCCTCCAGGTCGAGCCGTTCCAGGTCGTAGGCGCGCGGCACGTCGAGCAGCGTGGAGATGTGGGTGCGCAGCGCGATGGTGGCCTTGCGCTGCACGAAGTCCGTGCGCGGCCTGGTCGGCAGTTCGGGCCGCAGATTCAGCGGCAGCGGCAGCGCCGCATCGCGCAGCGTGGGCGCGATCAGGCCCGCATCGCCCATCAGCCGCAGGTAGCTGTCGGTCAGCCGCGCCAAGCCGGTGCCGTCGCCGAGCAAGTGCTGCGAGGGGCGGCGCTGCGCGATCATCAGCGACAGCGCCTGCTTGAAGGCCTCGGCCTGGCGCTGGAGCGCCTCGGGCGTGGGCGTGGTCGCCCCTTCCGCGTTGTCGGCGAGCAGGCGGTTGACCTCGCGGAAGTCGCGCCCGTACCAGGCCCACAGGCCATCGCCCATGCCGTGCACTTCGCCGATGCCGGGGCGCGCGGCCAGCGGCACCGTGTCGAGATAGTCGACGACGATCTGGCGGCGCCGCGCCAGCGTGTCGTCGCCGTCCTGGTAGGCGCGCACCGAGGCCGAGGCCATCTGGCGCAGCTTCTCGCGGACCGACCCGGTGCGGCCTTGCGGCGAATGGCGGTACTTTTCGATCTGCGTGGCCAGCGTGCTGCCGCCGGTCGCGGTCGCGCCCGGGCTGAACACCCGCAGCCCCTGCTCGACCGCGGCCTTGGCAAAGCGTTCCGGATCGAGCGCGGGATTGCGCTGCGCCGGCTCCGCATCGAGCAGGTGGCGGTCTTCGACGAACAGCAGGGCGCTCACCAGCAGCGGCGGCACGTCTTCGAAGCGCTCGTAGGCGCGCTGGGGCACGCGCGTGTGCAGCAGCGCCGTGTTGCGGCAGTCGCGCACCGTCAGGCCGGCCTGATTCTTCTCGCGGTAGGGCGTGAAAAGCCCGCGCTCCTGCAGTTCGACCAGCCGCGGCGACATGCGCGCCTGGCGGGTGATGGCAAAGCCCCGCGGCTGCAGGCGTTCGATGAAGTCGGGAAGACCGTGGTAGCCGAGCCGCGCGTCGTACGGCCCGCTATGGGGAAAGCGGATGGCGTCGCTGGCACCGTCGCTGACGCTGAAGCCCGCGCCGCTGGCAAAGTCGCGCCACAGGGCCGATTGCCATCGGGAGGTCTTCAGCTCGTCGACCACCGCAAAAGCGGCAAGCGCGCCTACCACGGCGAGCCCAGTGCCGATCCAGAAGACCTTCTTGAACCTTGTCATGCTGCCTCGCACAGTCTGAACCGGGGGTCCGTCCAGCGCGATGATGCGCTTTCCGCGGCCACTTGGCGCGCATGCGCGGCAATCTTGCGTGCCGGAAAACTACCTATGGCGAGTCAACGCCGCGTTGGCATACAAGTCGTAGTTCGGTTGTTTCAGCCGTAACGAGGTAGGCGGCCGGGGGTTTTTCAGCCCACCGCCTTGATGAGCCGTTCGCGCCCCGCCTTGGCCAGCATCGAAGCGACCGCGCAGGAGGCCAGGCGAGCCGGCTCCGAGTCGGCCCGGCTCGTCAGGATCACCGGCACCCGGGTGCCCAGCACGATGCCCGCCGCATAGGCCCCGCCCAGGAAACTCAGGCTCTTGGCCAGCATGTTGCCCGCGTCCAGGCTGGGCACGATCAGCACGTTGGCGCGGCCCGCCACCGGCGAGACGATGCCCTTGATGCGCGCCGCCTCAGGGTCGATGGCGTTGTCCATGGCCAGCGGTCCGTCGAGCTGCGCCCCGGTGATCTGGCCGCGGTCGGCCATCTTGCACAGCGCGGCGGCATCCAGCGTGGACGGCACCTTGGTGTTGATCGTTTCCGTGGCCGAGAGAATCGCCACCCGCACCGCCGGCATCAGCAGCGCATGCGCAAGGTCGATCGCGTTCTGCACGATGTCGACCTTTTCATCGAGCGTGGGCGCGATGTTGATGGCGGCGTCCGAAATGATCAGCGGCTGCGAGTGGCCCGGAATGTCCATCACGAAGCAATGACTGATGCGCCGCGATGTGCGGAGGCCCCCTTCGCGCCGCACCACCGCGCCCATCAGCTCGTCGGTGTGCAGGCTGCCCTTCATCAACGCATCGACTTCGCCGCGCAAGGCCATGGCGACGGCGGCGTCGGCCGCGGCGTGGCTGTGAGGGGCGTCGACGATGGGGATGTTCGAGAGGTCTGCGCCGGCTTCGCGTGCGGCAGCTTCGATCTTTGCGCGGGGGCCGACGAGCGTGGGGGCGATGAGGCCGAGCGCGGCTGATGCGAGGGCCGCTTCTAGGGAGACGGCGTTGGCTGGGTGGACGACCGCGACGCGAAGCGGTGGGAGCGCGCGGGCGGTGGCGATCAGGCGGTCGTAGTGGGGGTGGGTGGCGGGAGATGCGGGTGGCATGCGGGCTCCGGAGAGTGGGGAGGGGCACTACGATGTCACGGATTTTCCCTTGTCGCGTAGATCGATCGATGCGGCGGCCTTACGCAAGCGACCGCGCAACTGCATCTCTGTGATCGCCGTTATGACGAACACCTTGAACAACTTCGAAAGGAAGGGCTGATCAACGGCTAAGAAATTTGCAGACTTGCGGACGAAAATGAAGCCCGATGTTCAGGCACGTTCCAACACCAAGGTGCTGGAAATGCTGGCAGAAATGCCGCTCCACGAACTTCGTCAAGCGCGCAACCTGTCTCAGAAGATGCTCGCCGATGTTTTGCATGTGCAGCCGCCATCGATTGCAAAGCTGGAGCGACGCACGGATATGTACCTCTCGACCCTGCGTAGCCACATCGAGGCGATGGGCGGCGAACTGGAAATCGTGGCTCGCTTCCCCGATGGTGCCGTGAAGATCACCAAACTGGCCGAGATCGATGATGTCGAAGGCATCGCTCGTATATAGCCTGGCGACCTGGATCAGACAGCCTTTCGCGAGCGGGTCTTACGACGTGGAGTGGGACATGATCAAGAGCGGAATGCGGCGGCCCTCACTCCGGCGAAGTGGACGGCGGTGCTTGCCGCCCGGATGCCGAGCGTGCAAAGCGCGTTTCAGCACTTCAGATCGAAGAATCGCTTGCGGGCCTTGTAAAGGTCGACATCGGCACGAGCCTTTGCTTCGCCCGATGCTCCCGCTGCGTCCGACTCCAGTTGGGATAGACGATTGTCGAGATTGGCGCACTGGGCCTGATCGTCCCTGGGCAGTTTGACGCGGCGACGCATCAGGTCCATGTCGGCATGCGAGCGGCCATGGAGCGGACGGAGTGCGTTGTCGAAGGTCGTATTGAACTCTTCGCGCTGCACCTCGCGGCCTTTGCGGGACTGCCCGCTCATCTTGTCCATGCCTTGCGTGGGTGTTGCGTCGATCACCTTGGCCCCGACGCATGGGGCGTCCGAGTAGCTGACCTTGCCGTTCGTCTCGCAGCGATAGACCGGGTGTTGCGCCGCGGCTGGGAAGATCGCGATGGCCAACAGGGCAGTGGCCAAGCACAGCGGGCGCCAAAGCGCATGGCGGGTAGGAATCGGCGTGGAATGCGACAGCATCAGAGTCATGCCTCAAATCCTCTTACATTGGCTACTACATCGCCTAAGAAAAAAGCCCCGTCGCTATCGTCCTGATAGCAACGGGGCTTTTCATTTGGTGCCGGAGAGATGAATCGAACACCCGACCTTCTCATTACGAATGAGCTGCTCTACCGACTGAGCTACACCGGCGAAGCCTCGGATTATAGCAACACCGTCAGGCCTTTTCGGCGTGGTACTTGGTCAAACGCTCGACTTCGTTACGCGAACCCAACATCACGCTCACGCGCTCGTGCAGTTTGGTGGGCTGCAGCTCCAGGATGCGCTGCTTGCCGTTGGTGGCCGCGCCACCGGCCTGCTCGACCAGCCAGCTCATGGGGTTGGCCTCGTACATCAGGCGCAGCTTGCCGGCCTTTTCGGGCTCGCGCTTGTCCCACGGATACATGAACACGCCGCCGCGCATCAGGATGCGGTGCACGTCGGCCACCATGCTGGCAATCCAGCGCATGTTGAAGTCCTTGCCGCGCGGGCCTTCCTTGCCGGCCAAGCATTCGTCGATGTAGCGCTTCATGGGCTCGTCCCAGTGGCGCATGTTGCTCATGTTGACCGCAAATTCCTTCGTATCGGCCGGAATCTGGATGTCTTCCTGCGTGAGCACGAAGCTGCCTTGCTCGCGGTCGAGCGTGAACATGGCCACGCCGTTGCCCACGGTGAGCACCAGCGTCGTTTGCGGGCCGTAGATGCAGTAGCCGGCGGCCACCTGCTGGGTGCCGGGCTGCAGAAAGTCGGCTTCCTGCACGCCGGGGGTGTCGTCGGGCTTCTTCAGCACGCTGAAGATGGTGCCGATGCTCACGTTCACGTCGATGTTGCTGCTGCCGTCGAGCGGGTCGAACATCAGCAGGTATTCGCCCTGCGGGTAGCGGTTGGGCACCACGTAGATGCTGTCCATTTCCTCGCTGGCCATGGCCGCAAGGTGGCCGCCCCATTCGTTGGCTTCGATGAGCACTTCGTTGGCGATGATGTCCAGCTTCTTCTGGATCTCGCCCTGCACGTTTTCGCTCTCGGCGGTGCCGAGCACTCCTCCCAGCGCGCCCTTGTTGACGGCCTGGCTGATGCTCTTGCAGGCGCGGGCCACCACTTCGAGCAAAAGGCGCAGCTGGCCGGGAATGAGACCGTCGGCGCGCTGCTGTTCGACGAGGTAGCGGGTGAGGGAGATCTTTTGTTGAGCCATAGGGTTCTGCTTCCTGGATGGGGTTCGGTTGCGATGTCGTGGTTGGCCGGGGTCAGTCGGCGTTGTCCTCGGGCCAGGGGGCGCCGAGGTCGTAGGCGATGCGCGTTGCAACGTCGGTGGCCGCCTTGGCGAGCCCTTCGTTGAGCAGCTTGCCCTGGTTTGCCAGCCACAGCGCGCGGCGGGTGCTGCGCTGCGTATTGGCGTCCTTGCCGCGCAGTTCCTGTTTCAGCGAAGGTCCGACGAGGTCCGACAGCGACACGGTCGAGCGGTACGAATACTCGTGCCAGAGCGTTCGCTTGTCGGCAGAGCCGATGAGCACATTGGCGCGCACGACGGCCTGGTCCTCGTCGTCGGAAACACTAGCCCAGCCTTCGACCACGGTTTGGGCATTGCCGGCGTTCAGTGGGTAGCCCCTGAACTGATCGCGGGTGGGGGGCTGGTAGGTGGCGTCGCGATAGTGAGGGCTGGTGCGCAATGCCTTTTCAAGGCGCGCGCCGAGTTGAGGCGCCAGTTCATAGCTTCCCATGACCGCCAGATAGAGGGCCGACCGAGACTCGCTGTCTTCCTGAAGCGATGCCTGGTAGCCCTGGTTGGCGGCCCCGGCCGCGCCACCGAGGGCCATGGCGCCAATGATTCCCACGCCGGGAATCGCCGACAAGCCGGCGCCCACGGCTCGCATGCGCTTTGAGCCTGCTGCGGGATCGTTTTCCACGCCGATGCCGGTATCGGGCGCTACCACCTGCACGGTCGAGCCGGGCAGGGTGGCCAGCTGCGAAGACTTGATCCACGGCTGCCGCGAGCTGCTGCCGCCCGCGCAGCCGGCGAGCGCCGCGCAGAGCATCAGCACCGCCGCGAGCGCGGGCCGCTTCGGGCGTCGTTCAGTTGCCGGCCAGCGCACGCGTCACCACCTCATGCGTGTCCTTGCTCAGGTCGGGCTTGGCGGCCACGCGGGCGATCGCTTCGCGCGCGGCGCTGCGGTACGGCTCGGCCAGCTTGCTCCAGCGGTCGAGGGCGCGGGCGAGGCGGGCGGCCACCTGGGGGTTGATGGCGTCCAGCTCGATGACGCGCTCGCTCCAGTACACGTAGCCGGCCGCGTCGGGGCGGTGGAACGCGCCGGGGTTGGCGCTGCAGTAGCTGAAGATCACGCTGCGGGCGCGGTTGGGGTTCTTGATGGAGAAGTCCGGGTGCTTCATCAGCTGCTTGACCAGCGGCAGGATGTCGCCGCCGCGGTCGGGCGCGCCGGCCTGCAGCGAGAACCACTTGTCGATGACCAGCGCCTCGTCCTTGAAGAGGGCGTGGAAGCGCGCGAGCGCCTGCGCGGCCAGGGTGTGGCCCGACGACACCAGCGCGTTGAGCGCGTTGAAGCGGTCGGTCATGTTGCCGGCGTCCTTGAAGCGCTGCAGCGTCTTGCCGGGCCACACGGTGTCGCCCGAAACGCGCGCCGCCAGGCACAAAAAGCTGAGCGCCATGCCGGCCAGCGCGCGGCGGCCCGACGAGGTCGGGTCGGGCGTGTAGGCGCCGGTGTCGTGGTTTTCTTCGTAGACCTGTTGCCAGGCCGAAAAGAGGGTGGTGGCCAGCTGCGCGCGCATGGCTTCGCGCACCAGGTGCACGCGCTGCGGGTCGACCACGTCGAGCTGCTCGGAGATGTAGGTTTCCGAAGGCAGCGTGAGCACCAGTTCCTTGAAGGCGGCATCGAGCTTGGGGTTGCGCAGCACGCTGCGCATGGCGTCCAGGTAGGCGTCGTTCAGCACCGGGGTGGTGTCGGTGGCCAGCGCGGCAATGCCCTGCAGCGCGGCGCGCAGGCCCAGGCGCTGGCCGGCTTCCCAGCGGTTGAAGGGGTCGGGGTCGTTGGCCAGCAGGGTGAGCAGCTGGGCGTCGGTGTATTCGAAGTCGAGGATCACCGGCGCGCTGAAGCCGCGCAGGATGGAAGGCACGGGCTCGGCGTCAAGGCCGACGAAGGTGATCTGCTCGCCGGCGCGCGAGAGCACCACGGTGCGCGTGCAGGGTGTGCCCGGCGCGCCGCGCGTCACTTCGGTTTCGCCTTCGAGCTGCAGCGGCAGTTCGCGCCCGCTGGCGTCGAGCAGGCCGATGTTCACCGGAATGACGAAGGGTTCCTTGGTCGGCTGGCCCGGCGTGGGCGGGCAGCTCTGGACAATGCTCAGGGTGTAGCTGCGGTTCTGCGCGTCGTACACGCCGTGGGCGGCCAGGCGCGGCGTGCCGGCCTGGCTGTACCAGCGCTTGAACTGCGGCAGCAGGCGGGCGAGTTCCGAATCGGGGTTGGCGTCGGCAATGGCCTGGGCGAAATCGTCGCAGGTCACGGCCTCGCCGTCGTGGCGTTCGAAGTAGAGCGTGATGCCCTTCTCGAACCCCTTGCGGCCGACCAGCGTCTGCATCATGCGCACCACCTCGGCACCCTTTTCATAGATGGTGACGGTGTAGAAGTTGCTGATCTCGATGTAGCTGTCGGGCCGCACCGGGTGGGCCATGGGGCCGGCGTCTTCGGGGAACTGGGCGGTGCGCAGAACGCGCACGTCCTCGATGCGCTTGACGGCGCGGGCCGAGGCGTCGGCGCACAGATCCTGGCTGAATTCCTGGTCGCGGAAGACGGTGAGGCCTTCCTTCAGCGAGAGCTGGAACCAGTCGCGGCAGGTCACGCGGTCGCCGCTCCAGTTGTGGAAGTACTCGTGGCCGACCACGCTTTCGATGTTGCTGTAGTCGGCGTCGGTGGCGGTGGCCTGGTTGGCCAGAACGTACTTCGTGTTGAAGATGTTCAGGCCCTTGTTCTCCATGGCGCCCATGTTGAAGTCGCTGGTGGCCACGATCATGAAGCGGTCCAGGTCCAGCGGCAGGCCGAAGCGCGCTTCGTCCCACAGCACGGAGTTGACCAGCGAGTTCATCGCATGCTCGGTCTTGTCGAGGTCGCCGGCGCGCACGTACACCTGCAGCAGGTGTTCCTTGCCATTGCGCGCGGTAATGCGCTGCTCGCGCGCCACCAGCTTGCCGGCCACCAGCGCGAACAGGTAGCAGGGCTTCTTGAAGGGGTCGACCCACTTGGCAAAGTGGCGGCCTTCGGGCAGATCGCCCTGCTCGACGAGGTTGCCGTTCGACAGCAGCACCGGATACGCAGCCTTGGCGGCGCGCAGCGTGACGGTGTACATCGCCATCACGTCCGGACGGTCGAGAAAATAGGTGATGCGGCGGAAGCCCTCGGCCTCGCACTGCGTGAAGAAAGTGTCTTCGCTCACGAACAAGCCCATCAGCTTGGTGTTCTTGATGGGGCAGCAGGTGGTGAAGATCTCGAGCTCGAAAGCATCGGGCAGGCCGTCGATCACGAGCTGGTCGCCTTCCATGCGGAACGATGCGCCCTGGCCGTTGACCAGCACGCGCGCCAGGTTCAGCTCGTCGCCGTCCAGGCGCAGCGGCTGGGCCGGCGCGTCGGGGTTGCGGCGCAGCTGCATGCGGTTGAGCACGCGGGTCTTGGCGGGGTCGAGGTCGAAGGTGAGGTCGACGGTGTCGATCCAGAATGCCGGAGCGGCATAGTCTTCGCGGCGAATGGCAATCGGTTGCCCTTGGGCGTCACGCTGCAGCAGCATCGAGTGTCTCCAGAAAATTCGAATGGGCGAGTTCGTCGTAGTCGCGAACCGCGGCAATCACATGGGGGCCGGCAAGCTCGGCGGCGGAATGGGTGCTGCACACGGCCACGGCACGCATGCCGCCGCGGCGCGCGGCCTCGATGCCGAAGGGCGCATCTTCAAAGACGATGCAGCGCTCGGGCGCCACGCCGATGCGGCGCGCGGCTTCCAGAAAGATCTCGGGCGTGGGCTTGCCGGCAAAGCCTTCGTCGCCGCCGACAATGGCCAGCGGCAACGGGTCCATCTTCAGGCGCGACATCGCAAACTCGATGTTGTGCCGGTCGCCGGCGGTGCCCACGGCCACCTTCAGGCCGCGTGCCACGGCGGCCTTGGCAAAGGCGGTGAAGCCGGCCACTTCGGTGAAGTTGTCGCTGAACATGGCGCGGTAGATTTCTTCCTTCTCGTGCACCAGGCCCAGGCACTCGGCGTCGGAAAGCTCGCGCTGGAACAATTCGCGCATGCACTCGGCGCCGGTGCGGCCCGTGGTGCGCGCAAGGATGTCGGTCACGTCGAGCGTGAGGCCGTGGCGTTCGACAAACTCCACCCACGAGCGCGCATGCCACGGCATGGAGTCGATCATGGTGCCGTCCATGTCGAAGATGAAGGCTTCGACCTTCCCGTGCTTCAGGCTCATCGCTTACACGCCCTGCTTGAGCGAGGCTTCGATGAACACGTCGAGGTCGCCGTCGAGCACCTTCTGCGTGGCCGAGACTTCGACGTTGGTGCGCAGGTCCTTGATGCGGCTGTTGTCCAGCACGTAGCTACGGATCTGGTGGCCCCAGCCCACGTCGGTCTTGCTGTCCTCGAGCTTTTGCTGCTCTTCCTGGCGCTTGCGCATCTCGTGGTCGTACAGGCGCGAGCGCAGGCGCTTCCACGCCACGTCGCGGTTGCTGTGCTGGCTGCGGCCGTCCTGGCACTGCACCACGATGCCGGTCGGGATGTGCGTGAGGCGCACGGCCGAGTCGGTCTTGTTGATGTGCTGGCCGCCCGCGCCGCTGGCGCGGAAGGTGTCGGTACGCACGTCGGCCGGGTTGATCTCGATCTCGATGGAGTCGTCGATTTCCGGGTAGACAAAGATCGAGGCAAAGCTGGTGTGGCGCCCGCCCGACGAGTCGAACGGCGACTTGCGCACGAGGCGGTGCACGCCGGTTTCGGTGCGCAAGAGGCCAAAGGCGTAGTCGCCCTCGACCTTGATGGTCGCGCCCTTGATGCCCGCGGTGTCGCCCGGGGTTTCGTCCTCGATCTGCGTCTTGAAGCCCTTGCGCTCGGCGTACTTCAGGTACTGGCGCAGCAGCATGCTGGCCCAGTCGCAGGCCTCGGTGCCCCCTGCGCCGGCCTGGATGTCGACGAAGGCGTTGAGCGGATCGGCCGGGTTGTTGAACATCCGGCGGAATTCGAGCTGCTTGATGTCGGCTTCGAGCGCGGCGGCGTCATCGGCAATGGACTGCAAGCCGTCCATGTCGCCGTCTTCCTTCGACATCTCGTAGAGCTCGGTGTTGTCCGACAGGCCGCTGGTGAGGCGGTCGAGCGTGACGACCACGTCGTCGAGCGATTTTTTCTCGCGGCCCAGTTCCTGGGCCTTCTTGGGGTCGTTCCAGACGTTGGGATCTTCGAGCGACGCGTTGACCGTCCTCAGGCGTTCGGCTTTGGCATCGTAGTCAAAGATACCTCCGTAAATCCGCAGTCCGGGCGCTCAGGTCTGCAAGCGTTGCGCCGATCTGGTTGATTTGTTCTGCGTCCATGGGGTGTCCTGACTGTGTTCGGGGGAAACCCGGCATTTTCTCACGGACCGATAACCCGCCCTGCAGAGCCCCTGTATTGCTCCTTCCCCTTCCGGGGGAAGGTTGGGATGGGGGCGGTTCCCGCATTCGGTGCGGCCTATTCCAGCACCGCCGTTGCCGCCTCGGGGTAGAGGTTCGGAAACAGGATGTTCAGCGAGCCCAGCGGAAAACCGATGCTCAGCTCCGAACGATGGCTGTCGCTTTTCAGAAGTCCGTCCTTGATGAATCGAGAAATCACTTTTCGGGCCGTTCGCTCTTCCAGTCCGGTCATCCGGATGAACTCTCCGCGCGACACCGTGCCACCAACGGCAATCGTATGCAGCGGCAGCAGTGCCTCCTCGCGATATTCCGTGATGCCCTCCGTCGCGCCGCGCACCAGCAAGTAGGCGCGCATGCGGTCCTTGAGCTTGGAAAGGTCGAGCATCGAAGCCATGAAACTGACTTGGTCTTCGCACAGTTCGAGGAAGTAGCGGCACCACTCCCAGAGCATTTTTTCGCTGAGATTCCCCCGCCCGTCGAGATCTCCCTGCCTTGCGCTGTCCGCGTTGTCCAGCATTTCGAAGTAGCGGTCGCGCTGGCGAGCCAGGCCGCGATTGACAGACCAGAGGCCGCCGCTCATCAAATGCAGGGCGCAATGGGTCTGCAGCCGGATGGCACGCCCGTTTCCGTCTTCGAAGGGATGCGTCCAGGCCATTCGATGATGTGCGGCTGCAATGGTGTAGATCACAGCATCGATGCCCTTGAGGCCACCGTAGACCTCATCCATCCTCTTGAGAAACCGAGGGATCGATTTCCACGCTGGCGGCTGGTGGCGGCCCACCGCGACGTCATGCGTGCGGAGGCTTCCGGGAATGATGACCCGACCGTCATCGGTGAGGCGATCGGGTTCCGGGAGGCGGCGGTACAGGTTCTCGTGCGCTTGTTTCAGGAAGCCGCTGCTCAGTGCGCCCGCTTCGGTGGTGACGATTTCTTCCAGTTCCCGTTCGGCGTCGATGTGTGCCAGTGCGACACGCTGCCGTCTGGCGACGTCCGGCGTGTCGGAAAAGTCTTTGCTCAGCGCGCGCTCGATGTTCACGGGATGTGTGCTTTGTCCCTCGATGCGGTTCGAGTAGTACGAGTTCATCGATCGGACGATCTCGCGCAGCGCAGCCCGTGCTTGCGGACTTGCGGAGCCTTTCATCTCGGACGACTTCTCGAATATTCGGCGCGTGATTTCGCTCAGTTCGCCGAGTTTTTGCGTTGGCAGCAATGGCTCGAACTGATGAGGTTGGTCGTAGACCTGCAAAGGTGCGGGATTGACGGACATGGATTCCGGTTTAAGTTCTGGTCAGTTTAGGATGAAAGCCTTTTAAATTCAATAAGTTACTGAAAAACTGATCGCGATGATTTTCCGGTTGTAGTTCTGGTTGGAATACCGGAGGAGGTCATCGATGGCAACCCGCCGTAGAAGCAAAAAGCCCCCTGTGCGCGGCGCGGGCGCACAGGGGGCAAGGGGGAATCTGCGTTTGGATCAAAACGCGGGGACGAGCGAGCCCTTGAACTGCGTCTCGATGAAGCTCCTCACCTCGGGCGACTGGTAGGCCGCCACCAGCCGCCTGGCCCAGGGCTTGTCCTTGTCGGCGCGGCGCACGGCGATCAGGTTGGCATACGGACTCTTGGCCGATTCCTTGATCACAGCGTCCTTGTTGAGCGACAGCCCGGCCTTCTCGGCGTAGTCGTTGTTGATGGCGGCAATCGCCAGGTCGTCGAGCGAGCGCGGGAGCTGGGCGGCGTCGAGCGGCACGAGCTTGAGCTTCTTGGGGTTGCTCACCACGTCCAGCGGCGTGGCCGTGTTGTTCTTCACCGCCTCGGGCTTCAGCGTGATGAGGCCGGCCGACTGCAACAGCAGCAGGGCGCGGTTGCCGTTCGACGGGTCGTTCTGGATGCCAACCGCCGCGCCGTCGGGCAGCTGGTCGATCGTCTTGATCTTGCGCGAGTAGAAGCCCAGCGGCGCGGTGATGGTGAGGCCCACGGGCACGATGTCGAAGCCGCGCGCCTTGTTCTGGTTGTCCAGGAAGGGCTGGTGCTGGAAGGCGTTGGCGTCCAAGTCGCCCGAGGCCAGCGCGGCATTGGGCAGCTGGTAGTCGTTGAACACCACGAGCTGGATGTTCAGGCCGTCCTTGGCGGCCACCTTCTTCACCACCTCAAACACCTGCTCGGCGCTGCCGACCGAGATGCCGACCTTGACGGTGTTCTTGGTGCCGTTGTCCTGCGCGAAGGCGGCGCTGCCGCAGATGAGGGAGGCGGCCAGCGTGGCAAGGACGAGGCTGCGGCGGCGAAAGAGGTTCTGCATAGATCGGATGTGCGTTTCACAACAAAAAAAGAAGGCGCGAATGTGGCATTGCCCGGCACGTTTGGGAACGAACGAATCTTCATATCGATATGGCAATGCGCAACCCTCAATCCGAGGTCTTATGTGTTTTCAAGCATAAGCACGAGCCGATTTGTTCGTTCCCTTTTGACGCCTTTGTTTTCATACTCGGCCCCTTTTCGCGAACCTTTGCGGCCGGCTCCGCGCCCGCCGCTGCCTTTTTTATGAGCAACCCTCCGTCCGATGCGGGCCGCGGCAACGCGCAGCCCGTGATCCGTCTTCAATCCGTGCAGAAGTCATTCGCACTGCCGAGCGGCGAGGTGTTCGACGCCGTGCAGTCGCTCTCGCTCGACATCCACCAGGGCGACGTGTTCGGCCTGATCGGCAAGAGCGGCGCGGGCAAGTCGACGCTGCTGCGCCTCATCAACCTGCTGGAGCGGCCCGATGCGGGCCAGGTCTTCGTGGGCGGGCGCGACCTCACCACGCTCTCGCGCCGCGAACTGCGGGGCACACGCCAGAACATCGGCATGATCTTCCAGCAGTTCAACCTGCTGCAGAACGCCACGGTGTTCGACAACGTGGCCTTCCCGCTGAAGATCCACGGCCGCCATTCCAGGGCCGAGATCGACGCCCGCGTGCGCGAATGCCTGGCCCTGGTGGGCCTGGCCGAGAAGATCGACACCTACCCGGCCCAGCTCTCGGGCGGCCAGAAGCAGCGCGTGGCCATTGCGCGCGCGCTGGCGCCGCGGCCGCAGGTGCTGCTGTGCGACGAGCCCACCTCGGCGCTGGACACCGAAACCACGCGCGCGCTGCTCGAGACGCTGCGCGACATCAACCAGAAGATCGGCGTGACCATCGTGATCGTCACGCACGAGCTCTCGGTGGTCGAGGTGCTGTGCCGCAACGTGGCCATCCTGGAGAAGGGCCGGCTGGTGGAGCAGTTCGCTGTGGTCGATGCGCCGAGCGAAGAGCGCAAGACCGCGCTGGGCCGCGAGATCGACGAGCTGGTGCGCCGCCGCGAACGCGAGGCGCGCGAACCCATCGCGCCGCGCCCGCCGTCATTGCAGCGCAGCCCGCAGGAGGTGGCCTATGTTTGAGAACATCGCCCCCATCCTCCCCGAGCTGTGGGTGGCCACGGGCCAGACCTTCATGATGCTGGCCATCGGCCTTTCGGCCGCGGTGCTGATCGGCGGGCCGCTGGGCATCCTGCTGTTCCTGCTGGGCCCGGGCCAGTCGCTCGAGAACAAGCCGGCGTTCCTGGTGCTCAACTGGATCGTGAACACCGTGCGCTCGTTTCCTTTCATCATCCTGCTGGTGGCGCTGGTGCCGTTCACGCGGGTGATCGCGGGCACGTCCATCGGCCCGCTGGCGGCCGCGGTGCCGCTGTCGTTCGCGGCCATTCCGTACTTCGCGCGGCTGGTCGACCAGTGCCTGCGCGAAGTGCCGCGCGGCGTGATCGAGGCGGCGCATGCCATGGGCGCCTCGGAGCTGCAGATCGTCTGGCGCGTGCTGGTGGTCGAGGCCCGCTCGGGCCTGGTGCTGGCGCTCACGGTGCTGGCGGTGAGCTTTCTCTCCTACTCGGCAATTGCCGGCGTGGTGGGCGGCGGCGGCATTGGCGACCTGGCCATCCGCTATGGCTACTACCGCTTCCAGACCGACGTGATGGTGCTCACCGTGGCGCTGCTCGTGGTGCTGGTGCAGATCCTGCAGTTCGTGGGCAACACCACGGCGCGCAGGCTGGACAAGCGTTGAATCTCTTTTTCTCTCGTTCCTTCTTTTTTTGATTTCATGAAAACCGCTCTGCTGCGCCGCTCCGTCCTTGCCCTGTCCCTGGTTGCCCTGTCGTTCGGCGGCCTTTCGTTGGCAGAGGCCCAGGAAGCCAAGAAGAACCTCGTGATCGGCGGCACCGCCGGCTCCAACATCGACCAGCTCAAGGCCGGCATCGTGCCCATCCTCGAGAAGAAGGGCTACAAGGTGAAGCTGGTCGAGTTCAACGACTACGTGCAGCCCAACCTCGCGCTCGCGCAAGGTTCGCTCGATGCCAACTTCTTCCAGCACCAGGTCTACCTGAAGAAGTTCTCGGCCGACCAGAAGCTGGACCTTGCCGAACTGGTGCAGGGCCCCATTGCACCGCTGGGCGTGTACTCCACCAAGCGCAAGACGCTGGCCGAGGTGAAGGAGGGCGACCGCTTCACGCTGCCCAACGATCCGAGCAACCTGGCCCGCGCGCTGGTGCTGCTGGAGCAGAACAAGCTCATCACCATCAAGCCCGGCGTCGATGCGCTGCGCGCGTCCGAGAAGGATGTGGCCGAGAACCCGAAGAAGCTCAAGTTCATTCCGCTCGAGGCCGCGCAGCTGCCGCGCTCGCTGGGCGACACCGAGTACGCCATCGTCAATGGCAACTTCGCGATCTCGTCGGGCCTGAAGCTGAGCGAAGCCGTGGTGCTCGAGAAGACGCCCGACTACTATCTGAACGTGGTGGCCGTGAAGAGCGCGGACAAGAACGCGCCCTGGGCCAAGGACATTGCCGAGGCCTACCGCTCGAAGGAATTCAAGGCCGTGGTCGACAGCAAGTTCCAGGGCTACGCCAAGCCCAGCTTCCTGCAGTAGTTCTTCTTCTCAAGCCAAGGACGCCCATGCCCGTGCTCGCCGTTTTCGATGCCGAAGGAAGCTGGCGCGACACGCATGTGTGCGACGGCTGGATCACCGAACACCTGGCGCGGCAAGGTGTGGCCTGGGGCCGCGAAGACGACGCACCGGAAGGCCAGCGGGTTCTCGACCGCGTGGGGCTTTTCTACCTGCCCACGCAGGACGGCTACCTGGGCCTGCTGTTCGAGGCCGGTGAATGGGTGGCCCTGCCGGCCGGCAAGCCGCATGTCTTCGACGCCGGCGAGGCGCATTCCTTCGATGGACTGCCCGCCGCACTGCCGCTGTTCGAGGCTTTCGTCGAACAAGTGCTGTCCCTCACGGGCAACGACGCCGACGACGAAGCGTGAACGAAAGCGTCCCCTGAGCGGCGGAGAGCCGGAGCGCGTGCCTACGCGCCGGAAGACGGATGGCCGCGCAGTGTGTGCAGTTCGCGGCGCAGCGCCTCGGACTCCTGCTTGAGGGCAAGGATGGCCTCGTAGGCCTTGCCGAGCTCGCCTGACGCGCTGGCGGCCTGGGCCCGGAGTTCGTCGCGCTCCCGTTCGCAGTTCTGCAGCTGCTGCCGTGCCTGCGCCAGCGCGAGCATGTCGAAGGTTTCCGCGTGGTGGCGCAGGAGCTCCGTGGACTCGGCGTCGTATCCGTTCTGGGTTTCGCCGAAGTCCGCCAGCCGTCCCAGGCGCACGAGGGGCGGTCCGGGCCTGCGAAAGACCGCGACGAAATCGGCCCAGCCGGACGCCGCGGGGCGGGCGACGAAGGACTCGACCAGTTCGACTTCGACCCGCCGGCGCCGGCCCCATTCGACCAGCGCCACACCGGCATCGGGATAGAAGCGCCAGCAATCGACCGGATACCGGTGAAACGCATAGTTGCTTGGCGCATTGACATAGAGCAGACCGCCGGGCCGCAGCAGACGCACGAGCTCCAGAAAAGTTTCCCAGAAGCAGGGGTCATGCTCGAGGGCCGAACTCGTGACGACCACGTCGGCGCAGGCGTCGGGCAGCGGCAGGGGGTCGCCCGGCGTGACCACCTTGTCCACGCCCCGGCCCGGCGCGGCATCGAGACCGAGATAGCTCGCCGTGGCGGGGGCATGGTCCCTCAGTGAGCCGTTGACGTCCTGGCTGCCGAGCTCGACCACATCCCTGAAATGCGGCTGCCAGTACAACGCGAAGAAGCGGCGGCCATGTTCGTAGGCGGTGTCATGCATGGTTCATTTTGTCTCGCAGTTCGTGCGCAGCGCAATGGCTCTCAGGGCGAAAGAATCATCACCTTGCACTGGCTCGGCACGATGCGCATGCCCACCATGTTGCTGCGGTTCTGCGTGCTCAGGCTGGTCATGCGCGTGGCCGGCGTGCCCTTGATGAGCACCGTGAACGCGCCCGTCACGTGCCGCGACTGGCTCATGAAGGTCTGCGAGACGATGCCGCCGCCCGCCCCGGTGGTGTCGCCCAGCGTGATCGGCGTGGTGGTTGCCATGTTGTGCGCGGGCATGCACATGAAGAGGATGTTCCACGCGTTGGGCACGGCCGTGGGGCCGAACGCCATGTTGGGGTAGGGAATGGGCGCCATCGCGGCGGGCGGGGTCTTGCAGACATCGGGAAAGGCGAGGTCCATTCCCATCAGCTGGCAGTTGGCAAACATTGCGGTGCTCCTTTTGCTGCGGGCCGGGTCAGCCCATGTGGATCTGCGCGGCGTCGACCTTCACGAGCTCGCTGGCCGTGACCACCGTGTGCCGCGCATGCAGGCGCGCCGTGCCGCCGGCTTCGCAGTCGAGATGGCCCACGCGGACCTGCTCGGTTTCGTCCACCACGCGCAGCGCATTGCGCGCCATCTGCACGATGCGATCGGCCACCGATTCAAAGACGCGCCCGACCAGCCGCAGCCGCCCCACCGTGGCGTCGAGGGCCTGGCCGGTGAAGTGCAGGTCGTCGACGCGGCACTGTCCGCTCGCGGCCTGGAGCTTCCATTGCGCGGCGTGCATCTGGAGCTCGCCGCCGCTGCGCAGCCGTACGTCGCCGGGGCTTTCGATCGAGAGGGCGCCTGATGTGTCGATGCGGCTGACCGCGTCGTCGGCCTGTTCGAGCACGGCGATCAGGTACACCCGGGCTCCGTCCGGTCCGGACAGCAGCACGGTGTCGCCCACCTCGGGCCGCAGCAGGCAACTGGCGGCTCGGCGGCAGCGCCAGGTCCCGCCGTCCTCGTCTTCGACATCGAAGTGGGCATCGGGCAGTGCGGCCGCCAGCCGGCCCACGAGATGAACCGGCGCGGTGGCTGCCGCAAGGGCGGGGCGCAGTGGAATGACATTCATGGCGGATTCCCTTCTTGATGTGGGTGTGGACGTCTGGAAAGCGGGCGGGCGGTTGCGGGGCTCAGTGCGAGTCGGACCAGGCCTGTGCCTTGAAGAGCTCGGGCTCGTTGTCGATGATTCCGCCGCGGCTGGAGAACCGCGCGCCCTGCTGCTGGGCGCGGTGCAGGCGCGTGCGAAGGAAGTGCGCACCGCCCAGGTCGGCACCGGTCAGGTCGGCATATGAAAGATCGGCGTCCTGCATGTCGGCGTTGCGGAAGTTCGCGCCGGCGCAGCGCGCGTGGTGAAACACGCCGAGCGGCAAGCGGGCTTGCGAGAAGTCCGCGCGTTCCAGCAGGGCGCGGGCCCAGATCGACTGGTCGAAGCGCCCGCCGCTGCAGTTCGCGTCGCTGAGGTCGGCTTCAGGAAACAGCGCCTGGCATGCGTCCACCTTCGAGAAGTTCGCGCGCGTCAGCGTGGTGCCCTTGAAGTTGGCTTGCGTGAGCGTGGCGCCGCTGAAGTCGGCATCGTCCAGGCGGCTGTCCGTGAACTGGCACATGCACAGCGAGAGGCCCGCGAGGCGCTGGCCGCTCAGGTCGCACTCCAGGAACATTGCGTTGAGGCCGGATGCACCCTGGAAAATCGCCGTCTTCAGGTCGAGGCGGTAGAAGGTCACATGGCCCAGCGCCGCGCCGGTGAAATCGGCCCGGTCGAGCTGCGATTCCATGAAGCTCGCGCGCTCGAACTGCCGCGACTGCAGGCGGCTTTCCGTGAGCTCGCAGCGAAAGAACTTGGTGAGATCGAGCCTGGCCTGCGCGAAGCTCGCCCGCGCCGCGTGGCACTCGACGAAGGAGGCGCCTTCCAGCGTGGCGGCATCGAACCGTGCCGCCTCCATGCGGCTGCGAAAGAACTGCGCCTCCTTCAACCGGGCGAAGGAAAAGTCGCATCCCGAGAGCTGGCAGTGCGACAGCGAGCTGCCTTCGAGATTGGCCCGGGCGAGGTTCGCGCCGCTGAAATCGACGTCGTCCATCATCGCGCCCGAGAGGTCGAGGCCGCTCAAGTCCCATCCCCTGCAATCGGCGTTGCCGACCTGGGTGCCATGGCGGATCCTGTCGACGAGTTCATCGCGGGTCATTCGGGCGCTGCGGCGCGTCGCGCGGGCCAGGTCTTGGCATGCCGTGTGTAGGCGCCGAGCAGGTGGGTGCTGCCGTCGATCAGGCTTTGCGACACGTCGGTGCGAAACAGGTTGGCGCCGCTCAGGTCGGCCTGCGCGAAGACGGCCTTCGAGAAGTTGGCGTCGATGAGGTTGGCGCCGCGCAAGCTGGCGCCGGTGAGGTCGGCGCGCACGAAGAGGCTCTCGCCCGCAACGAGCCGCTCGAGCTTGGCGCCCTGCAGCGCGCATTCCGAAAAATCGCAGTTGTCCAGGCGCGCTTCGCGCAGGTCCGCCTGCTGCATCGGCGTCGTGCGCAGGCCGCATTGCTTGAGCGCGGCGCGGCGCAATACCGCGCCGGCCAGCGTGCTGCCGTGCGCGAAGCTGCAGGCATCGAGCCGGGCGTCGGAGAAATCGACCGACCGGCTGCAGTCGCTCGTGACGAAGCTGCAGCGCACCAGGGACGCATTGGCAAAGCGCACATCCTCCAGCGCGCATTCGAGCCATACCACCTGCTGGAAGGAGGCGCCGCCGAAGGCCATGCCGCTCATGCGCAGCTTGGTCAGGAAGACCTGGTGCCAGTCGGAGCCGCGAAAGTCGCAGTGGCTCATCTCGCTTTCGGTGAAGCGCGTCTGGTCGAGCACGGTGTTGGCCATGTTGCAGGACGCGAAGCGCGTCTTCTCGCAGTTGGCGCTGCTCAGGTCGGCGCCGGAGAAATCGGCGAACTCGCAGTGCGCGCCGCCGAGGTTGGCGTTGCGGAAGGTCGCACTGGCCAACGACGTGCGCGAGAGCCGGGCCCGTGCCAGCACCGCGCCGTTGAAGTTGGCGTCCGACAGTTGCGCGTTGTCGAGGTTGGCGTCTTCGAGCGCGGCGCCGGAGAAGTCGGCCCCGCGCAGGTCCATGTCCGAGAGATCGGCCCCGACGAGCCGCATGCCCGAGAAATTGCGCGCCCCGGGCCCGGCCTCGGCCAGCCGCCGCCGGATCTTCGCGGCGCGGAACGAGGGCATGGGAGGCGCGGCGTCGGACAGGTGGGCGCCGTGGAGGTAGCCCTGCCGGATCTGCGCGGTCATCCGATCCTTGGTGCCCAGGGAGATGAGCGTGGGCGGGGGGCTTGCGGGGTTCCCGGCGGGTGGCGCGGCGGCAAGCTGTTCGAGCTGCCGTATCAGCGCGTCGGGATCGAAGCGCTGCGGCTGCTTGCGGCTTTTCTGCAGCAGCGCGGGGTCGATTTCTTCCTCTTGCCTGCGGCGCATCTGTTCGCCCTGGGCTTGCAGGTTTTTTCGGGCTTCCATCATTTCCCCTTGCATGCGCTCGAAGTACTCGGGCACGTCGTCGAACTCCAGCGGCGCGGCCGGGGGCTGGGGCGCGGGCAGGTACTTGTCGGGATCGACGCCCAGCGCGATGAGTTCGGCGCGGCGGCTTTCGTGGTCGCGCTGCTGGCCGGCACGCAGGTTGCGCAGCAGCGGCCGCGCCATCGGGTCAGGCGCGTCGAGGATGCCCCAGCGCCCGAGGACCGCCTTGGGTGCGAGGTCGCTGTCGCGAAAGGCGAGCAGGCCGCCGCGCGCGGTGTCCAGGCGCTGCAGCAGCACGGATTGGTAATGCGCGAGCTCGCGCGGCTCCTGCGGCAGCTCGAGTGCCGGCATGATGTGCCGCACGTCTGCCGCGTCGTCCTCGCGCACCGGCAGCACGCCGTGCCAGATCAGCGCCACGCGCTCGCGGTGCGGGAAGAACCAGGCCGTGGTCAGGCGCAGGCCGATCTCGTGCAGGCCGCGGCCTTCCTTGTCGAAGCTTGCGAAGCAGCGCGCGCGCCAGTCGGGCAGGCGGCCGCTCAGCACCGGCTTTTCCGGGTGCATGTTGAGAATTTCGTAGGGCGCGCCGGGCGGGAGCTCCTGGCGCCCGGGCCAGCGCTGGTCTTCGGGCGCGGCGTTGAAGAAGCGCCAGTCCATGTCCTGCGCGAACCCCGGGAAGTGGTGCTCCAGCCAGTGCTGCCCGAACTTGCTACCCATCAGGGCCATGCGCTGCGGGCTGTCGATGGGCACGGCGCCGAAGCTCGCGGGCGCCACCGCCTGCCCGCGCGAGCGCACGCGGGCATGAACGGCCTCCACGTTGGGTGCACGGCGCGTGCGGATGCCGTTGATGAGCTCGTCGAACGCGCCGATGCCTGCCGGGTTCTCCGGCACGCCCGGCCCCCCGTAGGCGTGCGCCCAGTCCAGCGGCATGGCTTCGAAGGGCTGCGGTGCGGTCAGGCGGCCGTCGAGCCAGTAGCGCTCGCCCGACACGTGCAGGGACTTCTCGAGATCGGCGACGCGCAGGCGCACGGCGCAGGCGGTCTTGTCTTGTTGGTGGTGGGTGTAGCCATGGCCGCTCGCGAGCACCTCCGGCATGCACTTGGGCACGCCCGCATCGAACACGCCCAGGCCGCCGATCTCTTCGCCGACGGTCTGCCACAGCTCCTGGTCGGCCATGAGCTTCGGTTCCGCCCCGAGGCTGGCGAACGCCGTGACGGCCACACCGAGCTGGTCGACGCCCTGCCAGCGGTATGGCCGGGTGAGAATGCCCAGGCGCAGCGGCTTGACGGTTTTCATCGGCCGGAAACCTCCGAAGGTGCACGAAGCCGGGAGCTGTCGGCGCCGTAGTGGGCGGCCGAGGTACCGCTGCGCTCGACGGCGACCTCGCGGCTCGCCGGATCGAAGCGCACCGCAATGGTCCGGCCGGCCGCGTGGCCGGGCAGTTCGGCGAGGGGAATGGCGGTGGTCTGGTCGACCTCGAAGGTCTCGCCGGTCTCGGCGGCCTGCACGCGAAGGCGCAGCTGCGCGATCGCCCAAGTCGTGCCTTCGCCCGAGCGGCGCTGGCCGGTGTCGGAAAAGGCAATCACCTGCGCCATGGCAGGCGTGCCGCGCGCGAGGATGCGAAGCGCCCTTCGCGTGCGCGACAGGCTCTCGGCGTGCTTGCGGCGCTCGCGCACGAGCGTGACGCAAAGAGTGAACCCCAGCCACGCAAGCAGCGGTGCCAGCACCCACCAGATCGAGAAGGGGACATTCGGCATCCGGCCAAGGCGTTCAGCCGAAGAGCACGAAGCCCTTGAGCGCGCCCCAGAAGCCGCCGGTGTGCTCCGAGGCCACCACGTTCGAGAAGCTCACCGCGCCGAAGTTGGCCTGGTGTGCGTACATGTTCATGATCTGCGCGGTGGCATCCATCTTCTTGATGTTGGTCGTGAACGTGAAGCCGGCGTTGCTGTTGTTCACGCCGTAGGTCGCGCTCGACAGGCCGGTGGCCGTCACCGCCGTCGGCGACCAGTCCCACAGCAGCACGCGGTTCACGCGCTTGACGTGGTTGCCCTCGAAGGTGAAGTCGCCGCTGGCCTTGATCTCGACGTCGCCCGCCGTGGCCTCGATGGTCACCTTCTGGGCCTTGCCGTTGTAGTTGCCGGCCGAGACGGTCGAGTGGTGGTCGCCTGTCTCGATGGTTTCGGTGAGGCCGTCCTTGATGTTGTCCTTGCCGCCGCCGCTCACGATGGTTCGCTGCCAACCGGTCTGGTAGCTTTCCTGCCGGTTGCCGTCGAGCGTCTTCAGTATGGAGTTGCCGGTGTGGATCTCCTCGTCCATGCCGAGCTTCACGTCGACCAGCAGCCCCTTGTCGAAGGTCTCGTGGCGCAGGCCGCCGTTGACCGTGACCTCCGACAGGCCGCTGAGCACCGTCTCCTTCGAGCCGAGCTTGGTGGTGGTCTCGATGCGGTTGTCGAAGAAGTGCTCGGTGAGCGCGCCCGAGACGGTGAGCTTCGAGCCGTTGCGGTATTCGGCGGTGTCCTTCTGCTTGACGAGGGTGTCGCGGGTCTGGTCGACGGTGAGCGTGTCGGTCTTCAGGATGTGGGTGATGCGGTGGCCGTCGACGGTTTCTGTCTCGTCGTTCTCGACGTGGATCCGCAGGTCGTTCTCGACATCGATCTCGAAGTCCTTCTCGGCATGGATGCGCACCAGCTCGCAGCCCGGCGCGTCGTCCAGGATGAATTCGTTCGCGTTGGCCGGCGAGCCGTCCTGGCTGCGGCTCACGAAACCGCTCACGGTCACCTGCGCCGGCAGTTCGAGCGGGGGCATCTGGTCGGCGTTGTAGACCCGGCCGATGATGATGGGCCGGTCGGGGTGGCCGCCGATGAAGTCGACCACCACCTCCTGTCCCTTGCGCGGATGGTTGACGGCGCCGTAGTTGGAGCCGGCCCATGCGCTGGAGACACGCACCCAGCAGGAGCTGTTCTCGTCGCTCTTGCCGTAGCGGTCCCAGCGGAACTGCACCTTCACGCGGCCGTACTGGTCGACCCAGAATTCCTGGCCCGCCTTGCCGACCACGGTGGCCGTCTGCGGCCCGTTGGTGCGCGGCAGCGGCGTGACGCGCGGCGCGCGAAAGACATAGGCGCTGGGCTGCACGGCAAAGTCGAAGCTGTAGTGGCCTTCGGCGCCGCCGCTGGCGTAGCCGCCCTCGCGCAGCGCATACGACACCGACACCACGAGGTATTCGCGGTTGTCTTCCTGCCGCGGGCAGTTCTGCATGGTGAAGCGGTAGCCGGGCGCCATGCCGCGCACGTTGGTGTGGCCGATGTCGCGCTCGGCCTGCGCCTGCGCTTCCTCCAGGCGGATGCGCGAGTAGTGCTCGCCCTGTTCGGCCTCGCTGAAGCCGCCGAGCCATTCGTACATCTCGTACTGGCCGTGCTCGTTGCCGCGCGGCTGGCTGCGCATGTTCATCAGGTCGGCGCGGGGCTTCTTGAAGTCGAAGTCGTCCACCACGTAGCTGCCGGGGCGGATCTCCTCGGTGACCTGCCACTGGTCGATCACTTCCTGCCGCGGGTCGGCGCCGCGGTCGGCGGCCAGGTAGCTGATCTTCGCGTAGCCGGGCAGGGTCTCGTGCGCGCCGATGTCGTCGGCCAGCACCAGCGTGTGCTGGTCCTTCTCGTGCGTGAAGTAGTAGTAGATGCCTTCGTGCTCCATGAGGCGGCTCACGAAGGCGAAGTCGGTTTCCTGGTACTGGACGCAGTACTCCCACTGCCTGTAGCTCGCGCTGAGCCTCTTCTCGAAGGCAAAGCCGTAGTCCGCAAACACCTCTTCGAGGATGTCGACCACCGACTTGTTCTGGAATATCTTGCAGTCGCTGGTGCGCGTGAGATACCAGAGCCATGGCCGCACCGTGGCGCGGTAGACCACGTAGCGCGAGGCGCCATCCTCCTTGCCGATCATCGTGAAGCGGACGATCTGCCCGTTCAGGAAGCGCGGCGCGCCCGCAGTCTGTATCTCCAGCGCCAGCGGCTTGCCCAGCACGGCCTTCATGTCGATCGACATGCTGGGACTCAGCAGTTCGACCTCGAACTCGAACAGCTGCGACAGCCCCTCGGTTCCGTGCATCGAACGGAACATGAGCTGGTCTTCGCCCAGCGGCGTGTGTGCGCGTACGACTCGGGGCATGCGAAAAACTCCCTTGCTCAAGACAGCACCTCCTGCACCAGCATCGCCCACTGCGTGGCGGCCGAAGCAGTGATTGCGAACTTATGTTTGAAGCGCTCGTTCACCGGTGAACCCGCATGGGGCCAGGGGTGCTTCATCGTTGTGCCTTTTGCGTCTGGCATGTGCGCTTCTTTGCAAGTAGCAGGCCAGCGCGCGCCGGGCCTCATGCCGCGTTGCGGCTTCGGCGGCGCCGCCTGTAGGATGTGCGAATGACCCAGCACATCGGAATCGTCGGGTGCTCCGCCGAAGGCGCGGCGCTCTGCTACCAGACCATCTGCGTGGAAGGGGCCGAGCTGCTCGGCCCGCATGCGCATCCTGAAGTGGCCATGCACACGCCCTCGCTTTCGGACTACATGGCGCACATCTACCGCGGCGACTGGCACGGCGTGGGCGAGGTGATGCTGGCCTCGGCGAGCAAGCTCGCGAAGATCGGTGCCGACTTCCTGGTCTGCCCCGACAACACGATCCACCAGGCGCTGCCCTTCATCGAGGCGCGTTCGCCGCTGCCGTGGCTGCACATTGCCGAGTGCGTGGCCGACGAGGCCGCGCAGCGCGGCTTCCGGCGCCTGGCCATCACCGGCACGCGCTGGCTGGTCGACAGCGAGGTCTATCCCGAGAAGCTCTCTGCCCGGGGGCTCGAATACGTCCGGCCCACGGCCCTGGAGCGCGAGGAGATCAACCGCATCATCATGGACGAGCTGGTGCGCGGTGTGTTCACGCCCGACGCGGTGCTGGCGTTCCGGCGCGTGATCCAGCGCATGAAGGACGAAGAGGGCTGCGATGCGGTGGTGCTCGGCTGCACCGAGATTCCGCTCATCATGAACGACGTGAATTCGCCGCTGCCCACGCTCGACTCCACGCGGCTCTTGGCGCGCGCGGCGCTGCGGCGCGCCGCGGCCTGAAGCGCCGGCCGCCTCAGCCGGCCAGGAACTGCTCGATCAATCCCGCCACGCGCTGCGGCTGGTCGTGGTGCAGCATGTGGCCCGCGTCGGCCAGCTGCTCGATGCGCACCGACGGCACGGACTTCAGCCGCTCGTGGAATTCTTCGAGCGTGTAGCGGTTCTTCCACCAGCCGTGCAGGCTGTCGTCGGCGGCCTCGACCATCAGCGTGGGCGCCGAGATCCGCGCATAGAGCGCCAGCGTTTCGTCGACCCGGAAGATGTTCGCGTTGATGATCTTGTGCGCGGCGTCGCCAAGGATCTGCCAGCGCTCGCTGCCGTCGGGCTGCAGCTGGAGCGCGGACCAATGGCTCGCGAGCCAGCCGGCCTTGTCGGGCGTGAGGCGCGGGTTGGTCTTCATGAGCCGCCGCGCCACGCCGTCCACACCCGAGTAGCCCGCCAGCGCCATCTCGCCGCGGTGCAGGCGCTTGAGCTCGTCGATCCATTGGCCGTAGCGCGCGGGCGCTTCCTCGGGCTTGCGCGCCGGCATGCCAAAGCCTTCGAGGTTGACGAGGCGGCGGATGCGCGCGGGCCGGGTGCCCGCATAGTGCATGGCGACATTGCCGCCCATGCTGTGGCCGACCAGGTCGACCGGCCGCGCCGCATCGCCTTCGCCCGCGTAGTGGTCGAGCAGCCATTCGAGATCGGCCAGGTAGTCGGGCAGCCAGTAGTTGTCGACGCCGCCGCCGTCTGTGAGGCCGAAGCCGCGCCAGTCGGGCGCGACGATGAAGCGTTCTTCGGCCAGCGCATCGACCACGAACTGCCAGGAGGCGGCCACGTCCATCCAGCCGTGCAGCAGCACCAATGGCGGCTTGTGCGGCGAGGGCTCGCCCCAGAGGCGCACGTGGTAGCGGAGATTGCGCACGGGCACGAATTCGCTGCGCGAGGGGCGGAGGGCTTGGTACATGGGCGCCGATGATACGGAGCCGGGCGGCGGGCCGCAGTCCGGCACAGGACAGCACGCGCCCGGGTTTTGGCTGCGCCGCCAGCGCGCCGCGGACGAGGGCGGTAGCATCCCGCGCATGAAAAAAATCCAACTCGGCCAGAGCGACCTGCACGTCACCCCCATCTGCCTGGGCACCATGACCTTCGGCGAACAGGTGGACGAGCCCACCTCCCACGCCATCCTGAGCCGCTCGCTCGAGCGCGGCGTCGACTTCATCGACACGGCCGAGATGTACTCGGTGCCCACGCGCCAGGAGACCTACAGCGTCACGGAAACCATCATCGGCAACTGGTTTGCGGCCAACCCCGGTGTGCGGCAGAAGCTCATGCTCGCCACCAAGGTGGCCGGCCCGCTGCGCAACACGCCGTGGGTGCGCGAAGGCGTGGGCATGACGGCGGCCGACATCGTGGCCTCGTGCAATGCGAGCCTGAAGCGCCTGAAGACCGACGTCATCGACCTCTACCAGATCCACTGGCCCGAGCGCCACGTGCCCGCCTTCGGCAACATCTACTACGACCCGGCCAAGGAAGTCTCGCAGACCCCGATCCTCGAACAGCTCGAAGCCCTTGGCGGGCTGGTGAAAGCCGGCAAGGTGCGCGCGATCGGCCTGTCGAACGAAACGCCCTACGGCGTGCACGAGTTCGTGCGGCTGGCCGAGCAGCACGGGCTGCCGCGCGTGGCCACGGTGCAGAACGTCTACAACCTGGCGAGCCGCGGCGTCGAGAACGGCCTGGACGAGACGATGCACCGGCTGGGCGTGTCGCTGCTGGCCTATTCGCCGCTGGCCTACGGCCTGCTCACCGGCAAGTACGACCAGAGCGGCATCACCGGACCCGATGCGCCCCAGGACGCGCGCATCACGCGCTACGAGTCGGTGCGCAAGCTGCGCTGGGGCCGCCCCGAGGCGCTGAAGGCCGCGCGCCTGTACAACCAGCTCGCGCGCGACAACGGCCTCACGCCCACGCAGCTTGCGCTGGCCTTCTGCTACACCAAGTGGCAGGTGGCAAGCACCATCATCGGCGTGACGACGGTGGCGCAGCTCGACGAAGACATCGATGCCTACGGCACCACGCTCTCGCCCGAGGTGCTGGCCGAGATCGACAGGATCCGGTGGGAGATCCGGGACCCGGCGGCGTGAGCGCCGCGCCGGGCCGCCCCAAGCAAGCTCGCTCCCGCTTGGCGGGAAGGCGCGCAGCGCCAAGGGTGCACCAGTGAGCAAGAAGGCACACGTTTCCGAAACCCCCGCGACGCAGCTGCTGCGCGCGAACAAGGTCGCCTTCACCGAGCATCCGTACGAGTACCTGGAGCACGGCGGCGCGCAGCACAGCGCGGCCGTGCTGGGCTTCGACCCCTTCACGGTGGTGAAGACGCTGGTGATGCAGGACCAGGACGCCAGGCCGCTGATCGTGCTGATGCACGGCAACCGCACGGTCTCGACCAAGAACCTCGCGCGGCAGATCGGCGCCAAGTCGGTCGAGCCCTGCAAGCCCGAGGTCGCGCAGCGCCACAGCGGCTACATGGTGGGCGGCACTTCGCCCTTCGGCACGCGGCGCGCAATGCCGGTGTACATCGAATCGACCATCCTCGAACTGCCGAGGATCGCGATCAACGGCGGGCGGCGCGGCTACCTCGTGGGCATCGACCCGCAGGTGTGCGTTGCCCTGCTCGGCGCCACGCCGGTGCAGTGCGCGCTGGCAGAATAGCCGGCGTCGCCGAACAAGAACAACCATTCCTCCCCGCGGAGCGCCGCCTTGAGCTTTCATCTGCCGTCTTTCATCGCCATCGTGGCTTCGTACCTGATCGGCTCGCTGTCCTTTGCGGTCATCGTGAGCAAGGCGCTCGGCATGGCCGATCCGCGCAGCTACGGCAGCGGCAACCCGGGGGCCACCAACGTGCTGCGCTCGGGCAACAAGGGCGCGGCGCTGGCCACGCTGCTGCTCGATGCGCTCAAGGGCTGGCTGCCGGTGTTCCTGATCCGCCATTTCGGCGCCCAGTGGGGCCTGGGCGAAGGCGTGGCCGCGCTGGCCGGGCTGGCGGCCTTCCTGGGCCACCTCTACCCCGTGTTCTTCGGCTTCCAGGGCGGCAAGGGCGTGGCCACGGCGGCCGGCGTGCTGGTGGGCATTGCGCCCTGGCTGGGGCTCGCGACCGGCGCCACCTGGCTGATCATCGCGGTGTTCTTCCGCTATTCGTCGCTGTCGTCGCTGGTGGCGGCCTTCTTTGCGCCGGCCTATTACCTGCTGGGCGGCAATATTGCGTGGCCGCTCGACCGCACGGTGCTGATTGCGATCATCATCATGAGTCTGCTGCTGGTCTGGCGGCACCGCGAGAACATCCGCCGGCTCGCGGCCGGCACGGAGTCGAAACTCGGCTCGAAGAAAAAGGCTTGATAAACACCATGGCATCCATCACACGCTTCCACGTCGGCCCGCGCCTCTCCGAAACAGCCGTGCACAACGGCACCATCTACCTCGCGGGCCAGGTGCCCGACGACACCACGCAGGACATCCGCGGCCAGACCACCCAGGTGCTGGCCATGGTCGACCGCCTGCTCGCCGAGGCCGGCAGCGACAAGTCGCGCATCCTCATGACGCAGATCTTCCTGGCCGACATCACCGACATCGCGGCCATGAACGAGGTGTGGGATGCCTGGATTCCCGCCGGCAACACCCCGCCGCGCGCAACGGTGCAGGCCAAGATGGCCAATGCGGCCTACAAGATCGAGATCGTGGTCACGGCCGCCCAGGCCTGACGCGGGCGGTCAATAGCGTTTTTCGAGGACCATCTGGTCCGCGTCGCGGCGCATCGAGAAACGGTTGATGAAGCTGTTGCCTAGCAGCACGAAGGGCATGGGCTGCGGCGAGACGATGGCGTCGATGTCGTACACCTCCACGTCGCCCACGCGCACCGATTGCAGCCGCAGCTTGTAGCCGCTGGACACGCCGTTGGCGGTGCTCATCTGGATGCGCTGCCCCTTGCTGTAGTCCAGGCCGATGCGCTGGGCATCGTCGGCCGACAGGGCGATGGACGTGGCGCCCGTGTCGAGCATGAAGGTGACGGGGCGGCCGTTGATGGCGCCCTGCGTCATGAAATGGCCGCGGCTGTCGGCCGGCAGCACGATGCGGCTGCCGCCACCGGTGCCTCCCCCGCCGCCAATGCTGACCGGCGTGTCCATGCGCAGGTTGACGCGCTTGCCCTCGAGTTCGACCACCGCCTGCTCGGCCTGCAGCGACACCAGCTTCACGCCCTGGAAGGTCTCGCCGACCGCCACCGTCTTGGGCGGCGCGCCGTTCACGATCAGGATCGCGCGGCTGCCGATGGTGCCGGTCAGCATCACGGAGCCGGCCGCATGCGCCCCGGCAGCGGCAGCCAGCAGCTGCGCTGCGACGAGGAGGGCCTTCATTTGCGGCTCAGTCGCGGAAGTTGTTGAAAGACAGCGGCATGTCGGGCACGTCTTTCTTGATGAGTGCCATGGCCGCCTGCAGGTCGTCGCGCTTGGCGCCGGTGATGCGCACCGCGTCGCCCTGGATGGCCGCCTGCACCTTGAGCTTGCTGTCCTTGATGATGCGGGTGATCTTCTTGGCCTGCTCGGATTCGATGCCGCTCTTGACCTTGATGACCTGCTTGACCTTGTCGCCGCCGATCTTCTGCACGTCGCCCTTGTCGAGGAAGCGCACGTCGACGCTGCGCTTGGTGAGCTTGGCGCGCAGGATGTCCTCGACCTGCACGAGCTGGAACTCGGCGTCGCCGATCATGGTGATTTCCTTGTCCTTGAGCTCGACGGCGGCGGCCGTGCCCTTGAAATCGAAGCGCGTTGCGATTTCCTTGGCGGTGTTTTCGACCGCATTCTTCACTTCGGGCAGATTGGGCTCGCAGACGGTATCGAAAGACGGCATGGGCTCTCCTGAATTCACGGGTGCTGGATGCGACAATTCTCCCATGATCGTGGAGAACAACGTCCCGCTGCAGCCGTACAACAGCTTCGGCATCGTCGCGCGCGCGCAGAACCTCGTGCGCATCGCCAGCGAGGCGGACGTGGCCGAGCTGCGGGCCGACCCCCGCTGGCGCGATGCGCCCCGCTTCGTGCTGGGCGGCGGCAGCAACATCGTGCTCACCGGCGACGTCAAGCCGCTGGTGCTGAAGGTCGAGATCAAGGGGCTGCGGCTGGTCGAGGAAACCCCGCGCGCCTGGATCGTGGAGGCCGGCGCGGGCGAAATCTGGCATGACGCGGTGCAATGGATGCTCGAGCACGGCTACCCGGGGCTCGAGAACCTGGCGCTCATTCCGGGCACGGTGGGCGGCGCGCCGGTGCAGAACATCGGCGCCTACGGCGTCGAGCTGCAGGACCGCTTCGATTCGCTCGATGCCATCGACCTGGACACCGGGCGCGGCTTCACGCTCGACGCCGCGCAGTGCGCCTTCGGCTACCGCGACTCGGTGTTCAAGCATGTGCGCAGCGGCCCCAATGACTTCGGCCTGTCGGGCCGGGCGCTGATCACCCGTGTGCGCTTTCGCCTGCCCAAGCCCTGGAAAGCCGTGGTGGGCTACCTCGACCTCGAGCGCAAGATGGAAGAAACCGGCAACTTCACGCCCAGCGCCACCGACGTGTTCGACTGGGTCTGCGCCATCCGCCGCGCCAAGCTGCCCGACTGGCGCGTGCTCGGCAATGCCGGCAGTTTCTTCAAGAACCCCACGGTCACGCCCGAGCAGTGCGCCGACATCATTGCGCGCGACCCCAAGATCGTGCACTACCCGATGGACGACGGCAGCATCAAGCTCGCGGCCGGCTGGCTCATCGACGCCTGCGGCTGGAAGGGCAAGTCGGTCGGCAATGCCGGCGTCTACGAAAGGCAGGCGCTGGTGCTGGTGAACCGCGGCGGCCTTGAGAACCCGGTCACGGGCGGCGAGGTCATGACCCTGGCCAAGGCCATCCAGACCAGCGTGTACGAGCGCTTCGGCATCCGGCTGGAGCCGGAGCCGGTGGTCGTCTGACGGCATGGATCTCGACTTCCTGCACCTGAACTACCGGCGGCGCATTGCCGCCTTGATCTGGACCCGGCGGGCGGTGGTGGCGGGCGCCTTCGTTACCGTGTTCTTCGCCTTGCGCCACGGCCGGCTGGCGCTGGTGCCGTTGATCCTGGCCCCCTGGGCGCTGGCGGCCGCGCTCGGCTTCATGGAAACCAGCCTGCGCCGCCAGTTCATCCGCGAGGCCCGGCTGCCGCCCTTCCTGGCCGGCAAGCTGCGCGCGGCCCATCCCGGCCTGAGCCAGCGCGACGCCGAACTGGTGCTGCGCGGGCTGCGCCAGTTCTTCATGGCGCATTTGCGCAGCGGCCGCAAGTTCGTCGCCATGCCGTCCAAGGTGGTCGATACGGCCTGGCACGAGTTCATCCTGCACACGCAGGGCTACCAGAACTGGTGCAAGGCGGCCTTCGGCGGCATGCTGCACCACAGCCCGGCCGAGGTGCTGGGCAAGGACTCCAAGCGCAACGACGGCCTGCGCCGCAGCTGGTACTGGGCCTGCAAGGAGGAAAGCATCGATCCGCGCACGCCGGCGCGCCTGCCGCTCCTGTTCGCGCTGGACGTGAAGTTCGGCATCCCGGGCGGCTTCGACTACGTGCCCGACTGCAGGGCGGTCGACCGGCATGCCGGCTCCGATGCCCATTGCGGCACCAGCTTCGGCGACTCGTCGTCCGATGGCGGCGGCTCGGGCGATGCCGGCGGCTTCGGCGGCAGCGAATCAAGCAGCGGCGGCGGCGATGGCGGCGGGGGAGGGGATTCGTCCGGCGGCGACGGCGGCGGTTGTGGCGGCGGCTGCGGGGGCGGCGGCGGCGATTGACCGGCCGGAGCGGCGCACCAGGCGTACGCACCAAAGCAAACGGGCCCGCGAGGGCCCGTTCGTCATTGGAGGAAGCGCGTGGCGCTTACTTGGTCTCGTCGTCGTTCGAGAGCCGCGGCACCGCGGTGCCCTGGCCCGGCGACAGCAGCCCGGTGCGGGTGTAGATCGCGAGCTTCTCGCGCGTGTCGACGATGTCGAGGTTGCGCATCGTGAGCTGGCCGATGCGGTCCAGCGGCGTGAACGCGCCCGCGACCTTCTCCATGCTCAGCCGCTCGGGCTTGTAGGTGAGGTTGGGCGAGACGGTGTTGAGAATCGAATAGTCGTTGCCGCGGCGCAGTTCGATCGTCACTTCGCCGGTGACGGCGCGCGCCACCCAGCGCTGTGCGGTCTCGCGCAGCATGATGGCCTGCGGGTCGAACCAGCGGCCCTGGTAGAGCAGGCGGCCGAGCTTGCGGCCGTGGTCGCGGTACTGCTCGATGGTGTCTTCGTTGTGGATGCCGGTCACCAGGCGCTCGTAGGCAATGAACAGCAGCGCGAGGCCCGGAGCCTCGTAGATGCCGCGGCTCTTGGCCTCGATGATGCGGTTCTCGATCTGGTCGCTCATGCCCAGGCCGTGGCGGCCGCCGATGCGGTTGGCTTCCAGGATCAGCTCGACGAGGTTCGCATGTTCGACGCCGTTCAGGGCGACCGGGCGGCCTTCCTCGAAGCGCACGCTGACCGTCTCGCGCTTGACCTCGACCTCGTCCTTCCAGAACGCCACGCCCATGATCGGCTGCACGATCTGCATGCCGCTGTCGAGGTTCTCCAGGTCCTTGGCCTCGTGCGTGGCGCCGAGCATGTTGGAGTCGGTGCTGTAGGCCTTCTCGGCCGACATCTTGTAGCCGAAGCCGGCCTTGGTCATGAAGGCCGACATCTCGGCCCGGCCGCCGAGCTCGTCGATGAACAGCTGGTCGAGCCAGGGCTTGTAGATCTTGAGGTTCGGGTTGGTGAGCAGGCCGTAGCGGTAGAAGCGCTCGATGTCGTTGCCCTTGTAGGTGCTGCCGTCGCCCCAGATGTGGACGTCGTCTTCCTTCATGGCCGACACCAGCATGGTGCCGGTCACCGCGCGGCCGAGCGGCGTGGTGTTGAAGTAGGTGACGCCGGCGGTGGTGACGTGGAAGGCGCCGGCCTGCAGCGCGGCAATGCCTTCGTTGGCGAGCTGCGCGCGGCAGTCGATCAGGCGGGCGTTCTCGGCGCCGTAGAGCATCGCCTTGCGCGGGATCTCGTCGTAGTCGGGCTCGTCGGGCTGGCCGAGGTTGGCGGTGTAGGCGTAGGGAATCGCGCCCTTCAGCTTCATCCAGTGCAGTGCCGCGCTGGTGTCCAGGCCGCCCGAAAAGGCAATGCCGACCTTCTGGCCGGCGGGAACGTTTTGGAGAATGGTCGACATGTGGGTGTCCGGTTCGCGGTTCAGCCGAAATGGCAGATGTAGCTGTAGGGCTCGCCAGTGACCCGGATCTGGAAGCTCGAATTGCCCGGCACGCTGAACTTCTGGCCGGGGCCCGAGGCGATCCATTCGGTGGTTCCCGCCAGCTGGTACTCGCAGCTGCCGGCGGTGCCTTCCATGATCTCGGGCGCGCCGGTGTTGAAGGTCAGGGTGGACGGAAGGATCACGCCGACCGATTTCCTGGTGCCGTCGGCCAGCGTGAGGCTGTGGCTCACGCACTTGCCGTCGAAATACACATTGGCCTTGGTCGCCACTGCGGCGCTGTTGAGAGTGTCGGTAGTCGTCGTCATTGGAGGGCGCCGGCGCATGCGCGGTCGGCTTGTCGAGGACGCGCCACCGCGGCGGCGCACCCCTTGGGGGTTGGAAAAGTCCTCGATTTTAGGGCTTGGCCGGCACCGCCAGCCCGGCCCGCCGCATCGGGCGGCTCAGCGCCAGTGGCGGTAGCCGTATCCGCGATAGCCGCCCCAGCCCCTCGAGTACCCCAGGTTGAGCGAAATGCCCACCGGCGGGTAGGCATAGGGATAGGTGTAGGCAGGCTGCACGTAGACGGGCGGCGCATACACCGGTGCCGGCTGCACGTAGACCGGCGCCGGTGCATTGGAGACCACCACGCCCGGTTCGGGCACGACGTTGTCCCAGGGCGAGCCGCCCGGCTGCGCGTATTGCGGCTGCTGCTGTTGGTACTGCTGCTGATACTGCTGTTGCTGGCCGCTGTTGTTGGCCTCGACGGGGTAGGGCTGCAACTGCGGCTGCGGCGCCACAGGCGAGGTCGTCACGCCATAGGCGCCGACCTCGACCGGGATGGTCGCGCCCGGCCGGCTGTTGGTGCGGGTGGTGTACTGGCGGCCGTTGTATTCGTAGGTGACGTTGTAGCTCACGTCGCTGCCGGTCGTCTCGCGGATCGGGGTGGCCGAAATCACCCGGGCCTGGACCACTTGCTGGGCCTGCACCACGCCGGCGCCGGTCGCCAGCAGGCCGGCCACGGAAAGACCCGCAAGGGTGCGAAAAACGTGCTTGTTCATGGTGTTCTCTCCTGCAGATCGAGGTTGGAGGCCGGCCGGCAAGGCGGGGTTCCGGCATTTACACGGCATTCACGGCGTTCACGGTGGCCCAGGCTTCGGCCTCGAACCCCGTCGTAACGCCGGTTTTCGGGCCCCAGTTGACCACCGGCCGCTTGATCAGGCTCGGGTTGGCCAGCAGCACGGCCCGCGCCGAAGCGGCGTCGACCACCGCGTTGCGGGTGGCTTCGTCGAGCTTGCGCCAAGTGGTGCCGCGGCGGTTGACCAGCGCCTCCCAGCCGGGCTTCTTGAGCCACTGGTCGAGCTCGGCCTCGGGCACGCCCTGTTTCTTGAAGTCATGGAAGGTGTAGGCGACGCCGTGGTCGTCGAGCCAGCTGCGGGCGCGCTTGACGGTGTCGCAGTTCGGAATGCCGTAGAGGGTTGTCATGGACGCCAATGATGCCGATAAAACGTGGGACGCCGGGCGCTTTGCGGGTCGGCGACAATGCCGGGCTCCATGGAAACCCTTAACGACTGGCTCGCGCGCGCCGAGCAACTCCATCCGAAGAACATCGAGCTCGGCCTCGACCGCGCCAAGGAAATGGCCGCCCGCATGGGCCTGCGCTTCGACTGCCCGGTGATCACCGTGGCCGGCACCAACGGCAAGGGTTCGACCTGCGCCATGCTCGAATCGATCCTCACGCACGCCGGCTACCGCACGGCGGTGTTCACGTCGCCGCACTTGGTGCGCTTCGAGGAGCGGCTGCGGCTGGCGGGCGAAGCGGTCGATGCTTCCAAACTGATAGCAAACTTCGAGGCGGTGGAAGTGGCCCGGGGCGACATGCCCCTGACGTACTTCGAATTCACCACGCTGGGCATCCTGCGCTGCATGATCGAGGAGAAGCCGGACGTGGCCATCCTGGAAGTCGGCCTCGGCGGCCGGCTCGATGCAGTCAACATCATCGACACCGATTGCGCGGTCATCACCAGCATCGACCTCGACCACATGGACTATCTCGGGCCCGACCGCGAAAGCATCGGCTTCGAGAAGGCCGGCATCATGCGCGCGGGCAAGCCGGCCATCGTGAGCGATCCGATGCCGCCGCAAAGCGTGATCGACCATGCGGCGGCCATCGGCGCCGACCTCTGGCGCTTCGGGCACGACTTCAATGTGTCGGGCGACAAGCAGCAGTGGGGCTGGTCGGGCCGCGGGCGGCGCTACAGCGGGCTGGCCTATCCCGCGCTGCGCGGCGCCAACCAGCTGCTCAATGCCGCCGGCGTGCTCGCGGCGCTCGAGGCGCTGCGGCCCCGGCTGCCGATCACCGCGCAGGCGGTGCGCACGGGGCTCGCGATGGTCGAGTTGCCCGGCCGCTTCCAGATCGTGCCGGGCGAGCCCACGCTGGTGCTCGACGTGGCGCACAACGCCCACGCGGTCGCGGCGCTGGCGGAGAACCTCGACGCGATGGGTTTCTACCCCACCACGCATGGCGTGTTCGGCGTCATGGCCGACAAGGACCTGGCCCCGATCCTCGCGCGCATCGGCCCGATGATCGACCGCTGGTACTTCACCGACCTGCCGACCCAGCGCGCCGCCAAGGCCGCAGATCTGCTCGCGAGCTGGCAGGCGCAGAACACGCGCACCGACGTGTCCGGCAGCGTGCATGCGAACCCGATGGAGGCGCTGCGCGCAGCCATCGAGCGCGCGGACCCCGCTGATAGAATCGTGGTCTTCGGATCGTTCTTCACCGTGGGTGGCGTGCTGGAGCATGGCACTCCGCGGCTGCAAGCCAAACACCTGCTGCCCGGCGGCTGATCGCCGGCCCGTCCGCACCATCTGGCACACACCTCGCTGCACTCCTTCAGGGATCGAACTTCATGGCGTTTTTCAAGTTCCGCACGCGCGGCCAGCAAGGCAACGAAGGACGCAGCGCACCGGCCGCCGTCCCCGCGGAAAGTGTCGAAACCATGCGTCGCCGTGCGCGCCACCGGCTGGTGGGCGCGGCGGTTCTGGTACTGCTTGGCGTGATCGGATTCCCGCTGCTGTTCGACACCCAGCCGCGCCCGGTCGCGGTCGACATTCCGATCGAGATTCCCGACCGCAACAAGGTCAAGCCGCTGCCCGTGCCCGCCACGCCGGCACCCGCCGCACCGGCGACCGGCGCGGCCGATCCCGGCGCCCGCGTGGCCGCTGCACCGTCGGGCAGCGGCGGCATGATCACCGAGAGCGCCGACGGCACCGAGATAACCGATCCCGGCAAGCCGGCGGCCAGCACGCCTCCGGCCGAGACCCGGCCCGCGGCCGAGGCCAAGCCGGAGCGCAAGCCAGAACCCAAGCCCGAGCCCAAGCCGGAACACAAACCCGAGCCGAAGCCCAAGCCCGAAGCCAAGCCGGAAGCCAAACCCGAAGCCAAGCCCGCCGCCCCCAAGCCGGCCTCGGCCGACGACGGCAACCGCGCGCGCGCCTTGCTCGAAGGCAAGCCGTCCAACACCAGCACCAAGCCCGCTGCGTCCGAAGACGGCGGCCGCTTCGTGGTGCAGGTCGGCGCCTTTGCCGATGCCGACAAGGCCCGCGAGGTGCGGCAGAAACTCGAGAAGGCCGGCCTCAAGACCTATGTGCACGTGGCCAAGACGGCCGATGGCGAGCGCACGCGTGTGCGTGTCGGCCCGTTCGGCTCGCGTGCCGAGGCGGACAAGGCCGCCGAGAAGGTCAAGGGCTTGTCTTTGTCGGCTGCCATCCTCACGTTGTAGTAGCCATCGCCCGCCGCCGTGGCCCTGCTCGACTGGATCGCCGTCACGCTCGTCGTCGTGTCGATGCTGTTCGGCCTGGTGCGCGGCCTGGTGTTCGAGGTGATTTCGCTGGTGGGCTGGGTGGCTGCATTCATTGCCGCCCAGTGGCTGGCGTCGGATGTGGCGGCCTGGCTGCCCTTCGGCGACCCGCAGGCCACCTGGCGCTATCCGCTGGCCTTCGTGCTGGTGTTCGTCGGGGTGGCGTTCGGCGTGGGCCTGGTGGCGGCGCTGACGCGAAAGCTGATTGCGGCTGTCGGCCTCAGGCCGGTGGACCGGATATTGGGTGGGGCCTTCGGGGCGGCGCGGGGTGTGGTTGCCCTGCTCGTGCTGGCGGTCATTGTTCATTTGCTGGCGTTGAGCGACAGTGCCTGGTGGCACGAATCGCACAGCGCCAATGTTCTCGATGCGGCATTGCAGGGCCTGAAACCCGCGCTGCCTGAAAAGTTGGCAAGCTACCTGCCCTGAGAGGAATCGTTCATGTGTGGAATCGTCGGCGTTGTCAGCAACGCACCCGTCAATCAGCTGCTCTATGACGCCTTGCTGCTGCTGCAGCACCGCGGCCAGGATGCGGCCGGCATCGTCACCCTGCTGGAGCGCAAGTTCTTCATGCACAAGGCCAAGGGCATGGTGCGCGACGTGTTCCGCACGCGCAACATGCGCGCGCTGCCGGGCAGCGTGGGCCTGGGCCAGGTGCGCTACCCGACCGCGGGCAACGCCTACAGCGAGGAAGAGGCGCAGCCCTTCTACGTGAACGCGCCCTTCGGCATCGTGCTGGTGCACAACGGCAACCTGACCAACGCGCATGCGCTGCGCTCGGAGCTGTTCTCCACCGACCACCGCCACACCAACACCGAGAGCGACTCCGAAGTGCTGCTCAACGTGCTGGCCCACGAGATCGAGCGTTCCTCGCGCGGCGTGCCGTTGCATCCGGCCGAGGTGTTTGCTGCCGTCAAGAACGTCTACAAGCGCCTGCGCGGCTCGTACGCCGTGGTCTCGCTGATCGCCGGCCACGGCCTGCTGGCCTTCCGCGACCCCTACGGCATCCGTCCGCTGTGCATGGGCCGCAGCGCCGACGGCACCGTGATGGTGGCGAGCGAATCGGTGGCGCTCGAAGGCTCGGGCCACGTGTTCGAGCGCAACATCGCGCCGGGCGAGGCGGTGTTCATCGATCTCGAAGGCAACGTGCACTCGATGCAGTGCGCCGAAGGGGCGACGCTCAACCCCTGCATCTTCGAATTCGTCTACCTGGCCCGGCCCGACTCGGTGCTCGACGGCATTTCGGTCTACCAGGCGCGGCTCAACCTGGGCGAAACGCTGGCCAAGCGCGTGGTGTCCACCGTGCCGCCGAACCAGATCGACGTGATCATTCCCATCCCCGAATCGAGCCGGCCGAGCGCCACGCAGCTCGCGCACCTGCTCGGCGTGCCGTACCGCGAAGGCTTCGTGAAGAACCGCTACGTGGGCCGCACCTTCATCATGCCGGGGCAGGGCGTGCGCAAGAAGTCGGTGCGCCAGAAGCTCAACGTGATTGCCAGCGAGTTCAAGGGCCGCAACGTGCTGCTGGTCGACGACTCCATCGTGCGCGGCACCACCAGCCGCGAGATCGTCCAGATGGCGCGCGACGCCGGTGCGCGAAAGGTCTACCTGGCCAGCGCGGCGCCGCCCGTGCGCTACCCCAACGTCTACGGCATCGACATGCCCACCAAGGACGAGCTGGTCGCGCACGACCGCACCGTCGAGCAGATCCGCGAGCTGATCGGCTGCGACGCGCTGATCTACCAGGACGTCGACGCCATGAAGCGCGCCATCGGCTCGCTCAACCCCAAGCTCGACGGCTTCGATGCCTCCTGCTTCGACGGCGTGTACGTGACCGGCGACATCGACACCGAAGCCATCTCGCGCATGAACGGCAACCGTCCGCGCGTCGAGGAGACCGAAGAAGATTCTTCGCGCCTGGCGCTTCCCAACCACAGCGAGTGAGAGCCGAAGAAGTGACCGACGAACGAACCCTGCCGCCCGGGCTGCACCGCGACACGCTCGCGCTGCGCACCGGCTTGGCGCCGAGCCAGCACGGCGAGCACTCCGAAGCGCTGTTCCTGACCAGCGGCTTCGTGCAGCCCGATGCCGAGACCTCGGCGCGCCGCTTTGCCGGCACCGAGCAGGGCTTCACCTACTCGCGCACCTCCAACCCCACCGTCACCAGCTTCGAGCAGCGCCTGGCCGCGCTCGAAGGCACGGAGGCCGCCATCGGCGCTTCCACCGGCATGGGCGCGATCCTCATGATGTGCATGGGCCTGCTCAAGGCCGGCGACCACGTGGTGTGCTCGCGCTCGGTGTTCGGCTCCACGCTCAACCTGTTCGGCAAGGAGTTTGCCAAGTTCGGCGTCGAGACCACCTTCGTCTCGCAGACCGACGTGGCCGAATGGCGCGCGGCCCTGAAGCCCAACACCAGGCTGCTGTTCGCCGAGACGCCGACCAATCCGCTGACCGAGGTCTGCGACATCCGGGCACTGGCCGACCTGGCGCACGGCGCCGGCGCGCTGCTCGCGGTCGACAACTGCTTCTGCACGCCCGTGCTGCAGCGGCCGGCCGAACTGGGGGCCGACCTCATCATCCATTCGGGCACCAAGTACCTCGACGGCCAGGGCCGCGTGATGGCCGGCGCGATCTGCGGCCCCTCCAAGCTCATCGTCGACGTGTTCGGCCCGGTGGTGCGCACCGCCGGCATGGCGCTCTCGCCGTTCAATGCCTGGGTGGTGCTCAAGGGCCTGGAAACACTGGGCATCCGCATGCAGGCGCAGTGCGCCAATGCGCTGGCCGTCGCGCAGTGGCTCGAAACGCAGCCCGGCATCGCACGCGTCTACTACCCCGGCCTGGCCTCGCATGCGCAGCACGAACTGGCCATGCGCCAGCAGTCGGGGCAGGGCGGGGCGGTGCTGTCGTTCGACGTGGTCGGCAACGATCCGGACAGCGCGCGCGCCAATGCCTTCCACGTGATCAACAGCACGCGCGTGGTGAGCATCGCCACCAACCTCGGCGACACCAAGACCATCATCACGCACCCCGGCACCACCTCGCATGGCCGCCTGACCGAAGCACAGCGCCAGGCCGCCGGCATCAGCCAGGGGCTCATCCGCCTCGCGGTCGGCCTGGAGCACATCGACGACATCAAGGCCGACCTGCTGCGTGGCCTGGGCACCCTGAAATCCTGATTGATCCATGACCGGCAAAGTTCGCACCCGCATCGCTCCGTCTCCCACCGGCTTCCTCCACCTGGGCACGGCCCGCACCGCGCTCTACTCGTGGGCCTATGCACGCCATCACGGCGGCGAGTTCGTGCTGCGCATCGAGGACACCGACGTGGCCCGCTCCACGCAGGACTCGACCGACCAGATCCTGGCTTCGATGCACTGGCTCGGCCTGGACTACGACGAAGGCCCCATCTACCAGATGCAGCGCCTGGAGCGCTACCGCGAAGTCATCGCACAGATGCTCGCGGCCGGCACGGCCTATCACTGCTACTGCACGCCGGCCGAGCTCGATGAAATGCGCGAGGCGCAGCGCGCGCGCGGCGAGAAGACCCTGTACGACCGCCGCTGGCGCCCCGAGCCCGGCAAGACGCTGCCGCCCGTGCCCGAAGGCGTGCCGCCGGTGGTGCGCTTTTGCAATCCGCCCGAAGGCGACGTGAGCTGGAACGACCTCGTCAAGGGCGAGATCACCATCAACAACCGCGAGATCGACGACCTCATCATCCTGCGTCCCGACGGTGTGCCCACCTACAACTTCGCGGTGGTGGTCGACGACTGGGACATGGCCATCACGCACGTGTTCCGCGGCGACGAGCACATCAACAACACGCCGTGGCAGATCAACATCTTCCGCGCGCTTGGTGCGCCGCTGCCTGCGTTCGGCCACGTGCCGGTGATCCTGGGCGACGACGGGCAGAAGCTCTCGAAGCGCCGTGGCGCGGTGAGCGTCACCGCCTATGAAGAGAACGGCTACCTGCCCGAAGCCATGCTCAACTACCTGGCGCGCCTGGGCTGGAGCCATGGCGACGACGAGCTCTTCACGCGCGAGCAGATGGTGAGCTGGTTCGACGGCTCGCACCTTTCGAAGAGCCCGGCGCAATGGGATGCCGCGAAGCTCGCGTGGGTCAACGCGCAGTACATCAAGGCCAAGCCCGACGCGGAGCTTGCACCGCTCGTGGCCGCGCAGCTGAGTAAGCGCGGCATCGAGGCCGACGATCGGCTGCCCGCCATTTGCGCGCTCTTCAAGGACCGCTGCGAAACCACGGTCGCGCTGGCCGACTGGGCCGCCGCGTTCTACACGGACGTGGCGCCGAGCGAAGCCGACCTCGCGCAGCACGTGACCGATGCAGTGAAGCCCGTCATCGCAACGCTCGCCGAGAAGCTCGCGGGCGTGGCATGGGAAAAAGTTTCGATCGCCGCGGCCATCAAGGAAGTCCTGGCCGCGCATTCGGTGAAAATGCCTGTGTTGGCGATGCCGGTTCGCGTCCTCCTGATGGGAACACCGCAGACGCCATCCCTCGATTCGGTGCTCGCCATCTTTTCTCGTGAAAAAGTTATCGAGCGTTTGAAAAGGGCCTGATTTTTCGGTCTATAATTTGAGGCTCGACAGCGACGCAGGGTGATTCTGAAAAGAAAAGCCTGAAAGTCAAATGGGGGTATAGCTCAGCTGGGAGAGCGCTTGCATGGCATGCAAGAGGTCATCGGTTCGATCCCGTTTACCTCCACCATCAAAGTGTCGAGAAGATAAGTGCTGATCGCAGCACGGTTCCTAAGGTTTTGACCCTATCGTCTAGAGGCCTAGGACACCACCCTTTCACGGTGGCTACCGGGGTTCGAATCCCCGTAGGGTCGCCAGTTTCGCGCAAGTGAAGCAGGCACAAGTCGTCAGCACTTGGCTCCGCAAGGAGTGAACGTTGTCTACCAGGAGTGGTAGTTCAGTTGGTTAGAATACCGGCCTGTCACGCCGGGGGTCGCGGGTTCGAGTCCCGTCCACTCCGCCAGTCAAAGAACGGGTTGCATCAGAAACGGTGCAACCCGTTTTTCTTTGGGCTGCACGCACACGCGCTATGCGTACGAGCGCGCGATGCCGCCGGGAGCCGGATCCCGGCTTCCGCCCAGTCTCGCCTGCAGGATGGCCAGCAGCGCCAGCACCGGCAGGGCCAGCTCCAGGATTTCCTCGAAGCTGTGCATCAGGTAGCTGCGAAAGGCCGCGGAAGAAGAACCCACGGCGAGCAGGTCCGGCTGCTGTCCGGCGAGCGAAGCGGGCAACTGGTCGAGGATGACCGCGGCCCCGATCACCGCAACGAAGGTCAGCGAGGTGGCGGCTTCCGGGCGCCATTGGCGCCAGGAGCGCATCGCGCGGCTGGCCGACCATGCGCGCCTGGCCAGCCATCCGGCGGCGGCCGCAATGAGCGTGAGGATGGCCGCACCGGCAAGCACCCGCGGAAGGGGCGCTTCGAGCAGGCCGGCGGCGCCGAAATGCGCCAGGTGCCAATCCGCCTCGCGCGCTGCAAAGGCAAGAAGCAGGACGCCGATGGCCGTGCGGTCCAGGCGCGAGAGAGAGGCCATGCGAACCATCGGCAGGCAAAGCACCGCGGCCAGGTACAAGAGCACCGTGCCTTTCTCGACCGGCCCGTCTTCTTCCAGCATGCCCGGCCCGACCACGCCGGGTGTATTCGATCCGACCCAGGCGGCAACGAGCACGAATACCATCACCAGGCATGGGCCGGCCCTGCCGTCGGCCAGGGCGCGCAACGGCCGCGCCAGGGCTGCTGCAGCCTGGGGCGTGAGCCTCGGCGCAATCGCCTGCATCGCAAACAGCGCCGCGGCAATGGCCGCACCCAGCAGCGCACCCGCCGCGACATCGAACGGAAAATGAATGCCGACATGGATGCGAGCCCAGCCCGTGGCCACGGCGGCGGCAAGAATGACGAGCCCGACGTCGCGCATCGGGCGCCGCAGCAGCAGCATGAAGGCCATGGTGAACATCACCGAGGCATGCGTGCTGGGCAGTCCCGCGCGCAGGCCGTGGGGAACATGCGCAGGGCTCAGTCCCATCATGAAGGGGCGCGGCATGCCCACGGAGGCGGCGATCTCCTGCGAGACCAGGGAAGCCGCTCCTCCGGCGGCCAGCACCGCCAGCACGCAAGGCCGCTGCGCAACTCGCCGCCACGCGGCCCAGGCCAGAACCGCTGCGCATGCCCACGACGAACCCAGCGCGATGGCCGAAGCCAGCTGGAGCACCGCGGGCGAGGGCGCAAAGCCCGCCGCGAGTGCATCGAAGAGCGCGAGATTCAGCGGATGCATCCTTTTTGATTCACTTTCCTTGCGGGTTCGGGCCGTCCACGCGAACGGCGTGGCCGCATCGTAAAACGAGCTTCGCCACGCGGGTGTGACACGACGCTTCTTCTTCGGTCTCGATCGATCAATCGACGCGCTCGACGCCGCACCAGCGCGCCATGAACACCGCCAGCACGGCGCTCACCTGCACCAGGCTGTCGATGGAAACCCACTCGTCGATGCCGTGGATGCTGGAGCCCGTGGGGCCGTAGCAGACCGCGGGCGTCTGCCCATAGATGTTGAAGAACTTCGCGTCCGTCGTGCCCGTGAAGGCCGTGGGTTCGAGCGGCTGCCCGACGATGTCCTGGTGGCACTTCGAGAGCTCGGAGACGATCGGCGAATCCAGGCCGAGGTCGAAGCCGTCGGCCTGGAAGCCTTCGTAGATCAGCCGGTAGCGCAGGCTCTCGCGGGCCGGATGCGCAGCGTAGGCGGCGGCCAGCACGGCCTCGACCTCGGCCTTGGCGCGGGCCACGTTCATGTCGGGATAGAAGCCGATGCGAATGTCGCTGCGGCAGGCCGAGGGCACCGACGAAGCCCACTCGCCGCCCTGGATCTTTCCGAGGTTGAAGTTGATCGGATGCGCATGGTGCGCGTAGCTGCGATAGCGGTTGGCGGGCTCGTTCCAGCGCTGCTCGAGCTTCTTGAGTTCAGAGAAAAGGTACAGCGAGAAGTCGATCGCGCCGACACCGGTCTGGGCCACCGAAGCATGCACCGGCTTGCCCAGCACCTCGAGCGCGAACCACAGCACGCCCATCTGGCAGGTCATCACGCCGCCGAGCGGCTCGGGGATGATGGCCGCGTCGGCGCGATAGCCCTCGACCAGGCAGGCCAGTGCGCCGTTGCCCGTGCACTCCTCTTCCACCACCGACTGAAAAAACACCGGCGATGCCGGTTCGAGCCCGAGCGACTGCAACGCCGCATACGCCATCGTGTAGGCCGCAATGCCTGCCTTCATGTCGGCCGCGCCGCGGCCGTAGAGCCGGTCTCCCTCGATCACGGGTTGGAAGGGCGGGTGCTTCCAGAGCAGCTCGGCGCCGGTCGGCACCACGTCGATGTGGCCATTGAAGATCAGCGATCGGCCCTTCTGCGGCCCGCGGGGTCGGTGAATGCCCACGACGTTGGTGCGCCCTTCGTACGGCACGATGGAGGGCGAGTAGCCCGGATGCTGGCGGATCTTCTGCTCGTCGATCTCGAACTGGTGCACGCGCAGGCCCAGCTTCGTGAAGGTCTCGGCCATGAAGGCTTGCGCGCCTTGCTCGTGTCCCAGCAGCGAAGGATGCGCAACGAGCTGCTCGAGCATTCGAACGGCCGGCGCGCGCAGCGCGTGGGCGGCCTCCACGATGGCGGCTTCGGTGATCCGGTCTTCAGTGGGCTGGGGCATGGGGTCGGGGCCGCCTGCGTTGGCGGCGCTGGAAGAAGGAGCTTCATTCTTCCACGCCGCGCAGGCGCCGCCGCAGCCGCGGGTGGCCGGGCTGCAGGTGCCATGCCGACAAGGTAGTTTCCCCACGCCGGGCCCTCGTTCGCCAATGGCTCGACTTCGCGTAGGCCGTTTTCCCAAGTCGGCTCCAGCGGTATTTTGCCGTCTTAGCATGGCTGTTCGAACAGGCTGCCGAGGGCCGCGAAAGAAGAAAGCGCCTCGGCCTTTCCATCGTTCCAGCCAGTAAAGGAGAGCGTCATGCGATCCATCCAGTTCAGAAACCTTGCGCTCGCGTGTGCCGTTGCAGTGGGCGGCGCCGCGGTGGTGGGCTGCACCACCACGCGGCCCCAGGACCATGCCAGCACCGCTTCGTCGCGTGCATCGATCGATGCCCAGGTCGACGCCGCACTGTCCAAGTTGTACGACTCCGTCAAGGGCTCGCGCGAGGTCGTCTCCTCGTCCAGCGGCGTGCTGGTGTTTCCTGCCGTGGTCGGCGCCAGCATGGGCATCGGTGCCGAATACGGCCGGGGCGCGCTGCGCGTGAACGGGCGCACCCAGGCCTACTACAGCACCACCGCGGGCTCGATCGGCTTCCAGGCCGGCGCGCAGTCGAAGGCCGTGATCTATGTGTTCACCACGCAGGCCGCGCTCGACAAGTTCCGCAACAGCAAGGGATGGACGGCGGGCGCCGATGCCACCGTGGCCGCCGCAACCATGGGCGCGAACGGCAGCATCGACACCAACACGCTGCGCCAGCCCGTGGTCGGCTTCGTGCTGACCAACGTGGGGCTCGAGGCGGGCGTTTCGCTGTCGGGCGCGAAGATCACGGAGATCCGGCTGTAGCCAACTGCGCCCGCAGTTCGGCGACTTGCCTGCGCAAGCCGTCGTTCTCGGCCGTCAGTTCGGCCACGCGCCGTTCCAGCATTTGAACGGCGTCGAGCTGCTGCCCTGCGGGCTGGTCGGCCGTGTCCGATTCGGCCGATGCCTCGCGCGGCTTGCGCCTGGCCTCGCGCACCCGCTTGGCGGCCTGCCTGAGTTCGTCCTTGCCCGCGTTCGCCGCCGAGACCTGCTCTTCGGCAGGCAGGCTGGCCACGGCCGCCGCCGTGTTGATGGAGATCACGCCAGACTTGACGGCCGCCACCAGCTCGGGTGCGGCCTGCTTCTGGATCTTCTCGATCATCACGACCTGGTTGCTGCTCAGGCGCGCGGCCCTCGCGATGGCTTCGCGGCTGCTCAAGGGAGCGGGCGGGGGCAGGGCCGCGGCGCTCTCGGCGGGCGATTCGGCAGCGGGCGTGTCGGCGTCGAAGGGCGCGCCGTCGTCGGGCCCAGCCGTCTCGGCCAGCGCACGCGCACGGCGCTCGTCGACGATGTCCTTCTTTCTGAGCGCCAGCACGCCGCGCAGGAAGTCCGAGATGCTGCGCCGGCCGAGGTGCTGGTCGATCATCCACAGGTGCACGTCCTCGATGGTCTTGAAGCGCGTGTTCTGCACCGTCTGGAACGGCAGCCCGTGCTTCTGGCAGATGCCGTAGCGGTTATGGCCGTCCACCAGCACATCGCCCCACAGCACCAGCGCGTCGCGGCAGCCTTCGGTGAGGATGCTGCGTTCCAGCGCTTCGTGCTCCTCCGGAGTCAATGGATCGATATAGGCTTTGAGTTCTTCGTTGACGACGATGTTCATGGGGACGGGATCGGAGAGAGGGGCGGAATTCTAGATGCGGGGTGGGCCAGATCATCCTGCCGTCATGCAAGCGCTCCACCATCGATGAGCGGACCGGCCGATTTCCGGCGCCCCCCTGTCTCGCTTTTGCGTGCTCGAACGTCTAATGGATATGGAGCAAGAAGAGGTCGGGACATCGGGTTTTTTTGTACCCACAAGTAGTAATAATTCTCATTTGTATTGAAAACTTCAGGAGCACCGCCTTCATGTTGATGTGTCTGCATCCTCCCCGACCTTCTCCCGGGCGGTCCGCGCCCCGCCTCGCATGATGCGAGAGCCGGTCGACAGCGCGCTGCACCTTTCGGAGCCCACGCTCGCGGAGGTCTTCATCGCGAACCGTGCCCAGCTCCTGCGCGTGGCGCGAAGAATCGTCCGTACTGCGGAGCTGGCCGACGATGTGGTGCAGGACGCCTACCTCAAGATCACCGACGGCCCTTGCGTGCGCAAGGCCGACCGGCCGATCGGCTATTGCTGCCAGGTGGTGCGCAATGTCGCGCTCGACTGCTGCCGGCGCCACACCGTCGAGGCCAACTACCGCACTTTCGATGTCGATGTCGAAGCGCTCGACGTCGCCGGCGCGCCCACCCCCGATCGCCTGATGCGCGAACGCCAGGCGATCCAGGCCATCGACAAGGTGCTCGCAGGGCTCCCTGCGCGCACGCGCCTGGTGTTCGAGCTCTACCGGCTCGAGGGCCTCACCCAGCGCGAGATTGCGCAGCGCCTGGGATGCGCGCTCGGACTGGTGAACGGCCTGATTGCCGAGGCAGCGCTGGCGATCAAGGAATGCGGCCGCCTGCTCGAGGACGACTGAGCCTTCGCACGCTTGCGGGATTGGTGTAGGGTAAAAGCCTTAACTCCCGCGCGGCGTGCCGATGTACTGTCGCGTGATGCATCACACCCTTCACGCATGACACAAGAACAGGACGATCCCATCTGGAGCACCGCATGGCAGTGGGTGCAGCGCGAGCACGACCACGAGCGCTTCGATGCCCCGGCGCGTGCCGAGATGACGGCCTGGCTTCTTGCCGATCCGCTGCACCGCAAGGCCTACGACAGAGCCGCCCGGCTGTGGCTGCTGGCCGGACTGGTGCCTCCGGCCGCCACAGAGGAGTGAACAGATCGCGTCCTGAAACGTCTTGTTGATCAGGAGCGATGAGATGGCCGCCTGGCCACCTGATCGCCTTTCACCCTGTTCAACCGCACAAGGACGCACCCATGTCGACGAGCTGCTTCGATCGCGAAGACGAGACCTTCATCGTTCTGGTCAACCACGAAGACCAGTACTCCATCTGGCCCCACTGGAAGGCCGTGCCGAAGGGCTGGACAGCGGTCGAGGGCGTCAAGGGCGACAAGAAGACCGTGCTTGCCCACGTCGAGCAGAACTGGACCGACATGCGTCCCCGCTCGCTGCGCGAATGGATGGCGCAGCAGAACCCGGCGACCGGAACTGCAGCCCAAACCACGGCTGGCTGACGCGCATGGACGCGAGCGTCTCGCTGCTGTGCCTGCCTTGTGCGGGCGCCAGCGCAACGATGTACCTGCGCTGGCGGCGGCTGCTGCCGCGCTGGGTCCACATCGTGCCCGTGGAGTTGCCCGGCCGCGGTGGCCGGCTGTCCGAGCGGCTGGTCCGGAACTTCGATGAGCTCGTCGCGCAGGTCTGCGCGGAACAGGCCGAGGCGCTGCGCGGCAACTTCGCGATCTTCGGCCACAGCATGGGATCGTTGCTGGCCTACGGCATCACCCGCCGGCTGCGGTCGATGGGGCGCCCGCTGCCGCTTGCGCTGCTGGCTTCCGGCAGCTGCGCACCTTCGCGGCGCGATCCCGCGCGCTTCGCCGGCAAGACCGATGATGCATCGCTCGCGGCCGAGTTGCGCAAGCAGGGCGGAACGCCCGAAGAAGCCTTCGCAAGCGCGGAACTCATGCGGATCACGCTCGACATGCTCGGTGCCGACTACCGCGTGTGCGAGAGCTTCCGGTACCGCGAAGAAGAAGCGCCGCTGCCCATGCCCGTGCATGTCTTTGCCGGGCGCGAGGACGACATCGACGCGGCATCCGTCCATGCATGGTCGGCCGAGGCGGGCGGTGTCTTCACGCTCGACTGGTTCGACGGCGGCCACTTCTTCATCCGGCAGCACGAAACAGCATTCCTGGCCGCACTCATCGAGCGGCTTGGCCAGGCCGTTGCAGGAGAGCGCCATGCGCCCCGTGTCCTGGCCTGACCCGCTCCCCGCAGGCATCGAGGTCAACCGCCTCGACCTCGACCTGGACGCCGATGTCTCGGCCGAGCGCCAGCTGCTGGCACTCGACGAGCGCGCGCAGGCCGACAGGTATGCGCGCAGCGCCGACCGCGTGCGCTTCACCGCCACGCGCGCGGCCCTTCGCGGCCTGCTTGCCCGGCGCGTGGGCTGCCAGCCGGCCGATGTGCGGTTCGCAATGGGCCCGCACCGCAAGCCCTTCCTCGACGTGGCCGGCGGCGATGCGCCGCTCTTCAACGTCACGCACTCGGGCGCCCATGCGCTCATCGCGCTCGCCGATCCCCGCGTGGTGAGCGCCGTGGGCATCGACATCGAGGCCTGCAGGAGCGACGTCGATATCGAGGCCGTCGCTTCGCTCGCCTTCACCGGCAGCGAACGCCGCGCGCTGCAGGAAGCCGGTGACCCGCTGCAGGCCCTCTACAGCCGCTGGGTGGGCAAGGAGGCGGTGCTGAAAGCCGTCGGCGTCGGCGTGGCCGAGCACCTTCAATCCATCGGCATCCATCCCGGTGCGCAGGGGCGATACGTCCTCGAATGCGCCGTTCCCGAATGGTCCGGCCTTCACGCCGTGGCGCTCGATGCGCCCACGGGCTATGCCGCCGCGCTCGCGTGGCGTGCCAAGGAATCGACATGAATGAAACGCTCACCCGCTTCGTGCGCAGCAAGGCGCCCGCCGGCTCCGACCTGCCCGTCCTCATGACGCCCGCGCATGCCGGCGAAGACCTGCTCTCGGCCGTGCAGCGCCTGCGTCCGCAGATCGAGGAGTCGCTGCTGCTTGCCGGCGGTGTGCTGCTGCGCGGCTTCTCGGTGCCGGCAGTGGAGACCTTCCAGCAGTTCGCCTCGTCGTTCGGCCATCCGCTGCTGAAGTACGAGTTCGCCTCCACGCCACGCTCCGCGGTGTCGGCCTCCACCGGCGCAGGTGTCTACACCTCGACCGAATACCCGGCGCACCAGAGCATTCCGCTGCACAACGAGCAGGCCTACACGCGCGAGTGGCCCATGAAGATCTGGTTCCACTGCGTGACCGCATCGCCCGAAGGCGGCGAGACGCCCATTGCCGACAGCCGCGCGGTCTACCGCCGCATGCCCGGGCACATCCGTAAGCGCTTCGAGCCCGGCATCCTGTACGTGCGCAACTTCGGCGAGATGGACGTGCCATGGCAGAAGGTGTTCAACACCGAAAGCCGCGCCGAAGTCCAGGCCTTCTGCGAGCGCTCGGGCATTGCGTGGGAATGGAAGGACGACGACGGCCTGCGCACCCGGCAGCTTTGCCAGGCCGTGGAGACGCATCCCGCGACCGGCGAGCAGGTGTGGTTCAACCAGGCCCACCTGTTCCACATCTCCGCGCGCGAAGCCGAAGAGCGCGAAGTGCTCGAAGAAATCTACGGCATCGAGAACGTGCCGCGCAACACCTTCTTCGCCGATGGCTCGACCATCGGCGACGAAATATTCGACGAGGTGCGCGCCGTGCTCGATGCGGAGACGGTGGCCTTCCGGTGGGAGGAGGGCGACGTGCTGATGCTCGACAACATGCTGGTGGCGCATGCGCGCTCGCCGTTCAAGGGGCCGCGCAAGGTGATCGTGGCCATGGCCGAGCCGCACGGCAATCTGGGCCGCTTCTAGAACCGCAGGGAGTCCGCAAGATGGAAAAGAACACACAGGCGCAGCAGGCGCCGATCTCGCCGCGCCCAACGAATTTCGTGGCGCACCTTCGCGCGCTGGCCGACGCGCGGCGCGACGACATCTGGCTCACCGTCGTGAGCGCGGTGGATGGCACGGAGCGCGCAGAGCCGATCAGCTACGGCACCTTCGAGCGCCGCGTGCGCGCGCTCGCGGCCCGGCTGCAGCAGCAGTTCGCCAAAGGCGAACGCGCGCTCGTCATGCTGGACAACGGCGACCACTATGCGGTGAGCATGCTGGCCTGCTTCTACGCGGGCGTGATTGCGGTGCCGGTGTTCCCGCCGGAATCGGCGCGCCCGCAGCACCTCGCACGGCTGACCGGCATTGCCGCCGATTCGCAGGCGCGCTGCGTGCTGACGTGCGAGGCCATGGCGCGCGCGATGAATGAAACGAGCGCCGGCCTGCGCCAGTTCGGCGAAGCGGACATCGTTGCCGTCGACAGCGTGGACATCTCGCTTGCCGATGCATGGACGCCCTTCGAACCGGCGGGCAGCGACGTCGCCTTCCTGCAATACACCTCGGGCTCCACCTCGACGCCCAAGGGCGTGATCGTGACGCACGGCAACCTGATGGCCAACGAAGAAGCGATCCGGCGCAGCATGGGTGTCGGCCCGGGCGACAGCTTCGTTTCGTGGGCGCCGCTCTATCACGACATGGGCCTGATCGGCGGATTGCTGCAGCCGCTCTACAGCGGCATTCCGCTGGTGCTCACGTCGCCGCGCTATTTCCTGGAGCGTCCGGTGCGCTGGCTCGAACTGATCTCGCGCCATCGCGCGACGCTCAGCGGCGGCCCCGACTTTGCCTACCGCCTGTGCCTGGAACGCGTGAAGGATGCGCAACTGGCCCCGCTCGACCTGTCGAGCTGGCGCGTGGCCTACACCGGCGCCGAACCCGTGCGCGCCGACACGGAAATCGAGTTCATCTCGCGCTTCACATCCGCGGGCTTCGATGCGGCAGCCGTCTATCCCTGCTACGGCCTTGCCGAGGCGACGCTCTTCGTCACCGGCGGACGCCGTGGCGGCGGCCTGGTCGCGCCCACGTTTTCCGCCGCCGGCCTCGCCAGCGGCACGGGAACGCCTGCGGACGAAGGCACGGCGCTGGTCGGCTGCGGCGACGTCGCGCCCGGCCATCGCATCGAGATCGTCGATGCCGAATCGCTATCGGCCGCGGCCCCCGGAAAGATCGGCGAGATCTGGACCTGCGGTCCGAGCATCGGCCACGGCTACTGGGGCAAGGAGCGCGAGACCCGTGAGACCTTCGTCGAGCGGGACGGCCAGCGCTGGCTGCGCACCGGCGACCTCGGCTTCATGCACGAAGGCCAGCTCTACGTGACCGGCCGCATCAAGGACCTGATCATCGTTCGCGGCCACAACATCTACCCGCAGGACATCGAGCGGCTCATCGAGGCCGAGGTCGATGCGGTGCGCAAGGGCCGCGTCGCGGTCTTCGCCACGCAGGGGCCGGGCGGCGAAGGCATCGGCGTGGCCGCCGAGGTGTCGCGCAGCATGCAGAAGCTGGTGCCGGCCGCGGTGCTGGTCGATGCGCTGGGCGCCGCTGTGAGCGAAGTGTTCGGCGAGACCTTGTCGGCCGTGCTGCTGCTCAACCCCGGCGGCATGCCCAAGACCACCAGCGGCAAGCTGCAGCGCAGTGCCTGCCGTGCGGCCTGGCTCGACGGCAGCGCCGATGCCTATGCCGTCTACCAGCACGGCGCCTTCGTGCGCGGAGGCCCGATCGAGGCCGTTGCCGAGGCACCCCTCGACGAAGTCGAACAGGCCGTCGCCGCCATCTGGCGCGAGGTCTGCAAACACGGCGACGACCGCCCGCTTGGCCGCGATGCCCACTTCTTCAACCGCGGCGGCAGCTCCCTCACCGCCACGCAGGCGGCCGCGCGCATCGGCGCGCGCTGGCAGATCGACTTTCCCGCGCGCAGGCTCTTCGAGCAACCGCGCCTTCGCGACTGCGCGTCGGCCATCCGCGAACTGCAGCGGCAGGGCGTGCGCCCGCAGCCCGCGCCCATCGCCGTGATCCCTGCGGAGCGCCGGCTGTTGCCGCTGCCGCTCTCGCACGCGCAGGAGCGCCAGTGGTTCCTCTGGCAGATCGATCCATCGAGTGCGGCCTACCACGTGAGCGGCGCGCTACGCCTGGCCGGCGCGCTGCGGGTCGATGCCCTGCAAGCAGCGCTCGACGATCTGGTGGCGCGCCATGAATCGCTGCGCACGGTCTTCAGCGCCGGTGCCGATGGCAGCGTGGAGCAATGGATCAGGCCGGGCGGCTCCGTGCCGCTGTCGCTGGTCGACCTGCGCGGCGCCGAGGGTGAAGCCGATGCCCGATTGGACGAAGCCACGCGGCGCCTCAAGGCCGAGCCCTTCGACCTCACGCAGGGCCCGCTGCTGCGCGCCGCGCTGATCCGCACCGCCAACGAGGTGCATGTGCTCGCCGTGGTGATGCATCACATCGTGTCCGACGGTGCCTCGATGCAGTTGCTGATCGACGAACTGGCCGCAGGCTACGCCGCGCACCTGAAGGGCGACACGGTGCGCCTGCCCGCGCCGCGCATCCAGTACGCCGACCATGCGCTCTGGCAGCGCGAGTGGCTGGCGGCGGGCGAGGGCGAGCGGCAACTGGCCTGGTGGCGCACGCAGCTCGGCGACACGCACACCGTGCTCGAGCTGCGCACCGACCACCCGCGCAAGCCGCAAGCCGGCTACGGCGCTGCGCGCCACGCCTTCGAGCTTCCGGCGAGCCTGCTCGCGCAGCTGCGCAAGGCCGCGGACGGCGGTGGCGCCACGCTCTTCATGGTGCTCCTGGCCGGCTTCCAGGCGCTGCTGCACCGCTACACGGGCCAGGAAGACATCCGCATCGGCGCACCGTTTGCCAACCGCAACCGCGTGGAAGCCGAAGGCGTGGTCGGCCTGTTCGTCAACACGCTGGTGCTGCGCAACCCGATCCATGGCCGCCTCGGTGCATCGCGCGTGCTGGCGCAGGCGCGTGACGCGGTGCTGGGCGCACAGGCGCACCAGGATGTGCCCTTCGAGCAACTCGTGCAGATGCTGCAGCCCGAGCGCAGCCTGAGCCGCACGCCGCTGTTCCAGGTGATGTTCAACCACCTGTTCGAGGACTACCGCTCGCTCGGCCAGCTGCCCGGCATCACCGCGCAAGACCATGCGCTGCCCGATCTCGCGGCGCAGTTCGAGCTCACGCTCGAAGCGCGCGAGCGGCCGGGCGGCCAGCTCTCGCTCGCCCTGATCTACGCGGCCGAGCTGTTCGAGCCCGACACCATGGCGCGCATGGCCGGCCACTATGTCGCGATCCTGCAGGCGCTGGCCGAGCGTCCCCATCAACCCATCGGCGACATCGAACTGCTCGGCGCGCCGGAACTGGCCCGGCTCGCGCAGTGGGGCGTGAATGGGCATCGCGAGCCGCAGCCCGAGCCCGTGCACCGCATGATCGAGCGGCAGGCCCGCATGCAGCCCGATGCCACTGCGCTGCTGTTCGCGGATGAGGCGCTTGGCTTTGCGGAACTGAACCGCCGCGCCAACCGCCTGGCGCACCGGCTGATCACGCTGGGCGTGAAGCCCGAGGTGCTCGTGGGCATCGCGATGGAGCGCTCCGTCGAGATGGTGGTCGCCATCCTGGGCGTGCTGAAGGCGGGCGGCGCCTATGTGCCGCTGGACCCCGAATACCCCGCCGAGCGCCTGGCCTACATGGTGCAGGACAGCGGCATCGGCCTGCTGCTCACGCAGCGCAGCCTGGTCGATTGCGTGCCCGACCGCCGTGCCTTGACGGTGCTGGAAGTCGATGCAGCCGATTTCAGCGCCGAGCCCGAGAGCGATCTGCAAGTCGGCCTGCACATCGAGAACCTCGCCTACGTGATCTACACCTCGGGCTCCACCGGCAAGCCCAAGGGCGCGGCCATCCGCCACAGCGCGCTGCACAGCTGCATGGCGTGGATGCAGGGCATCTACAAGCTCACGCACGCCGACACCGTGCTGCACAAGGCGCCCTTCGGCTTCGACGTGTCGGTGTGGGAGCTGTTCTGGCCGATGAGCTCGGGCGCGCGGCTGGTGGTGGCCAACCCCGGCGATCACCGCGACCCGGCGCGCCTGGTCGAGCTGATCCAGCGCCACCAGGTCACCACGCTCAACTTCGTGCCCTCGATGCTGCAGGCCTTTCTCGCGCACAAGGGCATCGAGGCCAGCACGCGCCTGCGCCACATCATCTGCGGCGGCGAGGCAATGCCGGCCGAGACGCAGAAGGAAACGCTCGAGCGCCTGCACGGCGCGGGCCTGCAGAACCTCTACGGCCCCACCGAGGCCACCATCCACGTCACGCACTGGGCCTGCCGCCTGTATCCCGATGACAGCGGCCAGAGCCAGGTGCCCATCGGCAAGCCGATCAGCCACACCAGCACCCACGTCCTGGATGCCGAACTCAACCTCGTGCCGCAGGGCGTGGCGGGCGAGCTGTACCTGGGCGGCGTCAGCCTTGCGCGTGGCTACCTGAAGCGTGCCGGCCTGAGCGCCGAGCGCTTCGTGGCCGATCCGTTCGACAGCGCTGGCGGCGGGCGGCTCTACCGCACCGGCGACCTCGTGCGCTGGAACGGCGAAGGACAGCTGGAGTACCTGGGCCGCATCGACCACCAGGTGAAGATCCGGGGCTTTCGCATCGAGCTTGGCGAGATCGAGGCCGAGCTGCTGGCGCAGCCCGCCGTGCGCGAAGCCGTCGTGGTCGCCAGGGACGGCCCGGCCGGCGCGCGGCTCGTCGGCTACCTCGCGCCGCATGCGGGCGAGGCCATCGACACCGCGGCGCTGAAAGAGCGGCTTGCGCAGGTGCTGCCCGACTACATGGTCCCGCGCGCCTTCGAGGTGCTCGATGCACTGCCGCTGAACGCCAACGGCAAGGTGGACCGCAAGGCGCTGCCCGAGCCGGCCCTTGCCGGCGGCCAGGCCTACGAGGCGCCGCAGGGCCATGTTGCGCAGACGGTGGCCGCGGTGTGGTCCGAGGTGCTGCAGGTCGCACAGGTCGGCCTGAACGACAACTTCTTCGACCTGGGCGGCCACTCGCTGCTGCTGATCCGCGCGCACCGGCTGCTGGAAGACCGGCTGCACACCGCCATCCCGGTGGTCAATCTCTTCAAGTACCCCACCGTCCAATCGCTGGTCCAGTGGCTGGAGCAGGCGCCCGCGCGCGCCGCCGCATCGGCCAGCGCGGCCGCGGCGAGCGACGACCGGGCGCTGCGCCAGCGCGCCGCCATGCTTCAACGCCGCAAAGCGGCAGAGAGAGTCAACTGATGTCCCACCCCTTCGAATCCTCCGAGCCGAGCGGCATCGAGATCGCCATCGTCGGCATGGCCGGGCGCTTTCCGGGCGCCGGCGACGTGGACGCCTTCTGGCGCAACATCCGGGACGGCGTGGCCTCGGTCTCCCGCTTCAGCGACGAGCAGCTGCGCGCGCAAGGCGTGCCGCAGTCGCTGCTGGACGATCCCGACTACGTGAAGGCCGGCGTGATGTTCGAGGGCTTCGACAAGTTCGATGCCGGTTTCTTCGGCTACTCGCCGCGCGAGGCCGAAACCCTCGACCCGCAGCAGCGCATCTTCCTGGAATGCGCCTGGGCCTCGTTGGAACATGCGGGCTGCGACGCCGCACGCTGGCCGGGCAAGGTCGGCGTGTATGCGGGCGAGGGCGCCAACGTGTACCTCATCCGCAACCTGCTGCCATCGTTCGGCCTTGGCGCGGCGAGCGGCATCGCCGACCTGCTGGGCCTCATGAGCGGCAACTCGGGCGGCTCGCTGTGCACCCGCGTGTCGTACAAGCTCGACCTGCGCGGTCCCGCGGTGACGGTGCAGACCGCCTGCTCCACGTCGCTCACCGCGGTCCACACGGCCTGCCAGGCGCTCCTGAGCCACGACTGCGACATGGCGCTGGCCGGCGGCGTGTGGCTCAACCTGCTGCAGGAAGGCGGCTACCGCTACCAGGCCGGCGCCATCCTCTCGCCCGACGGGCACTGCCGCGCCTTCGACGCGAAGGCGGCCGGCACCGTCATCGGCAGCGGCGCGGGCATCGTGGTGCTCAAGCGGCTGGACGACGCGCTGCGCGACGGCGACACCATCCATGCGGTCATCAAGGGCAGCGCGGCCAACAACGACGGCGCCGCCAAGGTCGGCTTCACGGCGCCCAGCGTGGACGGCCAGGCCGAGGTGATCCGTGCGGCCCAGCTCATCGCGGGCGTGCCGGCGGACACCATCGGCTACATCGAGGCGCACGGCACCGCGACCACGCTGGGCGACCCCATCGAACTCGCCGCGCTCGCGCAGGCCTTTCGCGCCGAGACCGAGCGCCGCGGCTTCTGCGCCGTGGGTTCGGTGAAGACCAACATCGGCCACCTGGATGCCGCGGCCGGCGTGGCCGGGCTCATCAAGACGGTGATGGCGCTCAAGCACCGCATGCTGCCGCCCAGCCTGCACTACGAGAGCCCGAACCCGCAGATCGATTTCGCGTCCAGCCCGTTCTACGTCAATGCGCAATTGCGTGCATGGCCTGAAGGCAAGGCGCCGCGCCGCGCGGGCGTGAGCTCGTTCGGCATCGGCGGCACCAACGTGCACGTGGTGCTCGAAGAGGCGCCGGCCGTTGCCGCGGCACAGCCTGCTTCCGGCTGGCAGGTGCTGCCCGTGTCGGCAAAGGACGAAGCCGCGCTGGCGGAGGGCCGATCGCAGCTCGCGGCGCATCTGCAGGCCCATCCGGAGCTGGCGCTGGGCGATGTGGCCCACACGCTGCAAAGCGGACGCCGCCCCTTCGCCTGGCGCAGTGCCGTGGTGGCCAACCAGCCGGCGATGGCCTCCGAGATGCTGGCTTCGCCGATGCTCCCGTCGTCGCGTGCGCCCGCCGCTGCGCCCGAGGTGGTGTTCCTGTTTCCCGGCGGCGGCACGCAGCATGCACGCATGGGCGAGGCGCTCTATCAGCACAGCGCCGTGTTCCGCGAAGAACTCGACCGCTGCGCTGCGCTGCTGAAGGCCGGCTGCGGCATCGACCTGCTCGCGCTGGTGTTCCCGGCCGATGGCGACGAAGCCGCGGCGAACGAGCGGCTGTTCCGCATGGAATACGCGCAGCCCGCGCTGTTCGCCGTCGAGTACGCGATGGCGCGCTGGTGGATGAGCTGCGGCGTGCAGCCCGCGCTCATGCTCGGCCACAGCCTCGGCGAATACGTGGCGGCCTGCCTGTCGGGCGTGTTCTCGCTCGAAGACGCGCTGCGCATCGTCGCCGCGCGCGGCCGCCTGATGCAGACGCTCGCGGCGGGCGCGATGACGGCGGTGTCGCTGCCTGAATCGGCGCTGGCCCAATTCCTTCGCGACGGCTGCGACCTGGCCGCGGTGAACGGCGAACAGCTCTGCGTGCTGGCCGGCCCGTTGGACGCCATCGAGCGCGCCGAAGAAGCGCTGCGTGCGCGCCAGCAACTGCCGCGCCGCCTGCATGTGGCCATCGCCTCGCATTCGAGCCTGGTCGATCCCATCGTGGCCGAGCTGGAGCAGCTGATCGCCTCGCTGCCGCGCCATGCGCCGCGCATTCCCTTCCTGTCGAACGCGACGGGCCGGCCGATCACCGGAGCAGAGGCGACCAGCCCCGCGTACTGGGGCCGCCACCTGCGCGGCACCGTGCGCTTTGCCGAGGGCTTGCGCGAGATCTTCGCCGCGCCGGGCCGTGTGCTGCTCGAGGTCGGCCCCGGCGAAACGCTCGCGAGCCTCGCACGCCAGCATCCGCAAAGCCGCGAGGCCGCGGGCATCTGGGCGAGCCAGGTGCACCCGCAGCAAACGGCGCGCAACGCCCAGCAGCTGGCCGTTGCCGTGGCGGGACTGTGGACCGCGGGCGTCGACATCGACTGGGTGGCCTGCCGCGCGGAAGGCGCAAGCCGGCGCCGCGTGCCGCTGCCCACCTATGCCTTCCAGCGCAAGCGCTTCTGGATCGAGGCGGGCGAGGCTGCGCAGCCTGCGAAGAGCACGGCGCCGAACCTCTTCTACGCGCCCCTCTGGGAACGCAGCGCGCCGCTTTCGCCCGCTGAAAAGCAGGGCGAGCGCGCAGGTTGCGCGCTGGTGCTCGGCGATGCGAACAGCTTCACCGACCGGCTCGCGCGCACCCTGCGCGAGCGCGGCGAAAAGGTGGTGCTGGCCTTGCGCGGACCGCGCTTTGCCCGCATCGCGCCGGGCCAGTACGCCCTGCGCGCGGGCGAGCGCTCCGACCACGAAGCGCTGCTGCGCGAGGTCAAAGCCGAAGCCGGGCCGGTGCTGCGCCTGCATCACCTGTGGAGCCTGGACGGCGACCGGCCCGCGGCATCGCAGGCGCAGGTCTTCGAGGCCGGCTACTTCAGCCTGCTCGCACTCGCGCACGCGCTCGATGCGGTGGGTACCGCAGGCCGCGGAACCCTTGCGCTCACCGTCGTCACCGACCGCGTCGAAGACGTTGCCGGCACCGAGCCGCTCGCACCCGAGAAGGCCACGCTGCTCGGCCTCGCGAAGATCCTGGGCCAGGAGTACCCATCGATCGCCTGCCGCGTCGTGGACGTGGTGCTGCCCGCGCCCGAGAGCGCGGCCGAGGCCGAGCTCGCGCGCCGCGTGGCCGACGAAGCATGGGCAGCGCCAGACGAATTCCTGGTGGCCTACCGCGGGCCGCATCGCTGGCGGAAGCGCTATGCGCCGCTGCCCGATGTGCCTGCGCCCGCCGCAAGGCAGCGCCTGCGCGAAGGCGGCGTCTACCTCATCACCGGTGGCATGGGCGGCGTCGGCTTGGCGATGGCGCGCTACCTGAGCCGCACCTGGAAAGCGAAGCTCGTGCTGCTCGGCCGCACGCTCCTGCCTGGGCGCGGCGATTGGGAGCGCCTCGTTGCGGACGCCGGCCAGCCCGTGGCGCTGCGGCGCAAGCTGCAGCAGCTGATCGATCTCGAAGCGGACGGCGCCCAGGTGCTGCCGGTGGCCGCCGACGTCAACGATGCCGCGCAACTGTGCGCGGCCCTCGCCGCCGTGCATGCGCGCTTCGGTGCGGTCCACGGCGTGGTGCATGCCGTCGTGCACCCCGACCGCGGCATGATCGCCCAGCGCACGCCGGCGCTGGTCGAAGCGGCCTTCGCGCCCAAGATCGCGGGCACGCTCGCGCTGCTCGATGCGCTGCGTGCCGAGCCGCTGGACTTCGTGCTGTTCTGCTCGTCGATCTCGGTGCTCATCGGCGGCCTCGGCCGCAGCGACTACGCCGCCGCCAATGCCTACCTGGACGCACTGGCCACGGCCGGCCGCCGCAGCTCGCCGCTGCCGCTGTTCTCGGTCAACTGGGATGCGTGGCGCGACGTTGGCGTGGCGCTCGACATGGACCTGCCCGAGGGCGTGGGCCTGGACGAACGCACCGGCGTGCTCGCTTTCGAGCGCATTGCCAACGGCCCCGACCTGCCGCAGACCATCGTGTCCGTCTCGCCGCTGGCGCCGCGCCTCAGGCCGCTCGACGACCTGTTCGATTCGCTCGACGACGCGCCCGCGGCCGAGGTGCGCAGCGGCCATTCGCGCCCAGTGCTGCAGACGCCGTATGCCGCCCCCGAAAGTGAGCTGGAAGATGCGCTCGCCGGCTTCTGGAGCGATGCACTGGGCATCGTGCCCGTGGGCGTGCACGACAACCTGTTCGAGCTGGGCGGCGATTCGCTGCTCGCCATCCGACTGCTGGCCCGCGTACGCAAGGCCTACGGCGTGGAGCTGCATCCCGCCGCGTTCTTCAAGGCGCCGACCATCGCCGAGCTCGCGACCCTGGTCGAGCTGCGCCTGATCGAGGACATCGAACGCGAAGCCGAAACCGCAGAAACCACCGAAGACAGCGCACCATGAGCGAAGCCCAGAATCTTTCCGAACGGCGCGCCAGGCTGACGCCCGCGCAACTGAGCCTGCTGCAACAGCGCCTGAGGCGCGACGCGGCCCCGGCGCCGGCGCATGCGGCGATCGTGCGCGACCAGGACGATGGCGCCGCCCCCGTGTCCTTCGCGCAGCAGGGGCAGTGGTTCCTGTGGCAGCTGAACCCGGGCAACACCGCCTATCACGTCGGCGGCGGGCTCGGCTTCTCCGGGTCGCTCGACATCACCGCCTTGCGCGAGGCCATGCAGGCGCTCGTGGCACGGCACGAGGCGCTGCGCACTGTCTTCCGTTCGGGGGAGGGGGGGCTGCCCGAGCAATGCATCCAGGCGACAGTCGAGATCGGGATTCCCTTCATCGACCTGGCCGCGCTCGACGCAGCGGCGCGCGAATCGCGCCATGCCGAGGTGGTGGCGGATGTCTGCCGCACACCCTTCGACCTGAGGGCAGGCCCCTTGCTGCGCGGCACGCTGTTGAAGATGGCGGACGGCGAGCACCAGTTGCTCCTGATGATGCATCACATCATTTCCGATGCCTGGTCGGTCGAGTTGATGCTCGACGAACTGGCGCAGCTTTATGCGATACGCGTTCAAGGCTTGCCAGCATCGCTGCCGCAGCCGGAGATCCGCTATGTCGACTTCGCCCGCTGGCAGCGCAAGTGGCTGGACGACGGCGAGGGCGAGCGCCAGCTCGCCTACTGGCGCGGCCGGCTCGGCGACAGCCACCCGGTGCTCGCGCTCGCCACCGACCGGCCGCGCTCCGCCGACGCGGACTACAGCGCGGCGCAGCACACGCTGGATGTGCCGGCAGCGCTCGTCGAGGCGCTGAAGCGCCAATCCCGCGAGCAGGGCGGCACGCTGTTCATGGCCTTGCTCACTGCGTTCCATGCCCTGCTGTTCCGCCACACCGGGCAGCAGGCGATCCGCGTCGGCGTGCCCGTGGCGGGGCGCGGCCGGCCGGAGACCTCGGGCGTCATCGGCGCCTTCATCAACACCGTGGTGCTCGATGCACGCATGCACGGACAGATGCGCCTGGCCGACCTGCTGCTGCAGGTGCAGGGCGTGTCGCTCGAGGGGCAGGCGCACCAGGACCTGCCGTTCGAGCGGCTGGTGCAGGCCCTGCGGCCCGAGCGCGGGCATGCGGGCTCGCCGCTGTTCCAGGTGATGTTCAACCATCTTGGCCAGGGCGACCGGCCGTTGCAGGGCTGGCCCGGACTGCGCGTGCGCCGGATCGATCTCGCCCAGCGCGCCGCACCGTTCGAGCTCACGCTGGAAACCATCGAGCGCGCAGACGGCGGCATCCAGGCCAACTTCCGCTATGCGGCCGAGCTGTTCGAGCCGCAGACCGTCGAGCGGCTCGCGGGCCACTACGGCCGCGTGCTCGAAGCATTGGCCGCGCGGCCCGCATCGACGCTGAATGAACTCGACCTGCTGGGCTCCGCAGAAAAAGCGCAGCTTGCCCGGTGGAGCATCAACACCGAAAGCCATGGCGACGCCGTGCCGGTGCACCGCCTCATCGAACAGCAGGCGGCCCGGCATCCGGATGCGGTCGCGGTGCTGTTCGGCGATGCATCGCTCAGCTACGGCGAGCTCAACCGCCGCGCCAACCAGCTCGCGCACCGGTTGATCGCCGAGGGCGTGGGCCCCGAGGTCAAGGTGGGCGTTGCGCTGGAGCGCAGCCTGGAACTGGTGACCGGCTTGCTCGCGGTGCTGAAGGCCGGCGGCGCCTACGTGCCGCTGGATCCCGAGCATCCGGCCGAGCGCATCGCCTACATGGTCGAAGACAGCAAGATCGGCCTCGTGCTCACGCACAGCAGCCTGGCCGATCGCCTTGCACTGCCGCCCGGCGTCGCGGCGTTCGCGCTCGACACGCTGGACCTCGGTGGCATGGCGCAGGCCGACCCGGCAGTCGCACTCAGCGGCGAAAACCTCGCCTACGTGATCTACACCTCGGGCTCGACCGGCCGCCCCAAGGGCGCGGCCAACCGGCACGCCGCATTGCACAACCGGCTGGCGTGGATGCAGGCGGCCTACCCCATCGATGGCGCGGACACCGTGCTGCAGAAAACGCCGTTCAGCTTCGACGTGTCGGTGTGGGAGTTCTTCTGGCCGCTCATGGCCGGTGCGCGGCTGGCCGTGGCGGCTCCCGGTGATCACCGCGAGCCCGCACGCCTCGCACAATTGATTCAGCGCCACGGCGTGAGCACGCTGCACTTCGTGCCCTCGATGCTGCAGGCCTTCCTGGCGCACGACGGGATCGGGGCCTGCACCAGCCTGCGGCAGATCGTCTGCAGCGGCGAGGCATTGCCCGCCGAGGCGCAACTGGGCGTCTTCCAGCGGCTGCCGCAAGCGGCGCTGCACAACCTCTACGGCCCCACCGAGGCGGCCATCGACGTCACGCACTGGACCTGCCGCCGCGACGGCCGCACCCAGGTGCCGATCGGCCGGCCGATTGCCGGCACGCAGGCCTTCGTGCTCGATGGCGATCTGAACCTCGTCGCGCCCGGTGTGGCGGGCGAGCTCTACCTGGGCGGCATCGGGCTTGCGCGCGGCTATGTGGAGCGCGCGGGGCTCACCGCCGAGCGCTTCGTGGCCGACCCCTTCGGCTTGGCCGAGGGCGCGCGCCTCTACCGCACGGGCGACCTCGTGCGATGGAACAGCGAAGGGCAGCTCGACTACCTGGGGCGCATCGACCACCAGGTGAAGATCCGCGGTTTTCGTATCGAACTCGGCGAGATCGAGGCCCAACTGCTCGTGCAGCCTGAAGTGCGCGAGGCCGTCGTTGCCGCGAGCCAGGGGCCGGCTGGTGCGCAGCTCGTGGCATATGTCTCGCCGCAGGCGGGACAGGCCGTCGATGCCGCGCAGCTGCGCGAACGCCTCGGCCGCGTGCTGCCGGACTACATGGTGCCGGCGCTCGTCGTCGCGCTGGACAGCTTGCCGCTCAACCCGAACGGCAAGGTGGACCGCAAGGCGCTGCCGCCGCCCGGGCAGGCGAGCGCGCGCGTCTACGAAGCGCCGCAGGGCGAGGTGGAAGAAGCGCTCGCCACCATCTGGGCCGAAGTGCTCGGCGTGGCCCGCGTCGGCCGCCACGACAACTTCTTCGAACTCGGCGGCCATTCGCTGATGTCGGTGCAGATGGTGGCCCGCGTGCAGGGCACGATGCACGCGGAGCTCTCCGTGAAGGACGTCTTCCAGCACCCGGTGCTCGCCGCCATGGCGGGGCTCGTCGCCACAGCGGCGACCAGAAAGCCCGTCGCCCAATCCCTTTCGGACATTGATTCCTTCATCGACAGTTTGGAGATCGCTTGATGGAAATCACGGCAACCCACCTTCACATCGGCAAGCGCTTCTCGGGCCTCAATCCGGCGCAGCGCCGCGCGGTCTACCAGAAAATCCGCGCGGAGGGCCTGGCGATCGGGCAGTTCCCGATCCTTGCGCGCGATGCAGCGGCGCAGGCGCGGTGCCCCGCCTCGTATGCGCAGCTGCGCCAATGGTTCCTGTGGCAGCTGGAGCCCGGCAGTTCGGCCTACCACATTTCGGGCGGGCTGAAGCTCAAGGGCCTGCTCGATGTGCAGGCGCTGCAGGCCAGCTTCGACGCCTTGCTCGAACGCCATGAGTCGCTGCGCACGGTGTTCCAGGTAGATGCCGAAGGCCATGTCGAACAACTGATTCGCGAGCGCACGGCGCTGGAGATTCCGTTCACCGATCTCTCGGGCATCGATGCCGAAGTGCGCGAGGCCCGCGCGCGGGAGGCGGCCGTGCGCCTGGCCGAAACACCGTTCGATCTCACGGCCGGGCCGCTGCTGCGCGTGGCGCTCATCCGCCTGGCCACCGATGAACACTTGCTGGTCGTCGTGATGCATCACATCGTGTCGGACGGCTGGTCGATGCAGATCCTGGTCGACGAATTCGCCGCGCAATACCGTGCGCGCGCGGCCGGGCAAACGCCGCGGCTCGCGCCCCTGCCGATCCAGTACGCCGACTACGCAGCGTGGCAGCGCCACTGGCTCGAAGCCGGCGAGAAGGAGCGCCAGCTCGACTACTGGAAGGCCCAGCTGGGCGCCGAGCACCCGGTGCTGCAACTGCCCACCGACCACGCGCGGCGCAGCGACGGCAAGTACCGCGTCGCCCGCCACGAGATGGCGCTGCCGCAGCCCGTTGTCGATGCGCTGCACCGGCGCGCGCAGGCCGAGGGCAGCACGCTTTTCATGGTGCTGCTCACCGCGCTGCAGGTGCTGCTGCACCGCTACACCGCGCAGCAGGACATCCGCGTCGGCGTGCCCGTGGCCAACCGCCACCGGGTGGAGTCGGAGCGCGTCATCGGCTTCTTCGTCAACACGCAGGTGCTGCGCAATGTGCTGGGCAGCCGCACCAGCCTGCGTCAGGCACTGCAGCAAACCCGCGAGGCGGCACTCGGCGCGCAGGCTCACCAGGACCTGCCGTTCGAGCAGTTGGTCGAGGCCCTGCAGCCCGAACGCAGCCTGGGCACGGCGCCGCTGTTCCAGGTGATGTTCAACCACCAGCGCAGGGACCAGGCCGCGCTCGCCAAGCTGCCCGGTCTCACGCTGCAGGACTACGAGATCGGCACGCAGACGGCCCAGTTCGAGCTGACACTGAGCACCGTCGAAGACGCGCAAGGCCACGTTCAAGCGAGTTTCCATGTGGCGCAGGAGCTGTTCGATCCAGAGAGCATCGCCCGCTTGGCCGAGCACTACCTGGGCGTGCTGCGCGCACTCGCCGAACGGCCCGAACAGGCGGTGGGAGACGTCGACCTGCTCACTGCAGGCGAAAAGGAGCGGCTCGCGGCATGGGGCGTGAACGATTCCGGTCATAACAGAACCGAGCCCGCGCACCACCTGATGGCCCGGCATGCGAAGGCGAACCCGGATGCGCCCGCGCTGCTCTTCGGCGACGAAGTGCTGAGCTATGGCGAACTCGACCGGCGCGCCAATCGCCTGGCTCATCGATTGATCGCGATGGGCGTGAAACCCGAGACGCGCGTCGGCATCGCGGTGGAGCGCTCATTCGATATCGTGGTCGGCCTGCTCGGCATCCTGAAGGCCGGCGGCGCCTATGTGCCGCTCGATCCGGAGTACCCCGCCGACCGCCTGGCCTACATGGTGGAGGACAGCGGCATCACGCTGCTCCTCACGCAGAGCCATGTGATGGCCGGCCTGCCGCTGCGGGACGGCCTGCGCGTGCTGCAGCTCGACACCGCCGACCTGGGCGGCGAGCCCGACGACGCGCCCCAAGTGCCCGTGCATGCGGGCAACCTCGCCTACATCATCTACACATCGGGCTCGACCGGCATGCCCAAGGGCGTCATGGTGTCGCACGGCCCGTTCGCCGCGCACTGCGTCGAAACCGCGGTGCTCTACGAGATGGGGCCTCGGTCGCGCGAGCTGCACTTCCTGTCGTTCTCGTTCGACGGGGCGCACGAGCGCCTCTTCACCGCGCTGTGCTGCGGCGCCTCGCTGCTCTTGCGCGATGCCTCGCTCTGGACCGCCGAGCAGACGCTCGACGCCATGCAGCGCCACGGCGTGACCAACGCCGGCTTCCCGCCGGCCTACCTGCGGCAGCTGGCCAATTGGGCGCGCGACACCGGCCGTTGCCCGCCGGTGCACCTGTACTCCTTCGGCGGCGAGGCGATGTCGCGCGAAGGCTTCGACGCCGTGTGCCGGCACCTGAAGCCCGCGCTGCTGATCAACGGCTACGGCCCGACCGAGGCGGTCGTCACGCCGATGCTCTGGAAGGTCGCAAACACCGCGGCGTTCTCCGAGGGCTATGCGCCCATCGGCCGGCCTGTGGGCAACCGCAGCGCCTACGTGCTCGATGCGGACCTGAACCTGGTGCCGCGCAACGTGGCCGGCGAGCTGTACCTCGGCGGCGAGGGCCTGGCGCGCGGCTACCTGCACCGCGCACCGCTCACGGCCGAGCGCTTCGTGGCGGACCCCTTCGATGCCGAAGGCGGACGCCTCTACCGCACCGGCGACTGGGTGCGATGGCGCGACGACGGGCAGCTCGAATACCTGGGGCGCATCGACCACCAGGTGAAGATCCGAGGCTTTCGCATCGAGCTCGGCGAGATCGAGGCGCAGCTGCTGGCCCAGCCCGAAGTGCGCGAGGCGGTGGTGGTCGCAAGGCCGGGGCCGAGCGGTGCGCGGCTGGTGGGCTATGTGTCGCCGCAAGCCGGCCGGCTCGCCGATGCCGCCGTGCTGAAGGAGCGGCTCGCCCGCGCGCTGCCCGACTACATGGTGCCGGGCACGCTGGTGGTGGTCGATGCGCTGCCGCTCGCTCCGAGCGGCAAGGTCGACCGCAAGGCGCTGCCGGAGCCGGCCGCCGAACACGGCAAGGCTTTCGAGTCGCCGCGCGGGGCGGCCGAAGAGGCCATTGCGGCGGTATGGACCGATGTGCTGGGTCTCGCGCGCGTGGGCCGGGGCGACAACTTCTTCGAGCTCGGCGGCGATTCGATCCTGAGCCTGCAGATCGTGGCGCGCCTGCGGCTGGCGGGCTGGAAGGTCGCGCCCAGGCAGATCTTCGAGCGGCAGACGGTGGCGCAGCTCGCGGCTGTTGCAATGCCGGCCGATGCGTTGCGTGCCGCGATGGGCGACGTGCAGGGCGAGGCGCCGCTGCTGCCGTTCCAGCATGAATTCTTCGAGATGGACATGCCGGTGCGCGCGCACTGGAACCAGGCGGTGCTGCTGAAGAACCGCGAGCCGCTGCAGCTGCCGGCCTTCAGGCAGGCGCTGCGCGCGGTGGTGCAGCAGCACGACAGCCTGCGCCTGCGCTACCGGCAGGACGCAGGCGGGCCGTGGCGCCAAACCTATGGGAGCGTGCCCGAAGACCAGTTCGCGGAACTGGTGTGGGTGCGGCGCGCGGCGGATGCCGCGCAGGTGGCGCCGCTGTGCGAAGAGGCGCAGCGCAGCCTGGATCTTGCGCACGGCCCGCTGGTCCGCGCGCTCGCCATCGAGCTGCCGGACGGCGACTCGCGGCTGCTGCTCGTCGTTCACCACCTGGTGGTCGATGGCGTGTCGTGGCGCATCCTGCTCGAAGACCTGCAGGCCGCCTACTGGCAGAGCCTTGAGGGCCAGCCTGTCGCGCTGCCTGCCACGGGCAGCAGCTGCAAGGACTGGTCCGTCGCATTGCAGGGCTATGCAAAGGCCCATGGCGACGAGCTCGCCCACTGGCAATCGCTGGCCGACGTGCCGGCCGCGCTGCCATGCGCGCGTCCGCATGGATCGAACACCGCGGCCGACGAGGAGAGCGTCGAGTTGCGGCTCGACCAGGCCACCACAGAGGCCTTCCTGAAGGATGCGCCCGCGGCCTACCGCACACAGGCCAACGACCTGTTGCTGACCGCGCTGGGCCGCGCGCTGTGCGCATGGAGCGGGCACGGCAGGCTGCTGGTCGACCTGGAAGGCCATGGCCGCGAAGACCTGTTCGCGCACATCGACCTGTCGCGCACCGTCGGCTGGTTCACCACGCTGTTCCCGGTGGCCCTCGATCCGCTCGGCGCGCAAGGCGAGGCACTCAAGCGCGTGAAAGAAGACCTGCGCCGCGTTGCGCGCAAGGGCGTGGGGCATGGTGTCTTCAAGCACCTGGGCGATGCCGCGCAGCGCGAGGCGCTGCGCGCGCTGCCCAGGGCGCAGGTGGTCTTCAACTACCTCGGCCAGTTCGACAACAGCGGTGCCGATGCGCAGGCGCAATGGAGCCTCGCACAGGAGCCCAGCGGCGCTCCGGTGGATGGCGGCGCGCCGCTCACGCACGAGTTCTCGATCAACGGCCAGGTCTACGGCGGCGAGCTCTCGCTGCGCGCAAGCTACAGCCGCGCACGCCACGACCGTGCCGCGGTCGAGGGCTGGATGCAGCGCTTCCGCGAGGAACTCGAAGCGCTGGTGCGGCATTGCACCGGCGGCGCCGAAGGGGTGACGCCGGCTGACTTTCCGCTGGCCGCCATCGGCCAGCCGCAACTCGACGCGCTGGCATTGCCGGTGGCGAACCTCGCGGACCTGTACCCGCTCTCGCCGATGCAGGCCGGCATGCTGTTCCACAGCCTGCTCGCGCCCGGCGGCAGCGCCTACCTGAACCAGTTGCGCGTGGACATCGACGGGCTCGATGCCGAACGCTTCAAGGCGGCCTGGCGCGCGGTGCTCGAGCGGCACGAGGTGCTGCGCACCGGGTTCGTCCAGGGCGAAGGCGCGTGGCAATGGGTGGCACGGCAGGTCGAGGTGCCGCTGGCCGAACACGACTGGCGGGGGCGCGCCGATGCGCCCGAGGCCCTGGACGCACTGGCCGGCGAGCAGCTTGCGCAGGGTTTCGACCTTGCGCAGCCGCCGCTGATGCGGCTCGTGCTGGTGCGCGTTCGCGATGACCGGTACCACTTCGTCTGGACCATGCACCACCTGCTGCTCGACGGCTGGAGCACGTCGCAGCTCATGGGCGAGGTGCTGCGGCACTACGCGGGCGAAGCACCCGCGGCCCCCGGCGGCCGCTATGCCGACTACATCGCGTGGCTGCAAGGGCGCGACGGCGCCGCCGACGAGCGCCACTGGCGCCAGGAACTCGCCCGTCTCGAAGGCCCCACCTGGCTGGCCAACACCTTGCCCAAGCCCGCGGCCGAACAGGGCGGGCACGGCATGCACCGCCACGAGATCGACGCGCCGCGCACGCGCGCGCTGCTCGAAGCGGCCCGGCGCGAACGCGTGACCCTCAACACGCTGGTGCAGGCCGCGTGGGCGCTGCTGCTGGCGCGCCACACGGGGCAGCGCAGCGTGAGCTTCGGTGCCACGGTGGCGGGCCGGCCGGTGGATCTTCCCGGCGCGCAGCAGATGCTGGGCCTGTTCATCAACACGCTGCCGGTGATCGCCACGCTGCAGCCGGAGCAACGCGTGGGCGATTGGCTGCGCGCGCTGCAGGCACGCAACCTCGCGGCGCAGGACCACGAGCACACGCCGCTGTACGAAGTGCAGCGCTGGGCCGGGCAGGGCGGGCAGGACCTGTTCGACAGCCTGGTGGTGTTCGAGAACTATCCGCTCGACCAGGCACTGAAGCAGCAGGCACCCGGCGGCCTGCGCTTCGGCGAGGCGCGCAACCGCGAAGAAACGAACTATCCGCTGACCCTTTCCGTGCACCAGGGCGACACGCTGGTGCTGAGCTACAGCCATGCGCGCAGCCAGTTCGACGAAGCGGCGGTGCATGCATTGGCCGCGCACATGGACAGGCTGCTCGGCCTGCTGGCCCACGCGCCCGATGCGCGGCTGGGGGATGTGGGGCTCGCGGACAAGCTGCCGCCGCCGGGCGAGGCCATGCGCAATACGCACAACGACGCCGAGCCCGTGCACCGCTGGATCGAGCGCCAGGCCAGGGCGAACCCCCAAGCCACCGCGCTCGTGCTCGGCGACGAAGCGCTCGGCTACGGCGAGCTCGACGCCCGTGCCAACCGCCTGGCGCACCGGCTGGTCGCGCTCGGCGTGGAGCCCGAGGTGAAGGTCGGCATCGCGGTGGAGCGCTCCATCGGCATGGTGGTGGGCCTGCTCGCCATCCTGAAGGCCGGCGGCGCCTATGTGCCGCTGGACCCCGAGTACCCCGCCGACCGCCTGGCCTACATGATCGAGGACAGCGCGATCGGCCTGCTGCTCACGCAAAGCCATGTGAAGGCGAAGCTCCCGGTGGGCGATGGCCTGCAGGTGCTGGCGCTCGACACGCTCGACCTGCGCGGCGAACCGGCGCACGCACCCGAGGTGACGGTACACGCCGACCACCTCGTCTACGTGATCTACACCTCGGGCTCGACCGGCCGCCCCAAGGGCACGCAGCTCACGCACCGCAACGTGGCGCGCCTGCTGGGCGCCACTCACGGCTGGTTCCGCTTCGGCCCGCAGGACGTGTGGACGAATTTCCATTCCTACGCCTTCGACTTCTCGGTGTGGGAAATCTTCGGCGCGCTGTGCACCGGCGGCAAGCTGGTGATCGTGCCGTACTGGGTGAGCCGCTCGCCCGACGACTTCGTGGCCTTGCTGCGCGCGCAGCGCGTGACCGTGCTGAACCAGACGCCATCGGCCTTCCGCCAGCTGATCCACAGCCCGGCGCTGGACGGCGGCGAACGCCTCGCGCTGCGCTGCGTGGTCTTCGGCGGCGAGGCGCTGGAGCCCGAGAGCCTGCGGCCCTGGATCGATCGCTTCGGCGATGCGCAGCCGCAGCTGGTCAACATGTACGGCATCACCGAGACAACGGTGCACGTCACCTACCGGCCCGTCGTGCGGGCCGACCTCGACGAGAAGCGCAGCCCCGTGGGCGTGTGCATCCCGGACCTCGGCCTGTGGGTGCTGGACGGCGACCTCAACCCGCTGCCCGTGGGCGTGGCGGGCGAGCTCCACGTGTCCGGCGCAGGCCTGGCGCGCGGCTATCTCAACCGCGCCGGCCTGAGCTCGGAGCGCTTCATCGCCGCGCCCTTCGGCGAGCCGGGCAGCCGGCTGTACCGCACCGGCGACCTGGTGCGCTGGCGTGCCGATGGGCAGCTCGACTACCTCGGGCGCATCGACCACCAGGTGAAGATCCGGGGCTTTCGCATCGAACTCGGCGAGATCGAAGCCCGGCTGCAGGCGCAGCCCGAGGTGCGCGAAGCGGTGGTCCTGGCCAAGGACGGGCCGGCGGGTGCGCGGCTCGTCGCGTATGTGTCGCCGCGCGCCGGCCATGAGCTGGACGTCGCGGTGCTGCGCGAGCGGCTATCGCAGCACCTGCCCGACTACATGGTGCCCTCGGCCATCGTGCCGCTCGACGCGGTGCCGCTCAACGCGAACGGCAAGGTCGACCGCAGGGCGCTGCCCGATCCGGAGCTGGCCAGCGCAACGGACTTTGCCGAGCCGCAGGGCGAGGTCGAGACCGCGCTCGCGGCGATCTGGTCCGAGGTGCTGGGCGTGGAACGCGTCGGGCGCCACGACAACTTCTTCGAGCTCGGCGGCCATTCGCTGCTGGCGGTGCAGCTGGTGTCGGGCGCCAGGCGGCGCTTCGGCATCGAGCTGCCGCTGCGCACGGTGTTCGAGCAACCCTCGCTGATGGCATTCGCCGCCGCCGTGGCCGCGGTGGCCACTGAGCCGCCGGCCGGCGCGGCGGTCTCCCAGGACCGCGGCGCCGAGCGCATCGATGCCCTGCTGGGCGAACTGGAGATGGAAGACCTATGAGCCTGGAAATGACCGCGCTCTCGCGCCGCTTTGCCGCGTTGCCCGCGGCCAAGCAGCGCGTGTTTCTCGAGAAGCTGCGCGCGAACGGCGTGGGTTTCGACGCGCTGCCCATCGTGCCGCGCGACCCCGCGGCGCCGGTGCCGATGGCCTATGCGCAGCGCGCCCTGTGGCTGGTGTGGCAGCGCGCGCCGCAGTCGCCGGCGTACAACCTGTCGGGGCGGCTGGCGTTGCCCCTGCCGTGCACGCCGCAGCAGGTGCAGGCCTGCCTCGCCCAGCTGGTGGCGCGGCACGAGGTGCTCTGCACCACCTACCCGGCCGGCGCCGAAGGGCAGCCGCTGCAGCACATCGACCCCGCGCATCGCTTCGGCTGGGCGGTGCGCGAATGGGCTGGCTCGCGCGCGGACAGCGAGCGCGAGCTTGCGGCTGCCGCCACCGGGTTTGGCGCGCGGCCGTTCGACCTGGAGCACGGACCTGTCTTTCGCGGTGAACTGAACCTCTTTGCCGATGGCGCGCCCGAACTCTTTCTCGCGGTGCATCACATCGCGGCCGACGGCCAATCGGTGGCGCTGCTCGTCGGCGAACTGCAGGCGCTGCTCGCGGCGCCCGCCGGGAGCACGCAGCCTGCGGCACCGGCCCTGCAATACGCCGACTACGCCATGTGGCAGCGCCAGTGGCTCGAAGCCGGCGAACTCGAAAGGCAAACTGCGTATTGGCGCGAACAGCTGCGGGATGCGCCGCAAAGCACGCCGCTGCCGCTGGACCGTCCGCGCCAGAAGGCGCGCGATGCGCGCGGCGGCCAGACCAGCTTCGCGCTGCCGCCCGATGTGTCGCAGCGCCTGAAGGAGCTGGCGCGCAAGCACGCCGCATCGCCGTACATGGTGGCAATCGCGCTGCTCGGCCTCTTGGTCTACCGCTACTGCGGCGAGCGCGACGTGTGCATCGGCTCGCCATCGGCCACGCGCGACCGCCCCGAGCTGGCTGCCCTGGTGGGCCACTTCACCAACGTGCTGGTGCTGCGCATGAAGGTGGACCCCGCGGCCGGCTTCGTCGCGCTGCTGTTGCAGGTGCGTGAGCGCGTGCTCGAAGCCAAGAGCCACCAGGACCTGCCGCTGGACATGCTCGTCGAGGCGTTGGCGCTGGAGCGCACGCCGGGCTTGCATCCGCTGTTCCAGATCAAGTCGACGCAGCAGGCGGGGGGGGCTGTGCCCGCCGATCCGGCCGCGGCCGCGCACGGTATCGGCGTGGACGAAGTGCACTTCGACCTGAGCTTCGACTTGGTCGACACCGGCAGCGCGCTGTCCTTCGTTCTCGCGTACGCCGCGGACATCTTCGACCACGCGACCATCGAGCGGCTGGCCGATGCGCTGCGCAGCCTGGCCGCGCAGGTCGCGGCCGATCCGGCGCGCGCGTTGGCCGCAACGCAACTGTCCGGCGATTCGAGCCTGCGCGGCGAACGCGCGTCCTGGCCCGCCGACAACGTGCTGTCGCTGTTCGACCAGGCGGCCGCAAGGCGCGGCGGCGCGACGGCGCTCACTTTCGGCGACCGCGCGCACAGCTTCGATGAACTGTCGCGCGCGGCCGGCCACTGGGCCACCGAGCTCGAAAGCCGCGGCATTGGTGCCGAACAGCGCGTGGCCGTCTGCATGGAGCGCACGCCCGAGTTCGTGCTGGCGGTGCTGTCGGTGCTGAAGGCCGGCGGCGCCTACGTGCCCATCGACCCGGCGCTGCCGCAGCGGCGCATCGACGAGCTGCTGGCCGATTGCGGCGCCGCGCTGGTGCTGGTGTCCGGCGGCAAGCCACGGCAGGCAGCATTGCCATGCATGCAGGTGGGCTTCGACGTGCCGGGCGGCTTCATGCCGCATCGCGCGCGTGCGGTGCACCCCGCGCAGGCGGCCTACCTGATCTACACCTCCGGATCGACCGGCCGGCCGAAGGGCGTGGTCGTGCACCACGGCGCGTTGGCCAACTATGTGCAGGGCGTGCTCGCGCGGCTGGCGCTGCCCGAGGACGAGAGCTTCGCGATGGTCTCCACCGTCGCGGCGGATCTTGGCCACACCTCGCTGTTCGGCGCGCTGTGCTCGGGTGGTGCGCTGCACCTCATCTCGAGCGAGGCGGCCTTCGATCCCGATGCGTTTGCGGACAGCATGGCGAAGGCGCGCGCCGGCGTGCTGAAGATCGTGCCCAGCCACCTGAAGGGCCTGCTGAATGCGCAGCGCGCGGCCGCGGTGCTGCCGTCGCACGCGCTCGTGCTGGGCGGCGAGGCGACGGACGCGGCAACGCTGCAGGCCATTCGCGCGCTGCGGCCGGACCTGCGCATCTTCAATCACTATGGGCCGACCGAGACCTCGGTCGGCATGCTGACGCATGCCGCGCCGGCGCAGGCTGACGATGCCGGCAACCTGCCCCTGGGCAAGCCCATCGCGAACATGGACGCCTGGGTGCTCGACGACGCATTGCAGCCCGTGCAGCCCGGCATGGCGGGCGAGCTCTACATCGGCGGTGCCGGCGTGGCGCGCGGCTATCTTTCGCGCGCCGGTCTTTGCGCCGACCGCTTCGTTGCCTCGCCCTTCGGCAACGGGCAGCGTATCTACCGCGCGGGCGACCGCGTGCGCCAGCGCAGCGACGGCACGCTGGAGTTCCTGGGCCGCAGCGACGACCAGGTGAAGATCCGCGGCTACCGCGTCGAGCCGGGCGAAGTGGCGGGCCGCATCCGCGGGCTCGATGGCGTGGCCGATGCCGTGGTCGTCGCGGACCCGGGCGTGCAGGAGGGCATGGTGCTGCGCGCCTACGTGGTCGCCAGGCCGGGCACTTCGCTCGATGTGGAAGAGCTCCGGCACGCGTTGGCGGACAGCCTGCCGGCGTGGATGGTGCCCGAGCGCATCGTGCTGCTCGACGCGCTGCCGCTCACGGCCAACGGCAAGATCGATCGCAAGGCGCTGCCGCGTCCGGCGCAGCCCGAGCCCGCGCGCGGTTTCGACGCCCCGCAGGGCCCGACCGAAGAGGCGCTGGCCCGCATCTGGAGCCAGGTGCTCGGCGTGGACCGCATTGCGCGTGGCGACAACTTCTTTGCGCTGGGTGGCGACTCCATCCTGAGCCTGAAGCTGGTGGCGCGCATCCGCAAGCAGCTGCCCGGCGGCGGCCAGCTGAGCCTGCCGGATGTGATGCAGGCCAGCAGCCTCGGCAGCCTCGCCGAGCGGTTGCGGCAGAAGTTCGAGGGTTCGCACGATGCCGTCTGCCTGAGCGCGAGCGGCACCGGCGTACCGCTGTTCTGCCTGCCGGGCCTCATCGTGAACACGCGCGAGTTCCTGCCGCTCGCAGAGGCGCTGCAGGGCGAGCGCGTGGTGTACGGCTTCGTGAGCCACGTCTACACGCGCAAGCGCTGGCGCGGGTTCGACCTGCAGGCGCTGGCCGCCGAGTACGCGAGCTTCATCCTCGCCACGGCCACCGAGGGGCGCTGCGCGCTGCTGGGCTGGTCGTCGGGCGGCGACCTGGCCTTCGAGCTTGCGCGGCAACTGCAGGGGCGCATCGAGATCGTGTTCACCGGCATGCTGGACGTGTTCGAGACCGCGCCGCTGCGCGCCTCGGCGCCGCTAGGCGCCGCCCGGCGTGCCCAGGCCGACGAGGTGCTCGCGCAATGGCTGGGCCGCTCGGAAATGGCCGGGCACTGGAGGGCGCTGTTCGCCCGCATGGACGGCGAGGAGCTTGCCTGGGTGGCCGAGCAGGTGCTGAACCCGGCGCAGCCGCTGCCGCTCGACGGCACCGGCGACGAGGCGGCCGAGTACCTGCTGTGGGCGACGATCGACAAGCGCGTGCAGGCCGCGCGCTACACCTGCGCGCGGTCGCCGCTGCCGCTGCATGTGTTCCTCGCGGACAGTTCGCTGCGCCGCGAGGAGACGCTGCGCAACTGGGCCGACCACGCGCCGGTGGTGTCGGTCGAAGTGCTGCCGCAGGCCGATCACCTGGACATCGTTCGCCATCCCGCGCTGTGCGCTTCGCTGAAGGGGCTGCTGCGCGAGGCCGATGCGGCGCATGGCGCCGTGCAGGCAGCCCAGTCCGCGGCCTACCAGCGGTAGGTGGCCGTGGCCGTGACCTTGCGCTGGTCGCCGTAGTAGCAGTTGCCGTACTGGTCGCAGTTCGCGAAATAGGTCTTGTCGGCCAGGTTGCGCACGTTCAGCGCAAGGCTCCAGCGGTCGATGTCATAGCCGATCATTGCGTCGAACACGGTGTAAGAAGGCACCTGGACCGGCGCCTTGTTCAGGTCGCCGCGGTTCGAGCCGGTGAAGCGCGCCCCCAGGCCGACCTTGATGCCGTTGTCGAAGCGGTAGTCCGCCCAGAGCGCGGTGCGGTGCTTGGACACCGCGAGCAGCGGCGTGCCGATCTCGCTCGGCGTGCTGCTGGCCGTGATCTCGACCTTGGGCGTGTAGGCGTAGGACACCGTCACGTTCATGCGCTTGACGGGCTGGAAGGCCGCCTCGAGCTCCAGGCCGCGTACCAGCACCTCGCCGGTCTGGCGCGGGCGGAAGTTGGCGTCGGCGGTGATGTAGTTCTGGCGGCGCAGGTCGAAGAGGGCGGCGCTGTAGCTGTCCGTGGTGCCCATGGGTTGGTAGCGCACGCCGGCTTCGTACTGGCGGCCGGTCTCGGGCTTGAACGGGCTCTGGGTGTCCGGGTTCAGGCGCGCCGAGGGCGAGAACGATTCGGAGTAGCTCAGGTAGGGTGCCCAGCCGCTCGGGAAGGTGTAGACCAGGCCGCCGCGCTTGGTGAACTTGTGCTCGGGGATGTCGCTGCGCGTGCCGTCCAGGTTGCTGTGGATGACCGTGGAGGCGCTGTCGTAGCGGCCGCCGAGCGTGAGGCTCCAGCGCTCGCCCCACTTGATCTGGTCCTGGATGTATAGGCCGGTCTGCGTCAGGCGGGTGTTGGCGTCCACGTAGGGCGCGGGCACGAAGAACGGACCGCCGTACACGGGCGCGTAGATGTTGATGCTCGGCGCACTGCCGCCGCTGTAGCTGGCCTGCTCGATGCCGGTGCGCTGGTGGTCCAGGCCGATCAGCACCTTGTGCTTCCAGTCGCCCGAGACGAAGTTGGCTTCGAGCTGGTTGTCCAGCGTGAAGGTCGAGACGCTCTCGCGGCTGCCCGAGATGCTCCGGCGCAGCATCTGGTAGTTGCGCGGGTCGGCGGCGTTGCTGTTGAGCGGCACGATCGCGCGGCCCTGCACGGCGCCGTAGTCGACGTCGAGCCGGCCGTAGCGCAGGTTCTGGCGCGCGGTGAAGGTGTCGTTGAAGCGGTGCTCGAACTCGTAGCCGACCATCCACTGGTCCACGTCGAAGTGGTTGAAGTTGGGGTCGCCCACGAAGAGCGAGTCGGGAATGTAGTTGCCGAAACGCGTGGGAACCAGCGAGCCGACCGTCGGGCGCCCGCGCGTGTACACACCGCCGCGCACGCGGTTGAAGTGCGACAGCAGCGTGAGCGTGGTGTCCGCCGAGGGGCGCCAGGTGAGCGAGGGCGCGATGTAGAAGCGGTCGTCGTCCATGCTGGCGGCCGGCAGCTTGCTGTCGCGGCCCACGGCCGTCAGGCGGTAGCTGAGCTTGCCTTCGGCATCGACGGGGCCGGAGAAGTCGGCGGCGACCTGGGTGCGGTTGTTGCTGCCCAGTTGCAGCTGCACTTCGCGCAGCGGCTCGGTGGTGGGGCGCTTGCTCACGACGTTGACCACGCCGCCGGGGCTGGCCTGGCCGTAGAGCACCGAGGCCGGTCCGCGCAGCACTTCGATGCGCTCCATGCCATAGGGCTCGATCTGCCAGACGCCCCAGTTGCCGTTGTTGCGCAGGGGCATGCCGTCCAGGTAGAAGCCCGGCGCGTAGCCGTCGAAGCCGCGGATCGAGATCCAGTCGTAGCGCGAGTCGGCGCCGAAGACGGTGGTGCTCACGCCGGGGGTGTAGCCCAGCGCGTCCTTCACGGTGGTGGCGCCGATGGCGGCCACGCGGTCGGCCGTGATCACCGAGATCGACTGCGGGGTTTCCAGGATCGGGGTGTCGGTCTTGGTGCCGGTGGCGCTGCGCTTGGCCACGTAGCCGTTCACATGGCCCTTGGCCGACGCTTCCGTATCGGCCGTGACGGTCACCGCCGGCAGGTTGCTGCTGTCCTGCGAGAAGGCGGGGGCCGCCCACAGGGTGCAGGCGGTTCCGAAGGCCGAGGCAAGCGCGGCGCTCAGCAGGCGGGGTCGGGGCAGGGGACGCATAGGTTGAGGTACTCCAGGAGCAGTAAAAAAACGACGTGTTCGGGTTTCAGCGCAAGGCCTGCCGGATCCCGCAGTTCTGGCGCTTCCGTACATGAGACGTTTGAACTACAAAAAGAGAGACACCCTGTACCCCATGCTTCAGCGCGTGCCGTCCGCCCGCGTCACCGGGCTTCGGCGGCTGCCTGGACGCGGACGGCCTGGCGCTCGCTCCGGCCGGCACCGGCGGCGCTGGCCTTCAGCAGCGCGCTGCCGATCTCCCCCGTGCGCACCGAGGTCACCGACAGCAGCGTGTCGCTCAGCCCGTGCGAGGACTCGCAGGCGCCCTGCAGGAAGATGGCGGGGCGGAAGTCCCCGGTGCTGCGCACGCGGTAGTGGCGGTCCACCGAGAAACCGTCCAGGTACGGTGCGAGGGGCGTCAGCAGTTCCTTGTGCTGCTCGCGTGCGTAGCCGGTGGCCAGCACCACGGCGTCGTAGCGCGAGGTGCTTTCGCGGCCGGTGTTCTGGTCGCACATGGTCAGGTGGATGCCGTCGGCGGTGGCGTGGGCGGCGTGGATGTCGTGCCGGCGCAGGAAGCGCATGCGGTTCTCGCCGCGCACCTTCTGCTGGTAGAACATCTTGAAGATCTGCTGGATAAGTTCCAGGTCGGCCACCGCATAGTTGGTGTGGCCGAACTCCTCGAGCAGGGCGGCGCGCTCGTCGTCGGGCCGGCTGTACATGTAGTCGGTGAACTCGGTGTTGAACACCTCGTTCACGAAGGGGCTGTCGTCCGAAGGACGGATGGAGCGGGCCCGCATGACGAGGTCGACCTGCGGCGCATGGGGGCGGCCCTGCAGATCCATGAAGATCTCCGCGGCGCTCTGGCCGGCGCCGACGATGGCAATTCTTTGCGCGCCGTCCTGCGTGGCGATGCCCTGCAGGTAGGTGCTCGAATGGAACACGCGCGGGTCGCCGCGCAGCGCCCGGAAGCAGTCCGGAATGTTCGGCATGCCGCCGACGCTCACCACGAGGTTGCGCGCGAGGCGCTCGCTCACGTGGCCCGTGCGGTCGCGCGAGCGCACGCGCAGCAGCGTCACGTCGTCGCCATGGGCCTCGCGCTCGGGCAGCACCTCGAACACTTCCTCGCCGTAGACGCAGGCATCCTCGAACTGCGCGGCGGCCCAGGCCAGGTAGTCGTTGAACTCGTGGCGGCTCGGGAAGAAGGTCTTCAGGTTGATGAAGTCCTGCAGGCGCTTTTTCTCGTGCAGGTAGTTGATGAAGGTGAAGCGGCTGGTCGGGTTGCGCAGCGTGGCCAGGTCCTTCAGGAAGGAGATCTGCATGTGCGCATGCTCCAGCATCATGTCCTTGTGCCAGGCGAAGGCCGGCTGCTTCTCGATGAACATCGCGTCGAGCCGGTGCCCGTCGCGCCGCTTCTCGTCGAGCGCGATCGCCAGCGCGATGTTCGAGGGACCGAAGCCGATGCCGATGACGTCGTGGATGACCATGGCGGATTCCTTTTGCTGCGAAGCGGTTGAGCGGTTGGCGGGTCAGACGGGCTTGGCGCGAGTGGCTGCCGGCGCGTCGCTGCGCGGCAGCCAGAGGCCGTCGATGAAGTAGCGTTCGCGCAGCATCATCACGAGCTGTGCGCGCTTGTGCGGCAGGTCGAACTCCTTCACCTTGGCGTAGCCCGACTTGTCCAGGTTGCGGATCTGCTGCACGTGGTCGATGCGCGGCTCGCCCACGGCGCGCTGGGTGCGCGGGTCGCACAGGAAGATGTAGTGCGAGATGGAGGTGAGCCACGCGGTGGCGAATGCCTTGCCGCGGAACGACGGCTCGCCGACCAGCACGTGCCAGCCGCGGTCGTAGTCCTGCACGTCGTAGAAGGGCGCGATGCGGCTTTCCTTGGCCCAGTACATCTCGAAGTAGGCAAAGGGCTCGCCGTCGAAGCTCGCGATCATCGAGTACATGTGCGGGTCGCGATCGATGCCCGAGAGGTAGGCGCGGTGCTTGTCCAGGTCGCCTGCCTCCTCCCAGATCTCGGCCACGTCGGGGTCGTTCATCCAGCGGTTGAAGATGCCCAGGTCGCGCTCGAAGTCGATGCTGCGAAACGAGAAGGTCTTGCCGAGCCACGGAATGAAGCGCTGGTAGAGCAGGCCGCGGGGCTTGGGCGTGCGCAGCGGATGCACCTTGCCGTGGGTGAGCGCATAGCGCTGCACCATCGGCGCATGCACGGCGGGAAGCCACAGGCGCGGCTGCTGCCAGAGCATGTCGCGAAAGGCGCGCACGCCGCCGTCCGGCGACGCGAGCAGCACGCCGGTGTGGGCCAGCTCCTCGGCCAGCGCGGGCGCCGCCACCGCGAGGCTCTTGTGCGCAGGAAGGTGCTCGAAGGCGGCTTCCAGGGCCGCGAGCAGGTGAGGGGTGGAGGCCGCGCTGCCGTCGACCCATTGGAGCGCGGCATCGGCCCCGCCGGTCGCGAGCCGCCAGAGCGAGCGCGTGTCGCCCTGGCGGCTGCGCACGGCGAGCATCCCGCCGTCCAGGGTGATGTCGTGCGGCGTGCCGTCGGCGTAGGAGGTGAGGGTCATGGGGTTCCTTCGGTGGACCGGCGGCTCGCGAGCAGGGCCAGGCCCTGGTGGAACGCCGGAAAGAGGCTGTGGTTGAAGTTGTTCCAGCGCAGCTCGAGGATCGAGTCCTCGGGGTCGATGTGCGTGCCGAGCACGTCGTGGATGACTTCTCCGGAGTCGATGCCGTTGTCCACGTAGTGCAGCGAGGCGCCGGTCTTCAGGAGCGGCGGGGCGGCGATGCTTTCCATCGTCTGCCAGTTCACGACCTTGCGGCCCTTGGCGCCGTGCAGCGCATCGAGCGTGGCGCGGGCGCCGCGGCGCTCGTAGGGCGACTCGATGCGCGTGATGCCGGGGTGGATGTTGACGATCCTGCGGTGGAACGGCGCACCCGGGCGCACGAGCTCGTCCAGGATCACCAGGAGCCCGTCGAGCACGACGATGTCGGCCTGCAGCGTGAGCAGCTTGTCCAGCAGGCGGCGCTCGAAGGCGCTCTTGGCGGCGGGGCGTTCTTTCGCATCGAGCGGAAGCCGCCGGTATTCGGACGGCACCGCGTGGAGCATGCCGTTGACGAGCTTGCCCTGCGTCTTCAGGTCGCCCGGAAAGATCCACTGGCGGCCGGGCTGGCAGGAGAAGCCGTAGTCCTGCAGCGCCGCGCGGTCCCGCGGCGAACCTTCGTCGTCGTCGTAGACGATGCCTTCGAGCGAATAGGCCTCGCCCAGCGGGCTTTCGTCCAGTGCCTTGGCCAGGTATTCGAGCGGGGACGCCATGTAGCGCTGCGTGCCCTTGAAGTCGATGTACTGGCCGGCCTTGTCGGCGGCCGCGTTTCTCAAGGACAGGATGTAGACGAGCTTTGCCTTGGACATGGGTGTGGCGTGAAAGGATGGATCGGCGTTGGAGTTGGCTCGGGAGCAGGCAGGCGTGGGGCCTTCAGGAGAGAAGACGTGGCAGCGTGCCATCTGTTCACGGCTGCAGGATTTCGCCGGCGCTCTTGCGGTGCTGCGGCGCGAGCGGGCAGGCGCCGCAGTAGTCCTCGCGCGGAAGCAGGTAGTAGAGACAGCACTGGCGGTGCAGCTTGACCGGCCGGCCCTGGCCGGCGCCGGCCGGCCGCACTTCGCGGCAGCGGGCGTGCAAGGGGTTGACCGGCCGGGCCTCGTCGGGCCAGGCGGGGTAGTGCAGGAGACGGTCGCGGTCTTGTGCGATGTGGGCTGCACCGCCGGTCGCGGCCAGCGCCAGGTCGAAGATCGGTTCGAGGTGGCGTGCGGTGTTGCCCCACAGGATCTTGGGCGCAAGCCGCGTGAGGCTGCACAGGGCAGTGAAAAGCGGCTGAAGGTGCTGCCACAGCAGCGGCGCATAGCGCTGCGCGTTGTCGGCGCCGCGGCGCGCATCGCCCAGGTGCAGCACATGAAAGCTGGCGGGCGCGCCCTTGTCGTCGATCCGCACCCAGATGTGCTCCGCTGAAACGGGAAGCACGTGCTGCAGCACGCTGGCGGCGGCCACCACGGGCGGCAGCAACGCGGAGAGATAGTCCAGGCTCCATGCCGAGGCGACCGGCCGCAGGTCGCGCGCGCCGGCTGCGCCGCGCGCTCGCGCGTGAAGGTGCAGCACGTCGGCAAGGAGCGAAGGCGAATGCGCCAGGTCGGCCACGCGCAGTGCGCCGGCCGGTACCGTGTCCGCGCACTGCAGCCGCTCGGCATGCACGGCCAGTGCACCGGGGAACAGGGGTTCCAGCAGCGCGATCACGAGGCGGCCTGCAAGAGGTGCGGGGAATGCATCCCTTGAAGACGGTTTGGCGGCGGGGGTGTTCATCCGGCGCCGCGCATGAACATTGGCCGGACCCAACCGTCTATGCAGTAAGCGGCGTGCAGCCGCACGGGCGATGTCGACAGGGCATGGCCTTTTTCAAGCCGTTTTGCCCCGGGTGGGCGGAAAGAGCCTTTGCATGACACCGACCACCACGACCCCCCGTGGCAACACCTCCGAACTCGGGCGCCTGCTCAAGCCGTTTCTACCGTGGGTCCTCTTGTCCACGGTCACGGGCATCAGCGCGGGTGCGGCCACCGTCGCGCTGCTGGGCACCATCAACCAGGTGCTCAACCGCGAGGGCGGCATGGCGGGCGGGCTGCTGCTGACCTTCGTCGGGCTGTGCGCGGTGGCGCTGCTGGGGCGCATGGCCTCGGACGTGTCGACCAACTTCGTCGGCCAGCGGCTGGTGGCGCAGGTGCGCAAGAGCCTCGCGCAGAAGATTCTCTCGGCGCCCATCGATGCACTGGAGCGCTACCGCACGCACCGGCTGATGCCGGTGCTGTCGCAGGACGTGGACATGATCAGCGACGTGGCCTTCGTGCTGTCGTCCACGCTCATCGCGTTCGCGATTGCGCTGGGTTGCCTGGCGTACCTCGCCTACCTGTCGCTGCCGCTGTTCTGCCTCTTGGTGGTGGCGCTCGCGATCGGCGCGACCATCCAGACGCGCGCGCAGGTGCGCGCCGAGGTGGGTTTCTGGAAAGCGCGCGAATACGAGGAGCAGCTGCACAAGACCTACCGCGCGATCAGCGAAGGCGCGAAGGAATTCCGCATGCACCGCGCGCGCCGCACGCGGATGTTCGGCGGGCAGATCGAGCGCATCGTGGACAACATCCGCACCGTGAACGGACGCGCCATCAACACCTATGTGATGGCGACGGCCTTCGGCTCGGCGCTGTTCTTCCTGCTGATCGCGCTGATCCTGGGCTGGGCCGCGTTCCGGCCGACCGAGCCCGCGGTGCTGAGCGGCTTCGTGCTGGTGATGCTGTTCCTGAAGGGGCCGGTGGACCAGATCGCGGGCGCGCTGCCGGGCGTGGGCCGGGCCAGGATCGCGTTCCGGCGCATTGCCGACCTGGCGGCGCGCTTTGCAACGCCGGAGCCGCACCTGCACCTGGAGCGCGCATCCAACGGCGTGATGCTCCACCGCGAGATCGCCATGCGCGGCGTGTGCTACCGCTTCGATGCGCCCGAAGGCGGCGAGGCTTTCACGCTCGGCCCCATCGACCTGCTGCTGCGGCCCGGCGAGATGGTGTTCATCGTGGGCGACAACGGCTCCGGCAAGACGACGCTGATCAAGCTGCTGCTCGGCCTTTATGCACCGCACGGCGGCGAAGTGCTGCTCGACGGCGGCGTGGTGACGCCACAGGGGCGCGACGACTACAGGCAGCTGTTCACGACGGTGTTCTCGGACTTCTACCTGTTCGAGGACCTGGCGGCCGGCGAAGAGGGCGCGGGCACGGCCACGCTGCCGCAGACCGCGCTGCCTTACCTGGAGCGCCTGGAAATCGCGCACAAGGTGAGCGTGAAGGACGGCGCCTTCACCACCACCGATCTTTCGACCGGACAGCGCAAGCGGCTGGCGCTGGTGCATGCGTACCTGGAAGGCCGCCCGGTGCTGGTGTTCGACGAATGGGCCGCCGACCAGGATCCGGCGTTCCGGCACCTGTTCTACACGGAGCTCCTGCCCGAACTGCGCGCCAAGGGGCACCTGCTGGTGGTGATCTCGCACGACGACAGGTACTTCCACCTGGCCGACCGCGTGGTCACGATGCGCGCCGGAAAGATCGAGGAAGACAAGGCGTACGTCCCGCCCGAAAGCCTGGCTGCATGATGCGTGACCGTGTGCCCGACGATCCCGCCTTCGACGCCGCGTGGACGCTCTTTTGCACGCTGCACGATTCGCCCTCGCCGGAGCGCGCCGAGGAGCTCATCCGCTGGCTCGGCGTGGACCCCGGGAACATCTGCGCGCTGGACGACGTGCTGACGCTGTGGGCGCTGGCCGGGGCCGCGCTGATCAAGCCGTCGATGCAGGAGGCGCTGCGCGAAGAAGGGCGCCTGCAGTGAAGCCCGGCCGCTACTTCTGCCGGTCGCGCAGATCCGCCGCGATGCCGCCGAGCGCGTCCCAACGGCGGCGCGCTTCCTGCGCCGCGGCCGCATGCTCCGCCGACCGGCTGCGCCACCGCGCAAGCGCCAGGCGGGCGGCCATGGCGGCGTCTTGCGCAGCGGCGATCTCGCTCTGCACGATCAGCGCGAGGGCACGCTCGATGAGCTTCTCGTTCGGGACGCTTGCCACGGTGCAACCGTCCGCTCAGGCGAAGTCTTCGGCGAACATTGCGTCGAAGCCCGGGCGCATCGAGACGGCCGGCTGCTCGACCAGCTCCGAACGCAGCCGGGCGAACACGCGCGAGCAGTCGATGGCGGCGCGCAGCAGGTGCTTGGCGACCGCCATCTCGCTGATGTTCAGTTGCTGCGCGATTTCGGCGCGCGTGTGTCCGTAGGCGCGGAACAGCAGGAACACTTCGCGCCGGCGGGGCGGCAGCGTTTCGAGCGTCTCGACCACGCGCGCCAGCACCTGCTGCTGGGACGCGATGAATTCGCAGGAAGGCGCGACCTGGCGCGAGCCCGAGTTGAAATGCGTGCCGGCCCAGTCCTGCGCCACCTTGCGGCGGCGCGCATCGTCCACGCACAGGTTGCGCGCCACGCGAAACAGCAGGGCGCGGGGCGACTCGATGCCGCCGGCGCCTTGTTGCGTGCCGCCCGGCGCCGCATCGTCGATGCGGATGCCGCTGTTCATCTTGAGCGCGTGCGCATACACGCGCTCGAAGCTCGATTGCGCGATGTCCGCCGCGTAGTGCGGGTCGCGCAGGTCGCGCGTCAGCTGCCGGCGCAAGTCCGCATAGTGGGCCAGCAGTTCCTGGACGATGTCGCGCATCCGATCGCCTTCTCGCAAGCATCAACGTGTGGGTTCCCTGGGCCGGCCACCGCCGCGCGATGCGGGGTGGCCGGGGAGATTGAATAAGAATTATTCTTATTGAAGTGTAACCTTAACCGCTTCTTAACGAAGCCGGAAAAGGCGTGGGAACCCCGTGCGCGTGCCTGAAAAAGACACTCGGATCGAAAAGTGAGTAGCTTTGTTTTCGCTTGGGGCGCGCGCTGCGGCCCCGAAGGCCGGTCAACCGCGCTTGGGAATGCCCAGACCCTTCACAACCGCCGGCCGCGCCACGAAGGTTTCGAGCACCCGCGCCACATTCTTGAACTCGCTGAAGCCCACCAGGTCGCCCGCTTCGTAGAAGCCGATCAGGTTGCGGATCCACGGGAACGAGGCGATGTCGGCGATGGTGTAGTCGTCGCCCATGATCCAGGCGCGGTTCGCCAGGCGCTTGTCGAGCACGCCGAGCAGGCGCTTCGATTCGGCCACGTAGCGGTCGCGCGGGCGCTTGTCCTCGTAGTCCTTGCCGGCAAACTTGTTGAAGAAGCCGAGCTGGCCGAACATGGGGCCGATGCCGCCCATCTGGAACATCAGCCACTGGATGGTTTCGTAGCGGCCCGCTGCGTCCTGCGGAATCAGCTTGCCGGTCTTGTCGGCCAGGTACAGAAGAATGGCGCCCGATTCGAACAGCGCGAGCGGCTTGCCGCCGGGCCCGTGGGGGTCGAGGATCGCGGGGATCTTGTTGTTCGGGTTGAGCGAGAGGAATTCCGGCGACATCTGGTCGTGGGTCTCGAAGCTCACCAGGTGCGGCTCGTAGGCCAGGCCGGTTTCCTCCAGCATGATCGACACCTTCACGCCGTTGGGCGTGGGCAGCGAATACAGCTGCAGCCGGTCAGGATGCTGTGCGGGCCATTTCTGGGTGATGGGAAAAGGGGACAGGTCGGTCATGGGCGATTCATGAAAAGCGGAGTTGGAACGCCGCGCCCGCAGGGGGTCAGATGCCCAGCCAGCTCATCAGGGCCGTCTCGACCTCGGCCGAGGGTGCGACAAAGCCAGTGTAGGTCGATGTGGCGAGCGCGCGCTTGCCGGCATCGCTTTGCGCGAGGCCGAGCAGGGCTTCGCGTGCCGCGCTGGCCGTGGCGGCGTCGAGCTTGCGCGAGGCCAGCCATTGCTTGATGGGCACCGCGCGCGATTCCGCGCACACATTGCCGCCGCCTTCCTTCCAGGTCTTGACCACGCCCGATGCCGCCGTGGCGCCGTAGGCGGCAAAGCCGTTCTGCACGTAGAAGGGCACCGCGTCCTGGTAGCGCGTGTTGGTGAGCTTGAGCGCGGCGGGCTGCAGGCCCTGCTCGCGCAGCATCGCGCGCGTGATCACCGAGGTGATCGAATCCGCGTCGGGCATCACCAGGCCCTTGCCGGAGATGCTCTTCCAGTTGGAGATGGGCTGCGGCTCCTTGCACAGCAGCGACACCTTGTAGGCGGTGAAGCCGCTGGTCCAGGCCAGCGCCTGGTAGCGGCCGCTCTTGACGGCCTCGAGCGCCACGTGGGCCGGGTGGATGAAGGCCAGGTCGACCTGCTGCTCCTTCAGGGCCTCGCGCGCGCTGGTGTAGGAGATCAGCACCTTGATGGTCACCGGCTGCTTCAGCGCCTTGCTCAGCACCTCGGCAATGGGCTCGAAGCGCGGCGCGATCTGGCTTTCGGTGGTCTGGTAGCTCACGCCTTCGGTCACGCCGATGACCAGCGCGTGCGCCGGGGCGCCCGCTGCCAGCAGCAGCGCTGCCACCGCCGGGGCGGCAAGGCGGAGCGGGTTCGGATGGCGGGCGCGGGGCGCGCTGGCGGCGCTCCCGTCGGGTTGGCCGGAGCGGATGGGGGCTGGGATGTACATCAAAAGATCATAGGGGGCCGCCGCCCGGCCGCCGATGATCGCAAGCACCTATGCGCGCAGCCGCCCGCCCGTGGCATGGCAGCCGCGCGGCGGGGGCCTCAGAATCGCGCCTTGAGGAAGGCCGAAGGCCCGTGCAGCTTGACCTTGACGCGGGTCTCCGCCGTGCTGCTCTGGCGCGCCAGGTCGATGTTGGTGACGCCATAGGCCAGCACCAGGCCGACGTTCTTCACCGGGAACCACTCCACGCCCGCGCTGGCGTTGTAGATGTTGCCGTGGAAGCGGCCGCCGCCCTTGCGCACGCCGGAGAGGTCGGCAAACAGGCGCAGGTCGGGGTTGATGGCGTGCCGCACGCCCAGTTCGAGCAGCGGCGCAACGGCGTTGTCGCTCGCATCCTCGTTCAAGGTACGGATCCGTCCGTTCACCGCGACGTTGGCGTTCGTGCCCACGTCGATGCTGTAGTAGGCGGCGCCGGCGCCCAGGCCGAACACCGTGTTGCCCGAGCCGAGCCACCACTTGTACGAGAGCTTGGCGAAGTCGAGCTTCACGTTGATGTTGGCATTGCCCACCGCGCTGAACGTGCCGAAGCCGCCGAAGGAATCGCTGCCCGCGGCCTGGCCGAAGTAGTCGCGCTTGTAGCGGTAGTAGTCGAACGAGAGGCCATGGCTGTCGCCGATCAGCAGGTCGGCCGTGATGCGCGGCATGGTCACGCGGCCGGGCTCCAGGTCGCGCGTGCGCAGCGCGCCGTACGGCGAACTGACCGATGCGTTGAATTTGGGATCGGCGCTGAAGGCCCCCGCCGAGAAGCTGAAACGGTCCAGCGCGGGCGACGGCTCGGCCCAGGCCAGTGCGGGAGCAAGGAGAAATCCGGCGCCAGCCAATGCGCCCAGCTTCGTCAGCCTTGCAGAGCTGGCAAGCGGGCAGGAGCGGAGCAACAGCATGGAGAGATCCTTAAGAGGAGGAGGAAAAGACAAAAAAATACGCCTCGGGATCGACACGCAATTTGTGTGCGCGCCAGTCTTCCGGGCGGTTGCTCCCTGTTGATGAGCGCCAAGTTAATAGCCCCCTTGCGCAAAGCCCATGCGCCGATTGCCGCTGTGCGTGTAGGACGATGGCGACCCAGGCGTTCGCACACCTCAAAAAGTACTCAAGGTAAGCTTTGGAGATGCCAAAAAGTCTGTCCACCACCACCGGGCCGCAGCGTCTTCTCTATGCCGGCGTGGCGGGCATCGCCGTCGCGGCCGTCCCTTGGCCGCTCGACCCCATGGCGCGCGGGCTCGCGGGCTGGTGCACCAGCGCGGCGGTGTTCCTGCTGCTCACGTGGTGGCTGGCCGACACCTTCGATGCGGCGCAGACCCGCAAGCGCGCCCAGTCGCTGGACCAGCCCAACGTGGTGATCCTGGTGTCGATGCTGGTGGTCATTGCGGCGAGCGTGGTGGCCATCGCGATGCTGCTGCAGCAGGTCAAGCTGATGAGCGGGCCGGCGCGGGCAGGCCACATCGCGCTGGGGCTGGTGGCGCTGGTGGGCTCGTGGCTCATGATGCACACGATCTACGCCTTTCACTACGCGCACCGCTACTACATCGACCAGCGCGACGGCTCGCCCGACGGCGGGCTGGATTTTCCGGGCAAGGAAGAGCCGGACTATTTCGATTTTCTCTACTACGCCTACGTGGTCGGCATGACCACGCAGGTGTCCGACGTGCAGGCCACCTCGCGCGAGATGCGGCGCATCACGCTGGTGCACAGCGTGCTCGCCTTCGCCTTCAACATGCTGGTGCTCGCGCTGTCGGTCAACGTGGTCGCGGGGGCGATGTAGCGGCCGCGCCGCCCGCGCGCGGCCACAGCTTCACGATGCCGGTGGAGAGCGCCACGCCGCAGACGATCACGCCCGCGCAGATCAGCATCCATTGCGTGATGTTCTCGCCCAGGAACACGGCGCCGTAGAACACCGCGAACACCGGCACCAGGAAAGTCACCGTGAGCGCGCGCGCCGGTCCCGCATTGGCGATGAGCCGGAAGAACAGGATGTACGCAAGGCCGGTGCATGCGATGCCCAGCGCCAGCAATGCCAGCCAGGCGCGCAGGCTCGGCATCTGCGCGGGCCAGAACCACAGCGCCGGAAGCGCGAGGAACAGCGTGGCGCCGATCTGGCTGCCGGTGGCGGTGGCCAGCGCGGGCACGCCGCCCAGGTAGCGCCGCGTGGCGCTGGCCGCCACGCCGTAGCTGGCGCAGGCGCCGAGGCAGGCGAGCACGGCCCATAGCGCGGCGTTGCCGTTGGCGTCGGCATGCAGGCCCGCGCTGCGGCTCGCCAGCATGGCGACGCCCGCGAAGCCGATGACCAGGCCCACGATGCGCGAGCCATCGGGCCGGTCGCGAAACCAGGCCCAGGCCACCAGCGCGCCGAACATCGGCACCGTGGCATTGATCACCGCCGCCAGGCCGCTGTTGATGGTCAGCAGCGCAAAGCAGAACAGCGCGAACGGAATGCCCGAATTCAGCACGCCGATGGCCATCGACGCCTTCCAGTGCTGCGCCAGCGCGGCGCCGTGGCCGCGCATGAACAGGAGCGGCAGCAGGAACAGCGTGGCCACCGCCACGCGCACCGCGGCCGCCGGCAAGGCGCCGAACTCGGCCGCGCCGATGCGCATGAAAAGGAAGGACGCCCCCCAGAGCGCGCCGAGCAGCACGAGGTCGATGAGCCAGGGCTTGTTGGGCTTGGGCGAGGGAAGGGCGGTGGTGCTGTTGTCTTTTGTTGTCGTGCTCATGGGGTCTTCGCGGCCCTCGGGCGGGCGCGTGCTCTCTATTTCGCTTCGAGTTCCAGCAGTGCGGTCTTGCGGTGGAGCCCGCCAGCGTAACCGGTCAGCGAGCCGTCGGCGCCCAGCACGCGGTGGCAGGGCACGATCACGCTGATCGGGTTGCGCCCCACGGCCGCGCCCACCGCGCGCACCGCGGCCGGGTTGCCCACGTTCGCGCTCAGCGCGCCGTAGGTCATGGTCTTGCCCGCCGGAATGGCGAGCAGCGCCTGCCACACGCTCTGCTGGAACGCGGTGCCGTGCGACAGGTCGAGCTTCACGTCGAAGCTGTCTCGCCTGCCCGCGAAGTAGTCGCGCAGCTGGGCGCCGGCCTCGACCAGCGCGGGATGGTCGTCCTGGGTCTGCCAGCCCGTGGTGTCGGGCCAGTGGCGCTGCTGGTCGAACCAGACGCCTGCCAGGCCCTCGTCGGTGGCCGCCATCGTGATGCCGCCGAGCGGCGTGTCGATGTGCGAGGTGTAGATGACTTTGCTCTTGAACTTCATGGCATTTCAGGCGGAGGCGCCTGCCGTAGTGAGGTTGTTGAAAGGCGCTGCCGCCGCCGACGGGGCTGCAGTGGCGGCAGCGGGAGAGGAGGGCGCCGGCGCATGCCAGGCGCGCAGCACCGCATAGCTGCGCCAGGGCCGCCAGGCCTGCGACGCCTGGCTGGCCGCGCGCTCGGTGCTCACGCCCAGTGCCTTCTGCAGCGCCACGTCGCCCGCGGGGAAGGCGTCGGGCCAGCGCAGCGCGCGCATCGCGATGTACTGCGCGGTCCAGGCGCCGATGCCGGGCAGCGCCTGCAGCGCGGCAATGGTCGAAGGCACGTCGGCGCCCGCATGCAGCGCGAGCCCGCCGCCCGCGACCTCGCGCGCGATGGCCTGCAGCGCGGCCTGGCGCTGGCGCACGATGCCGAGCTTGCCGAGTGCATCGCCGCTCGCGGCCGCCAGTGCCGCGGGCGTGGGAAACAGGCGATTCAGGCCTTCGATCGGCGTGGCGATGGGCTCGCCGAAAGCCTCCACCAGCCGCGAGCCCAGCGTGCGCGCCGCGGCTACGGTGACCTGCTGGCCCAGCACCGCGCGCACCGCCAGCTCGAAGCCGTCGACCGTGCCGGGCACGCGCAGCCCATCGCCGTGCGGAAAGGCCTCGTGCAGCGCGGCGTTGATGGCCATCGGCTCGGCATCGAGGTCGAGCATGGCGCGTGCGCGGCTGATCACGATCGGCAGCACCGCGGCGAGCGAGTCGCTGACCGACAGCAGCATCTGCTCGCGCTCCATGTCGAAGCGCAACTGCAGCCAGCCGGCGTGCACCTGTCCGCCCTGCTGCACCCGCAGCGTGCGGGCCAGGCGAACGAAGGTGGGCGTGCTGCCCTTGGCGGGTTCCTTGCCGTCGGCCGTGGTCGCCAGCTCGACACCGCGCAGCGCGCGCCGCGCGAAGAAGCCGAGCATCGCGCCCACGTCATAGGGCGGCCGAAAGCCCAGCCGCACCTCGATGGCCTTGCCCTCGCCGCCCTCGGCGCCGCCGGCACGCCGCAGCGCGCTCGGGTTGAGGCCGTAGTGTTCCAGGAACGCGGCGTTGAAGCGGCGCACGCTCGCAAAGCCGCTGGCCAGCGCCACCTGCGTCATCGGCAGGCGCGTGTCGGCGATCAGCTGCTTGGCGGCCAGCAGGCGGCGCGTCTGCAGGTATTGCAGCGGCGAGACGCCGAACTGCGCCTCGAAGATGCGCCGCAGGTGGCGGTCGCTCACGCCGAGCCGCGCGGCGATCTGCGCCGCGCCCGGACCCTCCTCGGACCAGGCATCGGGCTCGTCGATGAGCCGCGCGGCCTGCAGCGCGAGGATGCGCGAGGCATCTTCGGTCGACCAGCTCGCCGCCCGCGGCGCGAGCTCGGGCCGGCAGCGCAGGCAGGGGCGGAAGCCCTCGGCCTCGGCCTGCGCCGCGTGGCGGAAGAAGCGGCAGTTCTCGCGCCGCGGCAGCTTCACGCGGCAGACCGGCCGGCAGTAGATGCCGGTGGAGGTCACCGCGGTGAAGAAGGAGCCGTCGAAGCGCGCATCGTGCGTCTTCATCGCCAGGTAGCAGGCGTCGCTCTCGAGTGCGTCGGTGGATGCATGTGAGGTAGGCATGGGCAAATGATACGGTTTCGACTCGTTTCAACTGGCCGTTTTCGGACATGTGGGCCCCCAGGCGCTTGCCTACAATGGCCCGTTCTCCAGAACCTACAGGGAATGCCTCTTCATGCAACTCAGTGCGTCGATTTTCAAGGCCTACGACATCCGAGGCGTGGTGCCCGTCACGCTCGATGCCGAGGTCGCGGAAGCGCTCGGCCGGGCCTTCGGCAGCGCCGCCCGCGCCGCCGGTGAAAAGACCGTGGCCGTGGGCCGCGACGGCCGCCTCTCGGGGCCCGCGCTCGCCAAGGCACTGATCAGCGGCCTGGTGGCCAGCGGCATCGAGGTGATCGACGTGGGCGCGGTGACCACGCCGATGCTCTACTTTGCGGCCCACACGCTGTGCACGAGCGGCATCCAGGTCACGGGCAGCCACAACCCGAAGGACTACAACGGCTTCAAGATGGTGCTGGCCGGACGCGCCATCTACGGCGACGAGATCCAGGGCCTGCGCAAGGTGATGGAAGAAGGCAGCGCCAGGCTCGCCCCCGGCGGCAGCGTGCGCAAGGTCGACGTGACCGACGCCTACACGAAGCGCATCGTCGGCGACATCCAGCTGGCCCGTCCGCTGAAGATCGTGGTCGATTCCGGCAACGGCATTGCGGGCGCCTCGGCACCGGCCATCTTCCGCGCCATCGGCTGCGAAGTGACCGAGCTCTTCAGCGAGGTCGACGGCAACTTTCCCAACCACCACCCCGATCCGAGCAAGCCCGAGAACCTCAAGGACCTGATGGCCGCGCTGGCCTCGGGCGGCGCCGAACTGGGTCTGGCCTTCGACGGCGACGGCGACCGGCTGGGCATCGTCACCAAGGACGGCCAGAACATCTTCCCCGACCGCCAGATGCAGCTCTTTGCGCAGGACGTGCTCTCGCGCGTGCCGGGCGGCACCATCGTGTACGACGTGAAGTGCTCGCAGCGCCTGGCGCCGGCCATCGAGGCCGCGGGCGGCAAGCCGATGATCTTCAAGACCGGCCATTCGCTGATCAAGGCCAAGATGAAGGAAATCGATTCGCCGCTGGGCGGCGAGATGAGCGGCCACATCTTCTTCAAGGAGCGCTGGTTCGGCTTCGACGACGGCACCTACGCGGGCTGCCGCCTGCTCGAGATCCTGAGCAAGACGCCCAATGCGAGCGACACGCTCAACGCGCTGCCCACGAGCTTCTCGACGCCCGAGCTCAACGTGAAGTGCGCCGAGGGCGAACCGCACGCGGTGGTCGACAAGCTCGTCGCGGGCGCGAGCTTCGCGGCCCCCGCGGTGGTCTCGACCATCGACGGCCTGCGCGTCGACTGGCCCGATGGCTTCGGGCTCATTCGCGCGTCCAACACCACGCCGGTGCTGGTGCTGCGCTTCGAAGGCCAGACCGATGCGGCCCTCAAGCGCATCGAGGCCGAGATGCTCGCGCTCCTCAAGACCGTGAAGGCCGACGCGACGCTGGCCGAAGCGTCGCACTGAGCACCGTGCGTTCGCCGCTGCTGCGCCTCTACGGCGCCTTCACCACCGCTGTGCAACCGCTGGTTCGCCGCAAGCTGCGGCGCAGGGCCGAGGCCGAGCCCGGCTACGGCGTGGCCGTGGAGGAGCGCTTCGGCCACTACGACGATGCAACCACCGGCGAGGGCCAGTGCTGGGTGCATGCGGTCTCGCTCGGCGAAACGCGCGCCGCCGCCATCCTGATCGCGGAGCTGCGCAGGCAGTACCCGGGCATACCGATCCTGCTCACGCACGGCACTGCCACCGGCCGCGAAGAGGGCGCCAAGCTGCTCGAACCCGGCGACACGCAGGTCTGGCAGCCCTGGGACATGCCGGGCGCGGTGCAGCGCTTTCTCGACCGCTTCCAGCCGCGCATCGGCGTGCTGATGGAAACCGAGGTCTGGCCCGAGATGGCCGCCGCCTGCGCCGAGCGCCGCATTCCGCTGGTGCTGGCCAATGCGCGGCTCAACGAGAAATCGCTGGCCGCGGCCGAACGCCTCGGCTGGCTCGCGCGGCCCGCGTACTCGGCGCTGGCCGCCGTGTGGGCCCAGACCGAGGCCGACGCGCACCGGCTGGTGTCGCTGGGCGCCAAGGTGGCCGGCATCCACGGCAACCTCAAGTTCGACGCCTCGCCCGATGCGCGCCAGCTGGCCGCGGCCGCGACGCTGCGCGAGCGGCTGCCCAAGCCGATGGTGGTGCTCGCGAGTTCGCGCGACGGCGAGGAGCGCATGCTGCTCGACGTGCTCAGGCGCTTCGGCGCCACGTCGCCCGTGCCGCCCGAGCAGGGCGCCATCCGCTCCATTGCCAAGCGCGTGCACGACGTGCAGTGGATGATCGTGCCGCGCCATCCGCAGCGCTTCGACGAAGTGGCTGCGCTGATCGAGGCCGAAGGCTTTGCCGTGGCGCGCCGCAGCGCCGCGGGCGAGCCGTCCGATGCCGAGATCTGGCTGGGCGATTCGCTCGGCGAAATGGCGCTGTACTACGGCCTGGCCGACGTCGCGCTGCTCGGCGGGAGCTTCGAACCGCTGGGCGGGCAGAACCTCATCGAGCCGGCCGCCTGCGGCTGCCCGGTGGTCATGGGGCCCTCGACCTTCAACTTTGCCGAAGCGGCGCAGCTCTCGCTGGCGGCCGGTGCCTCGCTGCGCGTCGAGAACATGGAGCAGGCGGTCACCGCGGCGCTCAAGCTGGTCGAGAACCCCGAGCGGCGCGCCGCCATGGCCGAGGCCGCGCTGGCTTTCTCGTCATCGAACCGCGGCGCGGCCGAACGCACCGCGGCCGCGGTGCTGGCCATTGCGCAGGCTGCCGACCCGGTGCCGACCGAAGCCGCGCCGCTCGAGGATGCGCGGGCGGAACCCACGCTCGAGTAGCTGCGGGTTGATTCCTCAGCGCACCGACGGGTTCAGGATGACCGGCGGCGGCGGTGCCGAAGGCATCGTCGGCGCCGGCGGATTGAACGGCTGCACCGGCACCGGCGGCACCACGGGAATGGGCGGCGGCGTCACGGGCACCGAAGGCGCGGCCTGCGGCCGTTCGCCGGGCGCAGGCGTTGCCGCCGTGCTGCCGTTCTTTGCCAGCGTCGCGTTGATCGCGTTCATGTCGTCGACCGTCAGCGTGCCGTTGGCCTGGCGCAGCTTCAGGTTGCCCAGCAGCACGTTGTAGCGCGCCTGCGCGAGATCGCGCTTGGTCTGGTAGAGCTGGCTCTGCGAATTGAGCACGTCGATGTTGATGCGCACGCCCACCTGGTAGCCGAGCCGGTTGGCGTCGAGCGCGCTCTGGCTCGATGCCTCGGCCGCCTCGAGCGCCTTGACCTGGCCCGCACCGGACACCAGCCCGAGGTAGGCCGCGCGCGTGGCCTGCGCGACGCTGCGGCGGGTGCCTTCGAGCACGCTGCGCGACTGGTCCTCGAGGGCCAGCGTTTCCTTGATGCGGTTCTCGGTGGCAAAGCCCGCGAAGAGCGGCAGGTTGAACACCACGCCGACCGAGGCGGCATCGATGCGCGTGCCCACGGTGCTGGTGCTGGTGCCCTGCGGATTGCGCGTGACGTTGTAGCCCAGGTTGGCGTCGAGCGTGGGCTTGTGGCCGGCTTCGGCCTTGCGGATTTCGAGCCCGGCCACGTCGAGCCCGAGCTGCGCCTGGCGGATCGCCGGGTGCGCTTCCTCGGCCTGGGCCACCCAGGCTTCGATGTTGGCCGGCGTGGCGGTCGGCAGCACCACCGGCTGCGCCAGCGGCACCGGCACGCTGCCCGGGCGGCCGACCAGCTGGTCGAGCACCACCTTCTTGACCTGCAGGTCGTTCTCGGCGGCGATCTCCTGCGCAATGACCAGGTCGTAGCGGGCCTGGGCTTCGCGCGTGTCGGTGATGGTGGAGGTGCCGACCTCGAAGTTGCGCTTGGCCGACGCGAGCTGCTCGGCCACCGCCACCTTCTGCGCGCGCACCAGCGTCAGGCTGTCCTGGCTCGCGAGCACGTCGAAGTAGGCCTGGCTCACGCGCACGATCAGGTCCTGCTCGGCAATGGTGAGCACCGACTGCGCGATCTCGGCCTGGCGCTTGCCCTGCTCATAGGTGGCCCAGTTGGCGGGCCGGTACAGCGGCTGCGTGGCGTTGATGCCGATGTTCTGCGTGGTGAAGTCGCGCGGCGTGGTCGTTCCGCGGCCGGGCCCCGTGAGGGTGTCGATGTCCAGGTTGTTGCGGGTGGCGCCGGCCGTGAGCCCCACGGCTGGAAGGATGCCGGCCTTGGCCTGCGCGGCGCGCGCCACGCTCGCGTCGTACTGGGCCCGCGCGCCCTGGTAGGTGGCGTCGAAGCCGCGTGCGGATTCGTAGAGTTCGTTCAGTGTCTGGCCTTGGGCCGGCAGTGCGAGCAGGGTGGCAAAGAGACTTGCGAGCGCTGCGGAAAGAGGCAAAAGCCTGGGCCTGAAAGGCATTGAACGTCCTTGAAGAAAGAATCAGTAGCGCGGCACGGAGGGGTCGTGCTGTGCGGACCAGGCGTCGATGCCGCCGGCCACGTTGGCGAGCTCGGCAAAGCCGTTCTGGCTCAGGAAGGCCGCCACGCGCTGGCTGCGCGCACCGTGGTGGCAGAGGCACGCGATGCGCTGGCCCTCGTCGAGCTCGGCAAGCCGCGCCGGAATCTCGTTCATCGGGATGGCCACGAGCGTGAAGCCCTGCGGCGCAACGCTGGCCGTCTGTAGCTCCCAGGGCTCGCGCACGTCGAGCAGCACGGGCGGCGCCTCGGGATGCTGCGCAAACCAGGCGGCAAGATCGGCGGGGCGGACTTGGTCGATCATTGGGTGATGCCCGCTCAGAACGAGAAGCGCGAGGGCTCGGGGAAATTGAGCAGCCGCGGCGCCACGGTGTCCCAGGGCTGGATGGTGTCCCACTTGCTTTCGCTGCTGCGGGTGACGAAGTGGGCGCGCATCATCGGCTCCTCGCCCACGATGGCGGCAAGGCGGCCGCCCACCTTGAGCGAGCCGAGCAGGTTCTGCGGAATGCGCGCCACCGAGCCGCTGAGCACGATCACGTCGAAGCTCGGGCCGCTCGGCAGCGGCACGGCGCCGTCGGCGTTGCGCACCTCGACATTGGCCACGCCGTTCTGGCGCAGCGTCTCGGCGGCGCGGGCGGCCAGCGCGGGATCGATCTCGAGGGACAACACCTGGGCCGCGCGATGGGCGAGCAGGGCGGCCATGAAGCCCGATCCGGTGCCGATCTCGAGCACCGATTCGTGCTTTTGCACATGCAGGTCCTGCAGGATGCGCGCCTCGACCTTGGGCGAGAGCATCACCTGGCCGGGAACCGAGCCGTCGCCCAGCGGGAGTTCCATGTCGAAGAAGGCCAGCGCGCGGTGGGCGGGCGGCACGTAGTCTTCGCGCCGGATGGCGGCCAGCAGGTCGAGGATTTCCAGATCGAGCACATCCCAGGGCCGGATCTGCTGTTCGATCATGTTGAAGCGCAGGCGCTCGAGGGAGGGGGTGGGGTTCATGGGAGGCTTTTCCTTGTGGGGCTCAGGACAAACCTTCAATTTTAGGTTGCGCGGCGCGGGCGCGCGGCTGGCCGGCGATGCATTTGCGCGTCATGCGGCGGCTCCGGGCTGCCGGGTGAGGCCGTAAAGCACGGTCTCGGCCTGCGTGGCGAGGTATTTTTCGGGGTCGAGCGAGGTGTCCGCGTCGACGCAGACCATGGCCGAATGCTTCCACAGCATCAGGAAGATCATGGGCGCCACCACCGCGTAGATCGCGTGGTCGATGTCGACCGGCGCGAATTCGCCACGGTCGATGCCGCGCTGCAGGATGCGCCGCAGCAGCGCATGGCCCGGGCGCACCACCTCCTTGCGGTAGAACTCGGCCAGCTCGGGAAAATTGGCGCCTTCGCTCATCATGAGCTTGGTCAGGCCCGAGGCCTTGGTCATGCCCACGCGCTCCCACCAGACGCGCATGCAGTAGCGCAGCATGTCGGCCGTGGTGCCCTCGAAGGCCTCGAACTCGTCGTTCCACTCGGCGAACCGGCCGCCGAGGTTCTCGACCACCACGGCCTTGAAGAGCTCTTCCTTGCTCGGGAAGTAAAGAAAGAGGGTGCCCTTGGAGACGCCCGCGCGCGCCGCCACTTCCTCGGCGCGGGTGGCGGCAAAGCCTTTTTCGACGAACAGGTCGAGCGCCGCCGCCAGCAGTTCGCCCGGACGCGCCTCCTTGCGGCGCTCGCGCTTGGCGCGCACCGGGCAGATCTTGTCGGCAAAGAATCGGGGGGTCGGCATGATTTTAATGACTCGCGGGTTAGTAATATAGGGACCAGCATCCGGCCCGTCAAGCCGCGACAATATCGGGTTCGCTTTTTCCCCACCTGCCGGAGCAGCCATGTCCTCTTCATCGTCGCCCACTGAAACCATCGTGCTCGGCGGAGGCTGCTTCTGGTGCACCGAGGCCGTGTTCGACCGAGTGCAGGGCGTGGTGGACGTCGAATCGGGCTATTGCAACGGCCAGGTCGTCAACCCGAGCTACGAGCAGGTCTGCACCGGCCGCACCGGCCATGCGGAGGTGGTGAAGGTGGAATTCGACCCCGCGGCCATCAGCCTGCGCGAGATTCTCGAGATCTTCTTCGTGGTGCACGACCCCACGAGCCTGAACCGCCAGGGCAACGACGTGGGCACGCAGTACCGCAGCGGCATCTATGTCACGGGCGATGCGCAAAAGCAGGTGGCCGACGAGGTCATCCGCGAGATCGAGGCAAGCAAGACCTACAGCGCGCCCATCGTGACCGAGGTGGCGCCGCTTGCCAACTATTCGGCGGCCGAGGCCTACCACCAGGACTACTTCCTCAACAACCCGAACCAGGGCTACTGCGCCTTCGTGGTCGGGCCCAAGGTCGAGAAGTTCCAGAAGACCTTCGCATCGCGCGTCAAGGCCTGACCGTTCTCTTTCAGGCCCAGCGTTCCGTGCACCTCGCCAACCCCGCTCCGAACCGGTCGATCCTGTCGACCCGCGCGATCGCCGTCGCGCTGATGGTGGCGCTGTGGTTCGCGGGCACGCTGGGGCTGGTGCACCGGACGCTGCACGTGCCCGGGCTGGCGCAGGTCCACGCGGCCGCTTTGGCGGCGCACCCGGCGGGCGCGCATGAGCATGCGGCGCACGCCCACGGCATCGGCGACCTGTTCGGCGACCACTCCGACGCCGAATGCCGGCTCTACGACCAGCTCTCGCATGGTTCGGGCGCACCCGGCGTGCCGATGGTGGTGCTGCCGGTGCTGCTGCCCTCGGCCACCTTTGCCTACCTGCAGGGCGAGGCCATCGCCCGCTGGGTTGCGCTGTTCGACGCGCGCGGCCCGCCTTCCACTCGCTGAATCCCCCCTGTGTTCCGGTTGCTCATCCGCGCCTTGCGGATGGCGGCGATCGCCCCTTGGTTCAACGAGTGTTCATCATGATTCCCAATTTCCGTCGCAACGCCATCGGCGCTGCCGTTCTTTCGCTGGCCTCCTTCGCAGCCATGGCCCAGGCCCAGCCTCAACCCGCGCTCCAGGCGCAGCCCGCCGAAGCGGCCCCGCCGGCCCTGCCGGAGATCGCCGTCACCGGCAATCCGCTGGGCGCGAGCGAACTGATCGCACCCACCACCACGCTCTCGGGCGACAGGCTCCTGATGCGCTCCGAATCGACGCTCGGCCAAACGCTCGACAACCTGCCCGGCGTGAGCAGCAGCTACTTCGGCCCCAATGCCAGCCGGCCGATCATCCGCGGACTGGATGGCGACCGCATCCGCATCCTGCAGAACGGCGGCGGCGCGCCCGACGCCTCGTCGCTGAGCTACGACCATGCGGTGCCGATGGACGCGCTGGTCACCGAACGCGTCGAGGTGCTGCGCGGCCCGTCGGCGCTGCAGTACGGCGGCAGCGCGGTGGGCGGCGTGGTCAACGTGATCGACAACCGCATTCCGAGCGAGCCGATCAACGGCTTCGGCGGCCGTGCCGACCTGGGCTTTTCCACCGGCAACAAGGAAAAGAACGGCGGCGTGGTGCTCGAAGGCGGCAACGACCGCTTCGCGCTGCACGTCGATGCGTTCAACCGCGACTCCAAGGATGTCTCGGTGCCCATCGACCTGGAATGCAGCAAGCCCGGCCGGCCCTGGCTCGCTCGCAAGATCTGCAATTCGGCCAACGAGGCGCATGGCGGCGCGGTGGGCGGCACGCTGTTCTTCGACCAGGGCTGGATCGGCGCCTCGGCCAGCACCTACCGCAGCACCTACGGCACCGTGGCCGAGGACGACGTGACCATCGGCATGAAGTCCGACCGCCAGGCCATCGAAGGCGAGTGGCGCCCGGGCGGCTTCATCAGCAGCATCCACGCCAAGGCCAGCCACACCAACTACCGCCACACCGAGTACGAAGGCGGCGAGGCCGGCACCACCTTCTCGAACCTGAGCAACGACCTGCGCATCGAGGCGCGCCACCAGAAGATCGGCAACTTCGAGGGCCTGGTCGGTTTCAGCAGCGAGAGCAACCGCTTTGCCGCGGACGGCGCGGAAGCCTTTGCGCCGCACAGCCGCACGCGCTCGAATGCGCTGTTCCTGTACGAGGAACTCGGCACCTCCTGGGGCCGGCTGAGCTTTGGCGCGCGCACCGAGAAGGTCCGCGTCAGGTCGCTCGGCTATCCCGACGATCCGACCGTGACGCGCTTTGCCATCGGCGAACGCAGCTTCAATCCGCACAGCGCGGCCGTGGGCGCGCTGGTCAACCTGGCGCCGCAGTGGCAGCTCACCTCGAACCTGGCCTACACCGAGCGCGCACCGAAGGACTACGAACTGCTCGCCAACGGCCCGCACGTGGCAACGGCGGCCTGGGAGGTCGGCAACCCGGACCTCGACAAGGAAAAGTCGGTCGGCTTCGACGTCGGCGCGCAATGGAAGTCGGGCGCCAACACGGCCCGTGTCAACGCCTACGTCACGCGCTTTCGCAACTACATCGGCCTGACGGCATCGGGCCGCACGCTCGACGAAGAAGGCCAGGTGGTGACCGACCCCGAAGCCACCGACACGCTGGCCGAGTACCTCTACAGCGGCGTGCGCGCGCGCTTCACCGGCATCGAGGCGAGCGGCAACCTGCGCCTCCTGGGCACCGACGGTTTCGGGCGGCTGGCCGATGCCGCGACGCTGGACCTCGAATGGCGCGGCGACGTGGTGCGTGCCAAGAACCTCGACACCGGCGAGCCGCTGCCGCGCATCGCGCCGTTCCGCGCGGGCGCGACCCTGGCCTACGGCAACGGCCCCTGGAGCGCACGCTTCGGCTTCGACTACAACGCCGCGCAGCGCCACGTGCCGAGCGTGGGCGCGCGCGAGACCGATGCCTACACGCTCTGGAATGCCTCGATCGCCTACCGCATGAAGGTGCAGCGCGCCAACCTCACCTGGTATGCGCGCATCGACAACATCACGAACAAGCTGGCCTACAGCCCGACCTCGATCCTGACGACAACGGTGTACCCCAACGCGCCGCTGCCGGGGCGTTCGCTGAAGGTCGGGCTGCGCGTGACCTTCTGAACGAACCCGCCGGCGTTGCCTGCAGGCTTGAGGCTATCCTCGGCGGGTGAATTCGTTCGTCATTTCTTCGCTGCTGCCGGTCGTCGTCCTGATCGCGGCAGGCTACCTGGCCGGCCGGCGCCGCTGGATCGGCGGCACTGCCGTCAAGGACCTTTCCAACCTGATCTTCCTGCTGCTTGCGCCGGCGCTGCTTTTCCGCGCGATGAGCACGGTGCACGTGCAGGAGCTGAGCCTGAAGCCGGTGGCGGCGTATTTCATCGCCTCGGGCCTGCTGTTCGCGGGCACGCTGGCGCTGCGCGGCTTCAACCGCACGGCAGCCGTCATTGCGCTGGCCAACACCTACAGCAACACGGTGATGATCGGCATCGTACTGGTCGGCCTGGCCTATGGCGAGCAAGGCATGGTGGTGCTGCTCACGCTGATCTCGCTGCACTCGCTGGTGCTCCTGACCAGCGCCACGGTCGTGCTCGAACTGGCGGTGGCGCGCGAGCATGCGCAGCGGGACGGCCACGAGAAGCGCCCCATGGCGCGCACCGTGCTGCGCGCACTGCGCAACGCCATCATCCACCCGGTGCCGATGCCGATCATCGCGGGGCTGCTGTTCGCGCAGACCGGGCTTGCGATGCCCGATTTCCTCGACAAGCCGATCCAGCTGCTCGGCCAGGCCTTCGGTCCGGTGGCGCTGGTGATGGTGGGCATCACGCTCGCGCTGACGCCCGTCGGGCGGCACTGGCGCGAAGCGACGGTGCAGGCGCTGGTGAAGAACCTGCTGCATCCGCTGCTGGTGGCCGGCATCGGCTGGCTGCTGGGCGTGCGCGGCATACCGCTCACCGTGATGGTGGTGGCGGCGGCGCTGCCGATCGGCGCCAACGTCTTTCTCTTTTCGCAGCGCTACCGCACATCGGAAGACCTGGTCACGGCCAGCGTCGCGGTGTCGACGGTGCTCGCGCTCGCGACGCTGACCCTGGTCATGACGCTGGTGCAGTGGCTGCCTTGAGACTCTCATAGCGTTGACGGGCCCTATGCCATTCGGCAGGGTGGCCATTTGGCGAGATGGCGAGCGGCGCCTCTCGCTCTACATTTGCCCGCTGATGATTTACCCGCCGCGGTCTTCGCCGTTTTCCGCCATGGCGCCGATTGCGATGGTGATCGCGCTGTGCGGCGGCGCCATGCCGGCGGCCGCCGATACGAAGCCGTGCCGGACGCCCTGCCTTTCAGCCGCCGTGCCGCGCGAGCCGGCGCCGGCTGCGGCCAGCCCGGTGGAGCCGAAGCCTGCCCCGGCTCCGAAGCCGAGCGCCAGGCCGAAGCCGCAGGCGGTTGCCGTGGCTGCGCCGCCGACGGCGGAAGCGGAGAAGGCCCCGGCCCCGAAAAGGCCGCCGCCCTCCAGGCGCTGCAGCGAAATCAACATGCGCGCAGCGGTGGGCGAGCCGCTGTCGGATGAAGACATGAAGATCTTGAGGAGCCAATGCTGATGACGAAGACCACCCACCCGATCCGCACGGCCTTGCGCGCACTGGCGCTGTCGTGCGCCGCGCTGCTTTGCGCCGCCTGCGCGCACCGGCCGGCGCCGGGCAATGCCATGCCTTTCGAGCAGGCCGTCAACCAGGCGGTGGACGACCTGATCGCGCAGACGCAGAAGCTGCCGGCCTTCCTGGCCAAGGTGGAATCGTCGATCAAGCAGAGCCGCATCGTGATCGACCCGCTGCTCGAGGGCGCGAGCGGCCAGCAGACCGAGGTCACGCGCGTGGCCGAGCAGCGCATCGTGCAGCGCATGCAGTCGCAGTTCAGGCAGTTCACCGTCACGCCCTTCAACAACGCCGAGATCGAGCGCGCGCAGTACGTACTCAACGGCACGCTGGTGCGCGACAAGGATTCGGCCGATGGGCGCTACCGTCTGAACCTGGCGCTGACCGAGATCAAGAGCGGCATGGTCATCGCGCAGTCGGTGGCGCGCATCAGCGACGCAACGCTCGACACGCGGCCCACGGCCTTCTTCCGCGACAGCCCGGTGAACGGCAAGGACCGGGGCGTGGAAGGCTACATCCGCACCGCCGAAACGCAGCCCGGGCAAGCCGCCGATGCGCTCTACCTGGAGCGCCTGCCCACGTCGACCGTGCTGCAGGAAGCCACCGCCGCCTACGAGGCCGGCCGCATGAGCGAGGCGCTCAGCCGCTACGAGGCGGCGTCGCGCCGGCCCGACGGCCAGCAGCTGCGCATCTACAGCGGCCTGTATCTCACGCAGGCCAGCCTCGGCCGGACGGCCGATGCGGAGAAGACCTTCGGCACCCTGGCGCGGCTCGGGCTCGAAACCAACAACCTGAGCGTGAAGTTCCTGTTCAAGCCCGGCTCGACCGATTTCCTGGCCGACCCGAAGATCAGCGCCGCCTATCCGATGTGGCTGCGGCAGATCGCGCGCCAGGCGGCGCAGATCGATTCCTGCGTGGTGGTCACCGGCCACACGAGCCGCACCGGCTCGGAGTCGGTCAACGAGCGCCTGTCGCTGCAGCGCGCGCTCAGCGTGAAGACCCGGCTGGTGGGCGAGGCGCCGCCGCTGTCGAAGAAGCTGCGCGAGTCCGGCATGGGGTTCCGCGAGAACATCGTGGGCACGGGCGCCGACGACGCGAGCGATGCACTCGACCGGCGCGTCGAGTTCAAGGTCGCGCCCTGCGAGGCTTGACCAGGCTCAGGGCGCCAGCCGCTCGCGCACCCAGTCGGCGCCTTCGAGCCGGTAGCGCAGCCGGTCGTGCAGGCGGCTCTTGCGGCCCTGCCAGAATTCCCAGCGGTCCGGCACCAGGCGGTAGCCGCCCCAGTGCGGCGGGCGCGGCGGCGACAGCAGGTGCCTGGCGGCGGCCACGGCCGCGTTCTTGACCAGCACGTCGCGGCCGCTGATCACCTCGCTCTGCGGGCTGGCCCAGGCGCCGATGCGCGAATCGAGCGGGCGGCTCGCAAAGTAGGCGTCGCTCTCCTGCGCGCTCGCCTTTTCCACGCGGCCCTCGATGCGCACCACGCGTTCGAGCTCGACCCAGTGGAACTGCAGGGCCGCGTACGGGTTGCCCGAAAGCTCGCGGCCCTTGCGGCTTTCGTAGTTGGTGTACCAGACGATGCCGCGCGCGTCATAGCCCTTGATGAGCACGATGCGGCTCGAGGGCCGCAGGTCGCCGCCCACGGTGCACAGCGTCATCGCGTTGGGCTCGGGCACCTGCGCGTCGATGGCCTCGCCGAGCCAGCGCTCGAACTGCTTGAATGGATCGTCGGCGCTGTGGGTTTCGCCGAGTTCGGCGCGCTCGTAGCTCTTGCGCAGCGCGGCCAGCGCTTCGCTGGTAGGAGGGGAAGAGGAAGAACTCATGCCGGCATTGTTGCGCATGCGCTGCCGCCGCAAGGCACCGCGGGGCATTCCGCGCACATACTCGGCGCATGGCGACAAAGGCGAATTCCCCGTGCGTGATCGTGCTGGCCTCGGGCCGCGGCGAGCGCTTCATTGCGGCCGGCGGCACGGGCCCCAAGCTGCAGGCGCTGCTGGCGGGCAAGCCGCTGCTCGAACGCACGCTGGACGCGGTGCGCGCGAGCGGCCTGCCGTGGCGGCTCGAAGACGCGGGCCACCCGGGCATGGGCGACTCGATTGCCGCCGCGGTGCGCGCCACGCCGGATGCCGCCGGCTGGCTCATTCTTCCGGGCGACCTGCCGCTGGTGCGCCCCGAGACGCTGCGGGCCGTGGCCGGCGCGCTGGCCGGCCGGGTGCGCGCGGTGCAGCCGCAATACAGGGGCGAGCGCGGCCACCCGGTCGGCTTCTCGGCCGGCTGCGGTGCCCAGCTCGCGGCGCTCCAGGGACCGCTGGGCGCCTCCTCCATCCTGAAGGCGATGCGCGCCATCGATGCGGTGGCTGACCTCGTGGTGGACGACGTCGGCATCGTGACCGACATCGATACGCCCGAGGCGCTGGCCGCTGCCGAGGCGCTCTGGCTGGCGCGCCTGCCGGGCTAGCCGGTCAGCGCCGCGCGATCACCGCGCAGGCGGTGCGCGGGCCGGAGTTGCCGGCCGGCTGGGTGGTGAAGTCGTCGCGGTCGCGGTGCACCACGAGCGCGCGGCCCACCACGTTGTTGGCAGTGCCTTCGGTCAGCGAGATCGAGTGGACGTCGACGCTGAAGCGGGCCACGCCGCTGCCGTCGGCCACCAGGCTCGGCAGTTCGCCGGCATGGCTGCCCGGCGCGCTGAACTTGCCGTGCGTGCCGCCGGCCGGGTTGAAGTGGCCGCCCGAGGCGTTGCCGTTGTCGCCGCAGTCGCCCTTTTCGTGGATGTGGAAACCGTGCTCGCTGCCCGGCGCCAGGCCGCGCACCTCGCCGGCCACGCGCACGCCATGGTCCAGCGCGGTGAAGATCACCGTGCCCCGCGTGGGGTTGGGCGAGATCGCGGCGGTGGGCATCAGTTCGGCAGCCGCGCTCGGCTTGCCGCCCATCATGCTGCCGCAGGCCGAAAGCAGGGCGCTGGCGAGAAGGGCGGTGCCGGTGGCGGCGAGAAGGCGATGGTTCATGGATTTTCCTTGGACGGTCCGGAGGATTGTTGGGGAAGGGGGGACGAAGAATTTTTGTCCGGAGACCCTGGAACATATACCGGAGGCTGCGGCGTCCCGCAATCGGCCGCCGCCTCGGCCTGTGCCTGGCGCTCCTGTTCCTCCTGCCGCTCGTGCGCCAGCGCGACCAGCCGCGCCAGCGCCGCATCGTGGATCGAATGGCGGCGCAGCTCCAGCAGGGTCTGGCGCGCGTAGTCGAGCGAGCTGCCGTAGCGGCCCACGGCATGCGTGAAGATGTGGCGGTAGCGCTCGTCGCTGAGCTCGCCGGTGAAGTTGGGGCTGCGCCTGGAGAGCGTGAAGGCCAGCGCGCGCACCGGGCCTTCGGGCGTGTTGCACTTGAGCCACCGCGGGTCGTACACGCCGGTGGGCATTTCGCGCAGCCAGAGCCTGCGCAGCGTGTCGAGCCCGTGGGCCGACGGCACGCGGAACACCATGCCGCGGCAGCTGCCGCCCGACAGCAGGCCGAAGACGAGGCCGGGCGTCTGCACGCTGCCGCGGTTGATGCGGCTCCACATCTTGAGCGCGCGATGCCAGCCGTGCACCGAGGCCGGGCGGCGCTCCGCAAAATCGAATTCGGGCCGCCAGATCAGCGAGCCGTAGCCGAAGAGCCACAGGTCGTCGCGCCCGCCCCAGTCGGCAATGGCCTGTTCGAGCATGGGCTGCGGGTCGCGCAGCGGCCTGGGCATCGGGTCCAGGCCCGGCGGTCCGGGATCGGGTGCGGGGCCGGAGGGGCCGCCGCCTACAATTTCGCGATCATGGTTCACCGCACCATTATTTACCGGCCTCTTTCTTCTTACGGAGTACGACCCCTCATGAGCGACGACGACAGCCAGCAAAACTTCATCCTCGGATTTCTCCTGGCACTGATCGCGCTGGTGATTTTCTTCGTGCTGGGCATCGTGCTCTGGCACAAGAACCATGGCGCGGCGCCGGCTGCCATGCCTGCCGTCGCCGTGGCTGCGGCGGCCGCAGGGCCGGCCACCCACACCACGGTGGCGGAGGTGACCGAGACGGTGACGGTCGTCATTCCCGACGGGGCCAGCATCCGCGTGGCCGACGGCGTGGTGAATTTCTACTTCGCCACCGGCAGCGCCGACCTGGCGCCCGGCGCGGCCGAGGCGCTGGCCGCCGTCATCAAGGGCGTGGAGAGCGGCCGCAAGGCCGTGGTCTCGGGCTTCCATGACACCACCGGCGACGCGGCCATCAACGAGCAGCTCGCGAAGAAACGCGCTGAAACAGTCCGTGACGTGCTGGTGGGCCTGGGCGTGCCGGCCGGCAAGGTCGACCTGCAGCGGCCCGCCATCACCGCGGGTTCGGGCAACGACGCCCAGGCGCGGCGCGTCGAAGTCAAGCTGGTCGACTGAGCCAGCCGCGGGCCCTTGCGGCCCGCCAATCCGTATTGCCGGGGTGCGGATTTCCATCGGCCTCGGCCGCGGGGTCTTGGTACCATTGACTTCCACGTCGAAGGTCGCAAAAGCGACAGTGGCCAGAGGCCGGCAGCGCGACCGAAACCATCCCCATGAGCACACATCCCACCGTCCTTGACGTTACCGATCGCATTCGCGAGCGCAGCCAGGGGCCGCGCAGCGCATACCTCCAGCGGCTCGCGGAAATCCGCAACCGCGACAGGGGTTCCGACCGCATGGGCTGCGCCAACGTCGCGCACGCCGTGGCCGGCATCCCGGCCAACGACAAGTTCAAGGTGGTGACGGAGCGCGCGCCCAACATCGGCATCGTCACCGCCTACAACGACATGCTCTCGGCCCACGCGCCGTACCAGGGCTACCCCGACATCATCAAGCAGGAGGCGCGCAGCCTCGGCGCCACCGCTCAGGTGGCCGGCGGCGTGCCCGCCATGTGCGACGGCGTGACCCAGGGCACGCCCGGCATGGAGCTGAGCCTGTTCAGCCGCGACGTGATCGCCATGGGCACTGCGATCGCGCTCACGCACGACATGTTCGACGGCGCGCTGCTGCTGGGCGTGTGCGACAAGATCGTGCCGGGCCTTTTGATCGGCGCGCTGCACTTCGGCCACCTGCCCACGGTGTTCGTGCCCGCCGGCCCCATGCCCTCGGGCCTGTCGAATAACGAAAAGTCGAAGGTGCGCGAGCAGGCGGCGCAGGGCCTGGTCGGCCGGCAGGGCCTGCTCGACGCCGAGATGGCCGCCTACCACACCATGGGCACCTGCACCTTCTACGGCACCGCCAACAGCAACCAGATGCTGCTCGAGGCCATGGGCCTGCACGTGCCCGGCACCGCCTTCATCCAGCCCGGCGACGCCATGCGCGAGACGCTCACGCGCGAGGCCGTGCGCACCGTGCTGGGCCGCGCGGGCGAGGCGAAATTCAGTTGCCCCCCGATCGGCGAAATGGTCGACGAGCGCTGCATCGTCAATGCCATGGTGGCGCTGCTGGCCACCGGCGGCTCCACCAATCACCTGATCCACTGGGTGGCCGTGGCGCGCTCGGCCGGCATCGTGATCGACTGGGACGATTTCTCCCGGCTCTCCGACGTGATCCCGCTGCTGACGCGCGTCTATCCCAACGGCAGCGCCGACGTGAACGCGTTCCAGGCCGCGGGCGGCCCGGGCTTCGTGATCGGCGAGCTGCTCGACGCCGGCCTGATGCACGCCGACGTGCTCACGGTGCGTGCCGGCGGCATCCGCGAGTTCGCGAACATCCCCTCCCTTGCGCAGGACAAGCGCCTGGCCTGGACCTCCGCCGCGCCTTCCAAGGACGAAGCCGTCGCGCGGCCCGTGGAGAACCCCTTCAGCGCCACCGGCGGCCTGAAGCTGCTCAACGGCAACCTGGGGCGCAGCGTGATCAAGGTGTCCTCGGTGCCCGACGACCGCCACGTGATCGAGGCGCCGGCGCGCGTCTTCGATTCGCAGGCTGCGCTGCACCAGGCCTTCACCGCCGGCGAGCTGGAGCGCGACGTGGTCTGCGTGGTGCGCTGGCAGGGGCCGCAGGCCAACGGCATGCCCGAGCTGCACAAGCTCACGCCGCCGCTGTCGGTGCTGCAGGGCAAGGGCTTTCGCGTGGCGCTGGTCACCGACGGCCGCATGAGCGGCGCCTCGGGCAAGGTGCCCGCGGCCATCCACGTTTCGCCGGAAGCCGCCGCGGGCGGCCCGCTCGCCAAGGTGCGCGACGGCGACGTCGTGCGCCTGGACGCCGTCGCGGGCACACTGGCGGTGCTGGTGCCCGACGACGAATGGGCCGAACGCGAGATCGCCAAGCTGCCCGAGGCCCAGCGCATCGCAGACAGCCACGGCCTGGGCCGCGAGCTGTTCGCTGGCATGCGGCGCAATGCGCTGACGGCGGAAGAAGGCGCATGCTCGTGGCTGTGAACATTGGAGCAATGAAATGACAGACAAACTCACCGCACTCGAGGTCATGCGCGATGCACCGGTCATTCCGGTGATCGTGCTGCACGACGTGAAACATGCCATTCCCCTGGCGCGCGCGCTGGTGGCCGGCGGCATCCGCATGCTCGAGGTCACCTTGCGCACGCCGCAGGCGCTCGAATGCATCGAGGCCATTGCCAGGGACGTGCCCGAGGCCGTGGCCGGCGCGGGCACCATCCGCAGCGCGGCCGATGCGCAGGCCTCGGCGCTGGCCGGCGCGAAGTTCGGCGTGAGCCCGGGCTATACACGCGCAGTGGGCAAGGCCTGCCACGACCTCGGCCTGCCGCTTTTGCCCGGCGTGGCCACCGGCAGCGAGATCATGACGGCGCAGGAAGACGGCTACACCGAGCTCAAGTTCTTTCCCGCGCTGCAGGCGGGCGGCATTCCCATGCTGAAGGCGTGGCAGGGCCCGTTCGGCGACGTGAGCTTCTGCCCGACCGGCGGCATCCATGCCGACAACGCAGCCGAGTTCCTGGCGCTCTCGAACGTGGCCTGCGTGGGCGGCTCGTGGATCGTGCCGGCCGACGCCATCCGCAACGGCGACTGGGCGCGCATCGAGCAGCTCGCGCGCGCCGCGAGCCAGCTCTCGCGCTGAGCCGGTCATGCGTGCGGATTTCGACGCCAGTGACCTGAAGGTCATTGCCTTCGACGTTTTCGGCACCGTGGTCGATTGGCACAGCGGCATCGCGGCCGAGGCCGAGCGCGTGTTACCCGGTGTCGACGGCGCCGCCTTTGCGCTGGCCTGGCGCGCGGGCTACCAGCCCGCCATGAAGTCCGTGATGGAGCGCATCGCGGCGGGCGAGGGCGGCTTCACGCTGCTCGACGAGCTGCACCTGAGCATGCTCGAACAGGTGCTGCACGACTTCAGCCTGGCCGACCGGCTCGACGGCGCCGCCAAGCGCGACCTGAGCCGCGCCTGGCACCGCCTGCCCGCGTGGCCAGACGCGGTGGAGGGGCTCACGCGCCTCAAGAAGAAATTCACCATCTGCACGCTCTCCAACGGCAACATCGGCCTTTTGACCGAAATGGCCAAGCGCGCCGGCCTGCCCTGGGACTGCGTGCTGTCGGCCGAGGTGTTCAAGGCCTACAAGCCCGATCCGCGCACCTACCTCGGCGTGGCGGGCGTGTTCGATGCGACGCCGGGGCAGGTGATGCTCGCCGCGGCGCACCACGACGACCTGGCGGCGGCGCGCACCTGCGGCCTCAAGACCGCCTACATCGAGCGGCCCCATGAATTCGGCCGCGCCCAGCCGAAGGACGTTTCGCCGAATCCGGACAACAATCTGCACGCGCGCGACATCAGGCAGCTGGCCGAGCTGCTCGGCTGCTGAACCCTCGTCACGTCGCGCGCGGCGCCGTCACCTCGCCCTGGCCGCGCTGAAGGATTTCGCGGACTTGATCATTCCCCGCATCATCTGCGTGAGCGGGAACTCCACGAAGCGGTAGACCATGTGCGACGCCCAGATCGACGCGATACAGATCGCAACGGAAATGGCGAGGATCTGAGGCACCGAGGTGAAGCCCAGCAGTTTGATCGTGAGAGGGATGGCAACCAGGATGAACGGGTGGAACAGGTACAGCGAATAGGAGCTGTCCCCGATGGCCAGGATCACGCGCAGCCTGGCCCAGAACGCCCCGAGCGATATCAACCCGAAGAAAATCATTGCGGAGGGAATTGCCAGCGCAAATCCCCGGAGTTCGCTGCTGCCAAGGCCTTCCGAAATGGCCAGGTGCGCAAGAAATGCCCCGGCGGCCATCAGGACGATGGACACCGGCGCGCTCTGCCGGATCAGCCCTTTCTTGAACGCCACGCCAATGGTCACGCCGAATGCGAACTCCAGGAACAATGAAAAATTCATGACCTTGTAGTCGAGGCCGGAAAGCAATCCAATGAACGATGCCGCGGCCAATACCAGGCACGCGAGATAGGCGTTCCTTGGCCTGGCGGTCGGCAATGCGACCAGCGCCCACAAGCCGTAGAAAATGATTTCGTAGGTGAGCGTCCATCCGTTGTTGACCAGGTACGGGGCGGACGTGGGCCACAAGAAGAATGACGCGGCAATGTCGGTGGGCTCCTGCGCATTGCTGTTGATCAGCTTCGGCGCAAGCATGAAGACCACCAACGCCAGCAAGGACAGTCCCCAATAAAGGGGAAACACACGGATGATCCGCTTCTCCATGAATTCCACGTGGGTCATGGTCTTGTTGGCAGTGACAAAGTAGATGATGAAGCCGCTGATCATGAAGAAGATATCGACCCCGATGATCCCGAAATCGAACAGCGGAATGGCGCCGCCGGAAAGCGCATGGGCTTTCTGCGCCGCGTGATGAATCACGACCAGCAGCGCGGCAATGCCTCGGCCTGCCTGGATGGATTCGACGTACTGTGGCTGGTCCACCGCAATGGATTGGGATTTCACGAAATTCGATCCTGACGAGTGGGGCGGACAAAGAGCGGGTTGCTCGAAATGGCAGCGGCCTGCCTGCGCCGCAGCAGCCTTTTTTCGGCCAGCTCGGTTTTCTGCGCCAGTGCCATGGCCGAAAAGACGAGCGGACTCACGATGGCGAAATGGCGGGCAAACGAGCCGAAGTCAGGCTCGAACACCCCCTCGATGATGAGAAAGGACAAAGGCGCAAGAGCCACCTTGCCGGCCTGGATCAGGTTCTTGTTGCCCGACTTCGCGCCCTCGACGATGACTTTCACCATCCACACGAACGTGAAAGGCATGATCGAGATGAACGCCAATTGGCTGACCGAGCCAAAGCGCAGAAGCTCGAGCGGAAAAGCCAGGCGGAAGAAGGTGATCGTGGCGTTGAGCGCCTGCAGCAGGGCGTTGTCGGAAGCGATGACCGCCTCGATGACCGTCCGCGATCCTTCGGCGCCGACTTCCCGGTTCTCATTGACCGTTGCGCGGGCAAAGTCCAGGGTGGCGCCAAGTGCGATCTGGAAGGTCAGCGCGAGCGCGATATAGACCAGGACGATGATGACCAGGAGCCTGAATACGGTGAGCTGCTTTCTTATCAAGCGCAGCCCGAGCCAGACGGCGCTGACCAGCAGCCAATACTTTCTGACCACCCAGCCGTAGATCGTCGACGACAGGAACCACGTCAGCCCGAACCCGCTGTGCTGCGCCGCCATCACCGAAAGCAGCACCACGCAGGCCGACAGCATGTCCTTGGAAAGCACCGAAAGGAAAATGGCCCTGATGAATCCCCAGCCGAGCGAGACGAAAAATACGCCAAGGGGAATTCGGCTGAATTGGAGTATGGGGATGACGGTGAGCGTGACGCTCAGAAAGGCGCCGGCAATGGGCGCCGTCTTGGCGCTGAGCCCGGCCGACTCCAGCAGGAATGCGCTGCAGGCGTAGGAGTTTCTTTCCTCGATCGTGGTGGAGGTGAGCTGGCACAAATCGGCGCCGAAGAAGCTCAATAGCGTTTCTTCGTCCGGAAAATTCTGGGCCGCCGTGTCGTGGTAGAGAAACGGAATGACGCCGACGATCAGGGCGGAAAAGAAAAAGATGATCAGCGATATGGCCGGATCAATAGGCTTGCCGCGTATGCTCAGAATCGTCAATTTTCATTCCGCTTGGAAGAAAGCGCTCATGTAGAAAATAGTTCAAGGAATAAGGAGCATTCGGCGCCGCGTCCGAATGGACGATCTTGCTGAACTGTGAAGCTCTTCGATCGCGATTCCGGGTATCAGAATGTGATGCGTCCTGCATCAGCACTACCCCTTGAAAATACCAGCAAAGAATATGCCGATCGCCTTTAAAAGGTGATCATTTGTATCCTCAATTCAGCGGCCGCGAAGCGCTGATGGCGGCGCCGGGCGCGGGCGCCGCGGTGGCCCGGCTAGGACGCGCGCAGGGCGTCCGAACCGGCAGGGCTGCCGTCGCCGGAAGCCTTTGCCTTGTCCTGGATGAGCTCGATCTTGTAGCCGTCGGGATCGGTCACGAAGGCGATCACGGTGGTGCCGCCCTTCACGGGCCCGGCTTCGCGCGTGACGTTGCCGCCGGCGGCCTTGATCTTTTCGCAGGCCGCGTAGGCGTCGGGCACGCCGAGCGCGATGTGGCCGTAGGCCGTGCCGAGTTCGTAGCTTTCGGTGCCCCAGTTGTAGGTGAGCTCGATCTCGGCCTGCCCGGGGTTGCCGCCGCCGTAGCCGACGAAGGCGAGGCTGTATTTGTACTCGGGGTTCTCCGAGGTGCGCAGCAGGCTCATGCCAAGCACCTGGGTATAGAAATCGATCGAACGCTGGAGGTTGCCGACGCGCAGCATGGTGTGGAGGAGTCGCATCTCGTGGGATCTCTGTTGTTGCGGGGGAAGAATTCCATTGTCGGCGCTAGGCGAGCGCGAGCAAGTGCGCCTCGTGCTTGCGCAGGAATTCGCGCAGGTGCTGCGGATACTCCGGCACCACCGCGCTCTGCACGCTCGGCCGCGCCGCCAGTGCCTTGCGCCACGCATTCACCTTGGGCAGGGCATCGAAGATGTGCGAGTTGCTGATCTCATCGAACACCTCGAAGTAGCGAAAGATCGGCGCGAACACCGCGTCGACCAGGCTGAAGTTCTTGCCTGCAAAGTAGGGGCCGGCGCCCAGCGCGGCTTCGACGCGCTCGAACTTGGCGGCAAGGGCCAGGCGCTTCTGCTCGAACACTTCGGCGTCGCGCGTGGTCTCGTAGCCCCACAGGTCGCCCAGGATGGCCGAGCCGAACTCCATCCATGCGCGATGCTCGGCGCGGGTGAGCGGATCTTCGGGATGCAGGCGCGGGCCGGGCTGGGTTTCTTCGAGGTACTCGCAGATCACATTGCTCTCGAACAGCACTGCTTCGCTGCCGTCGGGCCGCTGAAGCCGCAGCAGCGGCACCTTGCCCAGGGGCGAGATGGCAATGAACCAGTCCGGCTTGTTCGCCAGGTCGATCACCACGCGCTCGAAGGGCACGTTCTTTTCGGCCAGCGCGATGGCGGCGCGCTGCACATAGGGGCACAACAGGTGGCTGACGAGGGTGAGGGGCTTGTTGGACATGGCGTGGGCGCTCCGGAAAAGTTGCAGTTGGGACCGCGGCAATTCTTGCGGCCCCGAACAACCTTTTCCCGAAAAGCCCATTCGCCGAACGGGCGCCCTGTGCTATTTGGCAGTGGTGTCCAGCCAGTGCGTGATGCGGCCGCCGTGCATCACGCCGATGCGGTCGGCCATGGCATGGGCCTCGGCCTCGTTGTGGGTGACCAGGATCGCGGTCTGCCCGGCGCGCCGGAGGATGCCGCGCACCTCGGCCGTGAGGCGCTCGCGCGTGCCGCCGTCGAGGTTGGAGAACGGCTCATCGAGCAGCAGCAGTTCGGGCGAAGGCGCCAGTGCGCGGGCGAGCGCAATGCGTTGCTGCTGCCCGCCCGACAGTTCATGCGGAAAGCGCTCGCCGGCATCGGCCAGGCCCACCAGCGCCAGCATCTCGGCCACGCGGGCCTGCTGCTGCGCACGGCTCGAGCGGCGCAGGCCGAAGGCCACGTTCCGGCTGGCCGAGAGATGGGGAAACAGCGCGTACTCCTGGAACATCATGCCCACGCGCCGCTGCTCGGGCGGCAGGTGCACCTGGGTGGAGGAGAGCAGCACGTCGCCGAGCCGGATGGCGCCCGCGCGCAGCGGCTCGAAGCCCGCGATCGCCCGCAGCACCGTGGTCTTGCCGCAGCCCGAGGGGCCGAACAGGCAGGCGATCTCGCCGGCGCGCAGCGAAAGCGAAAAGTCGTTGACCACGGCATGCAGGCCGCGCGGCGTTTCGTAGGCGAGCTGGATCGATTCGATGGAAAGAGGGGAACTCATTGTGTCTCTGCGGCTGGCGTGCCCAGTTGGTTGCGCGCCAGCAGCACCACCGGCAGCAGGCCGGCCGCCACGATGGCGAGCGCGGCAATCGCGCCTTCTTCATACGTGCCGCGGGCGGCCTCGGCATAGAGCCAGGTGGCCAGCGTGTCGAAATTGGCCGGCCGCAGCAGCAGCGTGGCCGGCAGTTCCTTCATGGCATCGACGAAGACCAGCAGCGCGCCCGTGGCAATGGCGGGCTGCAGCAGCGGCAGGTGCACACGCCTGAGCGTGCCGCCGCTGGTTTCGCCCAGCAGCCGCGAAGCCTGCTCGATGGCGGGCGGAATGCGCGCGAGCCCGGCCTCGATGCCGCCGACCGGCATGGCAAGGAAGCGGATCGCGCAGGCCACCACCAGCACGATGCCCGCGCCCATGAGCGGCAGGCCCTGCAGGCCGAGCATGCCGGCCAGCGCGGCGTCGAAAGCGAGCGCCGGCGTGAGCAGGCCGATGGCGAGCACGGTGCCGGGCAGCGCATAGCCCAGCGTGGCCGCGCGCGCCTGCCAGCGCGCGCGGTTCGGGCGCGATCCCTGGCTGCGCGTGGCCCAGGCCACCACCAGCCCCGCGGCCACCGCTGCCACCGTGACGCCGGCGGCCAGCGTGACCGTGTTGCCGAGGCTGGCGAGCAGCCCTTGCGACACGCCGCCGCCCTGGCGCAGCCGCTTGGCGCTTTCCCAGACGAGGTAGAGCGCGGGCGCCACGAAGCCGATCAGCACCGGCAGCGACGCGGTGGCGGTGGCGAGCCAGGCGGCGCCGCCGTGCAGGCGCCGCGGCTGCATGGCGCGCATGCGCTGCGCCGAGCCGAAGCGCTGGTGCCGGCGCCCGTTGCGTTCGAGCCAGACCAGCGCGACCACCACGAACAGCATGGCGCAGGCGATCTGCGCCGCACCGGCCAGGTCGGAGCGCGTGATCCAGGTGGTGTAGACCGCCACCGTGAGCGTGTTCACGCCCAGGAATTCGGAGGCGCCGATGTCGTTGAGCGTTTCGAGCAGCGCCAGGCTCAGGCCCACCGCGAGCGCCGGCCGGGCCAGCGGCAGCGCCACGCGAAAGAAGGCGCCGCGCCGGCTTTCGCCGAGCGTGCGCGCCGCTTCCATCAGGTGCGCGGGCTGCGTCATGAACATGGCACGCGCGGTCATGTAGACATAAGGGTAGAGCACGAAGCCGAGCACGAAGACCGCGCCCGGCATCGAGCGTAGGTCCGGCAGGCGGAACTGGCGCGGGCTGTCGAAACCCAGTGCCCAGCGGATCGCGCCCTGCACCGGACCGATCGGATGCAGCAGGTCCAGGTAGGCAAAGGCGACGATGTAAGTCGGCATTGCGAGCGGCAGCAGCAGCGCCCAGTTCAGCACGCCGCGCCCCGGAAAGTCGCAGGCCGTCACGAGCCATGCGCAGCCGGTGCCGATCAGCAGCACCAGCGCGCCCACGCCCATGAGCAGCAGGGCCGTGTTGAGCGCGGCCTGCGGCAGCACGTGCGCGAACAGCGGCCCCCAGTGCGCGACGCCCGAGCCGAAGGCAAGCCAGGCGAGCATGAGCACCGGCGCGAGCACGCCGATGGCGATCCCGAACGAGGCCCAGCGCCAGATCGGCCCCGCCGCCTGCAAACCGCCGAAGCTCATGCGAAACACAGGCCTTTCATTGCTCCCCTGGGGGCGAGCAGCATTACTGGTCGAACCCGACCTTGTCGACCAAGGCGCTGGCCTGCTTGCGGTACTTGGCAATCTCGGCCACCGGCAGCGGGTCGGCCTTCAGCTCGCCGATGGTCTCTCCGATGATCGGATCGAGCGCCACGCCCTTGCGCACCGGATATTCGTAGTTGGCCTGTGCGTAGAGCGCCTGCGCCGGCTCCGACACCAGGAACTCGAGCAGCTTGACCGCATTGGCGCGCTGCGGCGCGTTTTTGGCCACGGCCGCGCCGCTGATGTTGACGTGCGTGCCGCCGCCCTTGGCGCCAGCAAAGGTCGGGCGGACCACCTTGATGGCGTCGCCCCACTTGCGCGCGTCGGTGCCGGCCGCAGCGCTCTTCATCTGGCCGACGTAGTAGGAGTTGGCCAGGCCGATGTCGCAGATGCCGCCCAGGATGTCGCGCGCCACGTCGCGGTCGCCGCCGGTGGCCTTGCGGGCCAGGTTGGCCTTGACGCCGCGCAGCCACTGCTCGGTCTTGGCCTCGCCGTCGTGCGCGATCATGGCCGCGATCAGCGCCGTGTTGTAGGGGTGCTGGCCCGCGCGGATGCAGACCTTGCCCTTCCACTTGGGGTTGGCCAGGTCTTCGTAGCGGAAGCTGGTGATCGGCTGGTCTCTGTCGGCGTAGAGCACGCGCGCGCGCAGCGAGAGCGCGAACCACTGGCCGTCGGCGCCGCGCAGGTTGGCGGGCACGGCCGATTCGAGCGCGGCCGATTTCACCGGCTGCGTCACGCCGCCATCGACCAGGTCCATCAGGTTGCCGATGTCCACCGTCATCAGCACGTCGGCCGGCGAGCGCGCGCCTTCGGCCTTGACGCGTTCGAGCAGGCCGTCCTTCACGAACACCGTGTTCACCTTGATCTTGCTCTGCGCGCTGAAGGCCGAGATCAGGGGCTGGATCAGCGCGGCTTCGCGCGTGGTGTAGAGCGTGAGCTCATCGCTGGCAGCGTGCGCGGGCAGGGCAGCGGCGGCAGCCAGCCAGGCGGCGGTGACGCCGATCAGTGCGCGGGCGGCGCGGCCTTGGACGCCGGGGCGGTCGGTCATGAAGGATCCTCCAGGTGCAGAGACGTGTTGTGGAAAGTCATCGCCACCGCGAGGGTGACGATGAGAATAATTATCACTGCCCTTGAGGCGGTTTTTTACCTCCTTGCACTTACATTGCTAATCCACCCATTGGCAAACCTGGGCCAGCGGCGCCCGCGACGTGCGGAACCGGTTGGCCGGGTGCGAGGGGTCCTCGTAGCCGAAGGCGATGCCGCAGACTACCTGGCGATCGTCCGGGATGTCGAACCAGCGATGCAGGAACTTCGAGCGCGAGGCCACGGCCGCCTGCGCGATGCTGGCCACGCCCAGGCTGCGCGCCGCCAGCATGAAGTTGTTGACATAGGCGCCGCAGTCGAGCGCGCCATAGGTGCCGAGCAGCGCCTCGGTGGTGACGAGCGCCACATGCGGGGCGCCAAAGAACCTGAAGTTCTCCTGCGCCTGCCGTTGCGAGGCCTCGCGGTCGCCGCGCGCCACGCCCACGCTTTCATACAGCTGGAAGCCGCATTCGCGGCGGCGCTCGCGGTACACGCCGCGGTATTCCGCGGGCGGTGCAATGTCGAATGCGGCATCGGCCGCGGCTTCGTCCGAATCGAAGGCCTGGCGCAGCCGTTCGGTGGCCGCGGCACTGGCCACGATCACCTGCCAGGGCTGCGAGTTGCACCACGAGGCGGTGCGCTGCGCCAGCCGGAGGATGGCATCGATCGTCTCGCGCGCAACGGGCTCGGCCAGGTAGCCGCGGCAGCTGTAGCGCTCCGCGAGCAGGGCCTCGAAGGCCGGCGCGAGCGTGGGGTCGCGGGGGATGGAGGAGGGCATGGGCTGCGGGCCGATCGCGTTCAGCGCGGCGACGGGATCTCGAACACCAGGCAGGTGGTGGTGGCGTGCGCATACAGCGTGCCGTCGGGGCCCACGAGGCGCGCCTCGGCGGTGGCGAGCTGCCGGCCGCAGTGGATCACCTTGCCTTCGGCGCGCACCCGCTGCACCTTGGGCGTGAGGCCCTTCACGTAGTTCACGCTGAGTTCGGCGGTGGTGTAGGCGCGGCCGGGCGGCATCATGGTGTGGACCGAGCAGCCCAGCGCGGAATCGAGCACGGTGGCAATCCAGCCGCCGTGGATGGTGCCGAGCGGGTTCAGGTGCTGGGCCAGCGGCGTGCCCTGGAAAACGGCCACGCCGGGGCTCACCGACAGCAGCGTGAAGTCGAGCGTCTTCGCGATGGCCGCAAAGGGAATGTCCCCGTTCAGCATGGCCTGCATCATCTCGAGCCCGGTCTTGCCGGCGATCTGCTCGGGGCGGGCGAGTCCGGGGCCGGGGCCGCTTTCGAGCCGGCCGGCAACCCGGCGTTCTTTGGCGATCCAGGCCTCGAGCTGGGAGGGGGCTTGCGTCATTCCTGTGTTTCTCCTGTGGGCATTGCGGGACGATTAAGTTGCATATGCAATGGTTGTACCTACAATGATAAACCATGGACATCCAGACCAAACCCCGCGGCTGCACCAGCTTCAAGGTGCGCCAGCTGATGCGGCGCCTCTCGCAGCACTATGACGCGGAGGTCTCGCAGAGCGGCCTCAAGACCACGCAGTATTCGCTGCTGTCGAACCTCAAGCGGCTCGGCCCGGTGCGCCCTGTCGATTTTGCGGCCGATCTGCGGATGACGGCCTCCACCTTGAGCCGCAACCTGCAGCCGCTGATTGCCGCGGGCTGGATCGAGCAGAGCGCGGGTGCCGATGCGCGCAGCCGCCTGGTGGCGCTCACACCGGCGGGCGAAGCCAAGTGGCGCGAAGCGCAGCAGCACTGGAAAGCCGCGCAGCAGAAGCTCAATGCGCTCCTGGGCGTGCAGCGCGTGCTGGCGCTGCACCAGCTCATCGACGAATCGCTCGAGCTGCTGGGCACGGACGACTCGCCGGACCTCCAGGACTGAAGCCACCCCGCAAAGAACACCCAAGCCGCGGCAACGGCCGCGTGCGGAACATATTTTTCCTCCCAATCCATTCCAACAGCAGAGGTCCCATGTTCGCCACCCCCGTTTCCGCATGGCTGCAGCGCCGCGGCATCCACTACGGCTGGATCGTCGCCGCGATCACTTTTCTCACCATGCTGACCATGTCGGCGGCGCTGGGCCTGCCGGGCGCCATGCTGCAGCCGCTGGGCAAGGAGTTCGGCTGGAGCACCGAGCAGATCTCCTCGGCGCTGGCCCTGCGCTTTGCGCTGTTCGGGCTCATGGGGCCGTTTGCCGCGGTGCTGATGGAGCGCTACGGCCTGCGGGCCGTGATCTGCACCGGCCTGGCGCTGGTCGGGCTGGGCATGGCGCTGGTCACCATGGCTTCGCAGCTGTGGCAGCTGTTCGTGCTGTGGAGCCTGATGCTGGGCCTGGGCACGGGCATGACGGCGCTGGTGCTCGGCGCGGTGGTGGCCAACCGCTGGTTCGTTGCGCGGCGCGGGCTGGTCATCGGCATGCTCACGGCCAGTTCGGCCACGGGACAGCTGGCCTTCCTGCCGTTCGCCGCCTGGATGATCGAGCACTGGGGCTGGCGCTCGGCCATCGTGCCGATCGTGATCGGCAGCGTGCTGATCGCGCTGCTCGCGCTGTGCCTGGTGCGCAACCGGCCCGCCGACCTCGGCCTGCTGCCGTACGGCGAACGGCCCGGCACGCAGCCGGCGGCGCCGGCGGCACCTGCCGCAGCCATGAACTTTGCGACGCCCTTCCGCGTGCTGAAGGAAGTGTCGACCAACCGCACCTTCCTGATCCTTGCGGCCACCTTCTTCATCTGCGGCCTCAGCACCAACGGCCTGGTGCAGACGCACTTCATCTCGCTGTGCGGCGACAACGGCCTGGGTGCGGTGCCGGCGGCCTCGGTGCTCGCGATGATGGGCGCCTTCGACTTCGTGGGCACCATTCTTTCGGGCTGGCTCTCGGACCGCTACGACAACCGCAAGCTGCTCTTCTGGTATTACGGGTTGCGCGGGCTGTCGCTCTTCTGGCTGCCGCATTCGGAATTCACGATCTATGGCCTTGGCCTGTTCGCGATGTTCTACGGCCTGGACTGGATCGCCACCGTGCCGCCGACCGTCAAGCTCGCGGGCGCCGAGTTCGGCGCCGCGAAGGTGGGCCTGGTGTTCGGCTGGGTCTTTGCCGCGCACCAGCTGGGCGCCGCCACCGCGGCCTACGGCGCGGGCTTTGCGCGCACGCTTCTGCTCACCTACACGCCGGCGCTGTATGCGGCGGGTGCGGCCTGCCTGGTCGCCGCGCTGATCGTGATGGCGATCCGCCGTCCCGCAAAGGCTGCCGCTGCGGCCGTGCCGGCCGCGCCGGCGCGCGCCTGAGGGGAGCGGCGCCATGGCTGCATCGACGTCCGCAGACCTCGACCCGCGCACGCGCCGCCTGCTCGAGGCGCCGATCGTGCCCACGCTGCTGCGCCTGGCCGCGCCCAACGTGCTCGTGATGGTGGCGCAAGCCTCCGTCGGACTCATCGAAACCTACTTTGTCGGCAAGCTGGGCACCCATGCGCTCGCGGGCATGGCGCTGGTGTTTCCCATCGTCATGCTGATGCAGATGACATCGAGCGGCGCAATGGGCGGTGGCATCGCCTCGTCGATCGCCCGTGCGCTGGGCGCGCGCCGCCGCGCCGACGCCGACGCGCTGGTGTGGCATGCGGTGGCCATCGCGATCGGCTTCGGCCTGTGCTTCTCGCTCGCGCTGCTGGGTGGCGGGCGCTGGCTCTATACCCTCATGGGCGGCACCGGCGCGGCGCTCGATGCGGCCTTGACCTACTCGAACTGGGTGTTCGCGGGCGCGGTGCTGGTGTGGCTCTTCAATTCGCTCTCGGCCATCATCCGCGGCACCGGCAACATGGCGGTGCCGGCGAACGTGACGGTGGTGGGCGTGGTGTTCCTCGTTCCGGCATCGCCGCTCCTGATCTTCGGCTGGGGTCCGCTGCCGGGCATGGGCATCGCGGGCGGCGCGATGGCGCTGCTGCTGTACTACCTGCTGGGTTCGGTCGCGCTCATCGTCTACCTGCGCTCGCCGCGCAGCCTGCTGCGTCCCACGCTCGCCGCACTGAAGCTGCGCTGGCCGCTGTTCCGCGACATCCTGCGCATCGGGCTGGTGGGCGCGGTATCGACAGTTGCCACCAACCTCTCGATCGGCATTGCCACGGCCTTGACCGGGCACTTCGGCTCGGGCGCGCTGGCGGGCTACGGCACCGCGTCGCGGCTCGAATACCTGCTGGTGCCGCTGGTGTTCGGGCTGGGCGCGCCGCTGGTCGCGATGGTCGGCACCTGCATGGGCGCGGGGCAGCGGGAGCGCGCGCTGCGCGCCACCTGGGCCGGCGCGGCGCTGGCCTTTGCGCTGACCGAAACCATCGGCCTTGCCGCGGCGCTGTTCCCGCGGCCATGGCTGCTGCTGTTCGGCAGCGACGCCGCCATGCTCGAAACCGGCGCGCACTACCTGCGCGTGGTGGGGCCGCTCTACGGCTTCTTCGGCGTGGGGCTGGTGCTGTACTTCGCCTCGCAGGGCGCGGGGCGCCTGCTGTGGCCGGTGCTCGGCAACATCGCGCGGCTCGCGGTGGCCGGCGTGGGCGGCTGGCTGGCCCTGCGCTGGGGCGGCGGACTGGCCGGCGTGTTCGCGGCGCAGGGGGCGGCGCTGGTGGTGTACGGCATCGTCATCGCCTCGGCGATTGCGGGCGGTGCCTGGTTCGGCCGCGTGGGCTGGCCGCGCACCACCCGCGGCCTGCTGCAGCGCGTGGCGCAGGCCTGAACCGCTTCAGGTCGATGCGCCCGGCCGATCAGTAGCGGTACGGGTTCTCGGGCCGGCGGTCGTAGCGGTTGGGCACGCCGTCGCCGTCGTAATCCCGGCGGCCGTAGCGGCGCTCTTCCCAGTGGCGATGCCGGTGCTCGTAGCGGTCGCGCCCGTGGTAGTAGCCCGGACCGTAGTAGTGCCGCGGAGGCGGCGGCGCATAGTAGTGGCGCGGCGGGGGCGGCGGTGCGGGCACCACGTACACCTGGGTCTGGATGAAGCGGCCGCCGGTCTGGGCCTGTGCCGGTGCGCTGAGTGCAGCCAGCGAGAGCAGGGCCGCGGCGCCGATGGCGTAAGTGAGCTTTTTCATGGCAACTCCCATGGAGTGGTTGGAAGCCCTATCCTCGCGGCCCCATGTGAACGCTTTGTAAGGCTGGAGCGAAATCGGATGAAGAGCTGTAAGCCGCTTTGCGGCCGCCGGTGCCATCCTGCGCGAAGCTCCGGTGCTTCGCAGCCCGGTGGATGGACCTCAGCCGCGCGGCGCAGGCAGCAGCCGCCGCAGCGCCTCGAAGAACAGGTCCGACTGCTCGCGTTCGCCCTGGATCTGCGCCGCCACATGCGCGGCCATCTTGGCGTCCACCGGAACCAGCGGGCGCCCGGTCGATTGCGCAATCACCTGGTGCAGGCTCGCGCGTTCCAGGTAGTAGAGGTCGTCGTAGGCATGCGCAATGCAGGCGCCCGCCACGATCACGCCGTGGTTCGCAAGAAAGGCAATGTCCTTGCCCGCCATGGCGCGCGCGATGCGCTCGCCTTCGGCATCGTCGAGCGCGAGGCCGTTGTAGACCGCGTCGATGGCGATGCGGTTCATGTAGCGCATCGCGTTCTGGCTCAGCGTGGGATCGAGCGCGCGCTCGGCCGTGAGCGTGAGCGCGGTGGCGTAGGGCATGTGGCAATGCAGCACGACCGCGTGGCCCGTGATGCGATGCACTGCGCCATGGATGAAGAGGGCCGTGGGCTCCACGCGGTGGCGCCCCGCGAGCACTTCGCCGTGCACGTCGATCAGCACGATGTCGTCGGCACCGATCTCGCTCCAGTGCAGGCCGCGCGGATTGATCAGGTAGCGGTCCTGCGCGCCCGGCAGCAGTACGCTGAAATGGTTGCAGACCCCTTCGGACAAGCCGTGGTGGGCAGCCGCGCGCAGCGCGAGCGCAAGGTCTTCGCGCAGCTTGCGCACGGCGGGGCTGGCGTAATCTGAATCGGCGGACATCGACGCTCCCTCGTGGACGTTGGAAAGAAGATCTTCTTCAGATGGCGGTCGCGCCGGTGAAGGCCGCGACGAATTTCTGCGCATCGGCGCGCACGGCCGAAGCCTGCTTGCCCGGCTTGTAGAGCGCGGAGCCGATGCCGAAGCCGGCCGCGCCGGCCGCACGCCATTCGGCCATGTTGGCGGGCGTGATGCCGCCCACGGGCATCAGCGGCGTGCCCTGGGGCAGCACCGCGAGCAGGGCCTTCACCACCGCGGGCGATGCGAGCTCGGCCGGAAACAGCTTGAGCCCGGTCGCGCCCGCGGCCAGCGCGCCGAAGGCTTCGGTCGGCGTCAGCACGCCGGGCAGGCAGACCATGCCGAGCCGCACGGCCTCGGCGATCACCTCGGCATTGAAGTTGGGCGACACCACCAGCTCGCCGCCGGCCGCATGCACATAGCGCACCTGCTGCACGTCGAGCACCGTGCCGGCGCCCACCAGGGCCTGCGGAAAGCGCGTGCGCATCAGCGTGATGCTGGCGTAGGGCTTGGGCGAATTGAGCGGCACCTCGAGCAGCCGGAAGCCCGATTCGACGATGGCATCGCCGACGTCGGCGGCCTCGGCCGGCGTGAGCCCGCGCAGGATGGCGACCAGCGGCAGCGCGCGCATCGCGGTTTCGAATTTTTGTTGCGGTGTGGTCATGGCGGATTCCGGTCTGCGTCGAGAAAGCCGGACAGCGCATGCAGCCCGGCCCAGGTGGCTTCGGCGCCGAGCGTGCGCGTGGCGGTGCCGGTGGCGCGCAGCGCCAGGGCATAGCGTTGGGTGAGGGCGGAGGCGCCGATCAGCACGACCTCGCCGGCGGCCTGCAGCGATTGCGTGCGCAGTTCCTCGCCGATCAGCAGGCCCGAGAGATAGCTGGAGAGTTCCGGCGTGGCCATGCGCTCGAACAGCGCCAGCGTGCGCGTGCCGAAGGCGTTGTGCAGCAGGCCGTGGCCGTTCTCGGAGCGCGTCACGCCGTCGAGAAAGGCCGCTTCGTCGAGCGGCGCATCGGCATCGAGCGTGCGCGCAAGAATCGAATGCTGGCTCAGCAGCGCATAGAACTCGCCGGTCATGTAGGTGCGAAAGCCCGCGACGCGGCCCTTCCTGGCCGTGGCCCACTTGTTGTGCGTGCCCGGCAGCACGAAGACGCCTTCGTCGAGGCCGGCGATCGACATGGCACCGAAGATCTGCACCTCTTCGCCGCGCATGACATCGGGAACGCCGTCATGCTCGTCGCGAAGGCCCGGCACGATGGCAATGCGCGAGCCCGGCCGCACGTCGATGTCGATGATGCTGCGGCCCACTTCGACGCGGCCGGCGGGGCAGGCGCAGTACGGCGCCTCGACCCAGCCCTGCTTGCTGCCGGCCATGCCGGAGATCAGGCAGCGCGCGCCTTCGAGGCCCATCCAGTCGCCGAACAGCGCTTCAAAGACCGCGGGGAACCCGCCTTGCGGCACCTTGAGGATGCCGCGCGCATCGCTGCGCTCTTCGAGCACCTTGCCGTCGGCATCGAGCAGTGCGCCGCGCAGTGAACTCGTGCCCCAATCGATGGCGACCAGTCTTGTCATGTCAGTGATTGTCGCGCGGCACGAAGGCCCCGCGGCGACCACGCAGGAAGGCCAGGTCGGCGCCCTGGTCGGCTTGCAGCACCGTGTCGACGTACAGCTTCCAGTAGCCCGAATCGAGCGGCGCCTTGGGCGCGACCCACTTCTCGAGCCGCCTGGCGAGCTCCTCGTCGCTCACATGCAGGTGCAGCTTGCGGTTGGGCACGTCCAGCTCGACGATGTCGCCGTCCTGCACCAGCGCGAGCGGTCCGCCCGCGGCTGCCTCGGGCGCCGTGTGCAGCACCACCGTGCCGTAGGCCGTGCCGCTCATGCGCGCGTCGCTGATGCGGACCATGTCGGTGATGCCCTTGCGCAGCACCTTGGGCGGCAGCGGCATGTTGCCCGACTCGGCCATGCCCGGATAGCCGCGCGGGCCGCAGTTCTTCAGCACCATCACGCAGTGCTCGTCGATGTCGAGGTTCTCGTCGTCGATGCGCTTGTGCAGGTCGTCGGCGCTTTCGAACACCACCGCGCGGCCCTTGTGCACCAGCAGCTCGGGCGTGGCGGCACTGGGCTTGATGATGGCGCCGTTGGGCGCGAGATTGCCGCGCAGCACGCAGATGCCGGCCTTGTCCTTGAAGGGCTCGGCCAGCGGGCGGATCACCTGCGGGTTGTAGTTCTCGGCGTCCTTCACGTTGTCCCACAGTGTCTGGCCGTTGGCCGTGATCACATCCTTGTGCAGGTACTGCGCGATCTCCTTGATGACCACCGGCAGCCCGCCCGCATAGCAGAAGTCTTCCATCAGGAAGCGGCCCGAAGGCTGCAGGTCGACCAGGCAGGGGAGGTCCGAGGCCAGGCGGTCGAAGTCGTCCAGCGAAAGATCGACGCCGATGCGCCCCGCAATGGCCAGCAGGTGGATGACGAGGTTGGTGGAGCCGCCGATGGCGGCGTTGACCTTGATGGCGTTCTCGATGGCCTGGCGCGTGAGGATCTTCGACATGTGGAGGTCTTCATGGACCATGTCGACGATGCGCCGCCCCGCCATGCGGGCCAGCACGTTGCGCCGGCCATCCACCGCCGGGTAGGCGGCGTTGCCGGGCAGGCCGATGCCCAGCGACTCGACCATGCTGGCCATGGTGCTGGCGGTGCCCATGGTCATGCAGTGGCCGTGGCTGCGGTGCATGCAGCTCTCGGCCTCGAAGAAGTCCTGCAGCTTGAGCGTGCCGGCGCGCACCTGCTCGCTCATCTGCCACACGCCGGTGCCCGAGCCCAGTTCCTGGCCGCGCCACTTGCCCGAAAGCATCGGGCCGCCGGAGACGCCGATGGTCGGCAGGTCGACGCTGGCCGCACCCATCATGAGCGCGGGCGTGGTCTTGTCGCAGCCCATGAGCAGCACCACGCCGTCCAGCGGATTGCCGCGGATGCTTTCTTCCACGTCCATGCTCGCGAGGTTGCGGTACAGCATGGCGGTGGGGCGCAAGAGCGTTTCGCCGAGCGACATCACCGGGAATTCGAGCGGAAAGCCGCCCGCTTCGTAGACGCCGATCTTCACCTGCTCGGCGAGCGTGCGGAAGTGCGAGTTGCAGGGCGTGAGCTCGCTGAAGGTGTTGCAGATGCCGATGACCGGGCGCCCGTCGAACTGGTCGTGCGGCACGCCCTTGCCCTTGACCCAGCTGCGGTAGATGAAGCCATCGCGGTCATGGCGGCCGAACCATTGCTGGCTGCGCAGGTCTTCGGGTTTTTTCTTGGGGGAAGTGCTCATCGGGTTGTCTCCGTTTGCGACCGCTTGCGGCCCCAAACCTCAGGGTTTGTCCTGCCGATCGATCATTTCAATCATCATATGATAAGTGCGAAGAGCTTGCCGGACCCTTAGTGTTTTCGAGTGTCGGCATATCAAATTTCACATCACGCACATGATCAAGAACATCCACGGTCGCACGCTCGAGCTGCTCGGCGAAGCTGTCGTGGCCGGCCGCTATGCGATCGGTGCGTCGATCCCGGCCGAACCCATTCTGGGCGAGGAGCTCGGCGTGAGCCGCACCGTGGTGCGCGAAGCCATCAAGTCGCTCGCGGCCAAGGGCCTGATCGTGACGGGCCCCAAGGTGGGCACGCGGGTGCTGCCGCAGGACAAGTGGAACTGGTTCGACCCTGACGTCATCACCTGGCAGTCGCGGGCCGGGCTCACGCCCGAGTTCCTGCGCGACCTGCAGGACCTGCGGCGCGTGGTCGAGCCGGCGGCCGTGCGGCTCGCGGCCGAGCGCGCCAGCCCGCAGGACATCGAGGAAATAGAGCGTGCCTACGCCGGCATGAAGGAAGCCGTGGAGAACGGCGGCGACTACGTCACCTTCGACCTGCGCTTTCATACCGGCCTCCTGAGCGCAGCGCGCAACCGCATGCTCGCGCAGATGAGCAAGGCGCTCAATGCACTGCTTCGCACCAGTTTCGAGATATCGACCAGCAAGCCCGACGGTCCCGCGCTTTCGCTGCCGCTGCATCGCGCGGTGCTCGACGCGGTGATTGCGCACGATCCGGCCAAGGCCGAGCTGGCGGTCATCCGCCTCATCGACGGTGCGCGGCAGGACATCGAAGACGTGCTCGGCTCGTCGCGCCGCCGGCTGCCGCGGCTCGGCCGCCCGCCGCCGCGGCTCAAGGCCCACTAGCCGGGCAGCCCGGGTCCAGGCGCGAGCCGGCGCAGGTTGCCACAGATTTTTTCACCCACGCTCGTGTTCGAGCATTTCCACCGAAAAAAGAAGGAGACACCATGAAAGTCGTCAAGTCGCTGATAGCACCGACGTTGTTCGCGCTGGGGTTGTTGGCGTCGGCAGGTCCCGCCGCCGCGCAGGAAAAGCTCACCGTCTGGTGGGTGAAGGGCTTCTACAAGGCCGAGGACGACGCCTTGTTTGCGGCCATCAAGAAGTTCGAGGACAAGAACAAGGACGTGAAGATCGAGCTGTCGCAGTACCCGATCCAGGACATGATTCCCAAGACCGTGTCCGCGCTCGACTCCGGCAGCCCGCCCGACGTGGCGTATGCCGACGTGTACGACTTCCAGGTCACGGGCAAGTGGGCCTTCGACGGCAAGCTCGAGGACATCGGCAGCGTGCTCGCGCCCATGAAGGACCGCTTCGCGCCCAACACGCTCGAGACGGCCTTCCTCTACAACGACCAGACCAAGAAGAAGGCCTACTACGCGTTCCCGATCAAGCAGCAGACGATGCATATCGAGTACTGGAACGACATGCTCAACGAGGCCGGGTTCAAGGAGTCCGACATCCCCACCGCCTGGAAGGACTACTGGTCGTTCTGGTGCGAGAAGGTGCAGTCCGGCAGCCGCAAGCAGACCGGCAAGCGCACCTTCGGCATCGGCATGCCGATGGGCGTGGATTCGAGCGACTCCTTCTATTCGTTCCTGACCTTCATGGACGCCTACAACGTCAAGCTGGTGGACGACAGCGGCAAGCTGCTGGTGGACGACCCCAAGGTGCGCGCCGGCCTGATCAGCGCCTTGACCGACTACACCACGCCCTACATGAAGGGCTGCACGCCGCCCTCGTCGACCAGCTGGAAGGACCCGGACAACAACGTCGCCTTCCACAACAAGACGACCGTGATGACGCACAACGCGACCATCTCCATTGCCGCCAAGTGGCTCGACGATTCGAACAACGCCTCGCTCACGCCCGAGCAGCGCGAGGAAGCGCGCAAGAACTACACCGAGCGCATCCACACGGCGGGCTTTCCGAACAAGCCTGACGGCAGCAAGATGGTCTACCGCTCAGCGGTGAAGACCGGCGTGGTGTTCAAGGACGCCAAGAACAAGGCGCGCGCCAAGGAGTTCGTTGCCTTCCTCATGCAGGAAGAGAACCTCACGCCGTACGTCGAGGGTTCGCTCGGCCGCTGGTTCCCGGTGACCAAGGCCGCGCAGGCGAGCCCGTTCTGGAAGGCCGACCGCCATCGCCTGTCGGTGTTCAACCAGTACGCCGCCGGCACCGTGACCTTCGAGTTCACCAAGAACTACAAGTTCACCGTGCTCAACAACGAGAACGTCTGGGCCAAGGCCATGAGCCGCGTCGTCACCGACAAGGTGCCGGTGGACAAGGCGGTCGACGAGCTGATCGCGCGCATCAAGACGGTCGCGGCGCAGTAAGCCGCATCCCCAAAACACCTTCACCGGGCCGACTCGCATGAGCTCCACTGCCACCGCCGCGCCATCCCTGGCGCCTGTTGTCAATCTCGGGGCGCGGCACGCGCGCTGGCAGTTCTGGGGCGCGGTCATGGTCGTGCCCTACCTGCTGGTGTTCGTGGTGTTCGTGCTCTATCCGGTGGGGTACGGGCTGTGGCTCGCGCGCCATCCGCAAAGTTACGTCAAGCTGGTCGAAGACCCGATCTTCTTCCGCTCGGTGATCAACACGGCCATCTTCCTGGTCGTGGCGATCAACATCAAGATGCTCGTGGCCCTGGTGCTTTCGGGCTTCTTCGTGACATCGCGCTGGTGGATCAAGATCGTCTCGGCGGTCTTCATCCTGCCATGGGCGATGCCCTCCATTCCCACCATCCTGTCGGTCCGCTTCATGCTCAACCCCGAGTGGGGCGTGATCAACAGCACCATCTTCCGCCTCACCGGCGCGGATGGTCCCAACTGGCTCAACGATCCTTCGCTGGCACTGGCCCTGGCGATGGTGGTGCACGTATGGAAGTCGCTGCCGTTCTGGACGCTGATCCTGGTGGCAGGGCGGCTGGCCATTCCTGCCGAACAGTATGAAGCCGCTTCGGTCGACGGCGCCTCGACGTGGCAGAAGTTCCGCTTCGTGAGCTGGCCCGCGCTGAAGACGCTCTACGTCACGTCCCTCATTCTTTCGATGATCTGGACGCTGGGCGACTTCAACAGCGTCTACCTGCTGACCGGCGGCGGACCTGCCGACCTGACGCACGTGCTCGCAACCTTGGGCATCCGCTATCTGCGGCTGGACCAGGTCGACCTGTCGATGGCATCGATCGTGGTGGCGCTGCCGCTCGTCCTGCCACTCGTCTACTTCATGATGAAAAGGCTCTCGAAATGAGCCCCCACGCTCACCACTTCGTGTGTTCGCTGCCCCCCGGGGGGGCGCTCGCCCTCCTAGAGGCGGCTCGTCGGAGGACGATATGAAACGCTGGACCCCCAAGGCCATAGCGACCGAGGCCAAGCTGCTGCTGATCGGCATTCCGGTGCTGCTCTGGACGCTGATCCCGGTCTACCACATGGTGCTGTTCGCGATCTCCTCCAAGGACTCCGCGACCTCGGGCCACCTGTGGCCCAAGAACCCGACGCTGGACAACTTCCGCATCGTGTTCCAGCAGAAGCACTTCTACCTCGACCACTTCTGGCTGCAGCTGGGGAACTCGCTGCTGATCGCGCTGTCGGTCGGGGCGCTCACGCTGTTCGTCGCAACCACGGCCGCGTTCGCGATCAGCCGGCTGCGCGTGCGCGGCGGGCGCACCGTGATGAACCTGGCGCTCTTCACCTACTTCATTCCCGCGGCCTTTCTTGCCGTGCCCATGTACAAGACCATGGGCAACTACGGCCTGCTCAACAGCCAGTGGGCGCTGATCCTTGCCATGGTGACCATCGCTTCGCCGTACTGCATCTGGGTGCTCAAGCAGGCCTCCGACAAGCTGCCCTACGAGCTCGACGAGGCCGCGCGCATGGACGGCGCCTCGCCGCTGCAGCTGTTCCGCCTGGTGTACCTGCCGCTGATGGTGCCGTCGCTGGTGGCGGTGGGCACCTATTCGCTGCTGCTGGCATGGAACGAATACCTCTACGCCTTCCTGCTGCTGTCGAACGACAGGAGCGTGACCTTGGCGGTGGCGCTCGGCAACTTTCTTTCGGCCGACGATTCGCCGTGGGAGCTGCTGATGGCCACCGGCCTCATCTATGCATTGCCGCCCGCGGCGATCTACTACGCCTTCAAGCGCTACATGGTGGGCGGCCTCACGGCAGGCGCCGTCAAGAGCTGAGCGAACCCTGGGAATAAAAATGGCATCCGTATCCTTTCGCAATATCCAGAAATCCTTCGGCAAGGTCCAGATCATCCAGGGCCTGAGCTTCGACATCACCGATGGCGAGTTCGTGGTGCTGGTCGGGCCTTCGGGCTGCGGCAAATCCACCTTGCTGCGCATGCTCGCGGGCCTGGAGGACATCAGCGGCGGCGAGATCATGATCGACAGCCGCGTGGTCAACGACCTCGAGTCCAAGGACCGCGACATCGCCATGGTGTTCCAGAGCTACGCGCTCTATCCGCACATGACGGTCGGCGAGAACATGGGCTTCAGCCTGCGGCTGCGCAATGCCGAGAAGTCGGTGACCGACGAGCGCGTGGCGCGCGCCGCGAAGATCCTCAACCTCGATGCACTGCTCGGGCGCTATCCGCGCGAGCTGTCGGGCGGCCAGCGCCAGCGCGTGGCCATGGGGCGCGCCATCGTGCGCGACCCCAAGGTGTTCCTGTTCGACGAGCCGCTCTCCAACCTCGACGCCAAGCTGCGCGTGGCCATGCGCGCCGAGATCAAGGCGCTGCACCAGCGCCTGAAGACCACCACCGTCTACGTGACGCACGACCAGATCGAGGCCATGACCATGGCCGACCGCATCGTGGTGATGCACGACGGCATCGTCGAGCAGATCGGCACGCCGCTCGACCTGTACGACCGTCCCGACAACCTGTTCGTCGCGCAGTTCATCGGCTCGCCGTCGATGAACGTGATCGAGGGCACGGTGCGGCGCTCGGGCGGCGAATGCCATGTCGAGGCACATGGCGCGCGCTGGCCCGTGCCGCCGGGCACCTCGGCGCCCGATGGCCAGCCGGTGCACTACGGCATCCGCCCCGGCGACATCACGCTGGGCGGCGGCAGCGGCGTCGATGCGCAGGTGATCGTGGTCGAGCCCACGGGCGCCGAGACCGAACTGCTGGTGCAGGTCGGCGAAGCGAAGCTGGTGCTCGCGGTGCATGGCCGCGTCGACGCGCAGCCCGACCAGACCGTGGGCCTGGCGATCGATGCCAACCGCGTGCACCTGTTCGACCGCCAGAGCGGCCGGCGCATGCCCTGAGCTTCCGGCTCAGTCGGTGCGCAGCCGCAGCAGCGCGCGCACGAAGCCGTGGTCCGAGCGCGAGCGGTCCCGGCCTTCGTGCAGGTGGTCGTTGAAGTAGTCGACCCGGCGCACGTCGCCCAGGCTGCGCCGGCTCGTCGCAACGAACTCCTCGCTCACGAAGATCTGGTCGAGCACGGCCGGAAAGCCCTGGTGGATGTGCGAATAGGCCACGTCCTTCTTGAGTGCCGATTCGCCCTGCATCTCGTAGGCGTTGAACAGCGCCACGTCGCGCGCGGCCTTGTCGTAGGCCACCTCGGAGGTGGCGGCCACCAGCTGCGTGGTGACGCTGTGCGGGTCGTCGTTGAAGTCGCCCATCACCACCAGCGGCGTGTTGGTGCCCTGCAGCAGGTCGATCACGATGCAGCGCAGAGCCGCCGCCTCGACGCCGCGCATGACCAGCGAGCGCAGCGAAGCCATCACGCCGACCTTGCGGTCCTCCCGGTCTTCCAGGGCATGGCCCTGCGCGTCCTGCAGGAACTTCGGCCGCTTGGACTTGAGGTGCACCGTGAGCACGTGCACCTGCTGCCCGTGCTTCATGCGCAGCGTGGCCAGAAGGGGCGGGCGCTCGAAGCGCGTGTGCGGGCCCAGGCCCGGCACCTCGACCCCGAAGCCGGGCGGAAAGTCGACGAAGGAGCGGACCTCGTCCACCTGCAGCCGCGTGGCAATGCCGACCCGAGGCGTGCCCTGTGCGCCCGGCCGTGCAGGCGTGCCCGGCGGGCTCGCGGGCGGCGGCGTGTTCTCCGCGCCCGGGACCGAGACGAAGTCGTAGCGCAGGCCGCTGCGCGCAATGGCCGCCTTCAGCGCGCTCTCGTCCCAGACCTCCTGCACCGCGAGCACATCGGCATTGAGCGCGTGGAAGCGCTCGCCGGTCCAGGCGATCTTGCGTTCGTATTCGCGCTCGTCGTAGGCGTCCTGGTTCTCGTAGTACACCCGGTGCGGGTTCGCGAGATTCAGCAGGTTGCAGGTGGCGACGAAGAGCGTGGCGTAGTTGGGCGGGATGTCTTGCATGGCACGCGATTGTGTCCGCTGCGGCCGGCGCGCGGGAGAGGCCATACCGGCAACGCAAAAGACAAAGGGCACCGAAGTGCCCTTTGTCTTTGTTGCCGGGCAGATGTTCCATCTACCCGCTGCGCCGGTCAGCGCCCGAACGAGCGTCCGCCGCCGCCGCCTGAGCGGTTGCCACCGCCACCGCCGCCGTAGCCGCCGCCACCACCCGAACGGCCACCGCCGCCCGAACGGTTGCCGCCGTAGCCGCCGCCACCGCCGCCCGGACGTCCGCGACCGCGGCCGCCACCCATGTGGTCGACGCTGGTGCGCAGCGGATCCGGCTGGCCGTCGCCGCCGGCGACCGCTTCGGCGCGCAGGTGCGCGACCTGGTTGGCCTGGGTCGGGCTGTGGCTGTTGCCGTGATGGCGCGGTTGGCGCTCGTCATGCGGCAGATGGTTCTGCGGCGCATGGTGCGGTGCGCGTGCCGGGCCTTGCGGTCCGCGGCCTTGTGCCGGGCGGGCGCCTTGGCCGCGCGGGCCCTGGCCCTGTCCCTGGCCGCCGCCATTGGCATTGCGGCCCTGGCCGCCGCCGCCCTGGCCGCCACCGCGGCGTTGGCCGCCGCCGTTGCCGCCGCCACCGCCGGCGCGCTCGCCGCCGCCTTGGCCGGCCTTGTTCTCGCGGATGCGCTGCAGCATCTCGGTGCGGGCAGCCTTGGCGGCCGCCTGCATCACGTCGCGGCTCGGCGGACGGCCGGCGCCGCCCCAGATCGTCTGGCGACCCATGGCGATCGGCTCGGCGCGTTCGCCTTCCTCGGGGCCGAAGCCTTCGACGAACTGCACCGGGATCGTCTGCTTGGTGAAGCGTTCGATTTCCTGCATGAAGCCTTCTTCGTCCATGCAGACGAAGCTCACGGCCTCGCCGCTCGAACCGGCGCGGCCGGTGCGGCCGATGCGGTGCACGTAGTCTTCGCTGACGTTCGGGATCTCGTAGTTCACGACGTGCGGCAGCTCGTCAATGTCGATGCCGCGGGCCGCGATGTCGGTGGCCACCAGCGCGCGGATGTCGCCGCTCTTGAAGCCGGCCAGCGCCTGGGTGCGGGCGCTCTGGCTCTTGTTGCCGTGCAGCGCCATCGCCTCGATGCCGTTCTTGGTGAGGAATTCGGCCACGCTGTTGGCGCCGAACTTGGTGCGCGTGAACACGAGCACCTGGCTCCACTTGTTCTCGTTGATGATGTGCGCGAGCAGCGCCTTCTTCTTGCCGCGGCCCACCGGGTGGATCACCTGCGTGATGCGCTGCACGGTGGTGTTGCGCGGCGTCACCTGGATGCTCTGCGGGTTCTTGAGCAGCGTGGCGGCCAGGTCGCGGATCTCGTCGCTGAAGGTGGCCGAGAACAGCAGGCTCTGCTTTTCCTTGGGCACCAGCGCCAGGATCTTCTTCACGTCATGGATGAAGCCCATGTCGAGCATGCGGTCGGCTTCGTCGAGGATCAGCATCTGGACCTGGCTCAGGTCGAGCATGCCCTGCTGCTGCAGGTCGAGCAGGCGGCCGGGGGTGGCCACGAGGATGTCGACGCCCTTCTTGAGCTTGCTGATCTGCGGGTTCATGCCCACGCCGCCGAAGATCACGGTGGAGTCGAGCTCCAGGTACTTGCCGTAGGTGCGCACCGACTCTTCGACCTGGGCCGCGAGTTCGCGCGTGGGCGTGAGCACCAGCGCACGGATGCCGATGCCGCCGAACTTGTTGGTGGCGCTCGCGCCCGTGCTGAGCTTGTGCAGCATGGGCAGCGTGAAGGCAGCGGTCTTGCCGGTGCCGGTCTGGGCGCCGCCCAGCAGGTCGTGGCCTTCGAGGACCGCGGGAATGGCTTGCGCCTGGATGGGGGTGGGGGTGTCGTAACCGTGCTCGTGCACAGCCTTCAAGATGGCGGGAGCCAGCTTCAGTTCGTCAAAATTCATTGGAAACAATAAGCGCCATACACGGCGCAGTGGCATCGGCCCGCTTGGCGTCTTGTGTGACGCCGAGCCAGTCAAGGCTGATGAAGGTCAGGGGTGGGAGCCGGAAAGTCCGCCCTCGCAAGAGGGTTGAAAGGCGCTTTCTTCGTCCCCGGCAGAGAGCCGGTGTTGCGGGCAACTGGACCCGGCAACGGTGTGTATTGTCGCATGAGTCGATAATCCATGGTTTGCCGCGTCCGAAAGCTTCTTCGGGCGCCCGCACTTTTTCCCCAATTTCCGCTACCCAAGGTAACTATCCACAGATGGCTCAATACGTCTATTCGATGAACCGCGTCAGCAAGACCGTGCCGCCCAAGCGGCAGCTCTTGAAAGACATTTCGCTCTCTTTCTTCCCCGGCGCCAAGATCGGCGTGCTCGGCCTGAACGGCTCGGGCAAGTCCACGCTGCTCAAGATCATGGCGGGTGTGGACAAGGAGTTCGAGGGCGAGGCGCTGCCCATGCCGGGCATGACGATCGGCTACCTGGAGCAGGAACCCAAGCTCGATCCCGAGCACACGGTGCGCGAATCGGTCGAAGAGTCCATGGGCGCGGTGTTTGCGGCCAAGGCGCGCCTCGAAGAGGTGTACATCGCCTATGGCGCCGAAGACGCCGACTTCGACGCGCTGGCGGCCGAGCAGGCCCAGCTCGAAGCCATCATCGCCACCGCCGGCACCGATTCCGAGCACCAGCTGGAAATCGCCGCCGATGCCCTGCGCCTGCCGCCATGGGACGCGAAGATCGGCCTGCTGTCAGGCGGCGAGAAGCGGCGCGTGGCGCTGTGCCGCCTGCTGCTGTCCAAGCCCGACATGCTGCTGCTCGACGAACCCACCAACCACCTGGACGCCGAATCGGTGGAATGGCTCGAAGTGTTCCTGCAGCGCTTCACGGGCACCGTGGTGGCCATCACCCACGACCGCTACTTCCTGGACAACGCGGCCGAGTGGATCCTGGAAATGGACCGCGGCCGCGGCATTCCCTGGAAGGGCAACTACAGCACCTGGCTCGAGCAGAAGGGCGAACGCCTGGCGCAGGAGCAGAAGAGCGAAGAAGCCCACGCCAAGGCGCTGAAGAAGGAACTGGAGTGGTCGCGCCAGAACCCGAAGGCACGCCAGGCCAAGAGCAAGTCGCGCCTGGCCCGCTTCGAAGAGCTGAGCGACATGGAATACCAGAAGCGCAACGAGACGCAGGAAATCTTCATTCCTGTGGCGGAGCGGCTGGGCCAGCAGGTGTTCGAGTTCCACAACGTCAGCAAGTCCTTCGGCGACCGCATGCTGATCGACAACCTGAGCTTCACCGTGCCGCCGGGCGCGATCGTCGGCATCATCGGCCCGAACGGCGCCGGCAAGTCGACGCTCTTCAAGCTGCTCGCGGGCAAGGAAAAGCCGGATTCGGGCGAGGTCGTCATCGGCCAGACCGTGAAGATGGCCTTTGTCGACCAGCACCGCGACGAACTCGCCAACAACAAGACCGTGTGGGAAGACATCTCGAACGGGCTGGACATCATCAACGTCGGCAAGTTCCAGATGGCGAGCCGCGCCTATGCGGGCCGCTTCAACTTCAACGGCGCCGACCAGCAGAAGAAGGTCGGCACGCTGTCGGGCGGCGAGCGCGGCCGGCTGCACCTGGCCAAGACGCTGATCGCGGGCGGCAACGTGCTGCTGCTGGACGAACCGTCGAACGACCTGGACGTGGAAACGCTGCGCGCGCTCGAAGACGCGCTGCTCGAGTTTGCCGGCACCGTGATGGTCATCAGCCACGACCGCTGGTTTCTCGACCGCATCGCCACCCACATCCTCGCGGCCGAAGGCGACAGCCAGTGGACCTTCTTCGACGGCAACTACCAGGAGTACGAAGCCGACAAGAAGAAGCGCCTGGGCGAAGAAGGTGCCAAGCCCAAGCGCATGCGCTACAAGGCACTCAAGTAGGCCTCAGGGTGCTTCGACAAGAGCGCGCGGTTCCGCAAGGGGCTGCGCGCTTTTTTCATCGTCCGCCGCAAACACCTCGCGCGCCGCCGCCAGGCCGTTGAGCGCGGCCGGAAAGCCCGCGTACACCGCCATCTGCATGATGGTCTCGACGACCTCGGTGCGCGTGACGCCGACGTTGAGCGCGCCGTGGATGTGCACCTTGAGCTGCGGCGCGGCATTGCCCATGGCGGTGAGCGCGGCCACCACCGCGATCTCGCGCGAACGCAGGTCGAGGCCGGGGCGCGAGTAGATGTCGCCGAACGGAAACTCGATCAGGAGGCGTGCGAAGTCGGGAGCGATGCCGGCCAGGCTCTCGACGACCTTGACGCCGCCTTCACCGTCGATCTGCTGGAGTCTGGCGAGTCCGCGCTCGTAGCGCAGGTTGTTGTCGTTGCCGTTGTGGCTTGCTTGTGCGTTGGTCATCGCTCGTCTTTCCTTCGGGGGCTGTGCCCGTTGACGAGGGACGCTTCCTGTCGATGGCACGGTAGTGCGCGATCTTCAGCGACAGCGCCTGCATGGATTGCTGCAGCGCCGCCACCTTGGCCTGGACTTCGGCAAGATGCTGTTCGAGCATCTGGCGCCGCTCCCCGACACTGGCGTCCCCCTGGCTTCGAAGCCTGGCGAAGGCCTGCATGCCCTGGATGGGCATGCCGGTCTCGCGCAGGCGCAACAGGAAGGCCAGCCAGTCCAGGTCGGCGCTCGCGTAGCGGCGCTGGCCGCCCGGTGCACGGGGCACCACGGCGATCAGTCCGATGCGCTCGTAGTAGCGCAGCGTGTCGGCCGTGAGGCCGGTGCGCCGCGCGACTTCCGCAATGGTCAGGTGGACTTCCATGGCGGGAATTCTCGAAGTTGGAGCGCGCTCCAAGTCAAGCGCTTTTTGCGGCTTCTTCGGTCGGCGGTGTGCGGGGCGCGAAATCGCCGGGCTGCGGCCAGCGCATCTGCACGCGCCTTTGCACCGTGTGGATGTTGTTGCGCAGCGCATAGAGCTCGTCGGCATACGACAGCGGAACGGCCACCTTGTTGACCACGCGGTCGAGCTCCTCGAGTTCGTCGAGCAGTTCGTCGCGCCCGCCCTGGCGCGCATCGACCTTGGCCTCGATGTCGCGCAGCCGCGCATACCAGCGGAACACGCGGCGGCGCACGCGGAACTGGTAGAGCGGCGGCACCACGCGGCTCAGCGGCAGCATCAGCACCAGCAGGCCGCCGAGCACCAGCCACATGCGCTCGATCAGGTTGCTGGCCCAGAACGGCAGGTAGCGCTGCCAGAACGGCGGCGTGCCGTTGATGGCGCGGTCGCCCTCGGGGCTCACGGGCAGTTCGCTGGTGCGCGTGTTGGGAAAGTCGCGCGCGCGGTTGAACCAGCCGGCGTCGCTGTGCACGCTTTGTGCGGCCTCTGCGAAGAGCTGGCGCAGCGCGGAGTGGGTCTTGTCGCGCGAGAGCAGCGAGGTGGTGGCCGCGAGCAGCGAGACATCCGTGGGCGGCAGGTCCTTCGACAGGTCGACCACGCCGCGCGGCAGCGTCACCGCCGAGAGAAACGGAAAACGCCGCGTGTACGCATCGGCCTGGCCGAAGTCCATGAGCTTGATGTCGGGCGCGCGCAGCAGCCGCTGCACCTGTGGCGACTGCGGCGCCGAGGACAGCACGATGGCATCGAGCAGGCCGGCCTGCAGCGCTTCGGCCGCGGCCGCCTGTTCGAGGTTGGAAAGCAGCAGCGCATCGGGCTCGAGGTGGTTGGCCTTGAAGAGCCTTTCCATGATCTCGGGCAGGCCGCTGCCCGCCAAGTCGACGTTCACGCGCAGGCCGCGCAGCTGGGCGAGCGAAGTCAGCGTGGCCGTCTTGCGGTCGATCTTCTGCGCGCTGTCCGCGCGGTAGAAGAGCCAGATCGGCTCGAAGAACAGGCTGCCGAGGGAGGTGAGGCCGGCTTCCTCGTCGGCCACCGGATCGGCGCCGCCGCCGCGCACGAAGCCCACGTCGGCGCCGCCGCTGCGCAGCAGTTCGAGGTTTTCGGAAGAGCCCGTGGTGGCCTTCAGCTCCACCTCGATGCCGCTGCTCTTGAGCAGCTCGGCATAGCGCTTGCCGAACTGCGAATAGGCGCTGCCGGTGGGGCCGGTCGCCAGCGTCACATGCTTGGGCGGCTGCGGCTGCAGCCACCAGTAGGCGGCAATCAGGAGGCCGATCACGAGGAACACGACGGGACCGGCCGAGGCGATCAGGTCGCGGATCGACAGCAGGATCAACTTCAGTGTCTTGGGCATGGCCATGGGGTACTCAACCTTTCGTTGCGGCGAGATCGGCCGCGCACGGCACGTGCAGCTCGCCAACGGTCACGGAGCGCGCCGCCAGCACCGCGCGCAGGGTGGCGCGCGCCACCGCTTCGGCCGCCATGGTGCCGAGCACGGTCATGCCGGGGCGGGATTCGGCCCCGGGGCCTTCGAGCGGAATGCGGCCGGTGGCCAGCGCGAACAGCGTGTCGCCGTCGCTCATGGTGTGCACCGGGTTGATGGCGCGCGCCAGGCCGTCGTGCGCCACGTTGGCGAGGCGGTTGGCCTGCATCTTCGTCAGCACCGCATCGGTCGCGATCACGCCGAGCGTGGTGTTGGTGCCGGCGAGCAGGGGCTTGGGCAGCTCGCCGCGCAGCAGGGCGCGGCGGGTGTCGAGCAGCGCGCGGCCGTCCTCGGTGCGCGCGCCGGCCACGGGCTGCGCGGTGTCGGGGTCGATCACGTCGCCCAGCGCGTTGACCGCGATCAGCGCGCCCACCGTCACGCCGCCCACGGTGACCGAGGCGGTGCCGATGCCGCCCTTCATCGCGCGGTGCACGCCGAAGAGCTTGCCCACGAGCGCACCGCTGCCGGCGCCCACGTTGCCTTCTTCCGGCGCATCGCGGGTGGCCGCCTCGCAGGCCGCATAGCCGGCGGCGGCGTCGGGGCGGATGCGCGCGTCGCCCATGGGCAGGTCGAACAGCACGGCGGCCGGCACGATGGGCAGGGTGCCGAAGCGCACGTCCATGCCGACGTTGCGCTCCTCGAGCCAGCGCATCGCGCCTTCGGCCGCGGCCAGGCCCCAGGCGCTGCCGCCCGCGAGCATCACGCCGTGCACCTGCTGCACCAGGTTGCCGGGCGAGAGCAGGTCGGTCTCGCGCGTGCCCGGTGCGGCGCCGCGCACGTCGACGCCGGCCACCGCGCCCTCGCGCGCGAGGATCACGGTGCAGCCGGTGGGCCGGCGCGTATCGGAGAAATGGCCGACTTCGATGCCGGCCACATCGGTGATGGCGCCGGCAGACGAAGCAGCGGAAGAGGACGAAGCGGATGACGGAACAGGCATGGCGGCCGATTATGGGACCGCCCCTCTACGATAGGCCCCCATGACAGTTGCAAGAAGTTTCTCCGGCGAGGGCGCGGGACGCCATGTGGCCGTGATCGGCGCAGGCGCCGTGGGCAGCGCGACCGCCATCGAGGCCCTGCGCGCCGGCCTGCGCGTGACGGTGGTGGAGCCCGGCGAACCAGGTGGCCCGCAGGCCACGAGCTACGGCAATGCGGGTTGGCTCTCGTCGCATTCCGTGGTGCCGCCCGCGCTGCCCGGCGCCTGGCGCAAGGTGCCGGGCTGGCTGGCCGATCCGCTGGGGCCGCTCGCGCTGCGCTGGCGCCATCTGCCGCGGGCCTTGCCCTGGCTGCTGCGCTACCTGGCCTCGGGCTGGACCGAGGCGCGCGTGCAGCGCACGGCCGACGCACTGCGCACGCTGCTGGCCGATGCGCCGGCGCTGCATGCCCGGCTCGCCGCCGAGGCGGGGGTGCCTCAGCTCATCGAGCGGCGCGGCCTGCTGCATGCCTACCGGTCGCGCGAGGAATTCGAGGGCGATGCGCTCGGCTGGCGCGTGCGCGGGCGCACCGGCGTGCACTGGGAGGAATGGCCGGCGGCCGAACTGCGCCGGCGCGAGCCCGACCTGGACGCGCGCTACACGCTCGGCATCTTCGTGCCCGAAGCCGGGCACTGCCGCAATCCCGGTGCCTATGTGGCGGCGCTCGCCCGGCACGCGCAGGAGGCCGGCGCGCAGCGCGTGGCGGCGCGCGCCACCGGCTTTCGGATCGAGGGCGGGCGGCTGCGCGCGGTGCGCACCGATGCCGGCGAGATCGCCTGCGACGCCGCCGCCATCTGCGCCGGTGCGCGCTCGGGCCCGCTGGCCGCGGCGGCCGGATCGCCGGTGCCGCTCGAATCCGAGCGCGGCTACCACGTGGTCGTCGAAGGCGCTTCGGTGGGGCCGCGCACGCCGACGATGGTGGCCGACGGCAAGCTCATCGCACACTGGATGGACGGCGGCCTGCGCGCGGCCGGCCAGGTCGAGATCGGCGGGCTCGATGCCGCGCCCGACTGGCGGCGCGCCGAGATCCTGCACCGGCACCTGCTGTCGATGTTTCCGGCGCTGGCCGCCCAGGCGCCGCAGGCGGTGGCCGTGAAGCACTGGCTCGGCCACCGGCCCAGCCTGCCCGACGGGCTGCCGTGCATCGGCACGTCCGCGGCCAGCGCGGACATCGTGCTGGCCTTCGGGCATGGGCACGTGGGCCTGTGCGGTTCGGCGCGCACCGGCAGGCTCGCGGCGCAATTGCTCGCGGGCACCGCGCCCGAGACGGCGCTGGCGCCTTTCGATCCCGCCCGCTTCGGCTGACGCGCGGCGCGTTCTTCCTCAGCGGTAGCCCTGGTAGACGCGGCTGCCGCCGTCGGCCAGCACCAGCAGCACGTCGTAGGGATCGCGCCGATCGCCATAGGCGGCGCCGTCCATGCCTGGCGATCCCACCGGCATGCCGGGCACGGCGAGGCCGATGGCCTTGGGCTTTTCGCGCAGCAGCCGGTGCACCTCGCGCGCGGGCACGTGGCCTTCGAGCGCATAGCCGCCGACCAGGCCGGTGTGGCAGGAGCCCAGCCTGGCGGGAACGCCGAGCCGGGTGCGCGCGGCGCTGTTGCCGTCGTCGTGCACGCGGGTGGCGAAGCCGTTCGAATTGAGGTGCTTCACCCAGTCCTGGCAGCACCCGCAGTTCGGGTCTTTCCAGATCTCGACCATCGGCGCGGCGGCCGATGCGGCCAGCGGCCATGCCGCCGTGGATGCGAGCGCGAGCAGCGGGGTGGCGCGCAGAAGGATGCGTCTTTGCATGGCTTGTTTCTCCTCAGGACGGAAGCTGCGCGCGGGCCTTGTCGGCCCACGCCTGCAGGTTGTCGAGCAGGTCTTTCTGGCTGAAGGAACAGCTCTCCTCGCTGAACAGCGCGCTCGATTCGAGCCGGTCGAGCAGGTTCAGCAGCACCTCGCCATAGCGCGGCGGCAGGGCAGCGAGCAGTTCGCTGCTCGCACGCGCCTCGTTCGAAAGTGTGGCGACCGATCCGCCGCCGCCCTGCAGCGCCGCGATGCCGCCGCCGATGGCGTCGAGTTGCCGTGCGGCGGTGCTCATGACGAAGCCTTTCCGGGTGGCGGCAGCGAGAGGCCGCGTTCGCGCATCAGGTCGCGCAGCACATCGGGGTAGTCGGTGATGAGGCCGTCCACGCCCCAGTCCATCAGCCGCAGCATGTCGGCGCGCTGGTTCACGGTCCAGGGCAGCACCTTGAGGCCGAGGCCTTGCGCTTCCTTGATGGCGGGCCGTGTCAGGTCGTTGTAGGCCGGCGACCAGATGACGGGCCCGCCCGCCGTGCCGGCCGCGGCCTTGACCAGCTGCGGCGTCGAAGCGAAGTCGGCCGCGTCGAGGCCGGCTGTCCAGCGGCTGTCCTTGAGCGTGCGCGCGGAGCTCAGATAGGCGCGCGGCAATTGCGGCGCAAGCTGGCCGACCAGCGCGAGCGTGCGCCAGTCGAAGCTCTGGATGGTCACGCGGCCGCCCATCTGCGCCTTGTCGATCTCGGCGAGCAGGGCGCGCACCATCGGCTCGGGCGCGGCGGTTTCCTCGGTCTTGGTGGGGTCGACCTTGGTCTCGATGTTGAAGCGCACCGTGGCCGCCGCGGCGCCGCGTGCGCGCACGTGGTCGAACAGCGCGGCCAGGGTCGGAATGCGCTCGCCGTCGCGCGGCAGCTGCAGCGCGAACTGCTTGCCGTAGTTGCTCGCGGGGTTCAGCCGGCCGACGTCGTAGCTCTGAAGCTGGGCCAGCGTCAGGGAGCGGACGGTGGGGCCGGTCTTCGATGCGAGCCACGCACCGTTCGCGTCGCGCGTGTGGTCGGCATTGAGCGCGGTGTCGTGCGAGATCACGACCACGCCGTCGGCCGTGAGCCCGATGTCGAGTTCAAGCGTGCTCACGCCCAGGTCGATCGCGTTGGAGAAGGCCGCCAGCGTGTTCTCGGGTGCAAGGCCCCGCCCGCCGCGATGCGCCTGCAGGTCGAAGTGCTGCTTTGCCGTGGGGAGAATGGCCGCGCAGCCCGCGACCAGCAACGCGGCGGCAAGCAGTGGGAGTTTCATTTCAGCTGCACCTTGATGCCGTCGTCCTGCACCGTGATGTCGCCGATCTCGTAGGTCTTGCGCCCCACCGTGAGTTCTTCGGCCGTGAAGCTGCGCAGCACCTGCCCCTGCAGCAGCTCCTGCGCCACCACCGCGCCCACCTGCTGCAGGCGTTCCGCATCGCGGCCCTGCACGCCCTGCAGCTCGAGGCGCTCGGCCTTGGGATGGTCCAGGCGCAGCGCGCGCGCCGCGGCGTCGTAGCGCAGCGCGCTGCTGACCGAGACCACGCCCTGTACCGGCGAGGCGGCCAGCAGGGGGCTGGCAATGGTCAGCGTGGCCGTGATGGCCGCGCGGTTGCCGCGTGCGTCCAGGCCCAGCTGCGGGTCGCGCAGCCCGACCATGAAGATCTCGGCATAGCGTTCGGCCACCGGAAAGCGCTTGGCGATCTGCGCCTGCAGTTCGTCGCGCGTGGCGGTGTATTCGCTGGTGAAGAAGTTGAAGCCGGCCAGCGCGGCAAGCGGCACTTGCAGGGCCGCGGCGCCGCACAGCGCGCGCAGCATCCAGCGGCGGGAGGTGGTGAAGGGCAGGGAGCGGATTTGCATACTCCTCGGAGCTTGCCACAGCCCGCGAGGTTCCGGCCAGTACGGCCTCCGGCCGGCGCGCTGGGCCCATGCTGCTATGCGAACAGGAAAATCTCCTACGCGGCGCCGCCGCCCGGCACGCCACGGTCGAGGCTGCGGAACAAAAAGACCAACGATGCAGGGCACGACGCGAATCGGAATTTCTGGCTGGCGCTATGCGCCATGGCGCGGCCGCTTCTATCCCAAGGGGCTCCCGCAGCGGCTCGAGCTCGACTTTGCATCGCGCATGCTGCCCACCATCGAGATCAACGGCTCGTTCTATTCACTGCAGCGCCCCGTGTCCTACCAGGCATGGCACGACGCGACGCCCGAGGATTTCGTGTTTGCGGTGAAGGGGCCGCGCTACATCACCCACAACCTGCGGCTCAAGGAACCGCGCGCCGCACTGGCCAACTTTTTTGCCTCGGGCGTGTTTGCGCTGGGCGCCAAGCTCGGGCCCATCCTCTGGCAGCTGCCGCCGTCCTTCGCCTACGACGCCGACCGCCTCGAGGAATTCCTGGCGCTGCTGCCCAGGGACGGCCGCTCCGCCCTCAAGCTCGCGCGGCAGCACAACGAGAAGCTCAGCGACGAGCGTGCGTTGCTGAAGGCGCCCGCAAAGCTGCGCATCCGGCATGCGGTGGAAGTGCGCCATGCCAGCTTTGCGAACGCGGAGTTCATCGCGATGCTGCGCCGCCATGGCGTCGCGCTGGTGGTGGCCGACACGGCGGGGCGCTGGCCGCTGCTTGAAGACCTGTGCGCCGACTTCGTCTACATGCGGCTGCATGGCGACAAGGAGCTCTACGCGAGCGGCTACGACGATGCCGCGCTCGACCGCTGGGCCGAGCGCATCGATGCCTGGCGCCATGGACGGCAGGTGAAGGATGCAAGACTGGCCGTGCCTTCGCGCCGGCTCTCCGGCCGCAAGGGGCGCGACGTGTTCTGCTACTTCGACAACGACGTCAAGGTGCACGCGCCCTACGACGCCGCGCACCTGGCGGCCCGGCTCGGCGTGGCCACCGGCCTGGGGGAGGACGACAACTTCGAAGCGCCGCCGGACATGGCCGTGCGAAAGCCGGCGCGTGCGCGCTCAGGCCGCACGTAGCGCGGCGCCCGCGTACCGCTTCAGTCGTGCAGCGACGAGAGAAACTGCTTCAGCTCGGCCGTCTGCGGATTGCCGAAGATGTCGGCCGGTGGCCCCATCTCGTGCACGCGGCCCTGGTGCATGAAGATGACGCGGTCGCTCACCTTGCGCGCGAAGCTCATCTCATGCGTGACCATCAGGAGCGTGATGCCTTCGTCGGCCAGCGACTCCACCACGCGCAGCACCTCGCCCACCAGCTCGGGGTCGAGCGCCGAGGTGATCTCGTCGCACAGCAGCACGGCCGGCTCCATTGCCAGCGCGCGGGCGATGGCCACGCGCTGCTGCTGGCCGCCCGAGAGCTGCTCGGGCATGGCGTCGAATTTTTCGGCCAGGCCCACGCGCTCGAGCAGCTTGCGCGCCTGCGAAGCCGCCTCCATGCCGCTGCGCTTCTTCACCAGCGTGGGGGCGAGCATCACGTTCTTGCCGACCGTGAGATGCGGAAACAGGTTGAAGCTCTGGAAGATCATGCCCACGCGCTGGCGCAGCTCGCGCATGGCCATGGCGCTCTCGTGCAGCAGGGGCTTGCCATCGACCGTGAGCGAGCCTTCCTGGAACACCTCGAGCCCGTTGATGCAGCGCAGCAGCGTGCTCTTGCCCGAGCCGCTCTTGCCGATGATGGCGATGACCTCGCCGCGCTTCACCTCGAGGTCGATGCCCTTGAGCACCTCGTTGGCGCCATACGACTTGCGCAGCGCGGTCACGCGCACGATCGGCGCGGCAAAGGTCTGGGATTCAAGCACGGCGGCCATGGGATTTCCTCTCGAGATTCTTGGCGTACAGGCTTACCGGGAAGCACAGCACGAAATAAAGCAGCGCCACGCAGCTGAACACCACGAAGGGCTGGAAGGTGGCGTTCGAAATCATGCTGCCGGCCTTGGTGAGTTCGACGAAACCGATCACCGAGGCGAGCGCCGTGCCCTTGATCACCTGCACCAGGAAACCCACCGTCGGCGCGATCGCGATCTTCACCGCCTGCGGCAGGATCACGTGGCGCATCTGCTCGCTGAAGCTCAGCGCCAGGCTGCCCGAGGCTTCCCACTGGCCCTTGGGAATGGCGGCCACGCAGCCGCGCCAGATCTCGGTGAGGAAGGCGCTGGTGTAGAGCGTGAGCGCCACGCTGGCCGCGGTCCACGCCGACACGTCGATGCCGAACAGCGCAATGCCGAAGTAGGCGAGGAACAGCTGCATCAGCAGCGGTGTGCCCTGGAACAGCTGCACGTAGAGGCCGACGGCGCGGCCCATGGCGCTGCCGCCGCGCAGCCGCAGGAACAGCAGCAGCGCGCCCACCAGCCCGCCGCCGATGAAGGCGATGAGCGAGAGCACGACGGTCCAGCGCAGCGCCATCAGCAGGTTGCGCAGGATGTCCCAGAGAGAAAAATCGACCATGGTGTTGGCGTCCTGCGTTCAGCGGCCGAAGAAGAATCTCGGCCCGGCCCAGTTGAGCAGCCTGCGCAGCGCAACGGCCAGCGCCAGGTAGAGCAGCGTGGCGACGATGAAGGCCTCGAAGGCGCGGAAGTTGCGGCTCTGGATCAGGTTGGCCGCGTAGCTCAGCTCCTCGGTGGAGATCTGCCCGCACACGGCCGAGCCCAGCATCACGATGATGATCTGGCTCACCATGGCGGGCCACACCTTCTTGAGTGCCGGCGGCAGCACCACGCGGGTGAACACCTGCACCTTGTCGAGCGCCAGGCTCACGGCCGCCTCGATCTGCCCCTTGGGCGTGGCCTCGATGCCGGCGCGGATGATCTCGGTGGAATAGGCCCCGAGGTTCATCACCATCGCAATGATCGATGCCACCTCCGGCGTGAGCTTGACGCCCGCCGCGGGCAGCCCGAAGAAGATGAAGAACAGCTGCACGATGAAGGGCGTGTTGCGGATCAGCTCCACATAGCTGCCGACCACCCAGCGCAGCCACGCCGGCCCGCTGGCGCGCGCCCAGGCGCAGGCCACGCCCACGGCCATGCCGATGACGGTGGCGATGGCCGTCAGGCCGACCGTCCACGCGATGCCCTTGGCGAGCAGCCGCCAGTCGACGAGAACAGCACCGAAGTCGAATTCCATGGCCGCGCCTTTGTTCGGGGTTCAGCGAGCGAGGCTCAGACCGGCAGGTCGCCGGCGGCCTTGCCGAGCCACTTCTTCGACATGGCGTCGAGCGTGCCGTCCTTCTTGGCGGCCGCAATGATCTCGTTGACCTTGGTCTTCAATGCGGTTTCGCCCTTGGCCACGCCGACGAAACAGGGGCTGTCCTTCAGCAGCAGCTTGAATTCGGCGCTCACCTTCGGGTTCTTGGCGAGCATGTCGCCGGCCACGGCTGCGCTGGTGGCCAGGGTCTGCGTCTGGCCGGCCACGAAGGCCGCGATGGTGGCGTTGTTGTCCTCGAAGCGGCGGTAGTCGACGTTCGGCGGCGCCACCTTGTTCAGTTCCTGGTCTTCCATCGCGCCGCGCGTCACGGCAACGGTCTTGCCGGCCATGTCGGCAAAGCTCGTGAGCTTCATGCTCTTGGCGGCATACACGGCCTGGAAGAAGGGCGCGTAGGCGGCGGAGAAGTCGATCACCTTCTCGCGCTCGGGGTTCTTGCCGAGCGTGGAGATCACGAGGTCGGCCTTGCGCGTCTGCAGGTAGGGAATGCGGTTGGCGCTGGTCACGGGCACCAGCTCGACCTTGACGCCGAGCTTGGCGGCGATCAGCTCGGCCATTTCCACGTCCAGGCCCTGGGGCTTCATGTTCCTGTCGACCGAGCCGTAGGGCGGATAGTCGGTGGGCACGGCGATCTTGATGGTCTTGGCCTTCAGCACGTTGTCCAGCGCGTTCTGGGCCTGTGCACCGCCGGCGGCGGCCAGCATGGCGATGGATGCAAGCGCGAGCGAGAGGTGGCGTTTGGACGAAGAGAAAGTCATAGCAGGGCTCCTAGGTAAGTCGATGAATCGGTGTCGTCGGGGGAGGGCGCGGCGGCCTTGCGCCGCCGGGGAACGGCCGCGGCGGTTTTCTTGTTCTTCTGCTGCAGCGGCGCCAGCGCGTCGCGCAGCTGCGCGAGCGGATCGGTCGGCGCCTGCACGCGCAGCGCCGACTGCACCGTGCCGATGTGCGCGGCCATCAGCGCCTCGGCGGCGGCGTGGTCGCCCCGCTCAAGGGCGGCGACGATCTGCACGTGGTCCTCGCAGGACTGCACGGCATCGTGCGTGGACTGGTAGAGCATGGCGATCAGCGTGGTGCGCGCGGTGAAGTCGCGCAGCGTGTCGGCCAAGAGCGTGTTGCCCAGGCATTCGGCCAGGCACACGTGGAAGTCGCCGAGCAGGAAGCTGCGGTTGCCGACGTCGCTCTCTTTCAGTGCGGCCTTTTCACGCTGCAGGTGCGCCTTCAGCTGGCGCAGCGCGGCCTTGTCGATCTTGCCGGTACTGCCCGTACTGCGGATGAGGCCGAGCTCGATGACACGCCGGGCCTCGAAGGCTTCGCGCGCCTCGTCCTGCGAGGGCTCGATCACGAACCAGCCGCGCCGCGCACTCACCGTGACGATGCCGCGCGCCGCCAGCCGGGTGAGCGCCTCGCGCACGATGGTGCGGCTGCAGTCGAACAGCATGGCCAGCGGCTGCTCGCCCAGGCGCGAGCCCGGCGCGAGCTTCTGCGCCATCACCGCCTCGACGATGCGCGCACTGATTTCGGATGCGGATGTAGACATTGGCATGCATACCAGCAGCTTTTGTGCCAACTGGTATGCAAGCTATGTGCACCGAAATGGGTTTTCGCTGCGTGCCGGTGGTGCATGGCGCTGCTGTTCAGGGCGCGCTCCCGCCGACGGGGTACCTTGCTCCGCGAATGTCCTCCGGCCTTCGGCCTCCCCCTTTATTTCGCTGCGCAAGGCACCCCATCAGCGGGAGCGTTATGCGGAGCGGTGGTTGATCAGCGATGCACAACGAGCGTGCCCTGGTGCACAGGGCATCGGGTGCTCCCCGCAGCGAAATAAAGGAGGAGCCGAAGGCGGGGGACATTCGCGGAGGGGAGTACCCGGTGGCCTGTGCACGCCGCCCTGAACAAGAGCAACCCGGAACTGCCAGCGATCAATCCATCCGCGCGCCCGAAGCCTTCACCGCCTTGTCCCAGCGCGGCGTCTCGGTGGCCAGGAAGCGCGCAAAGTCCTCGCTGCCCAGATAGGCCGGGTCCGCGCCCTGGCTCACCATCCGGTCGCGCACCTCGGCGCTCGTCAGCACCTGCTTGAACGCGTCGCTGAGCCTGGCGACCACGTCCCCGGGCGTGTCCTTCGGTGCGAAGAAGCCGTAGAAGCCCACCACCTCGAAGCCCTTGACGCCCGACTCGATCACCGTCGGCACATCCGGCAGCGCGGGGTTGCGCTCGCGGCTGGTCACGGCCAGCGCGCGCACCTTGCCCTGCTTGTGGTAGTTGGCCGCCTGCGGAATCGACTCGGCCATGAACTGCACCTGCCCGGCCATCAGGTCCGTGAAGGCCGGGGCGCTGCCGCGGTACGGGATGTGCACCATGAAGATGCCGGTGGCGGTCTTGAACATCTCCGGCACCAGGTGGCTGATGCCGCCGTTGCCGGCCGAGCCGTAGTTGACCTGGCCGGGCCGTGCCTTGGCGTAGTCGATGAACTGCCGCAGGTTCTGCACCGGCAGCTTGGGCGTGACCAGCAGGGCCAGCGGCTGCATCGCGGTGCGTGCGATGGGCACGAAGTCGCGCTGCGTGTTGTAGGGCAGCTTGCTGTAGAGCGCGCCATTGATCACGGCCACGCCGGTGTTGGCCAGCATCAGCGTGTAGCCGTCGGCCGGGCTCTTGGCGACCGCATCGGCGCCCACCGAACCGCCCGCGCCGGGCTTGTAGTCGACGATCAGCGGCTGGCCCAGCACCGCCTGCAGCTTGTCGGTCAGGAGGCGCGCATGCTGGTCGAGCGGGCCGCCGGCCGGAAAGCCGATGACGAGCTTGATCGGCTTGTCGGGGTAGGCGGCCATGGCGGCGCCGCCGATGCCGAAAGACGCGATTGAAAACAAGGCCGCCAGGAAGGCGGCGCGGGCTGGGCGGGTCATGGATCGTCTCCTCTTTTTTTTCAAGTGGAGACGATCATAAGCAGCGGTTCAAGCGGCGAGCGTCGCCTTCAGCGTGATTTCCGGCACGCTGGCCAGCGCCTTCGACAGCGGGCAGCCGGCCTTGGCGGCGGCCGCGATCTGCTGGAACTTCGCTTCCTCCAGCTTGGGCACGGCGGCGTCGAGCTCGAGCGCGATGCGGTCGATCTTGAAGCCTTCGCCGTCCTTGGCCAGCCGCACCGCGGCCTTGGTGTCGATGCGGGTGGCGGTGAAGCCCTCTTTCTCCAGCGCGAAGGCAAAGGCCATCGTGAGGCAGGCCGCATGGGCTGCGCCGACGATCTCCTCGGGGTTGGTGCCGCGCTTGTCGTCCTCGAAGCGGCTGGCGAAGCCGTAGGGATAGTCCTTGAGGGCGCCGGTCTCGGTGCTGACCTGGCCCTTGCCGGTCTTGCCGGCGCCTTCCCAGTGAACGCTTGCGTGCTTGTCTGCTGCCATGAAAACTCTCCTTCGGTCGGGGTGACGGGTGGTGGGAGACGCAGGTATCGCGCGGAACGCCGCGCTTGTCTGTAGTCGCAGGGCGCATGCGATGAAGATCGCGAAGATCGAGCAATGCGCGCAGGGCGTCGCCAAGGTGACGCCTCCGGGGGCTTCCCCGATGGGAGCGGCGCGCGGCTCGGCTTAGGCTGCGGCCTGTCTTCTTTCTCTCCCTCTCCCTCCGCCCGCCTTGACCATGCAACCACGCCCGCACCACAAGTTCTGGCCCAAGCGCCTTCCGCATTCGATCACCGTTCCTGCCACCTCGCTGTGGCACAACCTCGCGACCTCGGCGGCGCGCTATCCGGACAAGGCCGCGCTGGTCTTCTTCGGCCGGGTGCTGAGCTACCGCGGCTTCGCGGACCAGGTCGAGCGGCTGGCCGGCACGCTGCATGCCCTGGGCGTGAAGCGGGGCGACCGCGTGGTGCTGGACATGCAGAACTGCCCGCAACTGGTGGTCGCTCATTTCGCGATCCTGCGCGCCAATGCGGTGGTGGTGCCCGTCAACCCGATGAACCGGGCCGAGGAGCTCAAGCACTACATCGTCGACCCCGACGCCAAGGTGGCCATCACCACCGGCGACCTCGCCGGCGAGCTTGCCAAGGCCAGCAACGCGCTGCCGCCCGCGCAGCAGCTGGCCCACATGATCGTGACCCAGTTCACCGATGCCTTCGACGCCGATGCGAGCGGCGACGACGCGCCGGCGCCGGCCTGGAAGGAGTGGCTCGCCACGCGCCATCCGCTGCCCGAGCTGGCAGGCGGCAAGGCCATGGCCTGGACCGACGCGCTGGCCGCGGGCCATGCCGCGCCCGAGCATGTGGTGGGCGCCAACGACATGGCGCTGCTGCCCTACACCAGCGGCACCACCGGCCTGCCCAAGGGCTGCGTGCACCACCATTCGAGCCTCATGCACAACGCGGTGGCCGGCCAGCTCTGGGGCCAGGCCACCTCGGAAGCGGTGGTGCTGGCGGTGGTGCCCATGTTCCACATCACGGGCGTGGTGAGCATGATGCACACCTCCATCCTCGCGGCGGCCACGCTGGTCATCATGCCGCGCTGGGACCGCGAGGTGGCGGGCCGGCTCATCTCGCGCTGGAAGGTCACGAGCTGGACCAACATCCCCACCATGGTGATCGACCTCATGGCCAGCCCCAACTTCGCGAGCTACGACCTGTCGAGCATCACGCACATCGGCGGCGGCGGCGCGGCCATGCCGCAGGCCGTGGCGCAGCGCCTCTTCGAGCAGTACGGCCTCAAGTACCAGGAGGGCTACGGCCTCACCGAAACCGCCGCGCCCTCGCACACCAACCCGTCGGACCATCCCAAGCAGCAGTGCCTGGGCATTCCGTTCATGAGCACCGATGCGCGCGTGGTCGACCCAGACACGCTGGCCGAAATGCCCATCGGCGAATCGGGCGAGATCATCATCCACGGGCCCGAGGTGTTCCAGGGCTACTGGAAGCGCCCCGACGCCACCCAGGCGGCCTTCGTCGAGTTCGAGGGCAAGCGCTTCTTCCGCTCGGGCGACATGGGCCGCATGGACGAGGACGGCTACTTCTTCATGACCGACCGCCTGAAGCGCATGATCAACGCGAGCGGCTTCAAGGTGTGGCCGGCCGAGGTCGAGCTGCTGATGTTCCGCCATCCCGCGATCCAGGAGGCCTGCGTCATTTCCACCCGGGACGACTACCGCGGCGAATCGGTCAAGGCGGTGGTGGTGCTGCGCGCCACGCACAAGGACACCACCGAGCAGCAGATCATCGACTGGTGCCGCGAGAACATGGCGGTCTACAAGATCCCGCGCAAGGTGCAGTTCGTCGACGCGCTGCCCAAGAGCGGCAGCGGCAAGGTGATGTGGCGGCTGCTGCAGGAAGACGAGAACGGCGCGCGGTAACAGCGGGTTTGCGGCCGGGGCGCGGCGCATTTCGCGCCGAGAATCCGGGGCTTCGACCGCCCGATTTTCCCCGCCCATGCGCCTGCGCTTTCCGTTCGCCGTTTGTCTTGCGTTGCTGCTGCTGCCGCTGCTGTCGCAGGCCGCTTCTTCGTCCCGCACCTGCCTGGTGGTCGGCATCAGCGACGGCGACACGCTCACGGCGCGCTGCGGGCGCCTCGGTGCCTACGAGGAGGTCAAGGTGCGCATTGCCGCCATCGACGCACCGGAGCGCGCGCAGCCCTACGGCCAGCGCAGCAGGCAGGCGCTGAGCCGCATCTGCTACTTCGAGCAGGCGGTCATCACCGAGCGCGACACCGACCGCTACGGCCGCACCGTGGCCGACGTGCGCTGCAACGGCGAGGATGCGGGCACCCGCATGGTGGCCGAAGGCTGGGCCTGGGTGTACGACTTCAACGGCATCGCCACGCGCCGCGGCGGCGAACTGTTCAAGCTGCAGGACAGCGCGCGTGCGCAGCGGCTCGGGCTGTGGGCCGGCGCCAGGCCGCAGCCGCCCTGGGAATGGCGGCGCCGCCAGCGCGAGGACCACCCGGACCGCTTCCTGTTCTGAGCCTACGACTCGCTCTTGCCCCGCACGTCCGCCACCACGCGCGCATTGCGCTGGAAGCTCCAATAGGCGCTGGCCCAGTCCATCAGCACCACGATGCGGTTGCGGAACCCGATCAGGAAGTACGCGTGCGCGAACAGCCAGAACAGCCACGCGAGCCGGCCGCTGAAGCGCAGCGGTCCCAAGGGCGTTTCCAGGTCGACCACCGCCGAATTGCGGCCGATGGTGGCCAGGTTGCCGTAGTCCCGGTAGCGGAAAGGCACGGTCGGCACGCCCGCGATGCGGCGAAGAATGTTGGCGGCCGCCGCGCGGCCCATCTGCTTGGCGCCGGGCGACACGCCGGGCACCGGCTTGGGCGGCTTGCCGGGGGCGTAGCTCAGGGCCGCGGCCAGGTCGCCCACCACGCTGATCTCGGGATGGCCCGGCAGGCTCAGGTCGGGCTCGACCTTGATGCGGCCCGCGCGGTCGCATTCGGCGCCGGTCGCCTCGCCCAGCATGCGTCCGAGCGGCGATGCCGCCACGCCTGCCGCCCACACCACGCAGCTGCTGTCGATGCGGTAGCTGGTGGCCGGAGCACCGCTGGCACCGCCGCCGGCTTCCACTTCGAGGCCGGTGGCGTCGATGGCGGTCACGCGTGCATTGAGCCGCACCTCGACGCCCAGCCGCTGGAGCTGCTCCAACGCCTTCTGGCTCAGGCTCTCGGGCATGGCCTGCAGCACGCGCGGCCCGCCCTCGACGAGCAGCACCTGTGCGCTCCCCGGGTCGATGCGGCGGAATTCGCCGGAGAGCGTGTGCTTGGCGATCTCGGCCAGCGTGCCGGCCATCTCGACCCCCGTGGGGCCGGCGCCGATCACCACGAAGGTGAGCAGGGCGCGGCGGCGCTCGGGGTCGGTGGCGGTTTCGGCCGCCTCGTAGGACATCAGCACGCGGCGGCGGATCTCGAAGGCGTCCGACAGCGTCTTGAGGCCCGGCGCCAGGGGCGCCCATTCGTCATGGCCGAAATAGCTGTGGGCCGCGCCGGCCGCGACCACCAGGTGGTCGTAGCTCACCAGGCTGCCGTTGGCCAGCCGGAGCGCGCGCGCGGCCGGATCGATGGCACTCACTTCGCCGAGCAGCGTGGTGATGCGCGGCTGCGCGCGGAACAGGGCCCGCACCGGCGCTGCGATCGACGGCGCGGCCAGTCCGGCGGTCGCCACCTGGTAGAGCAGCGGCTGGAACAGGTGGTGGTTGGTCTTTTCGATCACCGTCACGTCCACGTCGGCGCGTTCGAGCCGGCGGGCGGCTTCGAGTCCGCCGAATCCGCAGCCGACGATGACGACATGGGGGCGGGCGGAGGCGTTGGTCGTTTGCATCGAACAGATGATACGCAGCCGCCCTGCACGCCGGCCGATCTTGTGCCAAAGTGGCTCCCCCCACCGATGGTTGCCTGTGCCTCCCCCCGGGCCACGGCGTGCCAAGGGCGCGAACTTGTCCTACGCGCCTTTGCAACGGCCATCGGCTACAAATTGCGGTTGACCCGACTGGAGACACCATGACGCTTTCCCGGCCGATCACCCAGGCGGCGAGCGCGCTGCGCGGCAAGTTCCGCGAAGTGCGCGCCGCCAGCCTGGCACTCGCCGCGCCGCTCTCCGCCGAAGACCAGTGCATCCAGTCGATGCCCGACGCGAGCCCGACCAAATGGCATCTCGCGCACACGACCTGGTTCTTCGAGACCGTGCTGCTCCAGCCGCATGCGGCGGGCTACCGGCCTTTCGACGAGCGGTTCCATTACCTCTTCAACTCGTACTACGAAGCGCTCGGCCCGCGCCATCCGCGCCCGCAGCGGGGGCTGCTCACGCGCCCTTCCGTGGACGAGGTGCATGCCTACCGCGCCCATGTCGACGAGGCGGTGCTGGCGCTGCTCGACGACGCCGACGGCGAGCGCGATTGGGCGGCCATCGAGCCCATCGTCACGCTCGGACTGCACCACGAGCAGCAGCACCAGGAGCTGCTGCTCACCGACATCCTGCATGCCTTGTCATGCAACCCGCTGTTGCCCGCCTACCGGCCCGCGGCCGGGCCCGCGCTGCGGCTGGCTGCCGTGCCGCCGGCCATGCGCTGGCTGCCGCAGCCCGGCGGCATGGTGCAGGTGGGCCACGAGGGGCCGCAGCAGGGCTTTGCCTTCGACAACGAAACGCCGCGCCATGCGGCCCTGCTGCAGCCCTATGCCATGGCCGACCGGCTGGTGAGCTGCGGCGACTATGCGCAGTTCATTGCCGACGGCGGCTACCAGCGCCCCGAGCTCTGGCTCTCCGACGGCTGGGCGGCGGTGCAGGCGCAGGGCTGGCGCCATCCCGCCTACTGGCTGGCCGCCGACGACCCGCGGCTGCAGGCCCAGCAGCCGCAGGGCGGCTGGCAGGTGTTCGGCCTGCATGGCGTGCGGCCGATGGAGGCCGATGCACCCGTGTCGCAGCTGAGCTTCTACGAGGCCGCCGCGTATGCCGAATGGGCCGGTGCGCGCCTGCCGACCGAGTTCGAATGGGAAGCGGCCTTCGATGCGCCCGGCATCTCGCAGATGACCGGCCACGTCTGGCAGTGGACGCGCTCCTCCTACGACCCGTATCCCGGCTTCAGGCCCATGCCCGGCATCGCGGCCGAATACAACGGCAAGTTCATGGTGGGCCAACTGGTGCTGCGTGGCGGCAGCGTGGCGACGCCGGCCGGGCACACGCGGCCCAGCTACCGCAATTTCTTTCCGCCGGCGGCGCGCTGGCAGTTCTCGGGGCTGCGGCTCGCGAAAGACATCTGAATCATGCGCAATCCAAGCTCCTCGTCCTCCTTTTCGTTTGCCGCCGCCCAGCCGCAGCAGCGCCAGCCTGTCGCGCCTGCCGCCGCGGAAAAAAACGCGGCGCTGCTCTCCGAGTTCGGCCGCGAGATGCAGGCGGGCCTCGCGCGCAGGCCGCGCAGCATTTCGCCCAAGTATTTTTACGACGCCGCGGGTTCGCAGCTGTTCGACCGCATCTGCGAGCTGCCCGAGTACTACCCCACGCGCACCGAGCTGCGCATTCTTGGCGAATGCGCGGGCGAGATCGCCGCGCAGGTGGGTCCGGGCGCCGAGATCGTCGAGTTCGGCGCCGGCTCGCTCACCAAGGTGCGGCTGCTGCTCGATGCGCTCGAGGCGCCCAGGCGCTACCTGCCGATCGACATTTCCGGCGAGCACCTGGCGGCCGCCGCCGAGCGGCTCAGGGCCGACTACCCGCAGCTGGCGGTGCAGCCGATCGCGGCGGACTACACCATGCCGCTGGTGCTGCCCGCGCCGCTCGCCGGTGCGGGCAAGCGCGTGGGTTTTTTCCCCGGCTCGACGATCGGAAATTTCGAGCCCGACGAGGCACTGGCCTTCCTGCAGCTCGCGGCGCGCATGCTGCGCGGCGGCGGGCTCCTGATCGGCGTCGACCTGGTGAAGGACCCGGCCCGCCTGCATGCCGCCTACAACGATGCGCAGGGCGTGACCGCCGCGTTCAACCTCAACCTGCTGCGGCGCGCCAATGCCGAGCTCGACGCGAACTTCGACCTCGACGGTTTTGCGCACGCGGCGTTCTACAACGCGCCGAAGCAGCGCATCGAGATGCACCTGGTCAGCCGGCGGGACCAGATCGTTTCACTGAACGGCGAGCGGTTTGCGTTCGAGGAAGGGGAGACCATTCACACCGAGTACTCGCACAAGTTCACCGTGGAAGGATTGCGAGCGCTGGCGGTGAAGGCGGGGTTCCGGCCGGGGGCTGTGTGGACGGATCCGGAGAGGCTTTTCAGCGTGCATTGGCTGGGGGCTTGAATTGTTTTGAGTTCCGGGGCCGGGACTCGCCCCGGCGGGCGACTCACTTTCTTTTGCTTCGCCAAAAGAAAGTAAGCAAAGAAAAGGCGACCCTACTGTCTGCGACCCTTCGCTTCGCTGCGGGCAACCTGCGGTGCTCGATTACGGCGGGGGTCCGCAGAACTCGCTCCACTACGTTCCGCTCAAACAGCTGCGGCCCTGATCCCGCCTCCATCTGCGCTCCTCGGCGCATACAGAAGGGGTGGGAACGGGCAGCCTTCGCTCTCGCTCGGCCCCAATACCAACAGCCAATACCAATAGCCCAACCACCGCGGCGCGTAGCGCCGCGGTGGCTTGGTGGCCGAGCGAAGCAAAGGCCCGTGTGGTTTGCCCTCCCCTCTGTATGCGCCGAGGAGCGCAGCGTTTCGCGGATCAGGGCTCGCCCTTGTTTGAGGTTCTATGTTTTTTGCAAGTCATTTTTAGGGATCAATCGAGCTGGATCGAACACCTCGTTGCCCTTCCAGATAGCGAATGCCACGCGCAACAGCTTGCGCCCAAGAATCATCAGCGCCGCGGTGGTCGCGAAGCCCTTGGCACGGATCGACTGGTACAGCGGCTTGAGGGCCTTGCTGTGACTCGCGGCGAAGCCCGCCAGATACATCTGCCGGCGCAGCAGCGGTGGGCCCTTCTTGCTCAGGCGACGTCGCCCGCGTTTGGTGCCGGAGTCGTTGGGGCGTGGGTCCAGGCCGCTGTAGGCCACCAGTGCATCTGCGTTGGCGAAGTCGAAGCGGCTCAGCAGCGTGGCGAGCAACGCCGAAGTCTGCGGGCCGATGCCGGTGATCGTGCGCAGACGCTCGCATCCCTGGGCCATCTGCGCATCGCTGGCGATCAACGCTTGGACCTGCTGGTCCATCGACTGCAGCAAGGCGTCGAATGCCGCCTGCAGTTTTGCAGTCTCGATGCCCTTCGTATCGATTCCTGTGAAGACCTGGCGCAAGGCCGATCGATGCGTGGCCACCTGGGCTCGGCGCGCGAGCAGATCCTGCAACCGTTGCTGCAACGAGCTGCCAGGTTGCCAGGGGTGCAGCCGGGCACGATGCTCGACGAGATACCGGGCAATCACCCCGGCGTCCACGCCATCGGTCTTGGCCCGGGTGCCCAAGGCACGCGCGTAGAAGTAGACGTCGCGCGCATTGAGCACATAGACCTTCAATCCGGCCTGGCTTGCCAGGTGCGCCAACAGAGTGTGATAGCGGCCCGTGGACTCCATGGCGATGAGCGCATGCGCCGGAATCGCTCGAAGCCAGTTCGAGATACTCACAGCGTCGTTGGCGACACTGCACGGTCGTCGCTCTGGTCCCATGGCGATGACCAGCTCGGCCTTGGACACATCCACGCCGATGCACAGGGTGGGCTCTTGCATGACAACACCTCCGATTGGACAATTTGTCGTGTCGGGGTGCAGCCCACCTGCCACGTTGGCTTGCCTTCAGATCGGTGGTCGTTGCACCGCCAGGTGCAGCGCCGCTCAGTTCCTGATCGACGTTGGAAGGTGGGGCGGGAGAAATCTCAAAACTGTCGGTCCGCTGCCGCGGCCGAATCCGAAGCGAGTCCCTCCACCCCGACACCCAAACATACAAGCGAAGCGAGTTTGGGCGAGACCCCGCGAAACGTGAGCACCGCAGGTTGCCCGCAGCGAAGCGAAGGGACGCAGACAGTGGGGTCGCCTTTCTTTTGCCTACGTTTCTTTGGCGAAGCAAAGAAAAGTAGGTCGCCCGCCGGGGCGAGACCCGGCCCCGAAACTCAAACAAGCCCAGGAACCCAAAACATATAGCCGGCATACCGCCCCCATGGATTCGCCCCCCAGAAGCAACGGGCACAATATCCCTTCCCCGCGCGGCAGCGCACCGCCAACTGCGCCCCGCGCCACCTCCCCCTTGGAGTGCAAGACATGAAAGCAACCTGGAACGGCGTCACCATCGCCGAAAGCGACGACACCGTGCTTGTCGAAGGCAACCACTATTTCCCGATGAGCTCGCTCAATCGCGACCACGTGACCTTCAGCAACCACAAGACCACCTGCCCCTGGAAGGGCACGGCCAGCTACTACTCGCTGCTGGTCAACGGCGAGCTCCACACCGACGCTGCCTGGTACTACGCCGACCCGAAGCCCGAGGCCGAGGAAATCCGCGACCGCGTGGCGTTCTGGAAGGACGTGAAGGTCACCGCGTCGTGACCACGGCCGCGTTCGCTCCACCCTTCGTCCAGCCTGCCGAGCTGCAGGCCGCGCTGCGCGAGCAAGGCTATGCCGTGCTGAGCCCGCAGGGCGTGAGCGACTGGCTGGGTGTGCCGCTTGCGCAGCTCGAAGCACTGCATGCCGACTGGAACGATCTCCCGCCGGACGAATACCTGAAGGACGGCGGCCGCTATCGCACACGGCGCCACGCCTGCTTCACGGTCGAAGGCGATTCGATCGTGCAGGCGCCGCACCGCGCGCACTGGCAGCCGGTCGAATACAACGCGCTGCATGGCGGCATGCAGCGCTGGTTCGCGCCCATGCACGAAGCCACCGTGGCGCAGCCGGCCTGGCAGCGCCTGCTGCAGCGCCTGGGCGAGGCCGCGAGCGGCATGCGCGGCGCGGCGGCGGCGCAGCCGTGGTTCGTCGAGGCGCACCAGTTCCGCATCGACACCGCGGGCGGCATCGGCCGGCCCACGCCCGAAGGCGCGCACCGCGACGGCGTCGACCTGGTGGCGGTGGCGCTGGTCGGGCGCAGCGGCATCAAGGGCGGCGAGACGCGCGTGTTCGAAGCCAGCGGCCGCCGCGGCGAGCGCTTCACCATGACCGAGCCCTGGACGCTGCTCCTGCTCGACGACGCGCGCGTGATCCACGAGTCCACGCCGATCCAGCCGCTCGAGGAGGGCGGCGCCGGCTGGCGCGACACACTCGTCGTCACCTGCCGCGCCGGGGCTTTCCAGGGGGATTGATCCCGCTGGCTTGAGTCCTACAGCCACTGCCCGGCGCAGAGGTTAAATTCGGGGCCCGGCTCGGTTGCGAGCCGCGCCTGTCCGCGAACGAAAAAGTGAGGTCCGCCATGTTCAATCACATCCTGGTTCCGATCGACGGCTCCGAAACTTCCATGCTCGCGGTCAGCAAGGCCAGCGGCCTGGCGCTGGCGTTCGGAAGCCGCATCACGTTGATCCACGTGATCGACAACTACCCCTTCATCGGCGTGGGTGCGGACTATGCGCTGGGCCAGAACGAATACCTGGCCGCGGCCACCGCAAGCGCGAATGCGGCGCTCGCCCGCGGCGTGGCGGCGCTCGCCGCCGAGGGCCTGCACAGCGACCAGCGCGTGATCGACGGCCACGTGGTGCACGAAGGCATCGTCGACACCGCCATTGCCATTGCGGCCGACCTGATCGTGATGGGCTCGCACGGGCGCAGCGGCATCGAGAAGCTGCTGCTGGGCAGCGTCACGCAGCGCGTGCTGCAGGACGCGCCCATGCCGGTGCTCGTGGTCAAGGGCGGGCTGTAAGGCGAGAGAAATCGAAGCCGGACGGGCTCTGCAGGCAAAGGCTCTGCTGCGTGACCGGGTGCACGAAGCCCAGTTCGCTGGCATGCAGCAGCAGGCGCGGCGCACGCGCCCGGACATCGGCGCTGCCGTAGAGCGCGTCTCCCAGAATCGGATGGCCGATCGACAGCAGGTGCACGCGCAACTGATGCGAGCGCCCCGTGAGCGGCTCCAGCAGCAGGTGCGTGGCCTGCGAATTCCCATCCGGTGCTGAAGACGAAGACGACAGCGCACGCCAGCGCGTGAGGCTCGGCTTGCCGGCCGGGTCCACCTTCTGCAGCGGGCGGTTGGGCCAGTCGGCCATCAGCGGCGCATCGATGACCGACCATTCGTCCTGCACCGGCATCGCACCGTCCACGATGGCCTCGTAGCGCTTGTGCACGCGGCGCTCGGCAAAGGCGTCGCCGAGCGCACGCTGCATGGCCGCGCCGCGCGCCATCAGCACCAGCCCGCTGGTCGCCATGTCGAGCCGGTGCACGATGAGCGCATCGGGCCAGCGCCGCATGGCGCGCGCGCTCAGGCAGTCCTGCTTGTCTTCGCCGCGCCCGGGCACGCAGAGCAGGCCGGCGGGCTTGTTCAGCACCAGCAGGTGGGCGTCTTCGTGGATGAGGTCGATGTCCGGCATGGGTAGCCCGGAGTGTAGAGAGCAGAGCCCGCGCTCGCTGCTGCACCTTGGCGCTGCGCTCATGCGAAGCTCATGAAGCCTCGGCTATCCTCGAACAGATGTCCGGCCCTGCCTCTCCTCCCGCCTCTCCTCCCGCCTCTCCTCCCGCCTCTCCTCCCGCCTCTCCTCCCGCCTCCGCTCCCGTTTCCCCGGGCTTCACCGAACTCCGGCGCGAGCGAGCGTTCATGCAGATGTGGGTGGCGCGGCTCTTCGGCACCGCGGCCTCGCAGATGCTGCTGGTGGCCATCGGCTGGCACATGTACGAACTCACCGGCAGCGCCTGGGACCTCGGGCTGGTGGGCCTCTACCAGTTCGTGCCGGCCTTGCTGCTCGCGCTGCTGGCCGGCCATGTGGTCGACCGCCACCACCGCGGCCGCATCGTGGCGGCCTGCTTTGCGGTGCAGGGGCTGGTGGCGCTGGTGCTGCTGCTCGCGGTGGTGCAGCGCTTCGACACGCGCGGCCTGCTGCTGGGCCTGTCGCTGGTGCTGGGCGCGGTGCGGGCCTTCCAGATGCCGGCGCAACAGGCGCTCACGCCGCTGCTGGTGCCGCCCGCGATGCTGCCGCGCGCCATGGCTTTCAGCTCGGCCGGCATGCAGGGCGCGATCATCGGCGGGCCGGCGCTCGGCGGCCTGCTGTTCGTGGCCGGCATGGCGGTGGTGTACGGCGCCAGCGTGCTGTGCTTCGCGGTGGCCTGTGCGCTGGTGCTGCGGCTGCGCTATACCTACACCCCGGCCGCGCGCGAGCCGGTCACGCTGGCCACGGTGTTCGCGGGCGTCGATTTCATCTGGAAGCGCAAGCCGGTGCTCGGCGCCGTCTCGCTCGACCTCTTCGCGGTGCTGCTGGGCGGCGCGGTGGCGCTGCTGCCGATCTACGCCAAGGACATCCTGCACACGGGGCCCTGGGGACTCGGCCTGCTGCGCGGTGCGCCCGCGGTGGGCGCGCTGGCGATGTCGATCGCCCTCACGCGCCGGCCCATCGAGCGCAACATCGGCCGCACGCTGCTGATGGCCGTCGGGCTCTTCGGGCTGTGCATGGTGGTGTTCGGCATTTCGCGCAGCTTCATCGTCTCGCTGATCGCGCTGGCTGTGTCCGGCGGGGCCGACATGGTCAATGTGGTGATCCGCCAGACGCTGGTCCAGCTCGAAACGCCCGACGCCATGCGCGGCCGGGTCAGTGCGGTCAATTCGATCTTCATCGGCGCCAGCAACCAGCTGGGCGAGTTCGAATCGGGCGCCACGGCGGCGCTCTTGGGGCCGGTGGGCTCGGTGGTGGTGGGCGGCGTGGGAACCATGATGGTGGCGCTGGGCTGGTTCAAGCTGTTCCCGTCGCTGGCGCAGCGCGACCGGCTGGTGGTCGCGATGCCCGCGGCGGCCAAATAGGAGGGAGGAGGGCGCCGCGCCGCGGCCGTCAGAACACCGAAAACGCCTGGGGCGCATCGATCGTGAGGTCGCTCTGCGCCTCGGCCACGCAGGGCAGGATCCAGCCCTCGGCCTTTTCCTCGGCGCTCAGGCCGGGCCATTCGATGACGTGGCGGATCGAGCCCGCCACCAGCTGGCAGATGCAGGTGCGGCAGGTGCCGTTGCGGCAGGAGCTCGGCATGTCGATGCCGGCCGCCTCGGCCGATTTCAAGAGCGTGGTGCCGGCCTCGGCGTCGAAGCCGAGGCCCGACGGTTCGAGCCGGACCCTCATCGCTGCGGGGGCTGTTGTTGCTGCTGCTGCTGCTCGCGGCGCTGTTCGCGCAGCATGAAGAGATAGAGGCTCTCGACCTTCTCGCGCGCCCAGGGCGTCTTGCGCAGGAACTTGAGGCTGGAGCCCACGCTCGGGTCGATGGCGAAGCAGCGGATCGGAACGAGTTCGCCGAGCTGCTCCCAGCCGTAGTGGTCGGCCAGCGCCGTGACGATGGCCTCCAGCGTGAGCCCGTGCAGCGGGTTGCGGGGCTGGGCCGGCTTGGCGGGCGCCGGGGCCGGCCCGGCGGGGGCCTCGTCGGTCACTTGTTCTTGAGCTTGCCGCGCGGGATCACCGCCGTGGTGATCGTGCGGACGGGTTCGATGCCGCCGGTGCCTACCGGCTTGGGCGGCGAAGTGTCCTTCTTCGGTTTCTTGGCTTCCTTGTTTGCGCGCTGTTGACCCTTGGCCATATCGACTCCTTTTGATGCTGCGTATGCGGCGTAGTAGCGGGCAGTTTAGCGGTGCGGCGACAATACGCAGTTCCTTTTGATTTCCCCGCATCCATGTCAGATCACGAAGTTCGCCCCGCCACCATGCGCGACGCCAAGGCCGTCGCCGAAGTCCATGCCCTGGCCGCCAAGGCTGCCTACGAAGGCATCCTGCCCGAAGAAGAGCTGCGCGTGCTGGCGCCCGCCTCCCGCGAAGCCAAGTGGCGCGAGGCCATCGAGTTCAGCGAGCCGCAGGTGCAGGTGGCGGTGCAGGACGGCGAGATCGTCGGCTTCGTCGGCTTCGACCGCTCGCGCGACCCCAAGACGCCGTCCACCACGGGCGAGATCTGGGCCCTGTACGTCAAGCCCGAGCATTGGGGCAAGGGCATCGGCGTCGCCCTCTGGGACGCCGCGCGCGAAGGCCTCGAGGAAGAGGGCTGCACCACGGTCACGGCCTGGGTGCCCATCCGCAACGACCGCGCCATGCGCTTCTTCGAGCTCGCCGGCTTCAAGCGCGAAATGAAGACCGCCAAGACCACCGCGCTGGGCACGGTGCGGGTCGAGGAAATCCGGCTCAAGCGCAGCGTTGCCTGACGCCTGAGCCCGGCGGCCGGCCGCGTACGGGTATTGCCGGCGCGCGCCGCGGTTGCGGCTAAGCTCGCCGCTTCTTTTTTTTCCACACCGACCCTTGCCATGGCCACCAGCCTGCTTCTGCTGCTCGACGACATCGCCACCGTCCTGGACGACGTCTCGGTCCTCACCAAGGTGGCCGCCAAGAAGACGGCTGGCGTGCTCGGCGACGACCTTGCGCTCAATGCGCAGCAGGTCTCGGGCGTCAAGGCCGACCGCGAGCTGCCGGTGGTCTGGGCGGTGTGCAAGGGCTCGTTCGTCAACAAGCTCATCCTCGTGCCCGCGGCGCTGGCCATCGGCACCTGGCTGCCCTGGCTGGTCACGCCGCTCCTGATGGTGGGTGGTGCCTTCCTTTGCTTCGAGGGCTTCGAGAAGCTCGCCCACAAGTTCCTGCACAGGCAGGCGCATGAGGCCGACACCGCGCGCCACGAGCGCGCCGTGGCCGACGAGGCCGTCGACGTGGTGGCGGCCGAGAAGGACAAGATCAAGGGCGCGGTGCGCACCGACTTCATTCTCTCGGCCGAGATCATCGCCATCACGCTGGGCACCGTGCAGGGCCAGTCCTTTCTCACGCAGCTCACCGTGCTGGCGGGCATTGCACTGGTCATGACCATCGGCGTCTATGGCCTGGTGGCCGGCATCGTAAAGCTCGACGACGCGGGCCTCTACCTGAGCCGGAAGGCGAGCAAGGCCGCGCAGGCCCTGGGCCGCGGCATCCTCGCGGCCGCGCCCTGGCTCATGAAGGCGCTGTCGGTGGCCGGCACCGCGGCCATGTTCCTGGTGGGCGGCGGCATCCTGGTGCACGGCGTGCCGGCCCTCGGCCATGCCGTCGAAGACTGGGCCAAGGCCACCGGCGGCGTGTTCGGCGCAATCGGGTCGATGGGGGTGAATGCGGGCATCGGCATCGTGGCGGGCGCCATCGTGCTGGCGTGCGTGGAGCTCGCCGGCAAGCTGCGCGGCAAGAAGGGCTGAGCCCTGCCGGCTGCGGGCCGGCCCGTTGCCGCGCTACTTGCCGCGCCGGACCAGCCCGACCACCACCAGCGCCACGCCCAGCACCAGCGCGAACCAGCCGACCAGGTAGGCGCCGGCCACCATCTCGAACCAGCGCGTGCCCTGCAGGAAGCGCGGCGCCAGCAGAACGGCGGCGCCGATCACGAGGCAGAGAATGCCGCGCTCGAGCGTGCGGAGTTGTCGTTTGGGTTGCGCCATGGCTTCTTCGTCTGGGGTGGTGGGTTGCGTCAGTGCGACATTGTCCCGCGCATTGCGGCCGGATGGCCCTGCAGTGCAAACGACTTGCCCGTGGGCACCAGCGTGTCGCCGTCCACGCGCAGGATCGTGATGTCCTGGTCGATGAAGTTGCCCACGTAGAGGTACTGGCCGTCGGCGCTCCACACGGCGCCTTCGGGCAGGCCGCGCACCACCACCTCGTTGGCGCGCGAGACCTTCTTGCCGTCGATCTTCAGCAGCACCACCGACCCGTTGCGGTGGTAGAAGTAGGCGTTCTTTGCCGAGTTGCTGCCGCGCAGGATCACGGCCACCGCATGCTTGCCGGTCGGGCTCACGGCCAGGCCCTCGGGCCCGTCGCCGACCACCACCTTGTCGACCACGCGCGGCGGCACCGCTTCGAGGTCGATCACGCTCACCGTATCGACCTGTCCGTCCGATGCGCCCGAGTTGCCGTTGTCGGCCGTGAGCGCGAGCTTGCCATCGGGCGTCACGTCGACGTTGTAGGGCCACAGGCCCGCCGCGAGGTCGACCTTGTTGTAGCTGACCTTCTCGCCGTTGACCTCGAGCAGCGCGATCTTGTGGCTGGTGAACTTGGCCGCCAGCGCGCGCTTGCCATCGGGCGTGAAGCGCACGTGCGCCACCGAGTCGCCCATGGCGACGGTGTCGATCAGCGTCACCTGCTTGCCCGCGATGCGCAGCACGCTGACCGAGTTGTCGGCGCGGTTGGCCACCAGCGCGAGGTTGCCGGCGCGGTTGATCGACAGGCCCGAGGGCTGCTTGCCCACGGTGAGCGTGTCGATCAGCCTGGGCGGCGTGGTGCTCAGGTCGATCACGAACAGGCGGTTGTCGGGCACCTGCCGGCGCACGCCGTTCTCTTCCACCACGTTGAGCGAGTTGGCCACCAGCGCCAGCGTTTCGCCGGGGGTGATCGCGAGGTTGACGGGCGGTCCGGCGATGGTGTTGTCCAGCTGCAGGCTGCCGACGAGCCTGGGCGCCAGCGGATCGGTGCCGATGTCCAGCACCTGCACCGTGTCGCGCCCCATCGGCGCGAGGATCACGGCGCCGGCGTCGCTCCACGACTGCTTCTCGTCGTTGGCGACCAGCATCAGCTGGCGCTGCGCCGTGGCGGGGGTCAGATTGGTGCAGCCCGAAACCGCGGCGAGTGCGGCCAGGGCAAGGGTCGCCAGTGCGGCGGGGCGAAACTTCATGGGGCGGTCTCCGTGTTGTATGTTGTTGTCGTGCCGGCCCTGGGGCCGCAGCGCATGGTAGCGGCACAATCGATCGATCCACCAGCGAGAGCCGCACGCATGACCATCGAAATCTCCAAGGAAGCCCGCCAGCAGGCCATCGCGTCGATCGAGCGCTACTTCAACGAGAACATGGACGAGAAGATCGGCAACATCGCGGCCGGCGCGCTGCTCGGTTTCTTTCTTGAAGAGGTCGGCCCCATCGTCTACAACAAGGCCGTGGCCGACGTGCAGGAGCGGCTGCAGTCGCGCATCTCGGAGGTCGACCTCGAAGTGCACGAGGACGAGTTCCAGTACTGGCGCAAATTCGATCGGCAGAAAAAGAGCCGGTAGCCCGCGCCAGGCGTCGTGCGCACGCATCGCCCGGCGTTCAAAGATGCTTCCAAACGTTGCAAAATCCCAAGCCATGCAACCACACCGTCCCATTTCGCGTTCTGCGCCTTCCTCGCTGCTGCGCACCCTTGCCGCCTTGCCGCTCGTCCTGGCCGCTTCCCTTGCGGCCGCCCAGCAGGACCCGGCGTCGTTCCCGCTGGATTCGGTCGGCTACCTGAACGAGGAGCTGCCGCGCATGGAGGCCGCCATCGCGGCCAGGGACCGCAGCTTCTTCCACGGTGCGATGGCCCGCACGGTGGAGTTCTCCGAGCGCTGGGGCTTCAAGGCGCAAGCCAATCCCGACCTGGCCAAGTACCCGATGTGCACCGAGGCGGTGATGGACTACGTGGTCGTCGGCATGTGCAGGCTCAATCCCGCGAGCGATGGATGCGAGCCCGGGCTGGCACCGCGCTTCGAGGCCAATGTGCAGCGCTGCCGCGAGGTGGCGGCGCGAAAATAGGCGCCCCGTCCTTCGACGAAAAATGAAAGTCCCCGCAGGCAGGCGCTGCGGGGCGGAGACACGCCATGGAATACACACGCTACCAGACCCTTGCCATCACGCGCCGCGGCGCCCATGGCGCGGTGCTCGACATCCAGATGCGCGCGGCCAACGGCAAGTTGCCCACGGCCGGCCACGACGGCCACCGCGAACTGGCCGAGATCTGGCGCGACGTGGCGGCCGACGACACGGTGCGCTGCGCGGTGCTGCGGGGCGAGGGGCTGGGCTTCTCGGGCGGCGGCGACCTGGCCATGGTGCAGGACATGACCACCGACGACGCGGTGCGCCAGCGCGTCTGGAAAGAGGCGCGCGACCTGGTCTACAACATCATCAACTGCGACAAGCCCATCGTGAGCGCCATGCACGGCCCGGCCGTGGGCGCGGGCCTGGTGGCGGGGCTTTTGGCCGACATTTCGATTGCCGCCAGGGACGCGAAGATCGTCGACGGCCACACGCGCCTGGGCGTGGCGGCGGGCGACCACGCGGCCATCGTCTGGCCGCTGCTGTGCGGCATGGCCAAGGCCAAGTACCACCTGCTGCTGTGCGAGCCGGTGAGCGGCGCGGAGGCCGAGCGCATCGGCCTGGTGTCGCTCGCGGTGGACGAGGCCGAACTGCTGCCGCGCGCCTACGAGGTGGCCGACCGGCTTGCGGTCGGCAGCCAGAGCGCGATCCGCCTGACCAAGTACGCGCTCAACAACTGGCTGCGCCAGGCCGGCCCGGCCTTCGATGCCTCGCTGGCGCTCGAATTCATGGGCTTCGCGGGCGCCGACGTGCGCGAGGGAGTGGCCTCGCTGCGCGAGCGGCGCGCGCCGAACTTCGGCTGAAGTCCACTCGCCGAATCAGGCCTTCTTCAGGCCCTGCAGCGTCTGCAGCAGCACCACGCGCGTCTGGCCGAGCACCATGCCTTTCCATTCGTCGTTATCGCAGTAGAAGGCATCGCGCAGTTGCTGGCGGATTTCGCGCTTCTGCGCCTCGGGCGCCTCGGGATGGCGGCGCAGCCAGGTGTCGGCGCGCAGGCGGGTCAGCACCTCGCTGTCGGGCAGCGTGCCGAACTCCAGGCCCATGGGCGCGATGCTCGCATCGGGGCACTCGTCGTAGGCGATGGAAACCACCGGCCCCGACACGTCGGCCGAGGCCGAGTCGCCGGCAAAGGGCGCGAACACGTCGGCACCCCACCAGGCATGCGCCTGCGCAAGATCGGCCGGCGCATTGCGGCCGGGGTAGATCTTCTCGCCATGGCCGTAGGGGCCGAGGCCGGTGTGGATGTCGATCCAGCCGATGTGCCTGGCCGACGCGGCATAGCTGCGCAGGATGGCGCGCATCGTGCGGTTGCTCCACGAGGGCGCGGTGCCGCCGTAGAACAGGCCGTCGGGCGAGCTGTACTGGCCCCGGGTGACGGCCGCGCGGAAAGCCCGCATGCCGTGCTTTTCGATGTAGGCCGCCATGGCGGCATCGTCGGCGGCAGTGGGCGGCCAGCTGGCGGGCAGCACCAGCGGCTCGACCTCGGCGTACTCCGCGTTCACCGGCAGCGGCGCGCCGAAGTCGATGTGGTTGCGATTCAGGTCGATGTTGTCCTCGTTGGTGCGGTGCAGGTGCGAGAAGCCGTGCGGATTGACCGCATGCACCAGCAGCAGCCCCACGTCCGCTTGTTGGAGCCGCCCCAGCAGGTCGGCGTCGTGCAGCGTGGCAAGCTGCGCGCCCGAGCCGCAGAAGCCCTCGGGGCCGTGCGTGCCCGAGGTGACGAGCAGCAGCTTCTTCGCATCCCTGGCGCCGATCAGCGCCACGTCGGTCGCCAGCTCCTCGCCGAGCGCGCCGCGGTGCGTCGGCAGCACGAAGGATTCGACCGCGGCGCCGCGCATTGCCGCGGCATCGAGGAACTTGGCGCGCGCCTCGGCGTACGTGCCCGAGAAATGGCGGGTGGCGGCGGTGGAGGGGGTGTGCATGGGTGGTGGCTCCTGTGCGTGGATGTAGGGGGGCTGTCAGGCCGGCGGGTAGGCGGCGCCTGCTTCGCCCGGGGCCCAGGGCGCGTACTTGTGCATCGCGCGCTCGAACAGCGGCGAGGTCGTCCAGCCCGCGAGCCAGGCGCGCAGCAGCGGCCAGGGCTGGCTTTCGAACCATGCGGGCTCGACCATCGCGAACTGCCGCACGAAGGGCATGACGGCGGCATCGGCCAGCGCCGCGCGCGCGCCGAAGAGCTGCGGCCCGGAGCCGCTGGCGAGCCGGGCTTCCAGCTCCAGCAGGAACTGCGCACCCAGTTCGCGCGCATCGCCGGCGGGCGCGTCCGCGAAGCGGCCCGGGTACTTGTAGCGGTCGAGCTGCGGCTTGAAGTGGTTGTCGCACGCGGCCACGAGCGCGAGCATGCCGTCGAGCGTGCCCGCCTCGGGTGCGAGCCAGCGCAGCGGATCGTTGCGGCCCAGCGCCCACCGCATGATGTCCAGGCTTTGCTCCAGCACGGCGGCATCGGGCAGCACCAGCACCGGCACCGTGCCCTTGGGCGAGGCGGCGAGCATGTCGGGCGGCTTGTTCTTCAGCACCACTTCGCGCAGCTCGCAATGCTCACCGCTCGCGGCCAAGGCGAGCCGGGCACGCATCGCGTAGGGGCAGCGGCGAAAGCTGTAGAGGATGGGCAGGCGAGGGTCTTGCATCGAGCGCAGGAGTCTATGCGCGCAACCTGGCCGCATGGGTGCCTGGCGCCTGCTCCCTCAGCCCCTGCATTCCCCGCAGGTGCCATGCAGCGTGAGCGCGGTGTGGCGGGTGTCGATGCCCTGCTTGCGCAGCTCGCGGCCGAGCCGGCTCATCACCTTGGGCAGCTCGGGATCGGAGGGGAGCGCGAGCACCTTGTGGCACTGGTCGCATTCGAAGGTGTTGCCCGACGCGGCTTCCACATGGCGCGAAAAGCGGTTGACGCGGTCCGCCCCCACGCGGCGGTCGCACAGGCCGGCATCAACCAGGCGGTCGAGCACGCGGTACACCGTGACACGGTCGGGCGCCTCCCCGGTGGCCGTGGTGTAGGCGGCCACCACGTCGTCGTGCGTGAGCGGCTGCGAGGCGTGCTCCAGCAATTCGAGCACGGTCTGCGCGGCGCGCGTCACGCGCAGACCGCTGCTGCGCAGCAGGGTTTCGCTGTCGGGCGTCGTCGCGGCAATGGGGGGCTTCGGATGCGGGCTCATGGGTTTTCCGTGGAACCGACATTGTGTTGCATTCCGTGAGCCCGCGCCCTGGGCGGCCCGAATGCGCTAAGGTCTGGTTTTTCGCGTTTTTTGAATACCTTCTACCGACCATGTCCAGCTCCCCGATCGAAATCGAGACCGCTCCGAATCCCACCGCCACGGTCATCGTGATGCACGGCCTGGGCGCCGACGGGAACGATTTCGTGCCGATTGCCAACGAGCTCGACCTCTCGAGCGTGGGCCCGGTGCGCTTCGTGTTTCCCAATGCACCGGTGATCCCCGTCACCATCAACGGCGGCTACCGCATGCCGGCCTGGTACGACATTGCCATGGCCGACCTGGTGGCGCGCGAGGACGAGGCGGGCCTGCGCCGCTCGCAGGCCGCGATCGAGGCGCTGATCGCCAGCGAGAAGGCCCGCGGCATCGCGGCCAACCGCATCGTGGTGGCGGGTTTCTCGCAGGGCTGCGCCATGGCGCTGATGACGGGCCTGCGCCACACCGAGCGGCTGGCCGGCATCGTCGGCCTCTCGGGCTACCTGCCGATTGCCGCCACGACCGCGGCCGAGCGGCATGCGGCCAACCACGACACGCCGGTCTTCCTGGCCCATGGCCGGCAGGACCCGGTGGTGCCGCTCGAAGCGGCGCTGCGGTCGCGCGACGCGCTCGCCGCGCTGGGCTATCCCGTCGAGTGGCATGAGTACACGATGGCGCACTCGGTCTGCATGGACGAGATCGCCGACCTGAACCGCTTTCTTCTGCATGTACTGGAGACAAAAAAATGATCCTCGTCATCGGACACGCCATGGCGAAACCCGAAACCCTGCAGGCGATGCTGGCCATCAGCGTGGAGCACGTGCTGCGCTCGCGCACCGAGCCCGGCTGCATCTCGCACGAGGTCAGCGCCGACGTGCAGCAGCCGCTGCGGCTGAGCTTCGTCGAGCGCTGGAGCGACATGGCGGCGCTGAAGGCGCATTTCCGCGTCGAGGCGTCGCGCGCCTTCGGCAAGGCGCTGGCCGCCATGGCCGACGGCACGCCGCAGATCTCCATCTACCAGTCGGAAGAGATCGAGCCCGCATGAGCCAAGCTATCAAAACAATAGCGGCGCGCAGCATAGCGGATGGCGGGATTCCCTGCACGAGCAGCGCCCGCGCGGCCGTGCTACCTTCCAGCCCCTCAGAGATTGACGGGTCATAACAATATGAGCAGCAGATTGCAGGAGAGGCTGGGTGCGCTCTCAGCCGCGCGGTTGAAGGGCATGCGGCGCGGCATCGAGAAGGAAAGCCTGCGCGCGCTGCCGGACGGCAAGCTCGCGCTCACGCCGCACCCGCTGGCCCTGGGATCGGCGCTGACCCATCCGCACATCACCACCGACTTCAGCGAATCGCAGCTCGAGCTCATCACGGGCGTGCATGCCAGCGCCGAGTCGGCGCTGGAGGAGCTCACGCGCGTCCACCAGTTCACCTACCGCGTGCTCGACTCGCTCGGCGACGAGCGCCTCTGGGTCTCGAGCATGCCCTGCGGCCTGCCGACCGACGAGACCATTCCCATCGGGCGCTACGGCTCCTCGAACGTCGGGCGCGCCAAGAGCGTCTACCGCATGGGGCTGAGCCACCGCTACGGGCGGCGCATGCAGACCATCTCGGGCATCCACTACAACTGGTCGCTGCCCGACGTGTCGAGCGAACAGTATTTCGCGCTCATCCGCAACTTCCGGCGCCATGCCTTCCTGCTGCTGTACCTGTTCGGCGCTTCGCCCGCGCTGTGCTCCAGCTTTGTCGCGGGGCGCCCGCACGAGCTGCAGCCGCTGGGCGACGGCAGCATGTTCATGCCGCACGGCACCTCGCTGCGCATGGGGCGCCTGGGCTACCAGAGCGACGCCCAGGCCTCGCTGGCCGTGAGCTACAACAGCCTCGAGGGCTACGGCGCCTCGCTGCAGGACGCACTCACGCGGCCCTGGCCGGCCTACGAGGCCATCGGCATCCGCAACCTCGGCGGCGACTACAACCAGCTGGCCACCAGCCTGCTGCAGATCGAGAACGAGTTCTACGGCACCATCCGCCCCAAGCGCGTGATCCACTCCGGCGAGCGCCCGCTGCATGCGCTGCGCGAGCGCGGCGTCGAATACGTCGAGGTGCGGCTGATGGACCTCGACCCCTTCGAGCCCGTGGGCATCAATGCCCAGACCATGCGCTTTCTCGATGTGTTCCTGCTGCAGTGCCTCCTGAGCGACAGCCCGGCCGACACGCCCCAGGAAATCGCCGAACTGGCCCACAACCAGCACCTGACGGCGGCGCGCGGACGCGAGCCGGGCCTGCAGCTCTTGCGCGGCGGCCGCGAAGTGGGCCTGGCCGACTGGGGCATCGAGCTGGTCGAGCAATGCCGGCCCATCGCCGCCGCGCTCGACGCCGCGAGCGGCGGCACGCAGCATGCCGATGCGGTGCACGCCGCACTGGCCGCGCTGCAGGACCCCGGCAGCCTGCCTTCGGCGCGGGTGCTGGCGGCGGTCGAAGAGCAGCACGGCAATTCCTTCATCGGCTTCGTGCGGGCGCAGGCGGAGCAGACCCGCGCCACGCTGCTGGCGCTGCCGTTCTCGGCCGAGCAGCAGGCCGAATTCGAGCGCATGACCGAGGAATCGATCCAGGAGCAAAAGCGCATCGAGGCCGCCGACACCATGCCTTTCGAGATCTACCGGGAGCAGTACGTGTCCCCCGCGCGCCTGGGAATCGGTCGCGGGCGGGTGGCCGTCGCGGCCTGAGCGCCCGGCGCGTCCCACTGCCACACGGCCCGCCTGACGACAGGCGCGAAGCGCGATGGCCTACAGGCATTGGCCGGCATCGCCCACCGTGGCCGCCGCTGCCGGGGCGACCATGGGCGGCATGCAACCCGCCAGCTTCAGATTTCGATTCCGGCCCATGGTTCGGCCGGAGATTGCGGCATGACTTTCAAGGCCTACCTTGTCGAGGACAGCCCGCTCATTCGCGAAAACCTCGTCGGCTTCCTGCACGACGTGGCCGATGCGGACGTGGTGGCCTGCGCCAGCAGCGAGGAAGAAGCCGTGCACTGGCTCGACCATCACCGCGACGACTGGGACCTGACCATCGTCGATCTTTTCCTGGAGCACGGCAACGGCCTGGGCGTGGTCCGGGCCTGCCGCCACCGCGCGGCCAAGCAGAAGGTCGTGGTGCTGAGCAACTACGCCACCTCCGAGATGCGCCAGCGCTCCGCGCAGCTGGGCGCCGATGCCTTCTTCGACAAGTCCGCCGAGCTCGACCAGCTGGTGGCCTACTGCGAAACGCTGCGTCACGCGCGCGACTGAGCCCGCTTCCGGGTGGTCCCGCCGGGACGCCTTTCTGGGGTAAAACGCCACGCGGCCGCCGTGGCGGCCTTCGGCACACCCATTCCCAAGGAAAGAAAGCAGCGAGATGAGCAACAGCACCATCGACTTCAAGGGCCGAGTGGCCATCGTGACCGGCGCGGGCGGCGGCCTGGGCCGCCAGCATGCGCTGGCCCTGGCGGCGCGCGGCGCCAGGGTGGTGGTCAACGACCTGGGCGGCGCCCGCGACGGCTCCGGCGCCTCGGTGAGCGCGGCGCAGGCCGTGGTCGACGAGATCGAGGCCGCGGGCGGCGAGGCGATGGCCAACGGCGCCTCCGTCACCGATTTCGAGGCGGTGCAGGCCATGGTGAAGCAGGCGGTCGACGCCTGGGGCCGGGTCGACATCCTGGTCAACAACGCCGGCATCCTGCGCGACAAGAGCTTTGCGAAGATGGAGCTTGCCGATTTCAAGCTGGTGGTCGACGTGCACCTGATGGGCGCGGTGAACTGCACCAAGGCCGTCTGGGCGCTCATGAACGAGCAGAAATACGGCCGCATCGTCATGACCACGTCGTCGTCCGGCCTTTATGGCAACTTCGGCCAGAGCAACTACGGCGCCGCCAAGCTTGCGCTGGTGGGGCTCATGCAGACGCTGAGCATCGAAGGCGCAAAGAACGACATCCGCGTCAATTGCCTGGCGCCGACCGCGGCCACCCGCATGACCGAGGGGCTGATGCCGCAGGAAGTGCTGGACGCGCTCAAGCCCGAGGCCGTGGTGCCCGCCATGCTGGTGCTGGCGGCCGAGAACGCGCCGAACCGCACCATTCTCTGCGCCGGCGCCGGCACCTTCGAGGCCGCCCACATCACGCTGACGCAGGGCGCCTGGCTCGGCATCGGCGCGGACACGCCCGAGCAGCTGGCCGCGCGGCTCGCCGAAGTGACTTCGCGCGAGGGCGAGATCGTGCCGCAGAGCGGCTCGGCCCAGGGCAGCAACGAGGTCGGCAAGGCGATGGCGAACGCCCGCAAGGGCTGATCCGCCATCCGGTCCATGGCCGCTTGACCTCGAGTGCACTCGAGCATTTCCAATGGATTCACCGGGCCTTCCGGTTTCATTCATCCATCCGGGGAAAGCAGCCATGAACACGACAGACGACAGCAGGGCGCTGGTGCAGCGCATCCATTCCGAGCTGGACCAGGGCAACGGCCAGTTCTTCATCGACAGCCTGGCCGACGACGCCCGCTGGACGCTCGAAGGCAGCACGCCGTGGTCGCGCACCTACGCGGGCAAGGTCGCGATCCGCGAAGAGCTGCTCAAGCCGCTGTTCGCGCAGTTTGCGGGCCCCTATGTGAGCAGGACCGAGCGCATCATTGCCGAGGGCGACCGGGTGGTGGTGCTGTTCAGCGGCGACGTGCCCACCCGGGCCGGCAAGCGCTACAACAACCGCTACTGCTACATCTACCGCATCGAAGGAGGCAAGGTGAAAGAGCTGACCGAGTACTTCGACACCGCGCTGGTCGAGCGGGCGCTCGAGGCGCCGCCGGCTGCGGTTCCTGCCCATGCCGGCTGAGGGCGGCACCCCATTCCACATCGGCGAGCTGGCCCAGCGCACCGGCCGCACCGTGCATGCCATCCGCTGGTACGAAACGCAGGGCCTGGTGCCGGGCGTGGTGCGCGACGAGGGCGGGCGGCGCCTGTATGGCGAGCTGCACGTCGGCTGGCTCGACCTGATGGACCGGCTGCGCCGCACCGGCATGTCGATTGCCGAGATGCGCGAATACACCGCGCTCGCGCTGCAGGGCAAGGCCACGCTGCGCCAGCGCCGCGACCTGCTGGCCGCGCACCGCGCGCGCGTGGCCGAGACCATCGCGGATTGGAACCAGGCGCTGTCGCTGGTCGAGCGCAAGATCGATTTCTACGACGACTGGATGCAGAGCGGCCACAGGCCGCCGCTGCTGCCCGCCGAAGCGCCGCGCGCGCCGCCGCCCGGGCAGAAAAGGCGCGGCGGCCGGCCGCCTACTCCGCGATGAAGCCCGTGTCCTTGCGGATCGAATCGCGGTCGCGGTGGTTGTTCAGGCGGCCCAGCGTGTTGTCGAGCAGGCGCTTGAGCTTGTCGGCCGCGCCGCGGAAGGCCTCGTCCAGGGTGGTGGCGTGCTGGGTGACGGCCAGCGGTTGGTGGTGGGCCAGGCGTGCTTCCATCACGCAGCACTTGTCTCCGCCGCCGGCCTTGTCGTGGTTCTCGTCGCTCAGATGCACTTCGACGCGGGTGACGTCGTCGACGAAGCGGCCCAGCTGCTGCTTGATTTCCGCGTCGGCCCAGCGCTCCAGCGCATCCTTGTTGTTGACGCCGTTGCTCGTGTTGACCTGGATCTGCATTGTCTTGTCCCTGATGATGGATGAACGAAGCCCTACTGTGCACCCTGAACGCCCCGGGTACGCGTAGCGTGTTCCCCAACCCCCGGGACGAGGCGGGATTCAGCTCTGGATATAGGTCGTGAGCTGGGCGATGGTTTCCTCGTGGTCGGCAATGATGTCGTCCATCAGGTCCTGGATGGAGATCATGCCCACCACCTTGGCGCCGTCGACCACCGGCAGGTGGCGGAACTTGCGCTGGCTCATCAGCGCCATGCAGGCGCGCGTGCGGGTCTGCGGGGTCACGGTCATCACGTCGGGCGTCATGATCTCGGAGACCTTCATCTCCTTGGAGTTCTTGCCCTGCAGCGCCACCTTGCGGGTGTAGTCGCGCTCGGACAGGAAGCCCACCAGCCGGTCGCCGTCCATCACCATCAGCGCGCCGACCTCGAAGCGCGCCAGGGTGGCCAGCGCATCGAACACGCTGGTGTCGGGCGAGGTGCGCCAGGCCGCGGAATCGTGGCGCTTGAGCAGTTCGGAGACGGGTTTCATCGCGGTAGCTCCATCAAAAAGTTTGGCTCGGGCCGGCGCGTCCATGCGCCGCACCCGGTCAAATGATAGGGGCGGAACCGTCCCCCGCGATGCAAAAACCTCTAGGGGATTGCGCGCGCCGCACCGCGACGCGCGCTGAAGCGAACTAAGGTGTTGCTGCGAGCACGCGGCTGAGCGCCACCGGGTCGCCCACCACGGCCTTGACCAGGCCCTTGTCGTCGAAGCTCACCTGGTACTCCGACCAGCTGTCGCGCCAGTAGCGCCAGATGGGCGCATCGAGGCTGGGGTTCTCGCTGGCCACCGGGTAGCCGATGGCCATCAGCACCTGTTCGCGCGTCATGCCGGGCGCCACCTTTCCGGCCATGATGGCGTCGCGCACGGCGGGTGCGAAGGTCGCCATCTTCTGCTTCGGGTCTTCGGTCACCACGTAGCGCTGCGCGAAGTCGATCAGGGTGATGTTGCGGCTGTAGTCGTTCTTGATGCGCTGGGGCTTGCCCGCGAGATCGAGGTTGAACCAGCGGAAGTCGTAACCCGTGATGCGCGCCGGCGTGCCCACGGCCACGATGCTGGTGCCCTGCTCGTCGTAGTTGATGTCGCTGATCGAGTTGCCGTAGGTGCGCATGTTGCAGCACAGGTAGCCGCTGACCAGCGGGCCCGGCGGCGGCGAGGGACGCTGGGCATGGACGACGGTCGCGGGAACGACGGCGGCTGCCAGCAGGGCGGCAGCGGCAAGGCGCTTGAACATGGATTTCCCTCGTATTTATTGAAAGTGGCTGCGCATGCAGCGCGCGGATTCTAGAGGGCGCGGTGCGCCCGGGCACAGGCAAAATGGGCCTGCGCAGCTACACAAAGCCCACAATGCGCACCGGCCTTCGGGCCAACCTTCCCCCACAGAGCGAAAGAAAGAACACCCATCGATGGCGATCCAGTGGTTCCCCGGGCACATGTACACGACCCAGAAGGCCATCACCGAGCGGGTGAAGGACATCGACGTGGTCATCGAGCTGCTCGACGCACGCCTGCCCGGCTCCAGCGCCAACCCGATGCTGGCCGAACTCACCTCCGGCCGGCCCACGCTCAAGGTGCTCAACAAGCAGGACCTGGCCGACCCGGCGCGCACGGCGCTCTGGCTTGCGCACTACAACGCGCTGCCCGCCACGCGCGCCATTGCGCTCGACGCGAGCCTGACCACGCCCGCGCAGGCCATCGTGCGCGCCTGCCACGAGCTCTCGCCCAACCGCGGCGGCATGGCCAAGCCGATGCGCGTGCTGATCTGCGGCATTCCGAACGTCGGCAAGTCGACGCTCATCAACACGCTCACCGGCAGCCGCAAGGCCAAGACCGGCGACGAGGCCGGCATCACCAAGCTGGAGCAGCGCATCACGCTGGCCGACGACTTCTACCTGTGGGACACGCCCGGCATGCTGTGGCCGCGCATCGTGGTGCCCAAGAGCGGCTACAACCTGGCGGCCAGCGGCGCCGTCGGGCGCAATGCCTTCGACGAGGAAGAAGTGGCGCTGGAACTGCTCAACTATCTGAAGACGCACTACGCGGCGGGCATCACCGAGCGCTTCAAGCTGGCCGAGCTCGATGCCGCGGCCATTGCCGCCATGAAGGACGAGGAAGTGCTCGACGCCATCGGCCGCAAGCGCGGCGCGCTGCTGGGCAAGGGCCGCGTCAACCTGCAGAAGGCGGCCGAGATCGTGATGCACGAGTTCCGCGCGGGCAACCTCGGGCGCGTCACGCTCGAGACGCCCGAGGAGTTTGCGCAGTGGCTCGCGGAGGGGCTGCGCGCCGATGCGGAGCGTGCGGCCAAGAAGGCCGCGCGCGGCAAGAAGCGCAAGCCGGCTGCCGAATCGGCCGAGGGCGAAGGGCCACGGCCGGACTGACCGGCCGGAGGCCACCCGCCCACTATCATCGAGCCATGCAACGCCTCACGCGCCAACGCAACGCGGTCTTCTCGGCCTTCAGCGACACCGGCCTGGTGCTGACCGCACCTGAAATCCTCGAGCGCGCCCGCGCCATCGTGCCCGAGATCAGCCTCTCCACCGTGTACCGCCAGGTCTCCATGCTGCTGGCCGACGGCGAGATCGCCAAGGTCGAGCTGCCCGGCGAGCCGGCGCGCTACGAAGTGGCCTGCAAGCCCGATGCGCACCGCCATTCGCACCAGCACGGCGAAGAGGCCGACCACCACCATCACTACTTTCACTGCAGCAGCTGCGGGCAGGTCTTCATGCTGCATGCCTGCCCCGGGCCGATGACCGACCTGGTGCCCAAGGGCTTCCAGGTGAAGAGCCATGAAGTGACGCTGCACGGCGTGTGCGCGGCCTGCGCCGGTGCCGCCCGCAAGGCGCGGTCGCCCAAGGCCCACTGACGCCCGGCGGCAGGCAGGTCAGCGCATCTGCAGGCGCGCGTCCTTCGGGTAGCTGATGCTGTAGTCGGCCGCGACGCGCGCGGTCTTTCCGGGCTCCAGGTCGAAGCGCCACATGGCAAGCCCGGGCTGCTTGTTCCAGGCCAGTTCGGCCGGCTGCGGCGAGAACTGCGCAGCCACGCGCACCTGCTCGTCGACCGAGACGGGGGCCGCCTCGAGCACCTGCACCGCGATCGGCGTGCGGTGGCGGTTCTCCACCACGTAGGCGCGCTGCACCTTGCGCTCGGCGCGCGAGCCGGCAAAGCCGCCGGTGCCCTGGCTGTCGTTCTCGGGCTCGGCCTGCACGCGCACCAGTTCGTCGCGGCCGAAGGAGAGCGTGAGCCTGGCGTCGCTCGGCGCGCTCCACCGGCCGCTGCCGACGAAGTTGCCGTCGCGGTAGAGCTGCAGCGCACCGGCCGGCCATACGCCGGCCGGCTGCGCGAGCTCGGCCACCAGGAACGCGCTGGCATCCACGCGCGGGCTGGTGCGGGCCGCGAGCTTGGCCGTGTCTTCGTGCTGGCCCAGCGCCAGTGTCACGCGCTGGCCGCTGGAGGGCACGTCGATGCTCTGCGGCACCGCGAATTCGGTGGCAAAGCTGTTGTCGAACACGTTCACGTCGAACAGGGGCTCCGTGGCCTCGGCCATGGCAAGCCGGTCGGCGGATGCGGCGGGCGCGGCGGGCGCCGGTGCCATCATCGCGGCCATGCCCCCCTGGACACGCGGCGGCGGCTCGATGCCGATGCGCCACGCCGTGGGCGTGCGGCCCGCGGTTTCGCGGCGCGGCTGGCCGGTGGAGAGCACCAGCTTCACGCCGCGCCAGTCTTCGCCCGTGGCCTGCGCCACCAGCGCCTGGCGCTCGATGCGCACCTTGCTCGTGGCGGTGTCGAGCAGCGCGCGGTAGCTGGGCGTCCAGCCGGGGCCGGCGACTTGGTAGCTCAGCTTCACGTCGGCATCGGCGCTGGCGGCCAGCGTCACGGTCACGGCCATCACCTGCGCGCCGTGGCCTTGCGAGCGCTTGCGTTCGGCCAGCAGCGGATTGAGCTGCCGGTCGATGTCGGCCTGCCTGCGCTGGATCTGGTGCTGCTTGAGCAATGAGTCCTGCCCGGTGCGGCGCATCGCCTCGGCCATGGCCGCGAGGTTGCGTGCATCCATCGGCGCGCGGGCGCCCTGGGCCGATTCGCCGCTGCCGCCCGAGAGGCCTTTGAGGTAGCCCGTCACCATGCCGAGCGCATCGGTCTCGGCCTGCAGGGCGGCCTTCTGGTCTTCGAGTTCGCGGATGCGGCCGTCGAGCGCGCTGGTGGCGCAGCGGGGCGACAGTTCGCGCGCCTCGCTGAGCACCGAGGTCTCGCCCACGCGCACCGATGCGCCGGCCGACACCTGGAGGCTCTGCACGTCGAGACTCGCGGGCAGGCAGGCGAAGGTGACCGACCGGCTGCCGGCCGCCACCCGCGCGACGCGCTCCACCGTGGCGCTGCCGGGGTAGACCTTGACCTGGGTGATGCGCGAGTTGTCGGCTGCGGCTTGCGCATGGGCGCCGGCGCTTGCCGCCAGCCAGGCGGTGGCGGCGAAGGTGGCACGGAGAAGAAAGAAGGCGGAGGAGGGTGCTTGCATGGAGAACCTTCGGAAGTGGATGGATGGCTTGTCTCCACTCATACGGCCGGGCTCGTCCAACGGGGTTAAGCCTTCGCGGAATTTTTTCGACGCGGGCGTTGCTGTCGCCAACGCAACCGCGGCGCCGCGGCCGGTCGCGCGCGCGACGAGGCATGGCGGCTGCGCTTCGTAGAGTGGCTCGTGCGCATCGCCCGTGCATTTCCGCTCCAAGGAGACCTTCCATGCTCGACACCATCCAGGCCATCAACAAGACCGCTGCCTTCAACCGCTGGGCCGGCTTCGAGGTCACGCGCGCCGCCGACGGCGAGGCCGAATTGCGCATGCAATGGCGCGAGGAAGACATGGGCCAGTACGCCGGCTTCCTGCATGCCGGGTTGATCGGCGCCATGCTCGACACCGCCTGCGGCTTCGCGGCCGCCACGGTGGCGGGCCGCGTGCTGGCCTCGCATTTCTCGGTGAACTGTTTGTCGCCCGCGCTGGGCCGTGCCTTCATCGCGCGCGGCAAGGTAGTGAAGGCGGGGCGCAAGCAGGTGTTCACCACCGCCGAGCTCTATGGCCAGGGCGATGGCGACAGCCTCAAGCTCGTGGCGACGGGGACTGCCATCCTGGTTCCGGTGGAAGCGCCTCCGCCCGCAAAGTGACTGCGGTCTTGGCGCTGGCGCGCCGGCGCTTGAGCCCGAACAGCGGCCGCAGCCCGTTGAAGCGGCGGATCAGCCCGTCGTTGAGCAGCCAGCAGCCCACGATGGTCAGCGCGACCAGCAGCGTGGGCTCCAGCACCGGCCCCAGCGCGAGCGGAGCCAGCAGCGCAACGCCCGCGATGATCAGCGTCTGGTGCAGCACGTACCACGGGTACACCGACTCGTTGGCCCAGCGCAGCCAGGGCCACGGACGGTTCAGGTGGCGGTGGCCGTGGCCCAGGATGGTGGCGACCGCCAGCCACAGGTAGAGCATGCGCAGGGCGTCCATCGGTACGCCGGAGGGCGGGCCCTTGGCGCCGAGCCGCAGCACGATGAAGGTGGTGATCGCCGCCGCCGCCAGCGCCAGCGACACCCGACGCAGGCGCTCCAGTTCGCGCCACACGCCCGTGTCCACGCCCATCCAGTAGCCGTAGAGGAACACGGTGAAGTAGATGCTGTGCAGGTGAAAGTCGCGGACCAGGTTGTGCGTGGGCGGAAAGTGCCGCGCCAGCAGCATCGTCCAGACCAGCAGCGGAAGCGCCGGCAGGAGCAGCAGCTTCCAGCCGCGCAGCCCGTTGAATCGGCGGCGCATCCACTGGCCGGCGGGTGACCGCCACAGCGGCAGCGTCAGCGCGATGAGCGCCGTGTAGCTGAACAGGTAGGGCAGGTACCAGAGGTGGTTCCAGGTGATGCCGAACTCCGCGCCGTCGAAGGCCGCCTTCGGCCACGGATCGCCCATCGAAAGATAGCGCAGCAGGAAGGCGCCGAAGCCCGGCGCCACCAGGCCGCTGGCCACGCCTTGCGCATAGGCCTGGTAGGGCACGACCACCGCCATGCCGAAGGCCAGCGGCAGCATCAGCCGCACGCCGCGGCTGCGCAGCAGGCTCCAGGTGCCGTGGCTGCGGCTCAGGAAGCCCAGCGACACGCCCGAGACCAGGAACACCAGGTCCATGCGCCAGAGGTTGAGCATGCGCATCGGCCACTGCAGCCATTCGGCTGCATGCGGGCTCTTGAGGTGCCAGGGCCAGTCGGCCACGTAGTACATCGCCACGTGGTACAGGATGACCAGCAGGAAGGCCAGCGCGCGCAGCGCGTCGATGTCGTGCCGCCGGTCGGGCAGGGGGGCTGGGGTGGTGCTCATCGGCCGATGGTTGTGTCCACCCGCCGCGCGTGGCCTGCCCGCGGGACGGATCGCCGGCCTTTTGTGACGAGCGGTGCCCTCCAGGGACGAAATTCGCCCGCCGGGTGCGGGGATCGCGAGAATCCCGGGCATGGCAGATTCCCGAAAGAACCTGTACGAGCGCTACGAACCCATCCGCCGCCGCGTGGAAGTGGGCTTCTGGATCGTCTTCATGGCGCTGCAGGCGGTGTTCAACACCACCGTCGCGCTGGTCGACGCGCGCGACCGCGCCGTGCCGCGCGCCGCCTGGGAAATCGTCACCTGGGAGGTGTCGAGCCACCTCGTGCTGCTGGCGCTGGTGCCGGCGGTGGTGGCCATCCAGCACCGGCTGTCGCCGCTCGCGCGCACCCACCTGCTGCGCTACCTGGGCTGGCACCTGGCCGCCAGCGTGGTCTTCAGCGTGGTGCACGTGGCGGCGATGTTCGCGCTGCGCGCCATGGTCTACGCGGCGGTTGGCGAGCGCTACGACTTCGCGGGCTGGACCGGGCGCTGGGGCTACGAATACCTGAAGGACGTGCGCGCCTACCTTTCGATGGTGTTCGGCATCTGGGTGTACGGCGTGTTCATGCTGCGGCTGCAGGGCGAGGCGCGCGTGCTCGACCCGCCCGAGGCGGCGGCGGCAGCGCCGGCCGAGCCCGCCAAAGCCCATCGGGCTGCCGCGCCGCCCGCGCGCCCCGAGCGCTTCCTGGTGCGCAAGCTGCGGCGCGAGTTCCTCATTGCCGCGAGCGACATCGACTGGCTCCAGGCCGAAGGCAACTACGTCGGCCTGCACGTCAACGGCCACGACTACTTGCTGCGCGCCACGCTCACCGATTTTCTGGCGCAGCTCGACCCCGCCCATTTCGTGCGCGTGCACCGAAGCCACGCCGTCAACCTCGGCCGCATCAAGGAAATCGAGCCGCTCGACGGCGGCGATGCCCGGCTGCACATGCACGACGGCAGCACGGTGCCCTGCAGCCGGCGCTATCGCGACGCCTTGCGCGCCGGGGCGAGCTGACTGGGGCGGTGCGTCGATTCGTCCTGTTCCGGTGCGGCCGCCGCACTGCTAACGCCCATTTCCGGCAATGACGCACCACGAACGAGCCTTCAGGCACCATTTTTGCTTTCTTGCGGCGCTGCCCCGAGCAATTCGGGTGCATGCACCAATTCAAACCAAAAACTGCAAGAAGCTCCAATGGACGCACTCAAACAGGGCGCAGACGCGCTGTTCATTCTTCTCGGCGCGATCATGGTGCTGGCCATGCATGCCGGTTTCGCCTTCCTGGAACTGGGCACCGTGCGCAAGAAGAACCAGGTCAATGCGCTGGTCAAGATCCTGGTCGACTTCTCGGTCTCGACCATCGTGTACTTTCTGGTGGGCTATGGCGTGGCCTACGGCACCCACTTCTTCGTGGGCGCCACCGAGCTCGCAGCCAAAAGCGGCTACGAACTCGTGAAGTTCTTCTTCCTGCTCACCTTCGCGGCGGCCATTCCGGCGATCATCTCGGGCGGGATTGCCGAACGTGCCAAGTTCTGGCCGCAACTGATCGCTACCGCGGTCATCGTCGGCTTCGTCTATCCGCTGTACGAGGGCATTGCCTGGAACAAGGCCTTCGGCATCCAGGCCTGGATCGCTTCGGCCACGGGCAGCGAGTTCCATGACTTTGCCGGCTCGGTGGTGGTGCACGCGGTGGGCGGCTGGCTCGCCTTGCCGGCCGTGCTGCTGCTGGGCGCGCGCCGCAACCGCTACCGCGGCGACGGCTCGCTGAGCGCGCATCCGCCGTCGAACATTCCTTTTCTGGCGCTGGGTGCCTGGGTGCTGTGCGTCGGCTGGTTCGGCTTCAACGTGATGAGCGCGCAGAGCATCGACAAGATCTCCGGCCTGGTGGCCGTCAATTCGCTCATGGCGATGGTCGGCGGCACGCTGGTCGCGCTGGCGCTGGGCAAGAACGACCCCGGCTTTGTCTACAACGGCCCGCTCGCCGGCCTCGTGGCCGTGTGCGCGGGGTCCGACCTGATGCATCCGCTGGGCGCGCTGGTGGTGGGCGGCGTGGCCGGGGCCATCTTCGTGGTGATGTTCACGCTCACGCAGAACAAATGGAAGATCGACGACGTGCTCGGCGTCTGGCCGCTGCACGGCCTGTGCGGCACCTGGGGCGGCATCGCGGCGGGCATCTTCGGCACGCAGGCGCTGGGCGGCATCGGCGGCGTGAGCGTCTGGGCGCAACTCATCGGCACCTTGATGGGCGTGGCATGGGCTGCGCTCGCGGGCGCGGCGGTGTATGGCGCGCTCAAGGCCACGCTGGGGCTGCGGCTCACGCAGGAAGAGGAATACGACGGCGCCGACCTGTCGATCCACCACATCTCGGCGACGCCGGAGCGCGAGGTGAACTGGTAGGCCGGGTTCCTGCAGGGCCGGCCTGCTTGGGCTATTCTCGGCGCCCCTTACAACCGCCGAGGAGTAGAACCCATGACAACAACAACACCCGCTCGCTGGCTGCGCCGCGGCGTCGCCGCACTGGCCGGCAGCCTGCTGATGCTTTCGTTTTCTTCCACGGCGCAGGCCGGCGCTCCGCAGGTCAAGGCCCAGGCGCCGGGCTTCTACCGCACGATGCTCGGCGACTTCGAGGTGACGGCGTTGTTCGACGGCACCATCGACCTGGAGCCCAAGAAGCTGCTCACCAACACCACGCAGGCACAGGTCGGCAAGCTGCTCGATCGCGGCTTCGAGAAGGACACCGTGCCCACCTCGGTGAACGCCTATCTCATCAACACCGGCAGCAAGCTGGTGCTGGTCGACACGGGTGCCGGCGGCCTGTTCGGCCCCACGCTCGGCAGCCTGCAGGCCAATCTCAAGGCCGCGGGCTATCAGCCCGAGCAAGTCGACGACGTGCTCATCACCCATATGCACGGCGACCATGTCGGCGGCCTCGTGCAGGACGGCAAGCTGGTGTTCCCCAACGCCACCATCCACGCCGGGCAGGAAGACGCCGACTTCTGGCTCGACAAGGCCAACCTGGAGAAGGCTTCCGCCGAGATGAAGGGCTTCTTCCAGGGTGCGATGGCCTCGCTGAACCCGTATGTGGAGGCCGGCAAGTTCAAGGGCATGAAGGGCAACACCGACCTGGTGCCCGGCATCAAGGCCGTGCCCGCCCATGGCCATACGCCGGGCCACAACATCTACCTGGTCGAGTCCAAGGGCCAGAAGCTGGTGCTGTGGGGCGACCTGATGCACGTGGCCGCCGTGCAGTTTGCGCAGCCGCAGATCACCATCTCGTTCGACGTCGATTCGAAGCCGGCGGCGGCGGAACGCAAGAAGGCCTATGCCGATGCGGCCAAGGGGCGCTACCTGGTCGGCAGCGCGCACCTGCCGTTCCCGGGGCTGGGCCATGTGCGGGCCGAAGGCAAGGGCTACGTCTGGGTGCCCGTGGATTACCAGCAGGTGCGATAGACAGCCGGCCGGCCGGCCGGCTGAAGCTTGAACGGCGCGGGCAGGTGTTGCCGCGCCAGCAGCACGAATGTGCGCGCTGTAGCAAACTCGCCCGACCGCTCCGCTCCACACTCCACGCCAACATGACCCAAGCTCCCCCCGCCCTCGAAGTCCTCCCGCGCGATCTCTCCGCCTACCGCAAGGGCAACGTCGGCATCGACTATGTGCACCGCTTCGAGTCCGGCAAGCCGGGGCCCCACGTGCTGATCAACGCGCTCACGCACGGCAATGAAATCTGCGGCATGACCGCCGCCACGCACCTGCTCGACACCCAGGTGCGCCCCAAGATCGGCACGCTCACTGTGAGCTTTGCCAATGTGGAAGCCTACGAGTCCTTCGACCAGGCGCTGCCTTTCGACAGCCGCCAGCTGGTGCACAACCTCAACCGCATCTGGTCGCCCGAATGGCTCGACGGCACCGAGGACAGCCCCGAGCTGCGCCGCGCCCGCGCGCTGCGGCCGGTGGTGAGCGCGGCCGACCACATCCTGGACATCCACTCCACCAGCCAGCCGGTGATTCCGTTCTGGGTGTATCCCGCCTTCGAGCGCAACGCCGAGGCGGCGCTGGCCATCGGCCGTCCGTCGGTGCACCTGGTGATGCCCGACGGCCTGGGCTCCGGCACGCCGCTGATCCAGCATGGCCGCCATGGCCTGCCCGATGGCAAGGGCGTGGCACTGGTCGCCGAATGCGGCCAGCACTTCCTGCGCTCGGCCTCCGAGCTGGCCACCGCCATCTCGCTCGACTTTTTGGCGCACTTCGGCCTCATCGACAAGGACCCCGCCGCGCCGGCGCCCGGCCCGCAGCGCCGCTTCGAGCTGCTGCAGACGCACGTCATCAGGTCGGAAGACTTCGCGTTCGTGCGCCCGCTGATCGGCTTCGAGACCTTTGCCAAGGGCGAGCTGATCGCCACCAACGGCCCGGACGAGATCCGCGCGCCCTGCGACGAGTGCACGATCTTCATGCCCGCGCAGCGGGTGATCGTGGGGCGCGAGGCGGTTTATTTGACGAAGCCGATCTGAGTCGGCGATGAAGCCCTCAAGGCTCCATCAATTTCGAAATCTGTTCGCGAAGTGATGGCAGATCCACAAGACGCTGCGGATCACCTCGGCTCATACCGGCACCGCCTCGCGCAGCACCTGATCACGGAACTTCGGCGGCAAGCCGTTGGGCGTGAGCACGTCGACTTCCATGCCAAGAAGGGCCTTCAACTCGTGCCTGATGGCGCCGATGTCCATGAGAGTGGTCTGTTCCGTAGGTTCGACCAGCAGATCGAGATCGCTGTCGGGTCCGTCTTCTCCACGCGAAGCCGAGCCGAACACTCTCACGCTGCTGACGTGATGACGCAGTGCGATCTCGCGGATGCGGACGCGGTGCTGTGACAGAGCTTCAGAAGGACGCATGGGGCGCAGTGTAGTGCGGCTGCGGGTTCAATTCACGCCGCAACGAACAACGCCGGATCCACCATCGCCCGATTGAGCATCACGGACCAATGCAGATGCGGCCCCGTCACGCGCCCGGTGGCGCCGACGGCGGCGAGTTGCTCGCCGGTCTTCAGCACGTCGCCCACCTTTGAATCGATGCGGCTCAGGTGGCAATACATCGTGAGCAGGCCGCCGCCGTGGTCGAGCCACACCGTGCCGCCGTTGAAGAAATAGTCGCCAGTGTCGATCACGCGCCCCGGCAGCGGCGCCAGCACGGGCGTGCCGGTGCCGGCCGCGATGTCCATGCCGCTGTGCGGATTGCGCGACTGGCCGTTGAACACGCGGCGCAGGCCGAAGGAGCTGGAGCGGCGGCCGGGCACGGGCACGCGCATCTGCAGCGCGGCGTCGGGCCGCAGGTCGGTGAAGGTGGCCATCACGGTGGCGAGGTGCGCGCGCTCGCGCTCGTAGCGTGCTTCGTCCTCCGGCGACAGGTCGACGGTGCGCGGCGGCACCGTGAGGCGCTGCTCGCGGTATTGCTTGGGACTCACGGTGTAGGCGATCTGCTTTTCGTTGCCGCCCTCGGGGCGCACGGCGATGCTCGCCTCGCCGGGCACGGCCGCGAGTGGAATGCCCACGAGCGCGGTCCATTCGATGGCGTCGCCCACCACCAGCAGCGGCAGGTCGCCCGAGAAGGCCTGCGGGCGCTTGGCCGCCGGACCGAGCGACAGGCGGGCCACGCCGCCCGGCACCTGGGATGCATGCGGCCAGACCTCCGGCTGCTTCTTTTTGGCCGAGGGAGCCGCCGCAACGGCGCGCGCCGAGGCCAATGCCATGAGGCCGAAGGTGCCGAGCAGGGCGGAGCGGCGGCCGAGGCCGGACGGGGCGGATTCGGGAAGCAAGGGATGCATGGCGTTGAACTCGAGGCTTGCGAAGCGAACAAACAAGGGCGCAGCGAACACAAAGGAACCGGACATGAACATCCGAGCACTGGGCCGATGGGGCTTGATGGTAAGCGCGGCCGCGCTGGCTGCCGGGTGCAATAGCACCGCGATCCGTGTAGGCGGCGCGCCCGAGGCGAGCATCAAGAACTGCGTGGCCGCGGCCTCGCGCGAGTTTCGCGTGCCGGCGTCGAGCGTCGTTGCGGACAGGGGCACGACGCCGCGCGACGGCGTCTACACGATCAACCTGAAGATCGGCGCGCAGGGGCGACCGGCGCTGTGCACGACCGATGAGAACAGCGCGGTGCTGGGCGTGGTCTACAAGCGGGCGCAATAGGCAATAAAAAACCGGCGCCATTGCGGCCGCCGGTTTTGTACGAGCAGGGGGCGGTCTTACTTGCCCCAGCTGTCCCGCATGCCCGCAGCGCGATTGAACACGCGCTTGCCGCCGGCACTCGCCTTCGCATCGAGCACGAAGTAGCCGTGCCGCTCGAACTGGAATGCCGCACCGTCCTGCGCCTTGGCCAGCGACGGTTCGACATACGCGGAGCAAACCTCCAGGCTCGCCTTGTTGAGCTCGTCGAGCAGCTCGCCGCTGCCCGGATTGGCCGCCGCAAACAGCCGCTCATACAGCCGCACCTCGGCCTCGACCGCATCGGCCGCGGCCACCCAGGTGATGTTGCCCTTCACCTTGATGGCGTCCGCGCCCGGCGTGCCGCTTTTGGTGTCGGGCACCAGCGTGGCCTGCACTTCGACGAGCTTGCCGCTCGCGTCCTTGGTGCCGCCGGTGCACTCGATGACGTGGCCGTACTTCAGGCGCACCTTGTTTCCCGGGAACAGGCGAAAGAACCCCTTGGGCTGCACTTCCTCGTAGTCGGTGCGCTCGATCCAGACCTCGCGGCCGAGCTTGAATTCGCGTTTGCCCATTTCGGGGTGGTGCGGATGCACGGGGGCGGAGCAGTCGTCGAGCACGTCGTCGCCGCCCATCAGTTCGCCCCAGTTGGTGATCACCAGCTTGACCGGGTCGAGCACGGCCATGGCGCGCGGCGCGATGGGGTCGAGGGTGTCGCGCAGCGCGGCTTCCAGGCTCGCGTAGTCGATCCAGCCGCCGGACTTGGTGGTGCCGCTGCGTTCGCAGAACAGGCGCAGCGCCTCGGGGGTGTAGCCGCGGCGGCGCAGGCCGGCCAGGGTGGGCATGCGCGGGTCGTCCCAGCCGTCGACGTGCTTTTCCTCGACCAGTTGGCGCAGCTTGCGCTTGCTGGTGAGCACATGGGTGACGTTGAGGCGCGCGAATTCGTACTGGCGCGGATGCGGGCTTGCGATGAGGCCGCCTTCGGCCAGGCGGTCGAGCAGCCAGTCGTAGAAGGGGCGCTGGTCTTCGAATTCCAGCGTGCAGATCGAGTGGGTGATCTGCTCGAGCGCGTCCTCGATGGGATGCGCAAAGGTGTACATCGGGTAGATGCACCACTTGTCGCCGGTGTTGTGGTGTGTGGCCCGGCGGATGCGGTAGAGCGCCGGGTCGCGCATGTTGATGTTGGGGCTCGCCATGTCGATCTTGGCGCGCAGGATGGCGGCGCCATCGGGCAGCTGGCCGTCACGCATGGCGCGGAAGCGGGCGAGGTTTTCTTCCGCGCTGCGGCTGCGGAACGGGCTGTCGGTGCCGGGCGTGTTGAAGTCGCCGCGGTTGGCGCGGATTTCCTCTGCGCTTTGCTCGTCCACATAGGCCAGGCCGGCGCCGATCAGGTATTCGGCGGCCCGGTACATGAAGTCGAAGTAGTCGCTTGCGAAGTATTCGTGCGGCTGCAGGGTGCCGGGGGCCGTGGGGCGGTCGGCCAGGTGGGTTTCGTAGCCGAGCCACTGGACGGCGTCGCGGATGGAATCGACGTATTCCTGCTCTTCCTTCTCCGGGTTGGTGTCGTCGAAGCGCAGGTGGCAGACGCCGCCGTATTCCCTGGCCAGCTCGAAATTCAGCCAGATGCTCTTGGCGTGGCCGATGTGCAGGTAGCCGTTGGGCTCGGGCGGAAAGCGCATGCGCACCTTGGCCGGGTCGGGCATGCCCTGGGCGTGATGGGCGGCGTCGCCGGGCGAGCCACCCCATTTGCGGCCAGAATAGGCCCCCTGCGCAAGGTCGTTTTCGATCACGTGGCGCAGGAAATTGCTCGGTGCAGCGGCTGTTTTTGCGCTGTCTTTGTCGGTCGGGGAGGTCATTGCGGCATTCTAGAACGCACCCCCTGCCGGTTACCTTTGGCTACGTTCTTCACATTGCGGCGGGCAACCGCTTTGCATTTGGCGCGTTCAATACACACATGGGCGGGAAACGCCCCAACAAGGAGTCCAACATCATGAGCCTCACACGTTCAACCTTCTTCAAATGGGCCGCCGCGGGTGTCGTGGCAGCCGGTGCATTGTTTGCGGCCACCTCGGCCAGTGCCCGTGGCGACGTGAGCTGGTCGGTCGGCGTGGGCCTGCCAGGGGTTGCCGTGGGTGTGGGCGCTCCGGCCTACTACCCGGCGCCGGTCTATACGGCCCCCGCGCCGGTGTATTACGACGCGCCGCCGCCCGTGTACTACCGTCCGCCGCCGCCGGTCTACTACCGCCCGGCCCCGGTGTACTACGCGCCGCCGGCGTACTACGGCCCGCCGCGCTACTACGGTCCGCGCGGCTACTACCACGGCCATCGCCACTGGCGCTGAGCGGCTCCGCAGGCGGCAAGCAGCCGCCGGATGAAAAAGCCGACCTTCCGGGGTCGGTTTTTTTATGCGCGAACGCCGTTCCGCTATTTCACATGGCGCGAAACAGGTGGCCGTAGAGCCGGCTGACGGGGATTTTCTCGGGTCGGCCGCGCAGGTCGAGGTGCAGCTTGCCGGCCTCGTCGCGGTGCACGGCCTCGATAGCCGAGCTGCGCACCACCACGGCGCGGTGCACCTGCCAGAAGATTTCGGGGTCGAGCTGGGCCAGCAGCTGCTTGAGCGGCGTGCGGATGAGGTATTCGTGCGTGGCGGTGAGCACGCGGATGTATTTGTCGGCGGCTTCGAAGTACAGCACCTCGTCGATCGGAACCATGCGCACGGTGCTGCCGCCGGCTTCGCTGGCGGCAATCATCTTCAGCGGGGCGGTGGAGGCGGCGGGCGGCGCCGACGCGCCGTTGCCTGCTGCGGCGGCAAGCAGCTCGCGCCACTGCGCAAGCGTGCGCTCCAGGGCCTCGTCGGCGGCGGCAGGCGCTGGCTTGGCCTGTTGCTGCTGCTGCGCAGCCAGCGCCTGCTGAAGCCGCAGCACGGTCTTGCGCAGGCGCTCGGGCTGCACGGGCTTGAGCACGTAGTCGATGGCCTGCGTCTCGAAGGCGCGGGCGGCGTATTCGTCGTACGCGGTCACGAAGACCAATTGCGGCATGGGCGCCTCGTCGACGGGCCAGCGGTCGGCCAGTTCGGCGGCGGCGCCCAGGCCGTCGAGGCCCGGCATGCGGATGTCGAAGAACAGCACCTGCGGCAGCAGGCGCAGAGCCTCCCGCACGGCGCTGCGGCCGTCGCCCGCGGTGGCGAGCACCTGCAGTTGGGGCCATGCCGCGGCGAGTTCGGCCTTGAGGGCCTGGGCGAGCAGCGGTTCGTCTTCGGCGATGAGGGCAGTGGGATTCATGAACGGGGCTGCAATGGAAAGCTGAGTGTGGCAAGGGTTCCGCCCGAAGGCCCGGCGGCCAGGCTCATGCGGCCCTGGTCGCCATACACGGTGGCAAGCCGTTCGCGCACCTGCTCGAGGCCGAAGCCGCTGCCTTCGGAAGTCTGCGCTGCATCCAGGCCGACGCCGGTGTCGCTCACTTCGATGATCAACCGGCCGTCGAGCTGCCGCGCGCGCACGTCGATCGCGCCGCCTTCGACCTTGGGTTCGAGCCCGTGGCGGATGCTGTTTTCGACCAGCGGCTGCAGCAGCAGCGGCGGCACCGGCGTGCCGCGCAATTCATCGGGCAGATCGAGCGTGTAGCGCAGGCGCTCGCCCATGCGCACGGACATCAGCTCAAGGTAGTCGGCCAGCCGTTCGAACTCGGCCGACAGTGGGTGCGACAGGGCGCGCGAGCCGCTGAGCGTCATGCGCAGGTAGTTGTTGAGGCGGTCGAGCATGGCCACGGCGCGCGGCGGATCGGCCGTGATCAGCACGCGCAGGTTGGCCAGCGTGTTGAACAGCATGTGCGGCTCCAACTGCGTCTCCAGCAGCTTGAGCCGGGCTTCGGTGGCGTTGCGCTGCGCCAGGTCGAGCTGGCTGCGCATGTACTTGCTCCGGCCCAGGCTGTAGAAGAAGAAGCACATGCAGACGGTGGCCGTCAGCGTGATGACGATCGTGGTCGCGAGCTTGCGTTCCGTGAAGTTGCCGAAGTCGAGCAGGGGCTGGTGGGTCCAGGCATCGCCGATCGCATTGCCCCCCAGGAAGCCCACCGCCACGCCGCCTGCCACCAGCAGATAGCCCCAGGGGCCGGGCGGCCAGAGGACCTCCCGGTGGCCGCTGATCAGCAGCCGGCCCACGTCGATGAAGAGCCAGCTGATCAGCCCGATCGACAGCGAATACACCATCTGCGCCCCCCAGTCCCCGTGCTGTGTGATGGCCAGCGCAGCGGCAATGAAGCAGCAGAACACGACGGTGATCAGGCCATGCCGCAACATGCCCCGGACGTTCTCCGTGCGGAAACGAGGGAGCGCTTCAACACTCATCCGCGCTCCCCGGGATGCAGCGCTCGCCGTTCGCGTTCCACCAGCCGGTCATAGAAGCCGCCGCCGGGCGCGACGAACCAGATCACGGCGCCATGGATCAGCAGGCCCAGGCCCCAGCCCATGAGCGGATACACGGCCCAGGTGTGGCCGCGCGATGCGGAGAGGGCGACCAGCCCGAGGTTCACCAGCACATAGACGAAGGCATGGATGTACCAGCCCATCTTGGCACCGGCGCGGCGGCGGGCGAGTTTTTCGATGTCGGGACGGGACGCGTTCTGAAGGGTGGGGTTCATGACAACTCCTTGAATTGAACCGGAATGAATTCGGGGGCGGACGGCGGCTGCGCTGGCGACGATTGCAGCGCCGCCCGCTGCCGCAGCTCCTCGGTCGTCTCGCCGGGCCCGTCGGGCCGCCAGCCCGGCGGCTTGACGAGGTAGCCGACGAAAGCCCGCACCGAGCGCGCCGAGCGCAGGTCGCGCAGCAGCGCGCGCCAGTGGGTGAACTCGATCTCGAAGATGTTGTTGGAGACGATCGGCTGCACCAGCCCGTAGCGGCAGGGCAGGTCGGCGCGCTCGGGGATGTAGGTGCCGAACAGGCGGTCGAACACGATCAGCACGCCGCCGTAGTTGCCGTCCAGGTACTCGAGGTTCGAGGCGTGGTGCACGCGGTGGGCCGAGGGCGTGTTGAGCACCCATTCCAGCGGGCCGAGCTTGGGAATCCAGGCCGCGTGGATCCAGAACTGGTAGAGCAGGTTCAGCGTGAGCATCAGCAGGATCACCTTGGGCGGCATGCCCAGCAGCGGCGCGAGCATGAAGAAGGCGAGCGTGCCGCTGAGCCGGCCGGTCCAGCCGAAGCGGTAGGCGGCCGACAGGTTGAGCTGGTTCGGCGAATGATGGATGGCATGCGTGCACCAGAACCAGCGCACGCGGTGGGCGGCGCGGTGGTACCAGTAGTAGCAGAACTCCTGGCCGATGAAGCAGGCGACCCAGCCGCTCCAGTGGTCCATGGGCAGCGTGAAGAGCCGGTGGTTCCAGAACCAGTCCATGGCGCCGGTCCAGAAGGCCAGCGGCAGCAGCCAGCGCAGCGGGTATTCGCGCACCAGGAAGTCGACGACCGAGACGCCGGCCGCCTTCCAGTCGTAGCTGCGCCAGCCGTGGCGCCACGACAGCACCAGCGCTTCGGCGATGGAGGCGGCGAGCACCACCGTGACGGCAATCTTGAGGATCAGAAAGAGCACGGCCATGGTGGTTCCTGGAATGTGGGCGTCGGCGATCTTAGGCTGCGCGGGCACCGGCCGCCACGGCGTCGGTGCTGATCGCCAGCTTCCACAGCCGCACGGCGCGTGCCGCGAAGATGCCGCTGAAGGCGCCGTACAGCATCGGAACGCCAACCTCGAAGGCGGCCTGCTGGCGCAGCTCGGGGTGCATGGCCAGGGACGCGCCCACCACGTACTTGGTGAAGAAGATGCCCATCATCAGCAGCAGCGGCACCGCGCTGCCGGCCACGTGGAACTCGCGCGCCGCGCGGTCGTAGCGCGTGCTGGCGGGCAGCGGGCTCTGGAGCACCAGCAGCACCAGCGCGGCGGCCGCCACGGCCCAGCCGAGCAGGGCGCCGGGCGAGTCGCCGAAGGCCGAGATCACGCCGGCCAGCGAAAGCCCGGTCATGGCAATCGGTATCACTGTGACCTTGGCCAGGCTGACGCTGCCGGACAGCAGCTGCCTGCAGCCCAGCCACACGAGGAGGACGAAAACGGCGAAGACCCACTTGGGGGTGTGAAGAATGATCTGCAGCAGCATGGCGTTTCTCCGGGTTGAAAGACGATTCGATGGAGCGGACTGTGCCGGCGCCCCCGCGCCCCCGCCACGCTCCTGCGACGAAATGCAGATCGGCGGCGCCAGCCGCAGCGAACCGGCGCGAAATGCAGCCCTTGCACGCAGCTTTACCGGCGCTTTACGGTTCATAAGACAGGCGCGCTACGATGCGGCGCTCCACTAGCGGCTGTACTTGCGCACTGCCACACCTCATGGAATCTCCGAACTCCGAGCCTTCTTCCGGCGATTCGCCTGCCGTCCCACCGGCAACTCCCCCTTCTTCGTCTCCGCCTGCGCGGCCGCCCTCGCGCCGCAGGCTCTGGCTCGGCAGCCTGATCGCGCTGGTGCTGCTGCTGGTGCTGGGAGGCGGCGCCTGGTATCTCATCAACCGCAAAGGCAGCTCCGCCGGCGGGCCGGGCTTCGGCGGCGCCACCGTCACGGTGGGCCATGCCGCGGCGCGCGAGATCGAGCTGCCGGTGACCATCGATGCGCTCGGCACGGTCACGCCGCTGGCAACCATCACGCTCAAGGCGCAGGTCGGCGGCGTGCTGACCGAGGTGCTGTTCACCGAAGGGCAGACCGTGGCAAAGAACCAGCTGCTCGCGCGGATCGATCCGCGGCCCTACGAGCAGGCGCTGATGCAGGCCCGCGGCACGCGCCAGCGCGACGAGGCGCAGCTCGAAGCCGCGCGCGTCACGCTGGCGCGCTACCGCACCCTGCTGGGGCAGGACTCCATCGCCCGGCAGGACGTCGACACCCAGGCCGCGCTGGTCCGCCAGCTCGAAGGCACGGTCACCACCGACCTGGCCGCCGAGGCCGCCGCCAAGCTGAACCTCGACTACACCCGCATCACAGCGCCGGTGGCCGGCCGCATCGGCCTGCGCGCGGTGGATGCGGGCAACACCGTGACGGCCAACGCGACCACGGGCATCGCGGTCATCACGCAGATGAACCCGATCGACGTGCAGTTCTCGGTGCCGCAAGACCGCGTGCCCGACATCCAGGCGCAGCTGGCCAAGGGCGAGCCGTTGCTGGTCACGGCCTTCGACCGCACCCGCGCCGCAACGCTCGACACGGGCACCTTCTCCACGCTCGACAACGTGGTCGACACCACCACCGGCACGGTCAAGGCCAAGGCGCGCTTCGGCAATGCGCAGACCACGCTGTTCCCGAGCCAGTTCGTCAATGTGCAGATGCTGCTGCGCAAGGTGCGCGCGGTGGTGGTGCCGGTGACGGCGGTGCGCACCGGTCCCAACGGCGACTACGTCTATGTGATCAACGAGGACCGCACGGTGTCGATGCGCGCGGTGAAGCGCGGCGAGGCCAACGTCGAGGTGGTGGCCATCACCTCGGGCCTGAAAGCCGGCGAGAACGTGGTGACCGAGGGCGGCGACCGCATCAAGGACGGCGCGGTCGTGCAGCTGCAGGGCGACCGGCCTGCGGCCGGCCCGCGCGGCGGGGCTTCGGGTCCGCGCGGACCACGCGGCGAAGGCGGTGGGGAGCGGCGGCGCCAGCGTCCGCCGCAATGACCGGCAGCAACAGCAACCCACGGAACAAGCGAGCGCGTCCGCGATGAGCCCCTCCCGCCCCTTCATCGAACGGCCGGTGGCCACGGCGCTGCTGATGGTTGCCATCGTGCTGGCCGGCCTGGTGGGCCTGCGGCTCCTGCCGCTGGCCGCGCTGCCGCAGGTCGACTACCCGACCATCCAGGTGCAGACCCTCTACCCCGGCGCCAGCCCCGAGGTCATGAGCCGCACCGTCACGGCCCCGCTGGAGCGCCAGTTCGGCCAGATGGCGGGGCTCAACCGCATGAGCTCGGTGAGCTCGGCGGGCGTGTCGATCGTCACGCTGCAGTTCGCGCTCGACCAGACGCTGGACGTGGCCGAGCAGCAGGTGCAGGCCGCCATCAACGCCGGCGGCTCGCTGCTGCCGGCCGACCTGCCGGCGCCGCCCGTGTACGCCAAGGTGAACCCGGCCGACGCGCCCATCCTCACGCTGGCCGTGAGCTCCGGGACCATGCCGCTCACCGAGGTGCAGAACCTCGTGAACACACGGCTCGCGCAGAAGATCAGCCAGGTCGGCGGCGTGGGGCTGGTGTCGCTTTCGGGCGGGCAGCGGCCGGCGGTGCGCATCCAGGCCGACACCAACGCGCTCGCATCGGTGGGCATCGGGCTGGACACGCTGCGCAGCGCCATCACCGCGGCCAACGCCAACAGCGCCAAGGGCAGCTTCGACGGACCGCGGCGGGCCTACACCATCAACGCCAACGACCAGCTCGTGACGGCGGACGACTACAAGAACCTGATCGTCGCCTGGAAGAACGGCGCGCCGGTGCGCATGACCGACGTGGCGCGCGTGGTCGACGGCGCCGAGAACACGCAGCTGGGCGCATGGGCCGCATTGCGCGTGGGCGAGCGGGAACCCGTGCTGTATCCCGCGATCATCCTCAACGTGCAGCGCCAGCCCGGCGCCAACGTGATCGGCACGGTCGATGCCATCAAGAAGCAGCTGCCCGAGCTGCAGGCCTCGCTGCCGGGCTCGCTCAAGGTGGAGGTGCTGAGCGACCGCACTACCGGCATCCGCGCCTCGGTCTCGCACGTGCAGCTGGAGCTCGGGCTGGCCGTGGTGATGGTGGTGCTGGTGATCTTCTTCTTCCTGCACAGCGTGCGCGCCACGGTCATTGCCAGCCTGGCGGTGCCGATCTCGCTCGTGGGCACCTGCGGGCTGATGTACCTGCTGGGCTACAGCCTCAACAACCTGAGCCTGATGGCGCTCACCATTGCCACCGGCTTCGTGGTGGACGATGCGATCGTGATGATCGAGAACATCGCGCGCTACCTGGAGGAGGGCGACCCGCCGTTCAAGGCCGCGCTCAAGGGGGCCACGCAGATCGGCTTCACCATCATTTCGCTCACGGTGTCGCTCATCGCGGTGCTGATTCCGCTGCTGTTCATGGGCGACGTGGTGGGCCGGCTGTTCCGCGAGTTCGCCGTCACGCTGGCCATCACCATCCTGATCTCCGCCGTGGTGTCGCTCACGCTGGTGCCGATGATGTCGGCGCGCTGGCTCAAGCCGCAGGCCGAGGAGGGCGGGCGCTTCGGGGTCGGCGTGCAGCGCTTCCTTGATCGCGTGATTGCGCGCTACGACGTGTGGCTGCAATGGGTGCTGCGCCACCAGCCGCTGACGCTCGTCGTGGCGGTGGCCACGCTGGCGCTCACGGTGCTGCTCTACGTGGTGATTCCCAAGGGCCTGTTCCCGACGCAGGACACCGGCCAGCTGCAGGCGCGCATCGAGGCTGCGCAGGACGTGTCGTACACGCGCATGGCCGAGCTGCAGCAGCAGGCCGCCAACGCGATCCTGGCCGACCCCGAGGTGGCCAGCGTGAGCTCGGTGGTGGGCGTGGACGCCGCCAACAACACGGCGCTGAACACCGGCAGCATGCTCATCAACATGCGCGCCGACCGCGGCAACCAGGAAGCCACGATGCAGCGCCTGCGAGAGCGCGTGCGCGCCGTGGCCGGCGTCACGCTGTACCTGCAGCCCACGCAGGACTTGACCATCGACGCCGAAACCGGCCCGACCGAATTCCGCGTCTCGCTCGAAGGGGTGGACACCAACACGGTCGATGCCTGGGCGCAGAAGCTGGTGGAACGCCTGCGCACCGAGCCGCTGGTGCGCAACCCCACCACCAACGCGGGCGCGAAGGGCCTGGCCGCCTACGTGGACATCGACCGCAACACGGCCTCGCGCCTCTCGGTCACGGCCAGCTCGGTGGACGACACGCTCTACAGCGCATTCGGCCAGCGCATCGTCTCGACCATCTTCACCGAGACCAACCAGTACCGCGTGATCCTGGAAGCTCAGCGCGAGGCCCTGGCCTCGCCGCAGCTCCTGGGCAACCTGCAGCTGCGCACCGGCGGCGGCAGTGCCACCACGCTCTCGTCGATTGCCACGGTGCGCGAGCAGGCCGCGCCGCTGCAGGTGACGCACGTGGCGCAGTACCCGGCCGCCACCGTGGGCTTCGACACGGCCGACAACGTGGCGCTCGGAAAGTCGGTGGCGGCGATTCGCGCGGCGGCCAAGGAGATCGGCATGCCCGCGAGCATGACCATGAGCTTCCTGGGTGCGGCGGGGGCCTACGAGAAATCGCTTTCCAACCAGCTGTGGCTGATCCTGGCGGCGGTGGTGTGCGTGTACATCGTGCTGGGCGTGCTGTATGAGAGCTACATCCATCCGCTGACGATTCTCTCGACGCTGCCCTCGGCCGGCGTGGGCGCGCTGCTCGCGTTGATGGTCACGGGCAACGACCTGGGCGTGATCGGCATCATCGGCATCATCCTCTTGATCGGCATCGTCAAGAAGAACGCGATCATGATGATCGACTTTGCCATCGACGCCGAGCGGCGCGAGGGCAAGTCGCCGCAGGAGGCCATCCACCAGGCGGCGCTGCTGCGCTTCCGGCCCATCCTCATGACCACGCTGGCGGCGCTTTTTGCGGCGCTGCCGCTGATGTTCGGCTGGGGCGAGGGGGCCGAGCTGCGCCGGCCGCTGGGCCTGGCCATCTTCGGCGGGCTGGTGGTGAGCCAGGTGCTCACGCTCTTCACCACGCCGGTGGTCTACCTGGCCTTCGACCGCATGGGCCGGCGCTTCGGGCGCAAGCGGGAGGCCGCAGCCGCATGAACCTGTCCAGGCCCTTCGTCGAGCGCCCGATTGCGACGGTGCTGCTGACCATCGGCATTGCACTGGCCGGGATCGCGGCGTTCTTCGTGCTGCCTGTGTCGCCGCTGCCGCAGGTCGACTTTCCCACCATCTCGGTCACCGCCAGCCTCTCGGGCGCCAGCCCGAGCACCATGGCGTCGAGCGTGGCCACGCCGCTGGAGCGGCGGCTCGGGGTGATCGCGGGTGTCAACGAACTCACCTCGACCAGCTCCAACGGCTCCACCCGCATCAGCCTGCAGTTCGACCTCAAGCGCAACATCGACAGCGCCGCGCGCGAGGTGCAGGCGGCCATCAACGCGGCGCGGGCCGACCTGCCCGCCACCCTGCGCAGCAACCCCATCTACCGCAAGCGCAACCCGACGGCCGCGCCCATCGCGATCCTGGCGCTCACCTCCAGGACGCGCACGCCGGGCCAGATCTACGAGGCCGTGTCCAACATCGTGAGCCAGAAGCTCTCGCAGGTGGAGGGCGTGGGCGAGGTCGAGATCGGCGGCGGCTCGCTGCCGGCCGTGCGGGTGGAGCTGGAGCCTTTCTCGCTCAACCGCTTCGGCATCAGCAGCGAGGACGTGCGCGCCGCCATCCAGGCCAACAACGCCAACCGGCCCAAGGGCGCTATCGAGAACGACGAGCGCCGGCTGCAGATCTACACGCCCTCGCCGGGCCGCCATGCCGTGGAGTACCGCGACATGGTGATCGCCTGGCGCAACGGCTCGGCCGTGCGGCTGGGCGACGTGGCGCGGGTGATCGACAGCGTGGAGAACACGCGCACGCTGGGCCTGTTCAACGGCCAGCCCGCGGTGATCGTGCTGGTCACGCAGGAGCCGGGCGCCAACATCATCGACACCGTGGACGGCGTGCGCGAGCTGCTGCCGGAGCTGCGCGCGCAATTGCCGCAGGACATCGAGGTGCAGGTGGCCTCCGACCGCACCAACTCCATCCGCGCCTCGCTGCGCGAGATCGAGGCCACGCTCATGATCTCCATCGCGCTGGTGGTGCTGGTGGTGGGCCTGTTCCTGCGCCGCGCGCGCGCCACCATCATTCCGGCGGTGGCCACGGTGGTGTCGCTGCTCGGCACCTTCGGCGTCATGCACCTGCTGGGCTACAGCCTCAACAACCTGAGCCTGATGGCGCTCACCGTGGCCACGGGCTTCGTGGTGGACGACGCCATCGTGGTGCTGGAGAACACCAGCCGCCACATCGAGGCCGGCATGGGCCGCATCGAGGCCGCATTGCGCGGCGCGCGAGAGGTCGGGTTCACCGTGCTGTCGATCAGCCTGTCGCTGGTGGCGGTGTTCATTCCGCTGCTGTTCATGGACGGGCAGATCGGCCGGCTGTTCCGCGAATTCGCGGTGACGCTGTCGGTGTCGGTGCTGATCTCGCTGGTCATCTCGCTCACCACCACGCCCATGATGTGCGCCATGCTGCTGCGCGCCGAGGAGCCCGGCGCGAAGCCGCCGGGGCGCCTCGCGCGCATGGCCGAGAGCGTGTACCAGTGGAGCCTGCGCACCTATGCCCACAGCCTGGACTGGGCGCTCGCGAGCAAGGCCGTGGTCGTGGTGGTGCTGCTGGCGGTGGTGGGCCTGAACGTGTACCTGTTCTCCGCCATTCCCAAGGGCTACTTCCCCGAGCAGGACAACGGCCAGCTCAACGCGGGCCTGCGCGCGGACCAGAGCATTTCGTCGGTGGCGCTCAGCGAGAAGCTGCGCCAGGCCGTCGACATCATCCACAAGGACCCGGCCGTGGACACCGTGGTGGGCTTCTCGGGCGGCAGCCGTTCGGGCGGCGGCTTCATGTTCGTCAACCTGAAGCCGCTGTCGCAGCGCACCGAAAAGACCGCCGCCGTCATCAACCGGCTGCGGCCGCAGCTCAACCAGCTCACCGGCCTGCGGGTGTTCCTGAGCCCGGTGCAGGACCTGCGCATGGGCGGGCGTTCGAGCAATTCCACCTACCAGTACACGCTCAAGGGCGACAACCTGGCCGACCTGCGCACATGGACCGCCAAGCTGGCCGACCGGCTGCGCCAGGAAACCGCACTGACCGACGTCGACAGCGACCAGGCCGACAACGGCGTGGAGACCTTCGTCGACGTCGACCGCGAAAGCGCCGCGCGCCTTGGCGTGACTTCGAGCGCGGTCGACAACGCGCTCTACAACGCCTACGGCCAGCGCTCGGTCGCCACCATCTACGACGAGCTCAACCAGTATTCGGTGATCATGGAGTGGGCCCCGCGCTACCAGCGCGCGCCCGTGGTGCTGAAGGACCTGTACGTGCCTTCGACGCTCACCACCAGCACCACCGCGAGCGGCGCCACCACGGTGAGCTCGCTGGCCAACACCACCGACGCGAGCACCGGCACCTCGACCACCACCTCGGCCAACCCGGGCCTGCGCACCGCTTCCACCGGCCAGGCGCTGGCGGCCAGCACCACGCTGATGGTGCCGCTCTCGGCCATTGCCAAGGTCAGCGAGCGCGCGGTGCCGAGCTCCATCGACCACCAGGACACGGAGCTTGCGAGCACCGTCTCGTTCAACCTGGGCGAAGGCGTGACGCTGCAGGACGCGCGCCGCATCGTCGCGCAGGCCGAGGCCGACATTGCGATGCCGGTCAACGTGCGCGGCAGCTTCCAGGGCACGGCGCTTGCGGCGCAGCAGTCGCAGGGGCAGCAGCTGGCGCTCATCCTGGCGGCGATCGTGGTGATCTACATCGTGCTCGGCGTGCTCTACGAAAGCCTGATCCACCCCATCACGGTGCTGACCACGCTGCCTTCCGCGGGCGTGGGCGCGGTGCTGGCGCTGCTGCTGTTCCGCATGGAGTTCTCGATCATTGCGCTGATCGGTCTCTTCCTGCTGATCGGCATCGTGAAGAAGAACGCGATCCTGATCATCGACTTTGCGCTCGAGGCCGAACGTGCGCGCGGCATCTCGGCCGTGGAAGCGGTGCGCGAGGCCTGCATGCTGCGCTTCCGGCCGATCCTCATGACCACTCTGGCGGCTGCGCTGGGCGCGCTGCCGCTGGCCATCGGCTTCGGCCAGGGCGCCGAGCTGCGCCAGCCGCTGGGCGTGGCGATCATCGGCGGCCTGATCGCGAGCCAGCTGCTCACGCTGCTGACCACGCCGGTGGTCTACGTGCTGCTCGACAAGCTGCGCCGGCGCTCGGGCAACGAGCGGCACCTGAGCCGCGCTGCAGCCTCGCCGACCTGAACCGAAGAATGAACGAAGCCGCCATGACACACCGACAACGCATCCTTTCGCATCTGCCCGGCAGGCTGTCCGCCCTGGCATTGGCGGCCCTGCTGGCCGGCTGCGCCGTGGGCCCCGCCTATGAGGTACCCATCTCGGCTGCGCCCGCCGGCTGGAAAGAGCAGAAGACCGCCGAAGGCTGGCTGCCCGCAGCGCCGGCCGATGCGCTCGACCGCGGCGAATGGTGGAAGCTGTTCGGCGACGCCACGCTCGACGAGCTGGCTGCCCGCGTGCAGGTGTCGAACCAGAACATCGCCGCGGCCGTGGCCAACTACGCGCAGGCCCAGGCGCTGGTGCGGGGCGAGCGCGCCGCGCTGTTCCCCACGGTATCGCTCGACGGCAGCGGCCGGCGCAGCGGCAACATCGGCGGCACCAGCAACGCGTCCAATGCTTTTTCGGCGACGCTCGGGGTCGACTGGGCGCCCGACGTGTGGGGGCGCCTGCGGCAGGCCGTGAGCAGCGCGCAGGCCAATGCCGAGGCCAGCGAGGCCGACCTGGCGTCGGCGCGCCTGTCGGCCGTCGGCGACCTGGCCACCAACTACTTTTCGCTGCGCGAGGCCGATGCCGAGATCGTGCTGCTCGACCAGACCATCGAGGGCTACCAGCGCGCCTTCGAAATCACCAGCAACCGCTACAAGGCCGGCATCGCGGCCCAGACCGACGTGCTGCAGGCGCAGACCCAGCTGGTGAACGCGCAGGCCGAACGCGTGGGCCTGCAGCGCACCCGCACCACGCTGGAGCACGCCATTGCCATGCTGGTGGGCGTGGCGCCGGCCGATTTCAGCCTGCCCGCGGCGCAGTGGACGCCCACGGTGCCCGGCATTCCGACGGGCGTGCCTTCCACGCTGCTGCAGCGCCGGCCGGACATCGCGGCGGCCGAGCGCGCGGTGGCTGCGGCCAATGCGCAGATCGGCATCGCGCGCTCGGCGTACTTCCCCAACTTCGGGCTCAGTGCCTCGGTGGGCAGCAGCGCGAGCCGGGTGAAAGACCTGTTCAACGCGTCCAATACGCTGTGGGCGCTGGGTCTGTCGGTGGCGCAGGTGGTGTTCGATGCTGGCGCCATCGGCGCCACGGTCGACTCGGCCAAGGCGGCGCACGAAGCCAGCGTGGCGCGCTATCGCCAGACCGTGCTCACCGCCTTCCAGGCCGTGGAAGACCAGCTCACTGCCGGCGCTGCGCTGGCGCAGCAGGAGGGCCTTCGGCGCGAAGCCTCGGCCGCGGCCGACAAGACCGAGCAGCAGCTGCTCAACCGCTACCGCGCGGCCCAGGTGAGCTACACCGAGGTGGTCACGGCGCAGGCCGCCGCCCTCGGCGCGCGGCGCACGCTGGTGCAGCTGCAGGTGAATCGTCAGGCCGCCGCGGTGGCGCTGATCCAGGCCCTGGGCGGCGGCTGGCATGCCGGCGGGGCGGGCGGCACCGTGTCGTCCACGCCTTCGACGGCGCAGGCTGCCCCTTCTCCGCAGCGCGGAGTGAAGTAGCTGCCGGGGGAGGGGCGGCTGCCCCGTCCCCCTCAGCCCCGCTGCACGTGGCGCGCGGGGCCGCTTCTCACGACGCGATCGCCTGCGTGCTCAATGCGCGTGGCGATCCATGCTCCCGCCCAGGTAGTCCTTGTCGGTGACAAGCACCCACAGCGCGAGCACCAGGATGGCCGCAGCCACGAGCACCGCGTTGACCATCGCGTTCTCCACGGTGGCAAAGCCGAGCACCCAGGGCGACACGGCCAGCCAGATGGCGAGTGCGCCTTCGGTCCACTCTTCCCATGCACGCGGTACCAGGGTCGCTCCCAGCGCCACGGCGCCCAGCACGACACCCGTCGCCACTGCGCTCCACATCGCGGCAGTGACGCCCTGGAAGCCCAGGACCCAAGGCGAGATGATCAGCCACGCACCCAGGGCGACGTTGACCGGATCTTGCCAATGCTTCACTTGCTTCATGGTCATTACCTCCTGTCGCGACACACAACCGCGACAGCGGTTGGACCATGCCGACTTGGCGGGGTTCCGCGATGCGGCGCTGCAGCATGCAATCGGGCCTGCCGGGCCTAGCCTCCGCGTGCCACCGGCGCCACCAGGTACGCACCCGACTCGAACAGCTGCGCCTCGGCCTGGTCGATGCGCCGGATCACCGGCTTGCCCGCGCGGCTCGCGAGCAGCTCGACCAGCGCCTCGGTCACGGCCACGCCGGCCGCCACCGACGGAAAGAACGAGGGGCTGTTGATCGTGAAGAGCAGCGTTTCGTCCGCCAGCAGCGAGAGCGGCGAGGCCACGCTGTCGGTGATGGCCACGATGCGGCAGCCGGCCGCCCGGGCCGCCTGGGCCACCTGCAGCGCCTCGCGCGAGTAGGGCATGAAGCTGGCCACCACCAGCGCGTCGCCCTTGGCGAAGGCGCGCTGCTGCATTTCGAGCGAGCCGCCCTGGCCGTCGACCAGGTGCACGCTGGCGCGGAAGAGCCGGTAGACGTAGACGAACGAGAACGCGATCGGAAAGCAGGCCCTGAAGCCCGCCGCATGCACCGCCGGCGCCTTCTCGATCAGCGCGCAGGCCTTTTGCAGCGCCTGCTCGCTCTGCTGGTGCGTGGCCTCCAGGTTGCGGCGCTGCACCTCGAACATCTCGGCCGTGAGGCTGCGGTCCTGCGCGCGGCCGATCAGCTGCTTGGCGCGCCCGCCATAGGTTTCGCTGGCCAGGCCCATGTCGCCGGCAAAGGCTTCCTTGAGCTGCGGCCAGCCCGCATAGCCCAGGTGCTGCGCGAAGCGCACCAGCGTGGCGGGCGTGCTCTGCGCGCGCGTGCCCACGTTGCGCATCGACGCGGTCACCACCTCGTTGGGATGGTCGAGCACGTAGCGCGCCACCTGCTGCAAGGCGGGGCTCAGTTCGTTGAAGCGCTGGCGGATCTGGTCTCTGGCGCCCATGGCGGTGTCTCTCTTCTGGCGGTCGTTGGAACGAATGTACCGGACATGGAACGCTGGAACAGTTGACGGAACAAATGTTCCAAACAATAATCCGGTGGAAACGTTAGTTCCATAACCGGATCCGCAGCCACCCGCCATGACGCACGTCTTCCACCGCCACCTTCGCCACACCCCGCCGGTTGCCGCCGGCTCCAGCGGCATGTTCATCCGCGATGCCGAAGGGCGCGAATACCTCGACGCCTCAGGCGGCGCGGCCGTGTCTTCGCTCGGCCATGCGCACCCCGAGGTGCTGGCCGCCATGCACGCGCAGCTCGACAAGCTCGCTTATGCCCACACCAGCTTCTTCACCAGCGAAGTGGCCGAGCAGCTGGCCGACGAGCTGATTGCTTCCGCGCCCGAGGGCATGAGCCACGTGTACCTGGTGAGCGGCGGCTCCGAGGCGGTGGAGGCGGCGCTCAAGATGGCGCGGCAGTATTTCGTCGAGACCGGCCAGCCGCAGCGCACGCACTTCATCGCGCGCCGCCAGAGCTACCACGGCAACACGCTGGGCGCGCTGGCCGTGGGCGGCAACGCGTGGAGGCGCGAACCGTTCGCGCCCATCCTGGTGCCGGCCACCCATGTGCCGCCGTGCTATCCGTACCGCGAGCAGCGCGCCGATGAAAGCGCCGAGCAGTACGGCCTGCGTCTTGCGTCCGAGCTCGAAGCGGCCATCCTCGCGCAGGGTGCCGACCGCGTGATCGCCTTCGTGGCGGAAACGGTGGGCGGCGCGACGGCCGGCGTGCTCACGCCCGTGCCGGGCTACTTCAAGGCGGTGCGCGCGGTGTGCGACAAGTACGGCGTGCTGCTGATCCTCGACGAGGTGATGTGCGGCATGGGCCGCACCGGCACGCTGCACGCCTGCGAGCAGGAGGGTGTGGTGCCCGACCTGGTCACCATTGCCAAGGGCCTGGGCGGCGGCTACCAGCCGATCGGCGCGGTGCTGGCGCAGCGCAGGATCGTCGAGGCCATGTCCAGTGGCAGCGGCTTCTTCCAGCATGGCCACACCTACCTCGGCCATCCGATGGCCTGCGCGGCGGCGCTCGCGGTGCAGCAGGTGATCCGGCGCGACGGCCTGGTCGCCAAGGTGCGCGAAGACGGTGCGGTCTTTGGCGCGATGCTGGCCGAGGCGCTCGGCGGCCACGCCCATGTGGGCGACATCCGCGGCCGCGGCTTCTTCTGGGGTATCGAGCTGGTGGCCGACCGCGCGAGCAAGGCGCCGTTCGATCCGGCGCTGAAGCTCCACGCGCTCATCAAGAAGGACGCGATGTCGCGCGGCCTGCTGTGCTACCCCTTCGGCGGCACGGTCGACGGCCGGCAGGGCGACCACGTGCTGCTTGCGCCGCCCTTCATTGCCACGCGGCAGCAGCTGCAGGAGATCGCGGCCCGCCTCGCGGCTTCGATCGATGCGGTGACGCGCACCGCCGCGCGCTGACAGCTTCGCTGCCGATTTTCATTCGCCTGTTTTCTTCCACCGCCGTTCCGAGGAGCGCTTCCATGCCCAAGCTTCGTCTGCCGATCCCTTTCGGTGCTGCCGCTCTCGCGGTGGCCTTTGCCGCCCTGTTGCCGCACGTGGCCGCGCAGGCCCAGGAGAACGACACGCTCGCCAAGATCAAGGCGAGCGGCGCCATCACCTTCGGCTACCGCGAGTCGTCGTTCGGCTTCTCGTACCTCGACGGCAACCTGAAGCCGGTGGGCTACAGCATCGAGATCTGCAACCGCATCGTCGAGGCGGTGAAGACCGAACTCAAGTTGCCGGCCATCGAGATCAAGTACCAGGCCGTGACCTCGGCCAACCGCATTCCGCTGGTGCAGAACGGCACGGTGGACATCGAGTGCGGCTCCACCACCAACCTGGTCGAGCGCCAGAAGCAGGTGGCGTTCTCGCCCGACATCTTCCGCTACAACGTGCGCATGCTGGTGAAGGCCGATTCGGGCATCAGGAGCATTGCCGACCTGCAGGGCAAGACGGTGGCCACCACCACGGGCACCACCTCGTTCCGCCTGCTGCGCGAGGCCGACAAGGGCCGCAACCTCGAGGTCAACAACCTGGGCGGCAAGGACCACAGCGACTCCTTCCTGCTGGTGGAGAGCGGCCGTGCGCAGGCCTTCGTGCTCGACGACATCCTGCTGGCCGGCCAGATCGCGAATGCGCGCAATCCGAAGGACTTCATCATCACGGGCGAGAGCCTGCGCACCGAGAACCAGTCGCTGATGTTCCGCAAGGACGATCCGGCCTTCAAGGCGCTGGTGGACCGCGTGGTGTCGGGCATGATGAAGTCGGGCGAGATGGAGAAGCTCTACAACAAGTGGTTCATGTCGCCGATTCCGCCCAAGGGCATCAACATCAACTATCCGCTCAACGCCGAGACGAAGGAGGCCTTTGCCAACCCGTCGTCCAAGGGCATCTGACCCTTCCTGCCGCATGACCCGCATCGCACTGATCCACGCGCTCTCGCACTCGGTTGCGCCCATCAACGCCGCCTTCGAGCGCGACTGGCCCGAGGCCGTGCGCATGAACCTGCTGGACGACAGCCTCTCGGCCGACCTGGCGCGCGGCGGCAAAGGGCTCGACGCGGCGATGCACGAGCGCTTTCAGCGGCTCGCGCAGTACGCGGTCGACACGGGCGCCGAGGGCATCCTCTTCACCTGCTCGGCCTTCGGGCCCTGCATCGAGGCCGTGGCGCGGCGGCATGCGGGCATTCCGGTGCTCAAGCCCAACGAGGCGATGGTGGCCGAGGCCGCGCAAGGGCAGCAGGGCCGCCTCGGGCTCATCGCCACCTTCGCGGCCACGCTGGTGTCGATGCCGCCGGAGTTTCCGCCCGGCATCGCGCTCGAGCCCGTGCTGGCCGAAGGCGCGCTCGACGCGCTGAACGCCGGCGACACGCAGCGGCACGACGCGTTGATTGCCGCCCAGGCGGCGGCGCTGCGCGAGCGCGGCTGCACGCGCATTGCCCTTGCGCAGTTCAGCATGGCGCGCGCGCGTGCCGCCTGCGAAGCGGCCAGCGGCCTGCCGGTGCTCACCACCGTCGACAGCGCGGTGCGGGCCCTGCGGCTGCGCACGGATCAGGCTCTTCGATAAAGCCCGCAGATGCCAGGGGCCAGCTGAACCTGGCCTGACTCGATGCCTCGCCATAATTGCTGCTCTTTAAAGGAGTAAGCGTGGACATCGTTTTGCTGGTGAAGGCCGCCGTCATGGGCATCGTCGAGGGGCTGACCGAATTTCTTCCGATCTCGTCGACAGGGCATCTGATTCTTGCGGGCTCGCTGCTCGGTTTCGATGACGACAAGGCCAAGGTGTTCGACATTGCCATCCAGACCGGTGCGATCTTCGCGGTGATCCTGGTGTACTGGCAGAAGATCCACTCCACCGTAGTGGCGCTGCCAAGGCAGGCCAAGGCGCGGCGCCTCGCGCTCAACGTGGTCATCGGATTTCTCCCCGCCGTGGTGCTGGGCCTGCTGTTCGGCAAGATGATCAAGGCGCACCTTTTCATTCCCGTGGTGGTGGCCAGCACCTTCATCATCGGCGGCTTCATCATCCTGTGGGCCGAGAAGCGGCCGCCGGGCTCGGTGCGCATCGAGCATGTCGACGACATGACGATGTGGGACGCCCTCAAGGTCGGCCTGGTGCAGTGCTTCGCGATGATCCCGGGCACCAGCCGCAGCGGCTCGACCATCATCGGCGGCATGCTGCTCGGCCTGTCGCGCCAGGCGGCCACCGACTTTTCGTTCTTCCTGGCCATTCCGACGCTGATCGGCGCCGGCGCCTACAGTCTCTACAAGGAGCGCGCGCTGCTGTCGGTGGCCGACATTCCGCTGTTCTCGGTGGGGCTGGTGTTCTCCTTCATCAGCGCCTGGCTCTGCGTGCGCTGGCTGCTGAAGTACATCAGCACGCACGACTTCATTCCCTTTGCCTGGTATCGCATCGCCTTCGGCATCGTGGTGCTGGCCACGGCGTGGACCGGCACGGTGGTCTGGGCGGAATAAGCGCAGCAGCCGGCCCGGCGCTCAGGCGCCGTTCCCGTGCCCCAGGATGGCGCTCGCGGCACGGGCTTCCTGCCGCACCGCGGTGGCGATCGGGCCGTCGATGGCCGGGTCGAAGCCGCCCGTGGCGCCCAGCGCGGTCAGCACGGCGCACACCCGGCCCGCATAGTCGTAGACCGGCGCCGCCACGGCGCTGATGCCGCGCAGGTAGGTGTCCTTTACGCTCGCGCAACGGGCCAGTTGCACCTCGCGCCGCAGCTGGCCGATGGGGTCCTTCGCGTCCAGCGTGGCCCGCATGTCTTCCGGTGAATCGGCCAGTTCCTGCTCGGCCAGCGCCAGCACCCGCGACTCGTCGAGCAGGCCCAGGAACGCGCGGCCGGTGGCCGACCAGAGCATCGACATCACCGAGCCGGCGCGCACGTTCACCGTGACCGGCAGGCCCGGCTCCTCGAAGCGCACGATGGTCGGCCCCTTGTTGCCCATGACCGCGACGAAGCAGGTCACTTCCAGCGACTCGCGCAGCCGCACGAGGCAGGGCTCGGCCGCGCGGATCGGGTCCGCCTGGCGCATGGCGGCCAGGCCGATCTGGATGGCTTCCGTGCCCAGGTAGTAGTGCTGCGAGACGGCGTCCTGCAGCACCAGCCCTTCCTCCATCAGGCTGGCGAGGTAGCGGTGCACCTTGGCCGGGCTTTCGCCCACGTGGGCCGACAGGGCCGTGAGGCTGCTGCGGCCGCCCAGGTGGGCCAGCCCCTTGAGCACCGCCATGCCGGTTTCGGCCGATTGCACGCGCTGGCGGCGTTCGCGGGTCGCGGGTGAGAGAGGGGGGAGCTCCGGAGCTTGGGTCATGTGGGCTGCATGTTAGGTGCTGGGACCGGGCGCCGAGCGGCCGCTCGGGTTCAGGGTTGTCCCTTGAATCAAAATTACGCAATGCGTATGATAATTACGCAATACACAATCATGCCGGAGACATCCATGAAAAACCGCCTCGCTCGGTGCCTTGCCGTTCTTTCCCTTGCTGCCGCGGCAACAAGCGCCGGCGCCCAGGCCTTTCCCGCCAAGCCGATCCGCTGGCTCGTTCCGTACGCCGCCGGCGGCGGCTCCGACTTCCTCGCGCGCACGGTGGCGCAGACGCTTTCCACGCAGGTGGGACAGCCGGTGCTGGTGGACAACAAGCCCGGCGGCAACACCGCGCTGGCGGCGGCCGAGACGGCGCGCGCGCCGGCCGACGGCTACACGGTGCTGTCGGCCGACAACGGCACGCTGGTGTTCAATCCGGCGCTCTACAAGTCGCTCTCGTACAGCCCGACCAAGGACCTGGCGCCCGTCACGCTGATGGGCAAGTTCCCGATGATCCTGGTGGTCGGCGCCAATTCCGGCATCGCGACGGCCAAGGATTTCATCGCCAGGGCCAAGGCCAAGCCGGGCGACGTGAGCTACGCCTCGGCCGGCGCCGGCAGCCCGCACCACCTGGCAATGGAACTGCTCAAGGTGGAGGCCGGCCTTTTCATGGTCCATGTGCCGTACCGCGGCGCGGCGCCGGCGCTGGCCGACGTGGTGGGGGGGCAGCTGCCGGCCATGATGGTGGACCTGGCGGCCGGCGCCGGCTTCATCAAGGGCGGCAAGGTCCGCGCGCTGGCGGTGGCCAACCCGACGCGCCTGCCGCAGCTGCCCGACGTGCCCACCTTCGCCGAGCTGGGCTACAAGAACGTCGAGGCCGCCGCGCTGGTCGGCGTGGTGGTGCCCTCGGCCACGCCGCCGGAGGTGGTGAACACGCTCAACCGCCAGCTGGTGGCGGCCATCCATGAGCCCTCGGTGAACAAGCGCATGGTCGACTTCGGCGTCGAGCCGGTCGGCAACACGCCCGCGCAGTACACCGCGCTGCTGAAGGCCGAGACCGTGCGCTGGCACAAGCTGATCCGCGACTTGAAGATCACGCTGGACTGAGTCTGCTGCCATGTCCGATACCGCCATGCCTTCGCGCACTTCAGGCTGCCCCGTCGCGCACGGGCCGCTGTCTTCCGAGCGCACGCCCACCGGCTGCCCTGTGAGCGCGCGCGCCGCCGAGTTCGACCCCTTCGAGGACGGCTACCAGCAGGACCCGCCCGAATACGTGCGCTGGGCGCGCGAGAAGGAGCCGATCTTCTTCAGCCCCAAGCTCGGCTACTGGGTGATCACGCGCTACGACGACATCAAGGCGGTGTTCCGCGACAACATCACCTTCAGCCCCTCCAACGCGCTCGAGAAGATCACGCCCACCGGCGACGAGGCCAACGCCGTGCTCGCCTCCTACGGCTTCGCGCTGAACCGCACGCTGGTCAACGAGGACGAGCCCGCCCACATGCCGCGCCGCCGCGTGCTGATGGACCCGTTCACGCCCGAGGCGCTCAAGCACCACGAGCCGATGGTGCGCGAGCTGGCGCGCAGCTATGTCGACCGCTTCATCGACGACGGCCGTGCCGACCTCGTCGACCAGATGCTGTGGGAAATTCCGCTGACCGTGGCGCTGCACTTCCTTGGCGTGCCCGAGGAAGACATGGACACGCTGCGCAAGTATTCGATCGCGCACACCGTCAACACCTGGGGCCGGCCCAAGCCCGAGGAGCAGGTGGCCGTGGCGCATGCGGTCGGCAACTTCTGGCAGTACGCCGGCAAGGTGCTCGAGAAAATGCGCCAGGATCCCGACGCGCCCGGCTGGATGCAGTACGGCATCCGCAAGCAGAAGCTGCACCCCGAGGTGGTGACCGATTCGTACCTGCACTCGATGATGATGGCCGGCATCGTGGCCGCGCACGAGACCACCGCCAACGCCACCGCCAATGCAGTCAAGCTGCTGCTGCAGCATCCGCAGGTGTGGCAGGAGCTGTGCGAAGACCCGGGCCTCATTCCCAACGCGGTGGAAGAGTGCCTGCGCCACAACGGCTCGGTGGCCGCGTGGCGGCGCCTCGTCACGCGGGACACGCAGGTGGGCGGCGTCGACCTGCCGGCCGGCTCGCGGCTCCTGATCGTCACCTCGTCGGCCAACCATGACGAGGCGCATTTTTCCGATGCCGACCTGTTCGACATCCGCCGCGACAACGCCAGCGACCACCTGACCTTCGGCTACGGCTCGCACCAGTGCATGGGCAAGAACCTCGCGCGCATGGAGATGCAGATCTTCCTGGAGGAATTCACGCGGCGGCTGCCGCACATGCGGCTCTCGGAGCAGCGCTTCAGCTACGTGCCGAACACCTCGTTCCGCGGGCCCGAGCACCTGTGGGTCGAGTGGGACCCTGCGGCCAATCCGGAGCGCAGGAACCCCGCGCTGCGCGCGGTGCAGGTGCCGGTGCGCATCGGCGAGCCCTCGCGGCACGCGATCACGCGGCCGGTGGTGGTGGAGCGCGTGACGCCGGTGGCCGAGGGCATCGTGAAGCTGCGCCTGGTGTCGCCCGATGGCAAGCCGCTGCCGCGCTGGACCGCGGGTTCGCACATCGACGTGGAATGCGGCTCGCCCGAGCGGTCGCGCCAGTATTCGCTGTGCGGCGATCCGGGCGAAGCCGGCGTGCTCGAGATCGCGGTGCTGCATGAGCCCGAGGGCCGCGGCGGCTCGGCCTGGGTGCATGCGCAGGTGAAGGCGGGCGACCGGCTGCGCATTCGCGGGCCGCGCAATCACTTCCGGCTCGACGAGTCGCTGGCGAAGGCGATCTTCATCGCGGGCGGCATCGGCATCACGCCCGTCAGCGCGATGGCGCGCCGCGCGAAGGCGCTCGGCATGGACTACGAGCTGCACTACAGCGGCCGCAACCGCGCGCGCATGGCCTTCCTGGACGAGCTCGCGGCGCTGCACGGCGAGCGGCTGCAGGTCCATGCGAGCGACGAGGGGCGGCGCTGCGACCTGCGCGCGCTGCTTGCCGAGCCGGTGGCCGGTGCGCAGGTCTATGCCTGCGGACCGCTGCGCATGCTCGAGGCGCTCGAAGACTGCTGCGCCGCCTGGCCCGAGGGTGCCTTGCGCGTCGAGCATTTCGAGTCGACGCTCGCCACCCTCGATCCGTCGAAGGAGCAGGCCTTCGAGGTCGAGCTGAAGGATTCGGGCCTGGTGGTCAACGTGCCGCCCGGCCAGACCCTGCTGTCGGCGCTGCGCGCCGCCAACGTCGACGTGCAGAGCGACTGCGAGGAGGGGCTGTGCGGCTCCTGCGAAGTGCGGGTGCTGTCCGGCAAGGTCGATCACCGCGACGTGGTGCTGACCCGCCCGGAACGCGAGGCCCACAACAAGATGATGGCCTGCTGCTCGCGCGCCTGCGAAGGCCGGCTGGTGCTCGAGCTCTAGGGCTGGTCAGCGCGCCAGGGCGTGCCCGCCGCCCATGTGCGCCGTCTCGGCGCGCGAGCCAAGCGCCAGCTTTCTGTAGATGCCCTTGATGCGGCATTCCACCGCCAGCCGGGGCATCGCCAGCGCCTGGGCGACGTCGCGGTGCTCGAGCCCCTGCACCACCAGTTCGAGCGTCTTGCGCTCCTGCGGCGTCAGCGCCGCTTCGGGCATCGACCCCGGATCGGCCGCGTGCCCCGCATGCCAGGCCAGCACGCGCCGCGCAATGGCCGGATCGATGGTGGCGCCGCCCTGCTCGATGCTGCGCAGGCCGATGCTCAGCTCGAGGTCGTCGCGCTCCTTCAGGAGATAGGCCACCGCGCCGGCGCGGAGTGCGGAAAAAATGGTTTCTTCGCTGCGGGAGGCGGAAATGGCCACGGCGGGCACTTGCGGATGGTGGGCCTGCAGCCATTCGACGAGCTCGACCGCGTCGTCGCCAGGCAGGCCGATGTCCACCAGCATCACGCCGAAGCTCGGCTTTTCCAGCAGCTGCATGGCCATCTCGGCATCGTCGGCCCAGGTGATCTGCGGCTCGTCGCAGCCGAGCGTGGGCAAGATGTAACGCAGGCGTTCCTGCATTGCCGTGTCGTTTTCGACCACGAGCACCGAGCTCAGCGAAACGGTTTCGGCGGCTTCCGAGGAGAACATTTGGGCGGCATTCTGAGACTGTGGCCGAGAAACTGGGACGTTTTGACTTATTTTGCGCGAATGTTGCCGGAATTGACATTTATGTCCCCCGGTTTGCCCATGCCCTGAACAGGGCCTTGCACAGAGGGGCCGGACCGGGTGGCGCAACCCGCTCCGGCACGGGCCGGGACGGGAGTGCGCAGGCCCCTCAGGACGCCGCTGCCAGCGGCATGCGCAGCGCCAGCTGCGTCTGGCCGGGGCGCGACTGCAGCTGCAATTCGGCCCCCAGGCGGCGTGCGCGCGTGCGCAGGCTGCGCAAGCCCGCGCCGGCGCCCTTGTCGGCGCCGTCCACCACGAAGCCGCGGCCGTCGTCGCGTACGCTGAGCTGCAGTTCGGCGCCGGTGCGCGTCACCGCCACGTCGACGCGGCGGCTTGCGCTGTGCTTGAGCACGTTGGTCAACGCCTCCTGCAGGAAGCGCAGCAGATCCAGGCTCTGCGACGGCGGCAGCTCGAGCGTCTCGATGTTCGATACCTGCCAGCGGCAGTCGATGCCGTTCGCGTCGAGCAGCTGAGAGGTGCGGTGCCGCAGGGGCACGAGCAGTTCGCCGAAGGCCCGCGTGCCATCGTGCTGGCCGGTGGCCTCGATGATCAGCCGCAGGTCGTCGCGCAAGCGCTTGAGCATGGCGAGCAGTTCGGGCGCGGAGAGTTTCTCGGGTTTGCGTTCGAGCGTTGCGATGCTGCCGACCAGCATGCCGCCCAGCCCGTCGTGCAGGTCGCTCGCGAGGTTCACCCGCTCGCCGATGCGCGCATGCGCCAGCTCGAGCGCATGCTGCTGCGTCAGCGTGACGCCGAGTTCGGCCTTGGCCGCGTTCACTTCCTCGATCAGCTCGGTGTTGAAGTTCTCGATGCGCTTCAGGCTCTGCACGAAGCGCCCGGCCTGCGTCAGCGCCATGCCCAGCAGCAGGCCGTACGAGGACATGGTCGCGTAGTAGATGTTGCTGTCGATCACCTGCGTGAACACCAGCAGGTCGTGCGCGCCCGTTGCCGCCGACAGGGCCATGAAGGGCGCGAGCGAGCGCATCGGGCTGCGGCAATGGCGCAAGGCATGGATCAGCGCGGCGCTGTTCACCGCGATGATCGTGAGGCCGCCCACCAGCGTCCAGACGGCGCGGTGAGCGAGCAGGTTGGCGGAGCCGGCGAGCCACAGGTCGAGCACGCCGGCCACCGCGACCAGCAGCGCAAGGCCTTCCAGCCGCGGCATGCGCCGCTCGCAGAAGCGCAGCGCGAACACGGCGTAGGACACACTGAAGAGCAGCAGCAGCGAGGTGTTCAGCGCCTGCCAGCTGTGGTTGCTCGCAAAGGGCCAGGGGCTGGTGGCGATCTGGTTGTAGCCGAACAGGAGCCACAGCACCGACATCAGCGCGAACCAGCCGTAGGCCGTCTCGCGCCGGCGCATGGCCCACAGCGCGGCAAAGAAGGCCGAGACCGCGGCGCTCACCGCGAGGCCGAGCATCTGGAGATCGCGGCGCCAGACGCGCTCGAGTCCGTACTCCGCCTGCATGGCCGCGGGTGCGCCGAGGCTGACCGGACCCAGGCCGGCCTGGTAGGCGGACAGGCCCGAGACGCGCACCAGCAGCGTGTTGCGGCCCGCCCGCAGCAGCGGCGGCGCCAGCAGCCAGTAGCGCGGGCTGTTCCAGGCGCGGGTCAGCGGCTCGACCAGGCTGTGGTCGCGCCAGATCGGGGTGCCGTTGAACGACACCGCGCCGGCCATGTTGAGGTAGTGCAGCAGCAGGCCGGCCTCGGCGACCTCGGCGGGCTGGTCCCAGGTGAGCCGGTACCAGACCACGCCGTCGAAGCCGGGCCAGCGCGCAGCCCAGCTGTCGGGCAGGGCGACGGGCGTCCAGCCATCAGCCGGCGGGCCGGCGTCGTCCCAGCCGGTGCCGCGCACGGCTTCGACATGGAATGCAGCCCGGAATGCAGGGGCGGGCTGCGCCTGCGCCAGGCCGGCCGCGGCGAGAAGAACAACAACACCAAGGAGGAAGCCGGCGCCGGCCCGTGCAGCAAGCCATGCCGCAAGGCCCGGGCGCGCTCGTCGGCGGCCGGCCTGCGGTGGAGATTCTTCGTACGGCATTTACCAGCTTTCGGGGATGGCTTGGTCGGGATGCGAAATACACACTTCGTCTTACTTGTTTTATTTGCTTTCAAGGAGGAAGTCCATGCCCACACGAATCCATGACAGCGGCGCCCAAGTCGGCTTGCATGAGGCGCCAGCCGGAAAACAGCGGTGGGTGCGCGCATTGCGGCATCTGCCCGCGGTCGCGCTGCTGGTCGGGGGAAGCGCCTACGCAGCGGGTTTTGTCGATGGGAGTGCAGGCAATGCCGGTCCGGGAACCATCAACGGGACGGCAGGAACCGGTGGCGCTGCGGCCGCTGTCTCGGGAGACGGAGCCACCGCGCTCGGTGCGGGCGGCGACGGCGGCATGGGCACTGCGGGCGGCACCGGCGGCGCGGGCGGGGCAGGAGCCCGCGCGACCGCGGGCGGCGCGACAGCCGTCGGGGGCGGGGGGACCGGCGCGCTCGGCGAGGCGGGGGGAACCGGCGGCGCAGGGGGACGTGGCGCCCAGGCCACGGCCGGCGGCGCGATTGCGCTCGGCGCAGGTGGCGCGGGCACCGAGAGTTGCTGCCTCTACACCGGCCCGGCGGGCGGCAGCGGCGCGCAGGCTTCGGGCAATGCCGCCATCGCCATCGGCAGCGCCTCGGGCGCCAGCCAGGGCGCCGTGGCATCCGGCAACGGCAGCACCGCGATCGGCGGCGCCAACGCAGGTGCTTCGGGCGCGGCCGCCCTGGCAACGGGCGGCGTGGCGATCGGCACCGGCAGCCGGGTCGCGAGCGGCGCGACCGGCGGCGTGGCCATTGGCGCGAATTCCGTCGCCACGGCGGCCAACACGGTGTCCTTCGGGTCCACCGGCCAGACGCGCGGCCTGGTCAACGTCAGCGCCGGATCGGTGAACTCCACGAGCACCGACGCTGTCAACGGCAGCCAGCTGTACGCCGTGCAAAACGCTGCGGACCTGGCGCAGGCAACTGCCAGCGCCGCCACGGGCTCCGCGGTTCTTGCCCAGGCCGATGCGGCGCTGGCCCAGGGCACGGCGAACACCGCGCTTGCCACCGCAGGCACCGCGCAGACCACGGCCGTTGCCGCCCAGGGCACGGCAAATACTGCGCTCGCGAATGCGGCCACTGCTCAGGCCACGGCCAACGGTGCCCAGACCGCGGCGGCTGCCGCCCAGGGCACGGCGAACACCGCCCTGGGCGTGGCCAACAACTCGGTCCAGTACGGCCCGGGCGGTATGAGCGTCAGCCTGAACGCCAACGACGGCGCGGGAACCACGCTCAACAACGTGCGCGCCGGCACCGCCGCAACGGATGCCGCCAACGTCGGGCAGGTCCAGCAGGCGGAGCAAGGCGCCGTCACGGCCTCCAACAGCTTCACGATGCAGCAGGTGACTGCCCTGCAGAGCGTCATGAACCAGGCCCTTGCCAACGGCCTGTGCAGCTTCAGCGGGGGCAGCGTGACCTGCGGCACGGGCAGCAAGGCCACCGGCGCGGGTGCCACGGCCATGGGCACCAACGCCATTGCCGACGGCGAGGGCACCACCGCGCTGGGCAGCGGCGCCGAGGCCCGCCACGCCGGCTCGGTGGCCATCGGTGCCGGCGCCAGGGCGCTGGCCGATCCCACCACGGCCGTGGGCAACAACGCGGTGGCCACCGGCAACAACGCGGTCGCGCTGGGCGCCAACACGCTGGCCTCGGGCAGCAATGCGGTGGCGCTGGGCCAGGGGTCGGTGGCGGACCGCGACAACACCGTGTCGGTGGGCAATGCGGCCACCGGGCAGTTGCGCGGCATTGCGAATGTCGCCCCCGGCGTGCTGGGCACCGATGCCGTCAACGTCAACCAGCTGCAGCAGGCGGTGAGCAGCGCGACCAGCCAGGCGAACGCCTTTGCCGCGCAGGGCGTGGCGTCGGCACTGGCCATGCCGTCGATGCCGGCCCTGTCGGCGGGCAAGAAATGGATGGGTGCGGCGGTCGGCAACTACGCCGGCGCAGCGGCCATCGGCTTTGCCTTCGGCTACCAGGTCAACGACAACCTGAACCTGGGGCTGGGGGTTTCCACCGCCACCAGCAGCGGCAGCAGCAACCGCATTGCCGCCCGCGTGCAGGCCGGCTATTCGTGGTGAGGCGTGCAGGGAAGAACGCGTGCCCTCAGTCCAGCAAGCCGTGCCTGCGGGCCTGGTAGACGGCCTCGGTGCGTGAGCTGACGGCGAGCTTGCGGTAGATGTTCTTGGTGTGGCATTCCACGGTCAGCCGGGAGATCGACAGCGATTCGGCCATGTCGCGGTTGCTCAGCCCTTGCGCCACGAGTTCGAGGATCCGGCGCTCCCGCGGCGTCAGCGCGACGGGCAGCGTAGCGGGTGCATCGGCCGCCGGCACGGCGGGCGGCGAAGGCAGCTGCGCCGCAAGCCAGCCCAGGATATGGCGCGCAATGGCGGGATCGATCGGCGAGCCCCCCTGCTCGATGCTGCGAAGCGCAATGCCCAGTTCGAGATCGTCGCGGTCCTTCAGCAGGTAGCCGATGGCGCCGGCCCGCAGCGCCGCGAAGATGACGTCCTCGGTCCGGAAGGCCGAGATCACCACCGCGGGCACCTTGGGATGCTGCGCCTGCATCCAGCCGATCAGTTCGACCCCACTGCCGTCCGGCAGTCCGATGTCGACCAGCGCGATGCCGAAGCTCTGCGCATCGAGCAGTTCCTTGGCCGCGGCAATGCTGTCGGCCCAGGCGATCTGCGGCGCGCCGTGGCCGAGCGTGGCCAGCACATGGCCCAGGCGCTCGCGCATCGCGGGATCGTCTTCGACCACCAGCGAAGGGCTCAAGGAAACGCCTTCGACGGCTTCCGGCCTGGAATTGGACATATGTTTCCGTGCGATCAGCCCATCAGGTTGCGCAGCGCCGCTTCCACCGCCGCCGCGGTGGCCAGCGGCTTTTCCATGGGAAACAGGTGCGTGCCGTCGAGCATGGCGATGCGTCCCCGGGTGACCTTCTGGGTCATGGCCATGCCCACCTGCTTCATCTCGGCGGACTGGCGCCCGCCGATGAAGGCCGCCTTGCACTTGAGCGGATGGCGGCGCAGCAGCGCGCCCAGGTTGTGGGGCAGGGTGTCGTAGATGGCTGTTTCCACGTCGCGGTCGAAACTCAGCTCGCGCATGTCTTCGCTCGCGAAGGTGCCGTGGTCGATGTAGTCGTGCAGCACCTGCTCGTCCCACTTGGCAAAGGCCTTCTTGCTGCGGAAGTGCTCGAACACCGCTTCGCGGTGCGCCCAGCTGTTCCTGCGCTTGCGGCTGATGGCGCCGGGCGAAATGCTCTTCATGAGCGGCGTGCGCTTGACCACGTTGAGCGTGTTCGCGCGCCAGCCGCTGAGGACCGGCGAATCGAGCAGCACCACGCCGCAAGCAAGCGCCGGATGCAGCGCCGCGCACATCAGGCTCAGGATTCCGCCCAGCGAATGGCCGACCAGGAACACCGGGCCGCCGGCGCGGTCGGCATGCCGCTGCGCGAAGTCGGCCAGCTGTTGCACCAGGTGCGGCCAGTTGTCGGTGACGGGGTACTTCGGGTCGTGCCCGAATTTCTCGATGGCATCGACCTCGAAGCCGCGGCTGCGCAGGCTGTCCAGGACGACGCGGTAGGTGCTCGCGGGAAAGCTGTTGCCGTGCGAGAACACGACGGGAGGCATCGGCATGGCCGCGGTCGGCTTCAGATCAGCTTTTCGTCGGGCGTCGAGATCTTGCGCAGCGGGCTGTGCCGCGTGGCCGGCATCTTCAGCGGATGCTCGGTGGCGGAGTCGTCCCACACCGGGTCCTCGATGCTGTCGAACACCTCGCGCAGCTTCTGGCCCCAGCTGTTGTGCATCATGCGGTAGTAGGGGTTGTCGGCGTCGATGCAGATCACGCGGTCGGTCTCGAGCTTGTTGGCCTCGTACACCACCAGGTCGAGCGGCAGGCCCACGGAGAGGTTCGACTTCATGGTCGAGTCCATCGACACCAGCGCGCACTTGGCGGCCTCGTCCAGCGGGGTCTCGGGCGTGAGCACGCGGTCGAGCACCGGCTTGCCGTACTTGGATTCGCCCACCTGGAAGTAGGGCGTCTCGGTGGTGGCCTCGATGAAGTTGCCGGCCGCATAGACCAGGAACAGGCGCATGCCTTCGCCCTTGACCTGCCCGCCGAAGATGAAGGACACGTTGAAGTCCAGCCCCGCATGCTTGAGCGCCTCGGCGTCGCGGTCGTACACGTGGCGCACGGCCGAGCCGAGCACGCGCGCAGCATCGAACATGCTCTTGGCGTTCCAGATGGTGATGGGGTCGCCCTGCGAACCGTCTTCGCGCGTTTCGCGCAGTTCCTCGATCTGCAAAATTTCGCGCACCGACTGCGAGATGCTCAGGTTGCCCGAGGACAGCAGCACCATGACGCGGTCGCCCGGCTGCTCGTAGACGATCATCTTGCGGAAGGTGCTGATGTGGTCCACACCCGCATTGGTGCGCGAGTCGGAGAGAAACACCAGGCCGGCGTTGAGTTTGATGCCTACGCAATAAGTCATTTTTTCATCTCGCACGAAGGATGCCCGCTACGCGGCGCCGCGTTCGCGCGTGTTCAGTTTTTGTAAGGCATAGAGCGCGTCGAGCGCCTCCCGTGGCGTCATCGCATCGGGATCGAGCGCGGCCAGGGCGGATTCTACGGCGCTGGCCATGGGCGTTTCGGCCGCCGGGGGCGGGGCGAACAGGTCGACCTGCGCGCGCGTCTGGGCGTGCTGCGACTCCAGCGCCTCGAGCGCCTGCCGCGCGTGGTTGACCACCGCGGCCGGCATGCCGGCGAGTCGCGCCACCTGGATGCCGTAGCTCTTGCTGGCCGGGCCGGGCTGCATTTCGTGCAGGAACACGATGTCGCGGCCCGCCTCGGTGGCGCTCACGTGCATGTTCACGGCGCAGTGGTGCGTGGCCGGGAATTCGGTCAGCTCGAAGTAGTGGGTGGCAAAGAGAGTGAAGGCCTTGCTGCGGTCGTGCAGTTGGGCCGCGATGCCCGCGGCCAGCGCCAGGCCGTCGAAGGTGCTGGTGCCGCGGCCGATCTCGTCCATCAGCACCAGCGACTGGGCGGTGGCGCTGTGCAAAATTTGCGCGGCCTCGGTCATCTCGAGCATGAAGGTCGACTGCGCGTTGGCCAGGTCGTCCGCGGCGCCGATGCGGGTGTGGATGGCGTCGATCGGCCCGAGCCGGCAGGCCGCCGCCGGCACGTGCGAGCCGATGGACGCCAGCAGCACGATGATCGCCACCTGCCGCATGTAGGTTGACTTACCGCCCATGTTGGGGCCGGTGATCACCTGCATGCGCTGCTGCGGCCCGAGCTGCGTGTCGTTGGCGATGAAGCCGCCCGACGATTTTTCGGCCAGCCGCGCTTCCACCACCGGATGGCGGCCCTGCTGGATCTCGATGCAGGGGTGCGAGACGAAGCTCGGCGCGCGCCAGTGCAGCGTGTGCGAGCGCTCGGCCAGCGCGCACAGCGCATCGAGCGTGGCAATGGCGCCGGCCAGCTGCGTGAGCGCCGGCACCGAGGGCTGCAGCGTGTCGAGCAATTGCTCGTAGAGCCACTTCTCGCGGGCGAGGGCCCGGTCCTGCGCGCTCAGCGCCTTGTCCTCGAAGGCCTTGAGCTCGGGCGTGATGAAGCGCTCGGCATTCTTCAGCGTCTGGCGGCGGCGGTAGTTGTCGGGCACCTTGGAGAGCGCGCTTTGCGTGACCTCGATGTAGAAGCCGTGCACGCGGTTGAACTGCACCCGCAGGTTGCTGATGCCGGTGCGCTCGCGTTCGCTGACTTCGAGCTTCAGCAAAAAATCGTCGCAGTTCTCGCTGATCGCGCGCAGCTCGTCGAGCTCGGCGTCGTGGCCGGTGGCGATCACGCCGCCGTCGCGCACCAGCGCCGAGGGGTCGGGCTTGATCGCACTCGCCAGCAGGCCGGCGCAGCCCGGCGGCGGCGCGAGCCGTTCGATGATGCGGCCCAGCAGCTCGCCGGACGCCGGAAGCGCCGGGGCCAGCTGCTCGGCCTTCGCAAGCGCGAGGCGCAGCGCGAGCAGTTCGCGCGGGCGCACCTGCCTGAGCGCGATCCGCGCCGCGATGCGTTCCACGTCGCTGGTGTTCTTGAGCTGTTCGCGCAAGGTGCGCCAGGGCGCGGCGGTGCCGCCCAGCACCGTGGACTGGAGCGCGGCAATGGCTTCGAGCCGGGCCTGTGCCTCGCCGCGGTCGCGCCGGGGCGACAGCAGCCAGCGCTTGAGCAGCCGGCTGCCCATGCCCGTCATGCAGGTGTCGAGCAGCGAGAACAGCGTGGGCGAGTCTTCGCCGCGCAATGTCTGCACCAGTTCGAGGTTGCGCCGCGTGGTGGGCGGCAGCTCGACCAGGTCGCCGTCGCGCTCCACCGACAGGCGCTGCACATGCGACAGCGCGCGGCCCTGCGTGTGCTCGGCATAGCCCAGCAGCGCGGCCGCGGCGGCATGCGCGTTGGCGAGCGATTCGGCGTTCCAGGCCGCGAGGCTGTTGCTGCCCATCTGCTCGCTGAGCTTGCGCTCGCCCAGGCCGCCGTCGAACTGCCACGCGGGGCGGATCGAAAGCGTGAAGGGCGTGGCCGAACGCGCGGCCTTCAGGCGCTGCTCGAAAGCGGGCGTGACCTCGGCGCTGTACAGCAGCTCGCTCGGCGCGATGCGCGCGATCCAGGCTTCGAGCGCATCGGCCGGGCACTCGGCCAGCCGCAGCTCGGCACCCGTCACGCTGAGCCAGGCCAGGCCGCAGAAATTGCGCGTGCCCGCATGCACGGCGAGCAGCAGCGAATCGCTCTTGTCGTTGAGCAGTTCCGAATCGGTCAGCGTGCCGGGCGTGACCACCCGCACCACCTTGCGCTCGACCGGGCCCTTGCTCGCGCCGACTTCGCCCACCTGCTCGCAGATGGCCACCGATTCGCCCAGCTTGATGAGCCGCGCAAGATAGGTGTCGACAGCATGGAAGGGCACGCCGCACATCACCACGGGCTGGCCGGCCGACTGGCCGCGCTGGGTGAGCGTGATGTCGAGCAGGCGCGCGGCCTTTTCGGCGTCGGCCCAGAACAGCTCGTAGAAATCGCCCATCCGGTAGAACAGCAGGGTGTCCGGATGGTTCGCCTTGAGGCCCAGGTACTGCGCCATCATGGGGGTATGCCCGGAGAAGTCGCTGGTGGAGGGGGAGGGTTGCGCGGTCGTCGTTTTCACTCGGACGATTATCGGGGACGCGAATGCCTCGGACGGGCCGGCGCCCCACCTTTAAAATCCGCCGGCGCGAACCCCGCGCGAAAGAAACAAGGCGCCCATGGTCCACCCGGATGAATTCAAAGGCCCCGAAGCGGACGCGCTGCCCGACACCGCCACCGTGCCCGCAGAACTCGCCGCGCTGTACCTCTGCATGGCGCCGGCCCAGCTCGCCGACCTGCGCAAATCGAAACGGCCGGACGGCCGGGCAGGCAATGGCGCGTCCATCATCAAACCGGTGGAAGGCGGCGCGAAAGACCCGGTGCTCTACCAGCTCGGCACCTTGCGCGGCTTCGCAAAGACGCACACCGCCCCCACGGCCTTCGACACCGCGCTGGACTCCGGGCTGCCGGGCTGGGTGTCCGCGAGGCTGCCTTTCTTTGCCGAGCGCGAACCCCGCATCAAGCGCGGCCGCCGCGTACTCATCGGCGGCGCCTGGGACCGGGCGGACCCGCTGCGCGAGAAACGCTTCGCCGACCTGGCGAAGGGCCGCATCCGCTTCACGTCATTGACGTGCGCCGAAGCCGCCGCGAGCCTGTGGGCCGACGTGGCAAGCCACAGCGCGCTTGCCGAAAAGGGGCTCGCCCTGCTCAGGCGCGAGACCGCGGCCATCGATGCCGCGCTGGCGGCCACCGGGCAGCTGGCCGCGGCTTCCAATCCGGATGCGGTGGCCTGACCCGCTTCCTTCCAGACCGACCATGGACGAGTACCGATGCTGATCAACTGCGTGGCCTACGAGAACGGCGCCAAGCTTGCCGACATTCCGGTCGAGGACATCAGCGAGTACATCTCCCGGCCCGGCTGCTTCGTCTGGGTGGCGCTGAGCGACGCCACGCCGCAGGAGCTGGCCCAGATGCAGGAGGAGTTCAACCTGCATCCGCTCGCGGTGGAAGACGCCCAGCACGGCCACCAGCGGCCCAAGGTCGAGGAATACGGCGATTCGCTCTTCGTCGTGATGCACCTGGTCGAGCCCTCTGCCGAGGGCGAGCACTGCGTGAACGTGGGCGAGGTCGACGTCTTCGTCGGCAAGAACTACGTGCTGTCGGTGCGCAACCGCAGCCGGCAGGGCTTCCTGGGCGTGCGCGAGCGCTGCGAGCGCGAGCCCGAGCTGCTGCGCAATGGCGCGGGCTTCGTGCTGTATGCGCTGATGGATGCGGTGGTCGACCGCTACTTTCCGGTGATCGATGCGCTCGAGGTGGAGCTCGAATCCATCGAGCAGCAGATCTTCACGCAGGGCGGCGCGGCGCGCGACAAGATCAAGCAGCTGTACGACCTGAAGCGGCGCAGCATGATCCTCAAGCGCGCGGTGGCGCCGCTGGCCGAGGCGGCGGGCAAGCTGCATGGCGGGCGAGTGCCGCAGATCTGCATGAGCTCGCAGGAATATTTTCGCGACGTGGCCGACCACCTGGTGCGTATCAACGGCTCGATCGACGCCATGCGCGACACCATCGGCACGGCCATTTCGGTGAACCTTTCGATGGTCACGATCGAGGAGAGCGAAGTCACCAAGCGGCTGGCTGCCTGGGCCAGCATCTTTGCGGTGTGCACCGCGTTCGCGGGCATCTGGGGCATGAACTTCGAGCACATGCCGGAGCTGAAATTCCGCTATGGGTATCCGGTGGCGCTGGTGCTGATTGCGGCCACCTGCAGCTATCTCTACTACCGGTTCAGGCGCGCGGGCTGGCTCTGAGTTTTTTTCTTTCTCCCTCCCCTTCCGGGGAAGGAGCAAGTCACTCGTCGTGCGTATCGTGCGTGGCCACCGCACCGCGTCGCCAGTAGCCCGAGGCCCGGATCCACTTGGGGTTGGCGCCGCGTTCGCCCACGAGGTGCGCGCGCAAGGCCTTCGCAATCGCCGATTCGCAGCCCACCCAGGCGTGGAAGTCGCCGGCCGGCAGCGCCATGGCCCGCAGCGCATCGATCAGCACCGGGCTCAGGCCCGGTTCGGCGCCGTTGCGGTGCACCCACGTCAATGTGAGCTGCGCCTTCGTCTCGAACGGAACCTGGTCGGCTTTGCTGTCGACCTCGGCCAGCACCACCACCCGGCCACCGGCCGGCAGCTCGGCCAGGCGCCGCGCGATGGCGGGCAGGGCGGTGTCGTCGCCGATCAGCAGGTGCCAGTCGAAGGCCGTCGGTACGATGAACGAGCCGCGCGGGCCGCCCACGCCGAGCACATCGCCGGGCTTGGCCTGCTCGGCCCATTGCGTGGCGGGGCCGGCGTCGTGCAGCGCGAAGTCAAGTTCGAGCGTGTTGGCGCTGGCGTCGTGACGGCGCGGCGTGTAGTCGCGCATGGTGGGCCGGCCGCTCGCGGGCCACACCGGGCCGTCGGGCCCCACGGTCGGCAGCGTGAGCTGGCCGGTCACGGCATCGGGGAAAAAGATCTTGGCGTGGTCGTCGAAACCCGGGCTCGTGAAGCCCGCGAGGTCGTCGCCCGTGAGCGTGATGCGGATCAGGTGCGGCGTCACGCGCTGCACGGTCTTGACCGTGAGCTGGCGAAAGCGAAGCTCGTGGCGCACGCGGCGCGGCGTGCGGTCGGGTGTGGTGGAAGCAGAAGTGGTTGTGAAGTCGGTCATTTCAAAAGAAGAAGTTCAGATGCGCTCTAGCTGTTGAGCGGCGCTGTCGAGCACCGCGGCGAAATCGTGGGCTTGTTGTTCGGTGAGGGGGGCGCCCGAGAGGCGCATGCGCATCGCGAGCTTGAGGTTCTCGATGGCGCGCGTGACCTGCGGCGGGCGGCCGCCGCGCGGGCCGGCGCCGTCGACGCCGCCGCTCATGCGGGCCATCATGGCGTCGGCCGTGTCGCGGTTGGCGGCCAGGAATTCCCGGCCGCCGGCGGTGATGCTGTAGCGCTTGCGCCCGCCGGTGTCGGCCGTTTCCACGCTCAGGTAGCCCATCTCCTCGAGCAGCGTGAGGGTGGGGTAGACCACGCCGGGGCTGGGCGCGTAGCTGCCGCCCAGGCGGTCTTCGATAGCCTTGATGAGCTCGTAGCCATGGGCGGGCTTGTCGGCGATGAGCTGCAGCAGCACGAAGCGCAGGCCGCCATGGCCGAACACCCGTCCGCCGCCGCGTCCGCCGCGGCCTCCGCCGTGCATGCGCTCTTCGCCGCCGTGACGTCCACGGCCGCCCGAGAGGCCGTCTTCGTGTTCGCCGCGCGGAGAGTGGCAGTGGTGAGAGTGGTGGTGGCCGAAGTGGAAATGTCGCATGATCGATGCCTTCTCGATGTGTATCTGACTTATTTTAGATATATCTAAATAAAAGTCAAACCGATACGCATCCGAATGCCCCGAGGGGCGCGTTGCCCTCAGGGGCGCGGCGCCTGGGCGGCGGCCACGAAGCGCCGCTGCCGCATCCATTTGGTCGCCACCCACTTCTCTCCGCGCAGCACGGGCGCGCCCGCGTGCAGCGATGCGTGGTCCACCTGGCCGAGGCTGTTGCAGTACTCGAAGTACACCGCGCCGCCGCGTTGCGGCGACACCGACCACCCCGTCTCCGGAAACACCGTTTCGCCGCCTTCTTCCACCTCGTTGAGGTAGGCCACGAGCGTGCTCACGCGCTGGCCGCTGCGTTGCAGCGAGGCCTGGTTGGCGGCGTTCGACGGCACCAGGAAATCGAAATGCGGCAGGCTCTGCGCGCCGGCCGGGTAGTGCAGCACCTGCAGGCCTTCGCCGTTTTCCACCGGCAGGTTCATGAGTTCGGACAGGCGTTCGTCGAGCCGCGCGATGAAGGCGTTTTCGCGCAGCCGGAAGAACATGCCCAGGCTGCTGCGCTGTGCCCCCGAGCGGTTGCGTCCGGTCAGCGGATCGACGCTGGTGGAGGGCGCGAGCCGCGGCCGGGCCAGTGCGATCAGCGCCTCGCATTCCTCGGCGCTGAAGACGTCGCTCAGCACCGCGAGGACCGGCTGCGCCGCGCGCGCCGCCACGCGCACGATGCGGTCCGCGGTGCGGATCGATGCGCCCGGCGGCAGCCGCGATGCTTCGTGGCGGTAGGCCGGCGCCACCGTGACCGAATCGGTCGGCACGGGGCCCGCGGTGCGCAGCGCGAACACGAAGGCGTCGACGATGGCCTTGGCCGCATCAGGCGGCATGTCCTGCGTGCGCATGGCCTGCACCACCTGCGCGGGCGTGCAGCCCTGGCGCAGGTTGTGCAGCACCCAGTCGCTCAGCGCGGGCGAAAAGCGCAGCACGGCATCCATCGGGTCAGATGCCCTCTGCAGCCCAGCCAGTGGGCGTGCGCCTGAAGTTCTGCTTGAGCTGCATCGTGCCGGCCCCGCGCACCACGCGGTCCACCATCGGAAAGACCTGCTGCACGTCGGCGTCGCCGGTCCACGGCGCGGCGTCGATCCTGTAGGTGTAGGTGACGGCGACGGCCGATGCGTCCTTGGCCGCTTCCCAGCCCACGATCCTGTCGAGCGTCAGGTGGGCGGCGCAGAAATCGCCCTGCGGCTCGCGCGCGTGGAAGTATTTCTTTCCTTCGTCGGTCAGCGCATAGCGCGTGACGGTGACCTGGGTGGGCTGCTCGCCTTCCCTGGCTTCCCCGACCTGGGCCGTGGACGCGCTCACCAGCCCCAGGTGCTCCAGCACCGGCATCTGCACGGCGTTGCGCGCGCGCGTGCCGGCTTCGCGCTGCGGCACGTCGATGGGCCAGCGGGTCTTGCCCAGGCACAGGTCGCCCTTGGCCGCGAGATAGGTGTTCATCGCGGCGGTCAGGTCCTGCAGATTGGCCTGGGGCTGCTGCGGGCCGCAAGCGGCGAGCATGGCGAGCGCGGCCGCAGCCAGTGCCGTGGGGATTTTTCTGTTGTTGTTCATGGAAGAGGGAGAAGGGATCAGTTGGCGCAGGCGCCGGGCTTCGCGGGCGCCGCGGGTTGGGTGTCCGCGTCGCTCAGGGTGTGGAGGAAGCAGACCAGGTCGGCCATGTCCTGCTCGGACATGGGGGGCGCCGAGCCCGCGGCGCGGCCGTCCATCGGCAGTTGCGTGTCGATGTTCGATGCGTAGGCGGCCGGCAGGTCGTCGTACTTTTGCACCTTGCCGCCCGTGTACTGGGTGGTGACGAGGCCGTAGGCCGGAAAGCCGGGGTCGTTCTTCGCCTTCGGCGTGCCGCCCACGGTGGGATACCAGAGCTCGGGCTGGGTGTCGCGCGTGTTGTAGAAGCGGATGACCTGTTCCAGCGAATGCATCACGCCGTTGTGGAAGAAGGCCGTGCGCGTTGCCACGTTGCGCAGTGTCGGCGCCTTGAACATGCCGCAGAAGCCGTTCGCGGCGTTGGGCGCCGCCGGCGCATGGTCGGTGCGCATCGGGCCGCACACGCCCATGTCGAAATACTGCACGTTGTTGTTGGCGGGAATGCCGGCGTTGCGCGGCACGCCGATGGCCTCGTAGGAAAAGTCGGTGAACAGCGCGGAACTGCCGCCGAGGCCCGCGCCCTGGTAGTGGCACGAGGCGCAGTTGCCGGTGTCCGGATTGGTGAACACCTTGAGGCCGCGCGCTTCGGCGGGCGTGAGCGCGCCGCCGATCTTGTTGCCCGCGTACAGGTCGAACTTGCTGCTGTACGGATGAAAGCTCTTGTCCTCGAGCTGGTAGGCCTGCAAGGCCTGCAGCGCATTGGCGAAGGCGGCGTCGCTGTCGTCGAAGGCCTTGGCACCGAAGGCCTTGGCGATGAGCGGGGCGTAGTCGGCGGCCTGGAGCTTCTTCACCACGTCGGCGCTGCTGGCGTTGGCCATCTCGAGCGGATCGAGCAGCGGGATGTGGGCCTGGGCGGCCAGCGTGTCGGCGCGGCCGTCCCAGGCCAGCCCGCCGCCCGGGCCCGGCACGCTGACGCCGTCGGGGTTGTCCAGCAGGTCGGCGTAGGGCGGGGTCACCTCCTTGTAGCGCAGCGAGGGCACGGCGCGCAGGCCGGCCCGGTCCATGTGCGGGCCGCCGAGCTGCACCGAAAGACCGTTGGCCGGCGCGTGCGCATGCGCCGGGTCGTGGCAGCTCGCGCAGGACATGGCGCCGGAGCCCGAGAGGTTCTTGTCGAAGAACATCTTCTGGCCCACCTGCGCTGCAAGGCTCAGCGTGCCGGAGGGCGCGGGCGCCGCGGGGGCGGCACCGGCAGCCGCGGCGGCCGCAACCGCACCCGGCGGCACGGAAGCAGCGCCGCTGCCGTTGCTGCCGCCGCATGCGACCAGCAACGTGCCCGCGCCGAGCGCCGCCAGCGCGAGCCGGCCCGCGCGCGCCGCCGCCGCCGGCCCTTTCGGGCCTGAACGGCGCAGCCTCATTGCTTCAGCGACCAGACATTGAGCTGGTTGGCGTCCGGCCCGACCTGCGCCGTGGTCGACACGTCGCCCGACTGCTTCTGCGTGTAGCCCGCCGGAATCACGAAGGCATGGTTGATCGGCCGCACGCTGTCGAAGTGCGTGTCCGCGCTGCCTGCGTATTCGGGCAGGTTCACGATGTTCTGGGCGATGAAAGCCTCGGTGTACTTCGAGCGGTTCATGTACGTGCCGTCGACCGCCGGGTCGGCCAGCTGGAACATGTCCTGCAGCGTGCGCACGAACGAGAAGTGGCTGTAGGCATCGCTGTCGGACACGCCCTTGGGCGCGCCGGCCTGGTTGGTCAGGATGCCGAAGATGCTCTCGCCGTGGCCGCGGTTGCCCTTGGTGTAGTTGTTGATGCTCGCGTCCACCGACCAGCTGCCGTCCGCGTTCTGCTTGACCGGATTGGCGACCGTGCTGTTCGACACGTTCCAGCCGCAGCAGGAGTTGAAGCCGCTGGTGGCGCTGCCCTCGTCGAACATCAGCACGATGGCCACGCGCTTTTGCGGGTTCTGCCACAGCGGCGAAGCCTGGATGCGCTTGACCGTGTAGTCGACGTAGTTGTCGCCGCGCGTGATGATCGGCGAGACGGCGCTGGTCGACACGTTGTTGGCCACGCTGGCGCAGTCGCTCGCGGTGCCGACGCCGCCTGCGCCCTTCACGCTGATGCCGTGCATGTCGTCGCACTGGTCCGGCACCAGGAAGTTCAGGTTGCCGACGTTGCCGCTGGCCAGGTCGGTGCCGAGCTGGTCGTAGTCGTAGCTGGCGGGAATGGCGTAGTCGGTGCTGTTCTTCAGCGCCGCGTCCCATTGGCCGCCGCCCATGGTGCGGTTGCTGTACTTCCATTCGGGCGCGCTGCGCACGTTCTGGTAGGCCATGCCGGGGTGGTGCTTGGTCTTGTACAGGCCGCCCGGCAGCGGCAGCGTGAGCGTGGCGTCGCCAATGGCCGTGGTGTTGCCGCCCAGCGTGCCCGGCGCGTAGACGTTGTCCTTGGCGGTGACGGCGGCATCGGCCACGCTGTCGGTGCGGAAGTCCTGGCCCGGGTTCATCGATTCGCTGTAGGTGCGCCAGGTCAGGCCGGCATTGGTGATCGCATTGAACAGGTTCGTCCTGCCGACGATGTTGTGGTTCACCGCGGCGGCCTGGGTGCAGGTGGCTGCAAAGGGCGACTTGGCCAGGCCCGGCTGGGTGTTGTCGGGCACGGGCAGGTCCTGCACGGCGTTGGCGCCGGTGGCGTCGCAGTTCCATTGGCTGTCGTCCGTGATGCCCCAGTCGTCGGCGCCGCCCAGGGCCGTGTAGTTGGGCTCGCTCGGGTTGCCGGTGGCGTAGTAGCTCACCAGCTGGTTGCCGGCCTTCAGGTAGCCGTTGATCTTGGGCGCATAGGCCGAGTTCAGGATCGACATCGTGGCCTTGTTCTCGAGCATCACGATGAAGATGTTGTCGTAGCGCGGAATGCCCTCCACATTGAACGCCGCCTGCTGCGATTGCAGGAAGGTGATGGGCTTCCGGTTGTCCGCGACGTTGGCCGTGGCCGCGGTCACGCCGGCCATGCCCGCGAGGCGCGGATCGCCGCCGGGGTTGGCCAGCGCGTCGGGGAACTTGTCGCCGCGGTCGAGCTTGGTGGTGGCGTAGGCGAAGCGGTTGTTCAGTGCATTGGCTTCATTGAGCAAGGCGGTCTGCACGGCGCCGCTGGCGGCATTGACATCACCGAGCAGGGCGCCCACGGGCACGCCCAGGCGCGCGGCCAGGTTCTGCTTCTCGGCGGCATAGCTCGTGCCGTTGGCCTCGACCAGCCGCGCCACTTCGGAGGACAGCGGGCTGACCACCACGGCCGCGCCCTGTTCCTGCACTTGGTCGAGCATGACGCGCAGCACTTCGCGCGTGGGCACGCTGGTGTTGGTGGCGGTGTTCTTCGCACTGGTGCCGATGTCGGCGATGAGTGCCGAGGGGCCGGGCAGCGACAGGCTGAACCTGCCGCCGGCATCGGTGACCGCGGCCGGCTCGCCGCTGTCGCAGCGGCCGTTGCCGTTGCTGTCCACGCAGACGGTGGCGCCGGCGTAGTAGCCCGGCGTGACCACCGGGTCGGTGCTGCTGCCGGGCTTGAAGGCGCTGGCCGTGAGGACGCCGCTGAAGGTGGTGCTGCTGGCCTGGTTCGCGGGCGGCGGCAGGAAGGCTGCCGGGCCGGCGCCGTGGCCGCCGCCTCCGCACGCGGCCAGCAGCGAGGCTGCGAGCACGCTCAGGGTGGGGTACAGCAAGCCGGATCTGATGTTTGGAATGGCTTTTTTCAATTCGTTCTTTCGACGTGGAAGGGCATGACGCAGCGCGGCGCGGCGCTGCGTCGGCACTGGGGGCCGCGAACGAATCTAGGTTTGCCCCGTGTCAGTCGAAAGGCAGAAGACTTAGCTGTGAATGAGCGAGGGCGGGGCGCCCGCCGCGGTGATCAGGCGATCATCGATTCCAGGTCGGACGCCAGCTCGCGCGGTGCCGGCATGTCCTGCATCACGTCTTCGGACAGGCCGATCGCGTCCGCCGGCTGGGCCGGCCAGACATGCTGCGCGTCGCCGATGCGCAGCCCTTCGCGCTCCAGCGCGACGCGCCAGACCGCCAGGTGCAGCACGCTGGCGAGCGGGTCGACCTGCTCGGCCTCCATCGGGTTGGCGAAGGAGGACAGGGCGCTGACGAACTCGGGCGCGAATTCCCAGCGGGCGGCCAGCCGCGCGCCGACCTGGCCGTAATGGAAGCCGAACTTCTGCCGTTCGACCTCGAGCCGTCCCATGCGGTCGAAGGGGTGCGCGGCGTTGAGCTCGGCCATCGGCTGCTTCATGGCGCCGGCCATGATCAGGTGGCCGATGGCGTGCATGCTGCCGACCGTGAAGGCCAGGCTCTGGTCCACACGGCGCGTCTTGCCCGCGAGGTAGCGGGCCACGGCGGCCACGCGCAGGCTGTGCGACCAGAAGGCCGGCAGGTTCACGCCCTCGACCTTGCGGAAGGTGCCCGTGAGGCCGGAGCTCACCACCAGGGAGCGGATCGAGGAAAAGCCCAGCAGCTGGATCGCGTCCTGGATCGACAGGATCTTGCGGCGCAGCCCGAAGTACGGCGAATTGGCCATGCGCAGCACGCGGGCCGTCAGCACCTGGTCGAGCTCGATCTTGCGTGCCACCACGGAAACCGCGGCGTCCTCGTTGCGAAGGAGCTCGATGAGATCGAACACCACCTTGGGCACCGTGGGAAGCAAGTGGCTGTCGGTAAACAGTTCGTCCAGGGTCATGGCGATCTCGGGCTGTAGTTTTTTGCTGCCCGGGATTGTCCTGCAACCTTAGTGTTACATGTTGATGTCTTCGGAATCGGGCCGGTTCCCGCGGCCTGGTTGCAGACTTCCTGCAACACCGATGCGGCTGCGCGCTGGTCCGCGCGGTGGCTACCCCGGGCGCGTAAGTAGATGTTTCTCCGCGGGGTGTTTGATCCATCTCAACACGGCCCGCGGCCGCGGCGCGCAGCATGGTTTTCCCGTGCTCTCACCCTTGTCGAGACAAATTGCGTGACGTTCTCGCTCCGGCCATATATATTTCGCGGACGATACAACCTGTTGCGTTCTCTGTCGTGCCGCGCTGCTGCACACGGAACCGACCGGCCTGTGCCGACGACAGGATCAAATCCGATGTCATCGTCCATCTGGGTCAGGATTCGCTTGCCGCTGGTGATTTTCGCGGCTGGCACGGTGCTGTCGATCGCCCTCGGCGTCTCCGCCCGGCAGGAGATCGGGCGCAGCGCCCAGGCGCGCTTCGACGCCACCGCCTTCGATCTGGCGCGCAAGGTCGAAGCCCGCTTCGATGACTACGTTGCCGTCCTGATCGGATTGCGTGCGCGATTCAACACCTCCGAAACCGTGACGCGAAGCGATTTCAGGGACTACGTCGCGGGGCTGGACCTGGCGCGCGCCTACCCCGGTTTCCAGGCCGTCAACTATGCGCCCCGCATCACGGTCAACGACAGGCAGGCCTTCGAGGAACAGGTCCGCCGCGATGCCAGCCTCGACACCGGCGTTGCCTCCAGCTTTGCCATCAAGCCGCCCGGTGAGCGGGACACGTACTACCCACTGATCTACATCGAACCGCAGGCCGGCAACGAGAGGCTGCTCGGCAATGACCTGGGCGCGATGCCCGACAGGGGAGACGCGCTCGAGCAGGGGCGCGACACCGGCGGGCTCGTCACATCCGGCCGCAAGGTGCGCATCGCGGGCCGCGAGTCCGACATCGGATTGGCGATGCGGCTGCCGGTCTACCGCCCCGGGCAACCGCTCGATACGCTCGAACAGCGGCGCAGTGCCTATATCGGTTCGGTCGGCTCGGGCTTCAGCGTCGCAGGGATGTTGAGCGACGTGGTGGGTACCGACGCCATGAGGACGCTCCGGTTGCGCCTGATCGATGCCGGGCCGAGCCGGGGAGCGATCGGGACACGGGTCGAGACCAGGTTCGTGACGACGGCCTCATTCGGCGAGCGGCAATTGCTGTTCGACAGCGCGGCCCTGGCCAGGCCCGCTGCCGCACCTGCGCGCAGCCTGGAGCGCATGCTCGGCTTCGAGTTGGGCGGCCACTCCTGGCTCGTGGAAGTCGGCCAGGACGAAAACCAGGTCTTCGGTCCGCTCGACAAGGCGATCCCGTGGTTCATCGTCCTTGGCGGCCTGGCCACCAGCATGCTGCTTGCCGGCATCGTCTTTTCGTTGACCACCGCACGCAGCCGAGCCCAGATCCTGGCGAACGAGATGACCCGCCACCTGCGCACGAGCGAACGGCAGCTGGAGGAGGCGCAGCACCTGGCAAGCCTGGGCAGCTGGATCCTCGATCCCGAAACCGGAGCCCTGCAGTGCTCCGAAGAAGCCCGGCGCATCCTGGGCTTCGAGGCCGGCCACTTGCGGCCGGAGCTGCCCGCGCTGCTCTCGCGTGTTCCGGCCGCAGAACGCCCCGCGGTCGAACAGCAGATCGCGCAGGCCTCCCGGTCCATGGAACGCAGCGAATTCGAGCATCACCTGTGCCTGCCCGATGGCACCGAGCGCTGGCTCCACGTCATCGCGCAGTCGGCCGAAGAAGACGGAAAGACGATGGTGCGCGGCACCGTGCGCGACGCCACGCGGCCGCGCAAGGATGCGTTGCGCCAGGGGCTCGAATACAGGATTGCCCGGCTGCTTGCCGGCGATGGCAGGGCCGAGACGGTGATCACCCAAGCGCTGGAAGCCCTGTGCACCGACCTGCGCTGGGACTGCGGCGCGTTGTGGAGCGTTGGCGAGGACGGCGTGGTTCGCTGCGCTGCCGCCTGGCATGCCGACCACATTCCCCCGGCGGTGCGGCAATTCGCCTCCGACAGCCGGTCGTTCGAATACCGGGCCGACGAAGGCTCGCTGGGCCGCGCCTGGAAAACCGGCGGCATCGTGCAAATCGACGTGCTGGCGGCTCCGGGCCATTTCGCGCGCGATGCGATGGCCCGCGAGGCCGGGCTGGCCGTCGGCGTCGTCGTGCCGATGGCCGTGACCGATTCGATCACGGCGTTGGAGCTCCTTGGCTCCAATCCGTACGCCGTCGACGCCCAGACGCAGGAGTCGCTGCGTGTGATCGCCTTGCAGATCGCCCAGTACAAGCAGCGCAAGCAGGCGGAGAGAAGCCTTCGTTTCATGGCCAGCCACGACGGACTGACCGGGCTGTTCAACCGCGCTGCGCTGCAACACGAGCTTGCTCGCGCCATCAAGCGCAGCAACCGCCATCAGAAGCAGTTCGCGGTGATATTCGTCGACCTGGATCGCTTCAAGCACATCAACGACACGCTGGGCCACGGCGTGGGCGACGAGATGATCAAGATCTGCGGCGAGCGCCTCACGGCGCTGCTGCGCGAGGCGGATGTCGTGGCGCGTTTCGGTGGCGATGAGTTCGTGCTGCTCCTGGAGAACCTGTCCAGCGCAAACGATGCCGCGGGGCTCGCCGAAAAAGTGCTGGCCTGCTGCGCCGAGCCTTTCTTCCTCGCGGGGCGCGAACTGCACGTCAGCGCCAGCGTCGGCGTGAGCATCTATCCGGACAACGGCGCAGACGCCGAAGCGCTCTTGAAGAATGCCGATACGGCGATGTACCGGGCCAAGGAAAGAGGCCGCAACACCTTCCGGTTCTACGCCGCGAAGATGAATGCGCAGAATACCGAACAGCTGATGCTCGAAAGCGCGCTGCGCCATGCCTTGGAGCGTGGCGAGCTCGAAATGCACTACCAGCCGAAGATGGATCTGCAGACCCAGCGCATCGTCGGTGTCGAGGCGCTGATGCGCTGGCACCATCCGATCCTGGGCATGATCCCGCCGGTGCAGTTCATTCCAATCGCCGAAGAGCTCGGCCTGATCGTGTCCTTGGGCAAATGGGCGCTGGAGAGGGCTTGCGCCGATTCGCGTTCGTGGCAGAAATACGGTTTGCCGAAGGTGTTGATGAGCGTCAATCTATCGCCGCGCCAATTCGAAAGCCGCACGCTCATCGCCGACATCCAGGCTGTCCTGGAAGCCTCGGGCCTGGAGCCGTCGCTGCTGGAGCTGGAGATCACCGAAGGCGCGGTGATGGCGAACCCCGAGCATGCGGCGAAGTTGCTCAGGGCGATCCGGGACATGGGCGTCGGCCTCGCGATCGACGATTTCGGAACGGGCTATTCCTCGCTCTCCTACCTCAAGCATTTCCCGCTGTCGACGGTCAAGATCGACCGCTCCTTCATCAACGACCTGTCGCAAGACGCCGACGCGCGGGCGCTCATCGACGGCATCATCACCCTGGCCCACGGGCTGCGGATGAAGGTGGTCGCCGAGGGCATCGAGACCACGGCCCAGCTCGATTACCTGCGCAGCCACGGTTGCGACGAGGCCCAGGGCTATTGGCTGTGCAAGCCCGTGCCTGCCGACGAGGTGCGCAATTTCATGGCGCGTCACCTGCGCAACCAGTTTGCTCCATCGGAGGCGGCCTGACGGCCGAGCTCCTGAAGCAATCGTCACCGGGCACGTTCGCTCGGACCTTCCCGCAACTTCACAGGAGCATTCATGATCCATTCCACCCAGCGCAAGACACTGGAGCAGACGATCGCCGCCATCGAGGCGATCGACCTCACGCCGATCAAGTTCAAGGCCTGCCGCAAAGAGGACGGCTACGGCTGGTCGGCCGGCTACGCGGACCAGATGGAGGTGGCCTACAAACGCTACCTGATACTGCACGCCAAGCACCCCGAGCTGACGCTCGCTCCCGAGCAGGACGTCGACCGCTTCTGGCACATGCACATCCTCGACACGAGAAAGTACGCAGCCGATTGCGAAACCACTTTCGGCTACTTCCTGCACCACTTTCCGTACCTCGGCCTGCGCGGCGAGGAAGACGCCAAGGCGCTGCAGGCGGCCTTCCTGGAGATGCAGCGCCTGACCGCCGAGGAATTCGGCGAGCCGGCGGCCGCGGCCCGATACGCGCCGGGCAAGGATGCGCCCGCATGGTGCTCGCTGGAGGCGGGCAAGCCTGCAGCCGCATGGTGTTCGCTCGAGGCGGGCAAGCCCACAGCGGCATGGTGTTCGCTCGAGGCGGGCAAGCCCACAGCCGCATGGTGTTCGCTGGAGGCGGGCGCTGCCTCCGCGTCTGAACTGGCCGCTTCTGCTCGCAGGGCCTCGCTTGGCGTGAACAGGTGAAGGATCGGCGAAGGGACGCGGCGGCGGGTCCGCCCGTTCCCTCGCCTGGGTTCAGCGCTGCGGCATGTCCTTGACCGAGTAGCCCAGGCTCACGGTCGCGTCCTCCGGAATCGCGGGCATGGTCGCGTTCCAGGCCAGCCAGTCTTCCCGCATGGCCGCGAGCCGCTGCGGCTCCTTCTTGCCCAGGTTCGCGCGCTCGCGCTCGTCGGCCGGAATGTTGAAGAGATACTCGTTGCCGTCCACCTTCAGGTACTTCCAGTCGCCGTCGCGCATGGCCTGCTGGTCGCGGTGGTTCATGCGCCAGTGCAGCGGACGGCGGAAGCTGTGCCTGGCGTCCTTCAGCACGGGCATCAGCGACACGCCGTCCAGCGGGTAGTCCGCATCGGCCTTGACGCCGGCCGCATCGAGCATGGTGGCGGACCAGTCCATGGTCATGCACAGCTGCCGGCTCTCGCCGCCCTTGGCAATCACCGCGGGCCAGTGCGCGATCCATGGCACGCGGATGCCGCCTTCGGTCAGGTCCATCTTGCCGCCCACCAGCGGCCAGTTGTCGGAGAAGCGCTCGCCGCCGTTGTCGCTGGTGAACACCACCAGCGTGTTGTCGGCCATGCCGTGCTTGCGCAGCGCGGCCATGATCCAGCCGATGCCTTCGTCCATGTGATGGATCATGCGGCGGTACACGTGGATGTTGCCGCCGGCCAGGTCGAACAGGTTGTCCTTCACGAGCGGCGCCTTGTCGGCGTCGTCCCGCGTTTCCCAGGGCCAGTGCGGCGCGGTGTAGTGCAGGCTCAGGAAGAAGGGCGCGTCCTGCTTTGCCATGCGCTCCACGTAGTCGACGGCGCGCTTCGAAAGGATGTCGGTGAGGTAGCCCTCTTCCTGCTTGTCTTCCTCGCCGAACCACAGGTCGTGGCGGCCGGTGGAGTCGCAATGCGTGAAGTAGTCGACGCCGCCCGACATCGGCCCGAAGAACTCGTCGTAGCCCGAGCGCAGCGGCCCGAAGGTGGGCGGATAGCCCAGGTGCCATTTGCCGATGAGCGCGGTCTGGTAGCCGCCGGCCTTCAGCAGCGAAGGCAGCGTGGGATGCTCGGTCGGCAGGCCGAGCGTGGTGCTGCCGCGGCTCTTGCTGTTGATGGGTTCCTCGGCCGCGCCGCGCAGCCGGTACTGGTAGCGCGCGGTGATCATCGCAAAGCGCGTGGGCGAGCACACGGGCGAGTTCGAGTAGCCCTGCGTGAGCTTCAGCCCGTTGGCCGCCAGGCCGTCGAGCACGGGCGACACGGGGCCGAAGGCGGCGTCGCGGCCGCCGTAGCAGCCGAGGTCGGCATAGCCGAGGTCGTCGGCCACGATGAAGATGATGTTGGGTCTGGTCATGTCTTTTGGAAAGGTCAGGGCTGGTAGCCGGACTTTTGCACCACGGGCGCCCATTGCGCCTTGTAGGCCTTGAGCATCGCCGCGGTCTGCGCCTGCGTGCTCACCACCGGCGTCATGCCGGCGTCCTTGAACTTGCGCTGCGTGTCCGCATCCTGCATGACTTCGCGGATGGTGGCGGCCAGGCGTTCGGCCTTGGCCTTGGGCATGCTGGCCGGCGCAAAGAAGGTGTTCCAGCCGGTGGCGGCCAGGTCGAGGCCGGCTTCCTTGAAGGTCGGGATGTTCGGCGCGAAGGGCGAGCGCTTGTCGCCCGAGATCGCCAGGATGCGCAGCTTGCCGGTGTCGTGCAGCGGCAGCACCACGTCCTCGGTGTCGACCGAGATGGGCACCTGGCCGCCGATCAGGTCGTTCAGCAGCGGGGCCGAGCCGCGGTAGCCGATCACCTGCGTCTGCACCTTGGCCTTCTCGCCCACCATGAGGCCGAAGAAGTGCGGCAGGCTGCCGGTGGCCGGCACGCCCACGTTGGCCTGGTTGGGGTTGGCGCGCATCCACGCCAGCAGGTGGTTGAGTTCGCGCACCGGCAGCGTGGGCGACACCGACAGCGCGAAGTTGTAGCTGTTGACGTGCGACACGGGCACGAAGTCGCGCTCGGGGTCGTAGTTGTTGTCCTTGAAGACGAGCGGCGCCACCACCATCACGGCCGGGTTGGCGAGCATCAGCACGTTCTGGCTGGCGGGCGTGTTCCTGGCCTGCTGCGCGGCCAGGCGGCCGCCGGCGCCGGGCTTGTTGTCGACGACCACCGGCACGCCCAGCCTCGCGCCGAGCTTGTCGCCCACGATGCGCGCCACGCGGTCGGTGGCGCCGCCGGGCGCGTAGCCGACGACGATGTGCAGCGGGCTGTCGAGCGCCTGTGCGCCCGCGCTGGCGGGCACGGCGGCGATGGACGCCATGAAGCCGGCTGCGGCAAGCAGCGCGGCAAGGCGGCGGGTGATGGGGGCGGTCTTGGGCATGTGGGGGTTCCTCCTCGGTTCGTTCGTTCGGTCGTTCAGTCGGTGGCCTGGAAATTCACGGCCTTCATGATGCCCGCCCAGCGCGCGGTGTCCTCGCGCATGGTCTTGAGCAAGGCCTCGCTGCCGTCGGCGATCGGGTACATGCCGTTTTGCAGCAGCAGCTGGCGCACCTCGCGGGCATTGACGGCGCGGGTGAATTCGGCGCGCAGCTTGTCGATGACGGGCTGCGGCGTCTTGAGCGGCGCATAGTAGGCAAACCAGGCGGTGGCCACCACGTCCTTGTAGCCGGCCTCGACGAAGCAGGGCAGGTTGGGCATGAGCGGCGAGCGCTTCTCGCCGCTGGTGGCCAGCACCTTCGCGCGGCCCGTGGGCAGCATCTGCTGCGCGCCGCCGACGGTGTCGAAGTACACGGGCACGGTGCCGCCCATCAGGTCCTGCCGCGCGGGCGTGGAGCCGCGGTAGGGCACGTGCACCATCTTGAGCCCGGCCGCGCGGTTGAGCATCTCGCCAAGGAAGTGCGAAGGCGTGCCCGCGCCGTAGGAGCCGAAGCTCAGCTTGTCGCCCTGCGCCTTGGCCCAGGCGATGAATTCGGACAGCGTGTTGGCGGGCACGTCCTTGTGGACGGTGAGCGCCAGCTCGAAGCGCGCCGCGTTGATGATGGGCACGAAATCCTTGATCGGGTCGTACGACAGGCTGCGGTACGCGCTCGGGAACATGGTCATCATGCTGGCCGTTCCCAGCAGCAGCGTGTGGCCGTCGGGCGCGGCCGTCTTGACGGTTTCGGCCGCGATGCGGCCCGCCGCACCCGCGCGGTTGTCGATGATGAGCGGGCCCAGCGCATCGCGCACCTGCTGCGCGATGGCACGCGTCAGCACGTCCTGCGTGCCGCCGGCGGGCACGCCGATCAGCACCTTGATCGGCTGGCCGGGCCTGAAGGCCTGGGCCTGCGCGTCGAGCGCGAGCGGCGCCAGGGCGAGTCCGCCCAGCGCGGCAAGTGCGCGGCGGCGGTCGAAGCTCAAGGAAAGGGGCGTGCTGGGCATGGGGCGTTGTCTCCGGGGTCTTATAGGGTTGGCGTTGGATCCCGAAGGACTTTAGAGACGCTACATTCGATTGATCTAATCAACCATCCCCCGGACTAACCCCGAATGACCGCGCCGCGCCGTTCGCCCGACGACCTGCTGCTGTACCGGCTCGCGCGGCTGATCGGGGTTGCGGGCAGCATGGTGATCCGGCTGTGCGAGGGCCGCTTCGGCATCACGCGGCGCGAGTGGCGGCTGATCGCGGTGCTCGCGAGCCGCGGCGAACTGGGCTCCTCGCAGCTGGCCGAGCACGCCCAGCTCGACCGCGCCCGCACCTCCAAGACGATCGGCTCGCTGGTCGAAAAGCGGCTGGTCTCGCGCGTGGCCCGCGCGGGCGACCGGCGGCAGGTGCTGCTGGGGCTGACCGAGAGCGGGCAGGCGCTGTACGAGGAGCTTTTTCCGCTGGTCACCCAGATCAACGCCGAGCTGATGGAAGCGCTCGACAAGGAAGACGCGGCGCGCCTGGACGCATTCCTGGACCGCCTGCAGGCGCAGGCCGAGCGCATGGTGCAAAAGGCCGTGCTGCCCAAGGCCGACCGCGGGCGCCGCGGCGCGGGCGGCATCAGTCCACCTTCATCCCGGTCGCCTTGACGATGCGGCCGTAGCGCGCCTGGTTGGCTGCCAGGCGCTCGGCCGCAGGTGCGCCGGTCTCGCCGAGCGCCACCATGTCGAGCGAAGCCAGGCGCGCCTTGACCTCGGGCAGCGCCAGCGCCTTCTGCAGCGACTGGCGCAGCACCTGCACCACAGGCTCGGGCGTGGCGGCCGGCACCATTGCGAGGTAGAGCACCTCGAATTCCAGGTCCTTCAGGCCGAGCTCGCCCACCGTGGGCACCTCGGGCAGCAGCGGCGAGCGCTGGCGGCCGGTCACGGCCAGTGCGCGCAGCTTGCCGGCCTGCACCTGCGGCAGCAGGCCCGGCGTGGCGAGGATGCCGGCCTGCACCTCGCCGCCCAGCAGCGCCATCACGGCCGGCGCATTGCCCTTGTAGGGCACGTGCGTGATCCGGGCGCCGGTTGCGGTCGAGAAGATGCCCGCCGCAAGATGGCCCGGGCTGCCGTTGCCGGCCGAGCTGAAGGTGGCGGGCTCGGCCTTGGCCTGCGCGATGAATTCCGGCAGCGTCCTGGCCTTCACGGCGGGCCCGACGCCGAAGCTCAGGCCGGACGAGCTGAAGATCATCAGCGGCTTCAGGTCCCTGGCCGCGAAGGGCATCGACGCGTACAGGTGCGGGTTGATGGTGAAGGTGCTGTCGATGCTCAGCAGCACCGTGTAGCCGTCGGGCGGGCTCTTGGCGACGAGGTCGGCGCCGATGTTGCCGCCGGCGCCCGGCCGGTTGTCAACCACGAAGGGCTGCCTGAGCTCCTTCTGCAGCACGTCGCCCAGCGCGCGGCCGAGAATGTCGAGCGGACCGCCGGCCGGGAAGTTGGTGATGAACTTCACCGGCTTGGCGGGGTAGGCCGCGTCGGCATGCGCGGCCGGGCTGCCGAGCGCGAGGCAAAGCGCAGCACAGGCGGCGGCGGCAAGGGCCAGGCGGCGCGATGCGCCCGGGGCGTTCTTCTTCGAGAAACCGGTGGTCATGTCTTTGCTTGTCTCCGTATCGGGGGCCACTCTAGAAGGCGGAAGCGGCCCGCACAACTGAAAGCTCTTCTGCCAGCTATTCCCTCTGGTTATATTTGGATGGCCGCTCCACAGGGGAGACACCCATGTCAGCCATGAACAACTTTGCGCGCCTCAAGCTGCGCCACCTGCAATGCCTGGTGATGGTGGCGCAGGAGCGCAACCTCGTGCGCGCGGGCAAGGCCCTGGCGCTCACGCAGCCCGCGGTGTCCAAGACCATCGCCGAACTCGAGGAGATCGTCGGGCGCCAGTTGCTGCTGCGCCGCCGCCGCGGCGTCGAGCTCACGCCGGCGGCCGAGGTGCTGGTGCGCCATGCCGTCTCCGCGCTGCGCGGACTGCGCGAAGGCATGGGCCTGGCCATGGACCAGCCCGAAGCCGACCAGCTGCGCGTGGCCGTGGGTGCCCTGCCCAACATGGCGGCCAACCTGCTGCCCGAGGCCGTCGCGCGGCTGTATGCCTCGCACCCGGCGCTGCGCGTGCGCGTGGTGAGCGGCACCAACGCGCAGCTGATGACGCAGCTGCGCCAGGGCGAGATCGACCTGGTGCTCGGCCGCCTCGCGCAAGCCTCGGCCATGGCCGACCTGGCGTTCGAACAGCTCTACAGCGAACCGCTGCTGCTGGTGGTGCGACCCGGCCATCCGCTCGCCGCGCGGCGCAGGCCCACGCTCGATGCATTGGCCGCCCATCCGCTGGTGCTGCCGGTCTCGGGCACGCTGATCCGGCATACGGCCGATGCCTTCCTGATCGCACAGGGCATGGCGCTGCCCAGCCGGCTGGTGGAGGCGACGGACACCAGCTTCGTGGTCGGGCTGCTGCAGCGCTGCGATGCGGTGTGGTTTGCGCCGCAGGGCGCCGTCGAGGGCTTGATTGCTCAGGGCGCGTTGAAGCGCGTGGCCATCGACACCTCGGGCACCGAAGGGCCGGTGGGCTTCACGGTGCGGCGCGGCGGCGAAGCGGGCGAGGGCGCGCGGCTGCTGGTCGAGGCGATCCGCGGCATCGTCGCGGCCGCGGCGCGCGGAGGCCGGGCCAATGCCGGCATCGGGAAACCCGCATGAACACGGCCCCGAACGAACGCCAGCAGATGGTCGATGCGCTGCGCGGCTTTGCGCTGCTGGGCATCCTGGTGGTCAACATCGCGAGCTTCGCATCGACCTACTACGGCCTGGGCATTCCCGATCCGATGGCCATCTCGCCGGCCGACCGCGGCGCCTCGTTCGTGCGGGCCCTTGTGTTCGAGAGCAAGTTCTACCTGCTGTTCTCGTTCCTGTTCGGCTACAGCTTCACGCTGCAGATGCGCGCGGCCGAGCGCGACGGCAAGCCTTTCGTGCCGCGCATGGTGCGGCGGCACTTCGGGTTGTGGGTCCTCGGCGTGGCGCATGCCGTGCTGCTCTACTACGGCGACATCCTCACTGCGTACGCCGTGCTGGGTGCCTTGCTGCTCATGCTGCGGCGGCGCAGCGATGTGTTCCTCGCGTGCGCGGCCATCGCGCTGGTGCTGCTCACTTCATTGCTGTGGGCCGCCGTCGGCCAGATGTACACGCATGCGGACATGCTGATGGCGGCGCAGGCGGCCTACGGCGAAGCCGCCGCGGCGCTGGCCGCCTACCGCGCCACGCCCGCCATGGTGGTGGTGCAGCACTTGCGCGATCTCTCGCAGACCTGGTGGATCACGGCGCTGGTGCAGGCGCCCGAGGCGCTGGCCATGTTCCTTGCGGGCTTCATCGCCGGCAAGCGCGGGCTCCTCGCGCAGGCCGAAGCGCATCGCACGCTGTGGTGGCGCGTGTTCTGGTGGGGGCTTGCCCTCGGCCTGCCGGGTGCGCTGGCCTACGCCTGGCCGACCCTGCGGCTGAACGACCCGGTGCGCGACATCCAGGGCCTCGCGCTCACGCTGCTGACGGCGCCGTTCCTCTCGGCTGCGTATGCGGCCGGCCTGCTGCTGGTGTTCCAGCGCCGGCGCGGCCGGTGGCTGGCGCAGCTGCTGGCGCCGGCGGGCCGCATGGCGCTGTCGAACTACCTGCTGCAATCGGCGGCCTGCGCGTGGATCTTTCTGGCCTATGGCCTGCGCTGGATCGGGACGGTCGGGCCGCTCGCCACGTTCGCAATTGCCTTCGCGATCTTCGCGGGCAACCTGGCGCTGAGCCATTGGTGGATGCAGCGCTTCGCCTACGGCCCCGCGGAGTGGCTGCTGCGGGCCTTCACCCACCTCGAGCGCCCGCCGCTGCGCCGGCGCCGTCATGCGGATCAGCGCGACAGCAGCGCCGCGAGCTGAAACACCGCAAAGCCCAGCAGCAGTGCGCCCGACAGCCGGTTGATGGACTGGAGCACCTGCGCACCGAGCCTGTGCCGCACCATCGACACCACGGTCGACAGGCCCAGCCACCACGTCGCCGACCCGAGGAAAACGCCCGCCACCATCGTCATGGCAGCGCCGCTGCCGTTGCTGCTCGCATGCCCGGTGCCGATCGATGCGAACACCGCGACGAAGGACAGGATCGTCATGGGGTTCGCGAGCGTGAGCATGAAAACGGACAGCATGGCTTTCAGCGGAGTGGCGGCGTCCTGCGCGGCGCGGGCCTGGGTGGCGGCCGGCGCGCGCAGCAGCTGCACGCCCATCCAAGCCAGGAAGGCCGCGCCGCCGAGCGCCAGCGGCACGCGCGCCGCCACCATGGACGAAATGACCGCCGACACGCCGAACGCGCCGATGGCGCCGTAGCACGCATCCGCCAGCGCGGCGCCGAGGCCGCTGAAAAAACCGATGGCACGGCCGTGCGCGAGCGTGCGCTGGATGCAGAGCAGCCCGATGGGGCCCACGGGTGCGGCGATCGACAGCCCGATGACCAGGGCCTTGAGGAAAAGAGAAAAGTCCATGCCTTCGATTGTTCGGCGCAGCCTGCATGGCGAGAATGACGGAATTCAGGCGCGCAGCGTGCCTGGCCTGAAATCGGAAGTGAAATTCCCAACTGCACCTTAGATTCATGGAAATCGACTCCAAGAACTGGCAAATCCTCGACGCGCTCCAGCAGGACGCGCGCACCTCGCTGACGGCGCTGGCGCGGCAGGTGGGCTTGTCCGTGCCCTCGACCTCGGAGCGCGTGAAGCGGCTCGAGGAGGCCGGCGTGATCGAGGGCTACCGCGCGGTGGTCCCGCCGCGCAAGGCGGGCTACACGGTAACGGCGCTGATCGGCATCACGACCGCGCAGCCCGACAAGGCCCGGCTGCTGAAGCTGCTCGACGGCCGGCGCGAGGTGCTCGAGTGCTTTCACGTCACGGGCCAGGACTCCTACGTGCTGAAGGTGGTGGCCCGGGACATCGAGCATCTCGAGGCCTTCGTGAGCAGCATCAACCATCTGGGCGAGACGCGCACATCGATCGTCATGTCGGTGCCGATCCCGGCGCGCGCGGTGGCGGTGCCGGCGGGCGCCGCGCCCGGCTGAGGCGCCGCGGCGCGCTGCGTCAGCCCGCCGCCGCGCCCTGGAGCGGATCGGCCTCGATGCGCATCTTCGGCAGGAACTGCGGGTACTCGCGCTGCATGAAGTCGAGGAGCCCTTCGCGCACGGTGCAGCGCAGGTCGAAGGCCAGGCCCGAGGTGGCGGCGGTGCACAGCACCCGAACCTGCATGCTGCGCTCGGTGGCGTCGGTCACGCGCATGTTGAAGAAGCGGCCGTCCCATTCGGGCGCGGCCTTCACGATGCGCTCGACCTCTTCGCGCAGCGGCGCGAGCGGCATGCCGTAGTCGACGTGGATGAAGACGGAGCCCAGCAGCTGCGACGAATGGCGCGTCCAGTTCTGGAACGGCTTCTCGATGAAGTAGCTGAGCGGCAGGATCAGGCGCCGGTCGTCCCAGATCTTGAGCACCACGAAGGTGCCCGTGATCTCCTCGACGCGGCCCCATTCGCCCTCGACCACCAGCACGTCGTCGATGCGGATCGGCTGGGCCAGCGCGATCTGCAGCCCGGCGATCAGGTTGCTGAACACCGGCTTGGCCGCGAGGCCCGCCACGATGCCGATCACCCCCGCGGAGGCCAGCAGGCTCGCACCGACCTGGCGCGCGCCCGGAAAGGTCATGAGCATCATCGCGCCGCCGGCCACCAGCACCACCGACATGGCCGTGCGCGCGAGCACGCGCGTCTGCGTGAGCACGCGGCGCGCCTGCAGGTTGTCGGCCACGTCGGCCGGATGCTGCGCGAGCACGCCGTCGGCAAAGCCGCTGATGGCCCGCACCGCGAGCCAGGTGGTCGCGGCGATCAGCAGCAGGCCGTTGAAATGCCGCACGCTGCCAAGGAAGCGCAGGTCCTCGGGTGCGGCCTGGAAGATGAGCAGCAGCGCCACCAGCGGCAGCACCAGCCGCGCCGGTGCGTTGCAATTGACCACCATCGCGTGCACCGCGGGCGCGGGGCGGGTGATGCGTTTCAGCACGAGGCCGCCGATGCGGTGGACCAGGAGAGCGAGCGGGACGGCGACGAGAACGGCAATCCAGGTGCCGAACCAGGGGTGGGCAAGTATCTCTTGGGTCATCAGGCGGGGGTCGTGGCTGCTTCTGTTGTCTCGTCCAGGTGTTGAAGAATGCGCGCGGCGTCGTCGCGCAGCTGCGTCGAAAGTGCCGTGGCCAGGTCGAGCCGGCGCAGCAGCCAGGGGCTGATGTCGTTGTCGAACGGGTCGGGCAGGGGAATCGGGCCGCCCACGGTGGTGGAGCCGGTGCTTTCGGGGAGCGAGGGGCCGGTGGTCGGCGCGCTGCCGATCGCGGCCTCGATGCGCTGCGCGGTGCGCGCGAGCGGGCCTTCGATCTCGGCGGCCGTGAGCCGGTCGCGCCTGAGCACCAGCATCGACTTGACGGCGCTGAGCTGCGCGAGCAGCTGGTAGCTGTGCGCCTGGAGGTGTTCGAGCGGCTCCAGCGGCGGCTGCACCGCGCGCGGCTCCGACAGCGAACGCTGCGTGGCCTGCACCAGCGCCGAGAGGCTGTCGTAGGCCTCGCGGCGCGCGAGCCGCCATTCGAGCTCGGGGCTGCTGTCGACGGCCTGCAGCTGGCCGAGGCCGAGCGCCAGCCGTGCATGGCGCGCCTGCGCGGTGAGCGTGCGCGCCACCAGCGCCGGAATCTGCCCGCGCTCCCACGAGGGCAGCACATAGCAGAAGCCCCAGGCCAGCGCGGCGCCGATCAGCGTGTCGGCAATGCGCTCGAACAGCGCGAAGATGGGCGCGGCKCCCACGTTGAGCATGTGCGCCTGCACCAGGCCCAGCACCGTGGCCGCCACCGCCGTGATGAGGTAGCGCCGCACCGCAAAGCTGTGGGCAATGGCCTGCGCCACCGTGAGGATGACCAGCAGCGCGAGCGGCGACGGATGCGCCGAGAGCAGGCCCACCGCGAGCACGCTGCCCAGCAGCGTGCCGGCGACGCGGCTGTTGCGCCGCTCCAGCGTCTGCGAAAGGCTGCCGCGCAGCACCACCACGATGGTCAGCAGGATCCAGTAGTCGTGCGAACCCCAGGGCAGCGACACCGCAATCGTGTAGCCGGCCGCAATGGCCAGCGCCGCGCGAATGGCGTGGCGCAGCGGCGGCGCGTCCCAGCGCCACAGCGTGAGAAAGGGCCGCAGCGACCAGTCGGTCGGGCTCACGAACATCTGCCAGTTGGCGCGCACCACCGCAAGATTGGGTTCGGCATCGCCGCGCGCCATGGCCGACAGGCGCAGCACCTCGTCGTTGATGTGGCCGATGCGGCTGGCCAGGCCGCGCGCGAGCATGGCGGCGTTCGGGCCCGGCAGGCCGTGGCTGGCGATGTGGTCTTCGCCCGAAAGATGGATCGACGCGAGCCGCGGGCGCCGGTCGGCCACCGCCTCGGGCTGGCGGCCCATCAGCAGCGCGTCGCCGAGCGCGGTGGTGTCGTCGGCCAGTTCCTCGAGCACGCGGCGCATCTCGATGAGCGCCTCGGCGTGCGCGGGATGGCTCTTGAGCGCGTCCAGGTCGAGCTCGCTCGCGAGCAGCTGGTCGCGCATCTCGAGCACGATCACCAGCATGGCGGCCAGCCGCTGCCGGCGCGGCGTGCGCGGCGATTCGAGCACGATGTCGCGCGTGGCCTGCAGCTGGTCGGCCAGCGCGGCCTGTTCGCGCAGCAGCCGGCCCAGCAAAGGCGCGGGGGTTTCGCGGATGTCGCTGGTGTCGTCGCGCGGCGTGAACTGGCTGGCCTCGGTGCGCATCAGTGCGGCCAGCGAATACAGCACGTCCGAGACCGACTGCACGCGAAAGCGCGAATTCAGCGCATGGTTGGCGAGCGTGGCCCAGATCACGTAGAGCCCGGCGCCGATGCCGAAGTGCCAGGTGCGCTCGAGCGCCTCGGCCATGCCGCTGGGTGCGGGCGTGGCCATCGAGAAGATCATCGAGAACATCACCGCGATGGCGATGGGGATGCCCCGCTTGCCCCATGCCATCGCCAGGAAGGCGACGAAGGTGGCGGGCACCAGCACCAGGCCCAGGCGAATGGGCGCGGCGTGCAGCAGCTGCACCAGGAAGAACAGCGGCAGCCCAATCAGCGGGGCCGGCAGCATCTGGAAGAACTTGCCGCGGCGCGGGCCGGGCAGGTCGGGCGGGGCCGTGACGATCACGCCCACCGCGGCGGCCGAGGCCGCGACGGCGCCGAGCCACAGGTGCGCGCCGGCCGAGATCACGAGCAGGCCGAGCGCGACCGTGAGGCCGCTGGCGACGTACTGGCTCAGCGCAATGCGCAGCGCCGCACGGAAGCGGAGGGCGGCGCCTGGCCCCTGCATCACTTGGCGGAAGCGTCGCCTTCGGAGGAGCCGCCGCCGGCCGGCGCGTCGCGGCGCACGCGCGTGAGCTTGCGCGGCACGGGCGCGGCCGGTGCGGCGGCGGGAGCGGGCGCCTCGCCGTCGAGCGGCGCGGCCGTCAGGTCGGTCACGGTGCTGCGGGCGTACAGGTCGACCGATTCGTCGGCACCGGGCCGCGCGGCGGCCGACACGGCGCGCACGCGGTCGCTGGCGCGCATCTTGTCGTCGATGCCCGCGAACTTGGAGTACTTGGCGAGCAGCGGCACCAATTGGCCGTAGATGCGCGGTGCGCCGGCCAGGCATTCGCGCTGCTCCAGGAAGTCGGGCTCGCCCGTGAAGTTGCCGATCAGGCCGCCGGCCTCGGTGACCAGCAGCGAACCCGCGGCCACGTCCCAGGGATTGAGGCCGGTCTCGAAGAAGCCGTCGGTGAAGCCGGCCGCCACGTAGGCCAGGTCGAGCGCCGCGGCGCCGGGGCGGCGCAGGCCCGCCATGCGCGGCATCATGTCGGCCATGATGGCCAGGTACTGCTTGAAGTTGTCGCCGCTGCGGAACGGAAAGCCCGTGGACACCAGGCATTCGCTGAGCCGGGTGCGCTTGGACACGCGGATGCGGCGCTCGTTCATGTAGGCGCCGCGGCCCTTGGTGGCGGTGAACAGGTCGTTGCGGCTCGGGTCGTAGATGACCGCCTGCTCGATCTTGCCGCGCACCGACAGCGCGATGGACACGCAGTAGACCGGGAAGCCGTGGATGAAGTTGGTGGTGCCGTCGAGCGGATCGATGATCCAGACGTAGTCGGAATCCTTGGCGCCATGCTCGGTGCCCGATTCCTCGGCCAGGATGCCGTGCCCCGGATACGCGCCAAGCAGCGTTTCGATGATGACCTGCTCGCTGGCGTGGTCGACTTCGGTGACGAAGTCGTTGACCTGCTTTTGCGAGATGCGCACGGCCTCGACGTCGAGGGCGGCGCGGTTGATGATGGCGCCGGCGGCGCGTGCGGCCTTGACGGCCACATTGAGCATGGGATGCAGGTTGGGGGACGACATTCTGGATTGTGAGAAGAGCGGTGGGGTAGGTCCCCTGGAGGCGACCCTGCGGTCCGGCGATGCGGGCGGCGAGAATCGGGCATTTTACCGGCTCTGCCGCCTTGTGTCTCCCAACCCCGCCATGCGCACCCGTTTCATCCTGATCCAGACCAGCCACGCCGGCAATGTGGGCGCTGCCGCCCGCGCCATGAAAACCATGGGTTTCGACGACCTGGTGCTGGTCGCCCCAAGGTGGGCCAACGTGCTGCGGCGCGAGGAAACCATCCAGCGCGCGAGCGGCGCCCTCGACGTGCTGGCCAATGCCCGCATCGTCGAGACGCTCGACGAGGCGCTCGACGGCGTGACCCATCTGTGCGCCACCGCCATGATCCCGCGCGACTTCGGCCCGCCCACGCGCACCCCGCGCGAGCACCTGGAGCCGCTGGCGAAGCAGGGTGACCAGCACGTGGCCTTCCTGTTCGGCTCCGAGCGCTTCGGCATGCGCAACGAAGACGTCTACCGCTGCAACGTGGCGCTCAGCATCCCCACCGATCCGAAGTTCGGCTCGCTCAACCTTGGGGCCGCGATCCAGGTGGTGGCCTACGAATGGCGGCTTGCGCTGGGCGGCTACGAGGTGCGCGATGCCACCGCGCCCATCGAGGCGGCCGATGCCAAGGCGGTGGCCGGCATGCTCGAGCACTGGGAGCGTTCGCTGGTGGAGATCGGATTTCTGGACCCGGCGGCGCCCAAGAAGCTGATGCCGCGGCTGCAGCAGCTGTTCAACCGCGCCCAGCCCACGCCGGAGGAGATCCACATCCTGCGCGGCATCGCCAAGGCCATGGCCGACGCGGCGCGCGGGCCGCGCAATGGCTGACAAAACCCCATCGGCGATGCGCGAAGACGGCCGGCCTTAGACTTCGCGGCCCTATCGATATAACGACAACAAAGGCTGCGATGTTCTCTCGATTGCGCGCCGACATCCGGTGCATCCTCGAACGCGACCCGGCCGCGCGCAGCGCCTGGGAAGTGATCACGGTCTATCCCGGCTTCCATGCCGTGGTGCTGCACCGCTGGGCGCACGCCTGTTGGACGCACGGCTTCAAGTGGCCGGCCCGCTTCATCGCGCACGTGGCGCGCGGGCTCACGGGCATCGAGATCCACCCGGCGGCGAAGATCGGCGAGCGGGTGTTCTTCGACCACGCAATGGGCGTGGTGGTGGGCGAGACCGCCGAGATCGGCGACGGCTGCACCATCTACCAGGGCGTGACGCTGGGCGGCACCTCGCTCTACAAGGGCACCAAGCGGCACCCGACGCTGGGCAAGAACGTGGTCGTGAGCGCGGGCGCCAAGGTGCTGGGCGGTTTCCTCGTTGGCGACGGCGCCAAGATCGGCAGCAACGCGGTGGTCATCAAGCCGGTGCCGGCGGGCGCCACGGCGGTGGGCATTCCCGCACGCATCATCCCGTCGAAGGCCGGCGAGAGCGCCGACGTGGCGGCGCCGCAGAAGTTCTCCGCCTACGGCATCACGCAGGAGGACGACCCGCTGAGCCAGGCGATGCGCGGGCTGATCGACAACGCCGCAGGCCAGGAACACCAGATCGCGCTGCTGTGGCAGGCCATCGAGAAGCTGTCTGCGCATCCCGGCACCAAGGACTGCGTACCCTGCGACGCGGCGCGTGATGAGAGCTTCGAGGCGGAGAAGCTGACGCAGCTGATCGGGAAGTAAACCGGGGTTTCAGGGTGCCTTTGTTCGGGGCGCGTGCACAGGCCACCGGGTACTCCCCTCCGCGAATGTCCCCCGGCCTTCGGCCTCCTCCTTGATTTCGCTGCGGGGAGCACCCGATGCCCTGTGCACGAGGGCATGCTCGTTGTGCATCGCTGAACTACATCACCCTCAAGCCGAACGCTTCGCGGACGCGCCGTGCAGCGACCCATGCACATGCCCCGCGTGCTGCCCGAAAGGCTCGGCCGCGGGCGCGGCGGTGTCCAGCTCCTGCAGGATGCCGCAGTTGCGTGCTGATTCGGGCCCGCAGCATTGCTGGCGCAGCGCCTTCAGCTGCTTCTCCAGCGTCTTGAGCTCGCGGATGCGCGCGGCCACGTGGCCGATGTGGTCGTCGAGCAGCTGGTTGACCTCGCCGCAGTCTTCGCCCGGCGCATCGCGGAACCTCAGCAGGTTGCGGATCTCGTCGAGCGTCATGTCCAGCGAACGGCAGCGGCGGATGAAGCCCAGGCGCTGCGCATGCTCGTCGTCGTAGATGCGGTAGTTGCCTTCGGTGCGCGCGGGCGCGGGCAGCAGCTGCTCGCGCTCGTAGTACCGGATGGTTTCGACCGGCGTGTTCGCGGCCTTGGCCAGGTCTCCGATTTTCATGATGCGGCAAGATGAATGAGTGGAGGAATGGTCGTTTGACTCTACACCTGCTTCAGGGTTTCCAATCGGATTCATGACGAACCAGAATGCCCTGAAACCGATGGCGCCGCATGCCCACTCCCATGCGCCGGCCGCTCCCGAAACGGCCTGCTGCGGCAACCCCGCCTGCGGCTCGCCGGCCGTCGCCATGCCCGCTGCCGACATTCCGAAGGGCGCCTTGCTCTTTCGCATTCCCTCGATGGACTGCGCGGTCGAAGAGTCCGAGATCCGGCGCGCGCTCGAACCGGTCGCGGGTGTGCGCGGGCTGCGCTTTCGTCTCGGCGAACGCACCATGGCCATCACGGCCGACGAAGGCGCCTTGCCCGGTGCGCTCGACGCCATCCGCAAGGCAGGCTTCAAGCCCGAGCCGCTGAACGACGCGGCAGGCAGTCCGGCCGACGGTGCGCAGCCGGTGGCCGCTCCTGCAGGCATCGCGGGCATGAGCAGCGGCCTCGTGCGCCTCGTTGCCGCGCTGGTGCTCGCCATCGCGGCCGAGGCCGTTGCCTTTCTCGCACCGGAGGGCGCCGGGTCCATGGCGGCGGAGATGGGGCTCGCGCTCGCGGCCATCGCACTGGCCGGCCTCGACACCTACAAGAAGGGCTTTGCCGCGCTGCTGCGCGGGCGCCTGAACATCAACGCGCTGATGGCCGTGGCGGTCACGGGCGCCTTCCTGATCGGGCAATGGCCCGAGGCCGCGATGGTGATGGCGCTCTATGCCATTGCCGAGCTGATCGAGGCGCGCGCCGTCGATCGCGCGCGCAACGCCATCCAGGGCCTGCTGGCGCTGGCGCCCGACCTGGCCGAGGTCAGGCAGCCCGACGGCCGCTGGAAGACGGAAAAGGCCGAGACGGTGGCGCCCGATGCCGTGGTGCGCATCCGGCCCGGCGAACGCGTGCCGCTGGACGGCGTGGTGACCGAAGGGGCGAGCGCCATCGACCAGGCGCCGGTCACGGGCGAGAGCATCCCGGTCGACAAGGCGGTGGGAGACCCGGTGTTCGCGGGCACCATCAACCAGACGGCCGCGCTCGAATTCCGCGTCACCGCGGTGGCGGCCAACACCACGCTCGCGCGCATCATCCATGCGGTCGAAGAGGCGCAGGGCACGCGCGCGCCCACGCAGCGCTTCGTCGACCGGTTCGCGGCCGTCTACACGCCCGCGGTCTTCGTGCTGGCCATTGCCGTGGCGCTGCTCACGCCCTGGCTCATGGGCTGGAGCTGGACCGAGGCCATCTACAAGGCGCTGGTGCTGCTGGTCATTGCGTGCCCGTGCGCGCTGGTCATCTCGACGCCCGTCACGGTGGTGAGCGCGCTGGCCTCGGCCGCGCGGCGCGGCATCCTGATCAAGGGCGGCACCTATCTCGAAGAGGCGCGCAGGCTCAAGGCCGTGGCGCTCGACAAGACCGGCACCATCACCGAAGGCAAGCCGAAGCTGGTCGCATCGCGCCTGCTCGACCCCGCGGCGGATGAAGCCGCGATCTTCGCCATTGCCGCGAGCATCGCGGGCCGCTCCGACCATCCGGTGTCGAAGGCCATTGCCGACGGGCTGAACCGCGAGCACCAGCCGGTCGGCGGCTTCGCGGCCTTGCCCGGACGCGGCGTGCAGGCCGTGCACGAAGGCCGCAGCTATGTGCTTGGCAACCACCGCCTGATCGAAGAGCAGGGGCTGTGCAGCCCCGCGCTCGAAGCCGAGCTGAAGCAGCATGAGGAAGCGGGGCGCACCGTCACGCTGCTGGCCTCCGGCCAGGCCGTGCTGGCGCTGTTCGCGGTGGCCGACACCATCAAGCCCTCTTCGAAGGCCGCCATGGCCGAGCTGCGCGCGCTGGGCGTCACGCCCGTGATGCTGACCGGCGACAACGCCGCCACGGCCAGGGCGATCGGCCTGCATGCGGGCATCGACGACGTGCGCGGCAACCTGCTGCCCGAGCAAAAGCTCGATGCCATCAAGGCGCTGCAGCAGCGCCACGGCATGGCCGGCATGGCGGGCGACGGCATCAACGATGCGCCCGCGCTCGCGCAGGCCGACATCGGCTTTGCGATGGGCGGCGCCGGCACCGACACCGCCATGGAAGCGGCCGACGTGGTCATCATGAACGACGACCTGCGGCGCCTGCCCGAAACCATCCGCCTCTCGCGCCATGCGCATGCGGTGCTGTGGCAGAACATCACGCTCGCGCTCGGCATCAAGGCCGTGTTCTTCGTGCTCGCGGTGTTCGGCAGCGCCACCATGTGGATGGCGGTGTTTGCCGACATGGGCGCCAGCCTGCTGGTGGTGGCCAACGGATTGCGGCTGATGCGCGCGCCGAAGGGTGGCTGAGGAGCTGCGCCCGCGCGGCGTTGCGGACGAGGCGCCCGAACAAAACTAACATCGGCTGCTCCGCTCACCCCAGGTCCCCGGTTCCATGTCCGCCACTTCGCTCCTGCTGCAACTCATCGTCATCCTGAGCACCGCGCGCATCTGCGGCTGGGTGCTGCGCCACGTGGGCCAGCCCGGCGTGGTCGGTGAAATGGCGGCGGGGCTCATGCTGGGGCCGGTGGTCATGGGTGCGCTGTTCCCCTCGCTGCATGCGCAGCTTTTTTCCAAGAGCCATCTCGAAGGCCTGTCTTCGCTCTCGACCGTGGGCCTGGTGCTCTTCATGTTCGTGGTGGGCCTGGAACTGCGGACCACGCAGGGCGTGCGCGCGCAGCTGAAGGCGGCGGGCTATGTGGGCGCGCTCAGCGTCATCGTGCCGATGGTGCTGGGCCTGGCGATCTCGCCGGCGCTGCATCCAGCGCTCGCGCCCGCGGGCGTGGGCTTCTGGCCGTTCGCGCTGTTCATGGCTGCGGCGCTGTCGATCACGGCCTTTCCGGTCATGGCGCGCATCCTGAAGGACCGCGGCCTCACGCGCACGCCCTTCGGCCAGCTGTCGCTCGGCGCCGCGGCGGTGGTCGACGTGTTCGCCTGGATCCTGCTGGCGCTGGTGGTGGCGCTCGCGGGCGCGGGAGAGGGCTACGCGGGCTTTTTGAAGACCACGGCCGGCGTGGCGGTGCTGCTGGCCGTGCTGTTCTTCGGCCTGAAGCCGGCCTTCGCATGGATCCTGCGCACGCGCGCACCCGACGGCGAACCGTCGACCACGGTCATGGCCTCGCTCATGATCGGCCTTCTGGCCTGCGCGATGGTGACCGAATGGCTGCACCTGCATGCCGTATTCGGCGCCTTCCTGTTCGGTGCCTGCCTGCCGCGCGACGACCGCCTGCTGAGTTCGCTCACCGAGCGCATCGAGCCGATCTCCATCGTCGTGCTGATGCCGCTGTTCTTCGCGTTGGCGGGGCTCGGCACCACCACCCATGCCTTCTCGGGCGCGAGCATCGGCGCCATGCTGCTGATCGTGGCGGTGGCCACCATCGGCAAGCTGGCCGGCGGCGCCATCGGCGCGCGCATGGCGGGCTACGGATGGCGCGACAGCCTGGCCACCGGTTCGCTGATGAATGCGCGCGGGCTGATGGAACTCATCGTGATGAAGATCGGGCTGGACGCCGGCCTGATCGGCCCCGAGCTCTTCACCATGCTGCTGGTGATGGCGCTGGTCACCACCGCGATGACCGGGCCGCTCATCAACCTGGTGATGGGACGCGCCAAGGCCCCCGCCGGAGCCGAAGAGGCCGAGGCGCACGCCAAGCCCTGATGCGCCGTCAGCGCGCGAGCGGCACCGCGAAGCCGATGCGGGTCTCGCCGTTCGCACTCGAGGCGAACACGCGGCCGCCATGCATGCGCGCAATGGCCTCCACGATCGAGAGCCCCAGGCCGTGGTGGCGCGCCGACCGGTCCCTTGCGGGATCGGCGCGGTAGAAGCGCTCGAACAGGCGCGGCAGCGTCTCGGCCGCGATCGGCTCGCCGCGGTTCACGACGCTGAGCGTGGCCTCGTTCGGACCCTTGCCGATCTCGATGCCGATGCTCGATGCCGGTGCCGCGAAGCGGATCGCATTGCCCAGCAGGTTGGAAAGCGCACGCCGCACCAGCGACGCATCGACGTCGGCCACGGCCTCGCCGGTGACCGTGGCCGCGAGTCCGGCCTCCTCGAGCATGGCTTCGTGGAAGTCGACCACGTCGCGCGCCTGCGCGGCCAGGCTGGTGCCGGCCTTCACGCGCAGCGGCGCACCGCGCTCGGCCTGCGAGAGAAAGAGCATGTCGGTGACGATGCCCGAGAGCCTGCCGACCTCCTCGAGATTGGAGGCCAGAACGGCCTGCAGCTCGTCGTTCGGCCGCGGGCGCGACAGCGCAAGCTCGGTGGTGCCGATCAGGTTGGCGAGCGGTGTGCGCAGCTCGTGCGCGACGTCGGCATTGAACGACTCGAGCTGCACATAGGCCTTCTGCACGCGCAGCAGCAGGGCATTGAACTGCGTGATCCACGGATGCAGTTCGCGCGCGAATGCCGACGCATCGATGGGCTGGTTGATGTGGTCCGGCGTCAGCGCCGCGGTGCGCTCGGCCAGCGCCTCCAGCGGCCGCAGCCCGCGCCGCACCAGGTGCGCGCCGGTCAGCGAGACCAGCAGCGTGCCCAGCACCGCGGCTGCAAGCAGCGTCCATGCAAGCCGGCGCAGCAGCACCACGTCCCGTGCCACGTCGATGCCGATGCGGATCGAAAGCGGCGTGCCGCCGCTGGCCTGGCCCCATGTGTGCACGAAGTCGCGCTGGAGCCAGCGTCCGCCCGCGGGCGGTTCGGAGCGGAAGAACACGCTGCCGTCGGACTGCCGCGCGATCGACAGGCGCACGTCGTCCTGCAGCGAGAAGAAGTCCTCGAGCTTGTGGCGCAGGAACGAAAGGTCGCCGTCCTTCTCGCCTTCCTCGAGCAGGTGCTGCACCAGCTGCGCCTTGTGGTCGAGCTCGGCGTCCTGCTTCTCGCCGAAGCTCCATGCGGTCACCAGGTAGACCGCGAGGCAGGCCACGCTCAGGCAGAAGAAGGCCTGCGCGGCAAACCAGGAGGTGAGCCGGTTGCGGATCGAATGCGGCCTTGCCGGGCTCACGACCAGGAACGATCCTCGAGCACGTAGCCCATGCCGCGCACCGTGTGCAGCAGCTTGACCTCGAACGGATCGTCGATCTTGCTGCGCAGGCGGCGGATGGCCACCTCGACCACGTTGGTGTCGCTGTCGAAGTTCATCTCCCACACCTGCTCGGCCAGCGTGCTGCGCGAAAGTATCTGCCCGCGGCGGCGCAGCAGCACCACCAGCAGCGTGAACTCCTTGGCCGTGAGGTCCAGCCGCGTGCGGTTGCGAAAGCACTTGCGGCTGGCCAGGTCGAGCTCCAGGTCGGCCAGCCGCAGCACGGTGGACTCCTGCGGCTTGCCGCGGCGCAGCAGCGCCTGGATGCGCGCCAGCAGCTCGGAAAAGGAGAAGGGCTTGACGAGGTAGTCGTCGGCGCCTTGCTGCAGGCCGTTGACGCGGTCCTCGACCTTGTCGCGCGCGGTGAGCACCAGCACGGGCACGTTGCTGGTGCGCCGGATCGCCTGCAGCACCGCGAAGCCGTCGATGCCGGGGAGCATCACGTCGAGCAGGATCAGCGCGTAGTCGCCCTCGGTGGCGAGGTAGCGGCCTTCGATGCCGTCGCGCGCGATGTCGACCACGTAGCCGTTCTCTTCCAGGCCCTTCTTCAGGTAGTCGCCCAGCTTGGGCTCGTCTTCAATGACCAGAATTCGCATCGACGGATGTTAACGATGGGGCAGGAGCGCAGGAGGTTACGAATTCGTAATGAGAGCGACGGGCAAAAGCCCGCACGCCTGTCGTACATTGCGCCGCAACCTGCAAACCGCAGGGGCATTGCAGGCCAGCATGCCATATGCCGCCGATATACTTTTTGCTCCATGCGCCGCTGGCTTCTGATCTTTCTGCTGCTTGTGCTCCCGTTCCAGTTCAGCTGGGCGGCCTCGGCCGCCTATTGCCAGCACGAGCGCGACGCGCAGCCAGGCCACTGGGGCCATCACGAGCACGCACCGGACCGCAGCGCGGACGGTTCGCGCACCGACGATGCGCAGAAGAGCCCCGGCACCCAGCCCAATGCCGTGCTCGGCGATTGCGCCGCTTGCCACCTGGGGCAGGCGCAACACCTGCCGCCGGCAGCCGATCGCGCGCATGCGCCCTTGCCCATCGCGCAGGCGCTGCGCGCCATGCCCGCCGAGCATTTCATCTCGCACATCTCCGAAGTGCCCGTGCCTCCTGCGTGGCCTCTCGCCCTTTGATTCGGCGAGAGAACAAGCACCCCCACCCCTGATACCCGACATCAGCCGCTGAGCCCTCTCGCCGAATTCGTCCGCCCGTTGTTTTGCAACCCAGGAGAATTCGATGCGCACGCTCTTCGTGCCGCTGGCCGTCATGGCCTTGGCGGTGCCCCCGGCATTTTCACAACCCGCTGCCGGTTCCAACCTTTCGCCGATCCGGCACACGGCCGCGGCAACGGCGGAGCCCGCCGGCCCGCTGGACCTGCGCAGCGCGCTCGCGCTTGCGCTGCGCTTCAATCCCGGGCTCTCGTCCGCCTCGCGCGAGCGCGAGGCCGGCGATGCGGCCGTGCTGCAGGCCGGTGCCTGGCCCAATCCGGTGTTCGAGGCGCAGGTGGAAGACCTGCGCCGCGGCAACCGCACCACCACGCTGCAGCTGAGCCAGCCCATCGAGCTGGGCGGCAAGCGCGCGGCCCGCGTGACGGCGGCCGAGCGCGCGCGCGACCAGGCCGCGTCGGCGCTGCTCGCGCGGCGCTCCGAATTGCGCGCATCGGTGATCACGCTGTTCTTCGAGGTGCTGGCCGCGCAGGAGCGCCTGCGCCTGGCGCAGGATTCGGTCGGGCTTGCAGAGGCGGCCACCCGCGCCGCCGCCAAGCGCGTGGCGGCCGGCAAGGTCTCGCCGCTGGAAGAAAGCCGCGCGCGCGTGGCCGAGGCCGGCATCCGCGTCGAGCTGCTGCAGGCCGAAGGCGCGCTGCGTTCGGCGCGCCAGCAATTGGCCGCGCTCTGGGGCAACCCGAACCCGCGCTTCACGCAGGCGGACGGCGCGCTCGACCGGCTGCCGGCCGATGCTGCTGCGGCGGATGTGGAGGGCCGGCTCTCCGCGGCGCCGGTGCTGCGGCAGGCGCGGCTCGAGGTCGAGCGGCGCCAGGCGCTGTCGGACCTGGAGCAGGCCCGGCGCGTGCCCGACGTCACGGTGTCGCTGGGCGCCAAGCGCGTGCCGGCCGATGAGGGCATGGGCAGCAGTCGCAACCAGGTCGTGGTGGGCCTGTCGGTGCCGCTGCCGATCTTCGACACCAACCGCGGCAATGTGGCCGAGGCGCTGAGCCGCGAAGAGAAGGCGCGCGACGAGCTCGCCGCGGCCGAGCTGCAACTGGGCGCCGACGCGGCGCGGGCCACCGAGCGCCTGCGCTCGGCGCGCGCCACCGCCCTGACGCTGCAGCGCGATGCACTGCCCGGCGCCGAAGCCGCCTACAAGGCCGCTGCCAGGGGCTTCGAGCTCGGCAAGTTCAGCTTTCTAGAAGCGCTCGATGCGCAGCGCACGCTGTTCCAGGTGCGCAACCAGCACCTGCTGGCCGTGGCCGAGGCGCACCGCGCGGCCGCCGAGCTCGACCGGCTGCTCGGCACCGGCGCCGATGAAGAAACCCCTGATGCGGCACCCGCCGTGCGCTGACAAGGAATGCACCAATCATGAACACCGAAGAAGAACGCAAGTCTTTCGCCGAGCGCATCGGCAGGAAGCAGTGGATCGCCATCGCGGTCGTGCTGGCGCTAGGCCTCGGCGCCGGCGCGATGATCCTGCGCACTGCGCCGCCCGCGCCCGAAGCGGCGGGGCATTCGGAAGCCGAGGGGCATGCCGATGGCGAGCACCATGAGGAAGGCAAGGCCGAGGGCAAGGACGAGCACGGCCACGGCCACGGCGAAGCCAAGGGCCATGCCGCCGAGGAGCACAACGAGGAAGAAGAGAAGAAGATCGCCTTCACCGACGCGCAGATCCAGGCCGCCGGCGTGGCCATCGAAAGTGCCGGCCCGGCGCGCATCAAGACCACGCTGCAGCTGCCCGGCGAGATCAAGTTCAACGAAGACCGCACGGCCCACGTGGTGCCGCGCGTGGCGGGCGTGGTCGAGAGCGTGCCGGCCAACCTCGGGCAGGAGGTCAAGCGCGGACAGGTGCTGGCGGTGCTCTCGAGCCCGACGCTGTCGGAGCAGCGCAGCGAGCTTCGGTCGGCACAGCGCCGGCTCGAGCTCGCCCGCACCACCTACCAGCGCGAGAAGAAACTCTGGGAAGAAAAGATCTCGGCCCAGCAGGACTACCTGCAGGCGCAGCAGGCCGTGCAGGAGGCGCAGATCGCCGTGGCCAATGCGAACCAGAAGCTGCTGGCGCTGGGCGCCGCGCCCGCTTCTTCGGCCCTGGGCCGCTACGAGCTGCGCGCGCCCTTCGACGGCATGGTGGTCGAGAAGCACATCTCGCTCGGCGAATCGGTGAAGGAAGACGCCAGCGTCTTCACCATTTCCGATCTCTCGACCGTGTGGGCCGAGATCAGCGTGGCCGCCAGCAACCTGAACCTGGTGCGCATCGGCGAGCCGGTGACCATCCGCTCCAGCGCATTCGAGCAGGCGGCCAGCGGCACGGTGTCCTACGTGGGCTCGCTGATCGGCGCGCAGACGCGCACCGCCACGGCACGCGTCACGGTGACGAATCCGCAGCGCATCTGGCGGCCCGGGCTGTTCGTGAACGTGGAGCTCGTCTCGTCGGAGGCCGAGGCCGCGGTGACGGTGTCGGCCGACGCGGTGCAGACGGTGGAAGACAAGCCCACCGTCTTCCTCAAGGTGCCGGGCGGCTTCATGCCGCAGCAGGTGCAGACCGGCCGCAGCGACGGCCGGCGCATCGAAGTGTTGAGCGGCCTGAAGCCCGGCACGGCCCACGCCGCCAGCGGCAGCTTCGTCGTGAAGTCGCAGCAGGGCAAGAGCTCTGCCACCCACACCCACTGAGGACGCCGCATGTTCGAACGAGTCATCCGGTTTTCCATCGAGCAGCGCTGGCTGGTGCTGCTGGCCGTGCTGGGCATGGCGACGCTCGGCGTCTTCAGCTACCAGAAGCTGCCGATCGATGCGGTGCCAGACATCACCAACGTGCAGGTGCAGATCAACACCGCCGCGCCCGGCTACTCGCCGCTCGAGGCCGAGCAGCGCGTGACCTATCCCATCGAGACGGTGATGGCCGGCCTGCCGGGGCTGCAGCAGACCCGGTCGCTGTCGCGCTACGGCCTGTCGCAGGTGACGGTGATCTTCGAGGACGGCACCGACATCTACTTTGCGCGGCAGCTCGTGAACGAGCGCATCCAGTCGGCGCGCGGGAGCATGCCCAGCGGCATCTCGCCGGTGATCGGGCCGATATCGACCGGGCTCGGCGAAATCTATCTCTGGACCGTGGAGGCCGAGGAGGGCGCGAAGAAGGCCGACGGCAAGCCCTATACGCCCACCGACCTGCGCGAGATCCAGGACTGGATCATCAAGCCGCAGCTGCGCAACGTGAAGGGCGTGACCGAGATCAATTCCATCGGCGGCCATGCCAAGGAGTTCCAGATCGCGCCCGACCCCGCCAAGCTGCAGGCGCACGGCCTTGCGATGGCCGACCTGGTCAGCGCACTGGAGCGCAACAACGCCAACGTGGGCGCGGGCTACATCGAGAAGCGCGGCGAGCAGTACCTGATCCGCGCGCCGGGCCAGGTGAAGTCGGTGGAGGACATCGGCAACGTGATCCTCGCGAGCTCCAGCGCGAGCGCGGCCGGCGTGCCGCTGCGCGTGCGCGACGTGGCCGAGGTCGGCATCGGCCAGGAGCTGCGCACCGGCGCGGCCACTGACAACGGCCGCGAGGTGGTGCTGGGCACGGTGTTCATGCTGATCGGGGAGAACAGCCGCACCGTCTCGCAGGCGGTCGACAGGAAGATGCAGCAGATCAACCGCACGCTGCCCGAAGGCGTGAAGGCCGTCACCGTGTACGACCGCACGGTGCTGGTCGACAAGGCCATTGCCACGGTGAAGAAGAACCTGTTCGAGGGCGCGGTGCTGGTGATTGCGGTGCTGTTCCTGTTCCTCGGCAACATGCGCGCGGCGCTGATCACCGCGCTGGTGATTCCGCTGTCGATGCTCTTCACCTTCACCGGCATGGTGAACCAGAAGGTCAGCGCCAACCTCATGAGCCTGGGCGCGCTGGACTTCGGCATCATCATCGACGGCGCGGTGGTGATCGTGGAGAACTGCGTGCGGCGCCTCGCGCATGCGCAGGCGAGGCACGGGCGGGTACTGACGCGCAGCGAGCGTTTCCACGAGGTGTTCGCGGCCTCGCAGGAGGCGCGGCGGCCGCTGCTGTTCGGCCAGCTGATCATCATGGTCGTGTACCTGCCGATCTTTGCGCTCGCGGGCGTGGAGGGCAAGCTGTTCCACCCGATGGCCTTCACCGTGGTGATCGCGTTGCTGGGGGCGATGATCCTGTCGATCACCTTCATTCCCGCGGCCGTGGCGCTCTTCATCGGCCACAAGGTGAGCGAGAAGGAGAACCGCCTGATGCAGTGGGCCCGGCGCGGCTACGAGCCGCTGCTGGCGCGCGCGATGGCGGCCAGGCCGCTGGTCATCACCACGGCGGTGGTGGCGGTGCTGCTCTCGGGGCTGCTGGCAACGCGCCTGGGCACGGAGTTCGTGCCGAGCCTGGGCGAAGGCGACTTCGCCATCCAGGCGCTGCGCATTCCGGGCACCAGCCTCACGCAGTCGATTGAGATGCAAAAGCAGATCGAACGCACGCTGAAGGCGAAGTTTCCGGAGATCGAGCGCGTGTTCGCGCGCACCGGCACGGCCGAGATCGCGTCGGACCCGATGCCGCCGAACATTTCCGACGGCTACATCATGCTGAAGCCCGAAGACCAGTGGCCCGTATTCCAAGGTACATCGCGGCGCACGCGCGACGCGCTGCTGTCCGCCGTGCGGGAAGAAGTCGAGAAGCTGCCGGGCAACAACTACGAGTTCTCGCAGCCGATCCAGCTGCGCTTCAACGAGCTGATCTCGGGCGTGCGCAGCGACGTGGCCGTGAAGATCTTCGGCGACGACATGGAGGTGCTGAACAAGACGGCGGCCGAGGTGTCGGAAGCATTGGGCAAGATTCCCGGCGCGGCCGAAGTGAAGGTCGAGCAGACCACGGGCCTGCCGATGCTCACGGTGAACATCGACCGCAGCAAGACCGCGCGCTACGGCCTCAACGTGGGCGACGTGCAGGACGCGGTCTCCATCGCGGTGGGTGGCCGCGAGGCGGGCACGCTGTTCGACGGCGACCGGCGCTTCGGCATCATCGTGCGGCTGCCCGAGAACCTGCGCACCGACCTGGAGGCGATCAAGCGCCTGCCGCTGGCGCTGCCCGTGGGCGCGGGCGCGCAGGCCCCGCAGCGCGCCAGCTTCATCCCGCTCGGCGAAGTCGCCACGCTGGAGCTTGCGCCGGGCCCGAACCAGGTGAGCCGCGAGGACGGCAAGCGGCGCATCGTGGTGAGCGCCAATGTGCGCGGGCGCGACCTCGGCTCCTTCGTGGCCGAGGCCGAGGAGGCGATGCGCAAGGTGCGCATTCCGCCGGGCTACTGGACGGCCTGGGGCGGCCAGTACGAGAACCTGGCCTCGGCCGCCGAGCGGCTGCAGGTGGTGGTGCCGGTGTCGCTGCTGCTGGTGTTCACGCTGCTGTTCGCGATGTTCGGCAACCTGAAGGACGGGCTGCTGGTGTTCACCGGCATTCCGTTCGCGCTCACGGGCGGCATCGTCGCGCTGTGGCTGCGCGGCATTCCGCTGTCGATCTCGGCGGCGGTGGGTTTCATCGCGCTGTCGGGCGTGGCGGTGCTCAACGGGCTGGTGATGATCTCGTTCATCCGCAAGCTGCGCGAGGGCGGGCTGCCGCTCGACGCGGCAATCCGCGAAGGCGCGCTCACACGGCTGCGGCCGGTGCTGATGACCGCGCTGGTCGCATCGCTGGGCTTCGTGCCGATGGCCATCGCCACCGGCACCGGCGCCGAGGTGCAGCGGCCGCTGGCCACGGTGGTGATCGGCGGCATCCTGTCATCGACCGTGCTGACGCTGCTGGTGCTGCCGCTGCTCTACCGCATCGCGCACCGGCGCGATGCGGATGAGGAAGAGGCCGGCCCGCTCAGCGCCTGATGGCCGACTTGGGCCGGAAGGCCTTGCAGACCGTGTCGTCCGTTTCGAGGTACGGCCCGCCGATCAGGTCGATGCAGTAGGGCACCGCCGCGAAGATGCCGGGCACCACCTGCACGCCTTCGGTGTCCTTGAGCCCTTCGAGCGTTTCCGCGATCGACTTGGGCTGCCCCGGCAGGTTGATGATCAGGCTTTGGTCGCGGATCACCGCCACCTGGCGCGACAGGATCGCGGTGGGCACGAAGCGCAGGCTGATCTGGCGCATCTGCTCGCCGAAGCCGGGCATTTCCTTGTGGGCCACGGCCAGCGTGGCCTCGGGCGTCACGTCGCGCAGCGCCGGGCCGGTGCCGCCGGTGGTCAGCACCAGCGAGCAGCCGGCGTTCACCAGCTCGATCAGCGTGGCGCTGATGAGGGCCGCTTCGTCGGGAATCAGCCGGGCCTCGAAATCGATCGGATTCTTGAGCGCGCGGGCTAGCCAGGCCTGCAGCGAGGGCAGGCCCTTGTCCTCGTAGGTGCCGCTGGAGGCGCGGTCGCTGATGGAGACGATGCCGATGCGGACGGGGTCGGGTGTGGTCATGGTGTTGCTCCTTCCCCTTCCGGGGGAAGGTTGGGATGGGGGCAGCCAGGGCGCCCGATGGATGCGCCGCATGCCCCCACCCCGGCTCTCCCCCGGAAGGGGAGGGAGAAAGAGAGATGGCTCATGCGTCCTCTTCCCGGTCCTGCGCGGCAGCCGCCGCCGCATGGTCCGCACCACCGTGCACCGCGAGTTGCGCGCGCACCAGCTGGAAGACCTCGCGGTAGGCCTTGCCCTGGCGCGGCGCCTCGCCGGCGGGCCCGGCCTTCAGGTCCTTGCGGGCCTGGCGCACCAGGGCGCGCAGCTGCTGCGAATCGGTGGCGGGGTGGGTTTCGATCCAGCCGCCCAGCGCATCGTCGTCGGCAATCAGCCGGTCGCGCCAGCGCTCGGCCTCGTGCAGCGCGGCGGTTTCGGCCGCGGGCACGCTGTTCTGCTCGGTCAGGGCGAGCTTCACGGCTTCGAGCACTTCGGGTTCGAGCTTGCGCATCAGCTTGCCGATGAACTGCATCTGCCGCCGCTTGCCCTCGAAGTTGGTGATGCGCTTGGCCTCGGCGACGGCGTCGACCAGTTTTTCGCCCAGCGGCAGCGCATCGAACAGGCCGGCGCGCAGGCCGAGCAGCTCGGTGCCGAGCTTTTGCAGTTCGTCGCTTTCGCGCTTGAGATCGGTGCGGCTGGCTTCGTCGGTGCCCTTGAGCTCGCGCTTGAGCTCCAGGTCGAGCTCGCTGCCTTCGGCAACGAACTGGCCACGGACGAAATAGCCTTTTTTGGGTTTGCGGGACATGGGGTGGATTCTGGGCCGCACCGTGCGGCGTTGCAACGCGTGCAATGCGCAACGGAAAGCCGGGACAAAACGGGATATGGGGGGCGCAAGTATCATAGCCACCACATGACGACATCCTCCTCGCGCGCCGATTCCGGCTTCGCCTACAGCCGCTCCTTCTTCGAAAACCTGGTCGACACGGCCCTGGCCCACGCCAAGAAGCTCGGTGCCACCGACGCCGGCGCCGAGGCCTCCGAGGGCTGCGGCCTCAGCGTCTCGGTCCGCAAGGGCGAACTCGAGAACGTGGAGCGCAACCGCGACAAGTCGCTCGGCATCACGGTCTACGTGGGCCACCGCCGCGGCAACGCCAGCACCTCCGACTTCTCCGAGGCCGCCATCGCCCAGACCGTGCAGGCGGCCTACGACATCGCCCGCTTCACCGCCGAAGACCCGGTCAGCGGCCTTCCCGACGAGGAAGACATCGCCAAGGAGCACCCCGAGCTCGACCTGTTCCATCCCTGGAGCGTGACCAGCGAAGAAGCCGCCCGGCTCGCGCTCGAATGCGAAGAGGCGGCGCTCTCGACCGACAAGCGCATCACCAACAGCGAAGGCGCGGGCGTCTCGGCCCAGCAGAGCCACTTCTTCAGCGCCCACACGCACGGCTTCCGCGGCGGCTACGCCAGCTCGCGGCATTCCATCTCGGTCGCGCCGATCGCCGGCAAGGGCGACGACATGCAGCGCGACTCCTGGTACAGCTCCATGCGCTCGGCCGGCGAGCTGGCCAGCCCGCAGGCGGTGGGCCGCTATGCCGCCGAACGGGCGCTGAGCCGGCTCAAGTCGCGCAAGATCAAGACCACCGAATGCCCGGTGCTGTTCGAGTCGCCGCTGGCCGTGGGCCTGCTGGGCGGGCTGGTGCAGGCTGTGAGCGGCGGGGCGCTGTACCGCAAGAGCACTTTCCTGCTCGATTCGCTCGGCAAGCCGGTGCTGCCCAAGCACATCGACGTGGCCGAAGACCCGCACATCCTGCGCGGCAAGGGCAGCTCGCCCTTCGACGACGAAGGCGTGGTGACCCGTGCGCGCAAGGTGGTGGATGCGGGCCGGCTCGAAGGCTACTTTCTGTCGACCTATTCCGCGCGCAAGCTGGGCATGAAGACCACCGGCAACGCCGGCGGCTCGCACAACCTGATCCTGAGCTCGCGCCTCACCCAGCCGGGCGACGATCTCGACGCCATGCTCGCCAAGCTCGGCACCGGCCTCTTCGTGATCGAGCTGATGGGGCAGGGCGTGAACTACGTGACCGGCGACTACTCGCGCGGCGCGAGCGGCTTCTGGGTCGAGAAGGGCAAGATCGCCTTCCCGGTGCATGAGATCACCATTGCCGGCAACCTCAAGGACATGCTGATGGGCATCGAGGCCATCGGCGCCGATGCCTACACCTTTGGCGCCAAGACCACGGGTTCGGTGCTGGTCAACCGCATGAAGGTGGCCGGCAGCTAGCCGGCCGGCGCATCCATCAGACGATGCGCACCGACAGGTTCGGCAGGCCGTCGATGTGGATCTCGATCACATCGCCGCGCACCACCGGTCCCACGTTCTCGGGCGTGCCCGAATAGATGATGTCGCCGGGCATCAGCTCGAAAGCCTGCGACAGGCGGCTGATCTGCTCCGCCACCGACCAGATCATGTGCTTGAGCGTGGCGTTCTGTTTGGTCTGGCCGTTCACCTTGAGCCAGATCGCGCCGTCGGTGTAGTGGCCGACCTTGGCCACGGGATGGATCGGCCCGATCGGCGCCGAGCGGTCGAAGCTCTTGCCGATCTCCCAGGGCTTCTTCTGGTCGCCCATCTCGCGCTGCAGGTCGCGCCGGGTCATGTCCAGCCCGAGCGAGTAGCCGTAGACCAGGTCCAGCGCATCCGCCGCCGCGATGTTGCGCCCGCCCTTGCCGAGCGCGACCACCAGTTCCACCTCGTAGTGGTAGTTCTTGGTGAGCGAGGGGTACGGATGGTCGGCCACGGTGCCGGGCGTGACGACCTGGATCGCATCCGCCGGTTTCTGGAAGAAGAAGGGCGGTTCGCGGCTCGGGTCGGAACCCATCTCGCGCGCATGGGCCGCATAGTTGCGGCCGATGCAGTAGATGCGGCGCACCGGAAACGCCTGCTCGCTGCCGACGATCGGCACCGTAGCCTGTGCGACCGTGAAGGGCGTGGGCGCCGGGCGCGATGCGCCGCCGGCCGGCAGCGCGCAGCCGGCCATGGCGCTGGCGGCCACGGCGGCGGAACCGGCCAGCAGGCCGCGTCGTGAATTGGACATGGTCTTTGTCTCCTGGATCTTTGATGAAAGGCGATGAAGGCCGGCCGCAGCCGGCCGGGCCATTCTGGAGCGCGCCGCGGCGGCGCTTGCGCACGCATCTACGCAAAAACAGGACGAAAGCAACACCGTCCCGCCTGTCGGGGCGGCCCTGGGCGAGGGGCTTACCATCGCGCCATGTCGTCGGCTCTTCCATCCAGCAGCCTGCGCCTCTATGGCATGCAGGAGCGCGCGAACCACCTCGACTTCGACATCCGCTTCGAAGGCGCGCGCGACGTGCTCGCGCGCCCGCACCGGCACGAGTATTTCCAGATCCAGGTCAGCATCCACGGCGGCTCGCAACAGGTAGTTGGCGGCGCGGTGCGGCCGTTCACCGCGGGGCACCTGAGCTTCGTGCTGCCTTACCGCGTGCACGTGGTGCCGCATCCGCCCGGCGCGCGCTATGCCATCGTGAACTTCGACCAGGGCTTTCTCTGGCCCGAACTCGCGGTCGAGGCGCTCGACCTGGAGGAGGTGCCGGCCGCGCGCCAGCCGGAGCTCGCACCCTTCCTGTTCCAGGAATACATGGACTTCCACTTCGGCGATGCCGATTTCGCGCGCATCCTCGGATGGCTCGATGAGCTTGCCGCGCTGAACCGCGGGCGGCGCTTCGGTGCCGTGGGCGCGATCCGCGGCATCCTGCTGCAGCTGATGGCGCTGGTTTGCCACCGGCACGAGGCGCCGCTGCTCGCGCAGGCGGCGCTGCAGAGCGGCCGCAGCGCGGGCCACGATGCGCTGCAGCGCGTGATGCGCTACGTGCGCGAGCACCTGGCCGAGGAGATGTCGCTCAACGACGCCGCGGCGGCCGCCATGCTTTCGCCCAACTACCTCGCGCACCTGCTCAAGAAGCAGACCCAGCGCACCTTCACCGAACTCGTGACCGAGCGCCGCCTGGAGCGCGCGAAGGAACTGCTGGTGACCTCGAACGCCCGCATCGGCGACATCGCGCGGCAGTGCGGCTTCGGCGACGCCGTGTACTTCAGCCGCCGCTTCAGGCTGCAGAGCGGCGTCACGCCGCGGCAGTTCCGCAGCCAGGCGGATGCCGGGCTGGCCACTGCCACCCAGGCGCTTTCGAGCCGCTAGGGCCGCGCGCTGCGAAGCGCCTCGGCCATCGCATCCACGATGGTCGCGTTGGCCGCATCCTGCAGCCGTACCACGCCCACGGGCGGCAGGTTCCACTGCAGGCGCTGGGGCATCACGCGGGCGCCGCTCGCGTCGGCCACCTCCTGCGCAATGTCGTCGGGCAGGATGGTGATCGCGTCGGGCATGTGCCGCAGCACCGACACCAGCGTCTTGTGCGCGTAGGCCTCCAGCAGGGGCACCGGCACCGGCTGCCCGGCCGAGGCGAAGATCGAATGGATCATCTGGCGGATCGGCGTGTCCGCCGGCGGGAAGATCCAGTGCAAGGACACGAAGGCCTCCCAGTCGAGCCCGCGCCGCAGCAGCCGCTGGGCGGCCGCGCGCGACACCACGAGGCGCGGTTCCTGCTCGTAGAGGAACTGCTGTGCCAGCCCAGCTTCGGCGCTGGCCGGCGTGAAGCGGCAGATCGCGCAGTCCAGCGTGCGCGCCCGCACGGCCTGCACGAGCGCATGGGTCGTGGCCTCTTCGACCACGAAGCCCAGGCGCGGCCGCACCGCCAGCAGGTGCTGCCAGACGGCGTCCTGCGTGACGCGCGAAAGAAAGGGAATGACCCCGATGCGCAGCCGTCCCTGCAGCCCGGTGCCGAGCGCGGCCAGGTCCTCGCCCAGCGATTGCGCATCGGCCAGCGCAACCCGCGCCCGCGCCAGCACCAGCAGGCCCGCGGCCGTGGGCTCCAGCCCGCGCCGGCCGCGCGTGAACAGCGGCGCCATGAAGATGTTCTCGATCTCGCCCAGCGCGCGCGTGACGGTGGGCTGGCTCAGGCCGAGATGCTGCGCCGCGCGGCTGACCGAGCGCTGGCGCTCGAGTTCCGCGAGAAGGGCGAAGTGGCGCAGCTTGAGCCGCGGCGTGAGGTGTTGCAGTGTCGGCGCCGGCATGCCGCCGATCCTATGCGAGAGCCATAGCAGCCAATGCATGGATTCATCAGAAAATATGCAGAAGCAGCTATTCGTTGTTTCTACACTCGGCCGGATGTTCACGACCCGTCCTGAAATCGCCGGCACCTTCGGCGTCGCCTCTTCGACCCACTGGCTGGCCTCGCAGACCGCGATGGGCGTGCTCGAGCGCGGCGGCAACGCCTTCGACGCCGCCGTGGCCGCCGGCTTCGTGCTGCAGGTGGTGGAGCCGCATCTCAACGGCCCCGGTGGCGAGGTGCCGATCCTGCTGTGGAGCGAACGCGAGCGGCGCATGCATGCCGTCCGCGGACAGGGCTGCGCACCGGCCGAGGCCAGCGCCGCGGCGTTTCGCGCGCTCGGCTTCGAGCAGGTGCCGGGCATCGGCCTCCTGGCGGCCACGGTGCCGGGTGCGTTCCCTGCCTGGCTCACCATGCTGCGCGAGCACGGCACCTGGTCGCTCGCCGACGTGCTCGCTCCGGCGATCGGCTATGCGCGCGACGGCTTTCCGCTGGTGCCGCGCGTCGCCGAGGCAATTCTTGCCGTGCGCGGCCTGTTCCTCGAACACTGGCATTCGTCGGCCGAGGTGTGGCTGCCCGGCGGCAAGCTGCCCCAGCCGGGGTCGCTGTTCCGGCTGCCGGCGCTGGCCGCCACCTACAGCCGCATCGTCGAGACCGCCGAGCGCGAAGGCAGCGGCCGCACCGGCGTGATCGATGCGGCGATCCGCACCTGGCAGCAGGGCTTCGTGGCGCGCGAGATCGACAGCTACTGCCGCGGCACGGCCGTGCGCGACAGCAGCGGCGAGGCGCATGCCGGCCTGCTGCGCTACGAGGACATGGCCGCATGGCGCGTTGCCACCGAGGCGCCGCTCACGGCGCAGTTCGGCCGCTACACGGTCGCGAAGTGCGGCTTCTGGAGCCAGGGGCCGGCGTTCCTGCAGCAGATCGGCATGCTGCGCCATGCGGGGCTCGAGCAGCATGCGCCTGGCACGGCGGGCTTCGTGCACCGCATCACCGAAGCCGCCAAGCTGGCCCTGGCCGACCGGCTGGCATGGTATGGCGCGGCGTCCGGCGCGCGCGCCGATGCGCAGCAGGCGCTGCTGTCGGATGCCTACCTGCGCGAACGCTGGGCCATGGTCGATCCAGGGCGCGCGTCCGATGTGCTGCGGCCCGGCGAGCCGCTCGGCCTTGCGCCGCGCCTGCCCGACCTGGACGTGAGTGCGCGAACCCTGCGCACGGCCGACACGCGCTTCGGCGTCGGCGAACCCACTTTCGCCGCGCTGCCGCCGGTCGCCGAATGGGCGGAGCGCGAGATCTTCGTGGGCGACACCTGCCACATCGACGTGATCGACCGGCACGGCAACATGGTCGCGGCCACGCCTTCGGGCGGCTGGCTGTCCTCGAGCCCCGCGATTCCGGCGCTGGGCTTCGCGCTGAACACGCGGTTGCAGATGAGCTGGCTCGACGAGGGGCTGCCCAGCTCGCTCGAGCCGCGCGTCGCGCCCTGCACCACGCTGTCGCCGTCGATGGCGCTGCGCGACGGCGAGCCCTGCATGGCGTTCGGAACGCCCGGTGGCGACCAGCAGGACCAGTGGTCGGTCGGCTTCTTCCTGCGCCATGCGGTGCACGGCCTCAACCTGCAGCAGGCCATCGACGCGCCGGCCTGGCACGTCAAGCATGCCCCCGGCTCCTTCTGGCCGCGCCAGACCACGCTCAACACGCTCACGCTGGAATCGCGCTTCGACCCCGAGACGCTCGAACAGCTGCGCGCAATGGGCCACCAGGTGCAGGTTGGCGATGCCTGGTCCGAAAGCCGCATGTCCGCCTGCAGCCGCGAACACGACGTGCAGGGCCGGCTGGTGCTGCGTGCCGGCGCCAACCCGCGCGGCATGCAGGGCTATGCCGTGGGCCGCTGATTTCCATCTCGTCTTGCTTCAACTTCCTCACCTTCGTTCCAAGGACATCACCATGCTCCAACGTGCCTTGCGGGGCCTGCTTCTGCTGGCCCTCTCATGCGCCGCGCAGGCCGCGCCGGCCACCTACCCCGAGAAGCCGATCACGCTGGTCGTCCCCTGGGCCGCCGGCGGCTCGACCGACATCCTGGCGCGCGCCATTGCCGAGCAGCTCGGCAAGTCGATGGGCCAGCCGGTGGTGGTCGACAACCGCGTCGGCGCTTCCGGCAACATCGGCTCCAACTTCGTCGCCAAGGCCAGGCCCGACGGCTACACGCTCCTGATCGGCTCGATGAGCACGCACGCGATGAATCCCGCGCTGATGCCCGGCATGCCCTTCAAGGGCGCGGATGACTTCACGCCCATTGCGCTGGTGGCCAACGTGATCAACACGATGGTGGTCAACCCCTCGGTGCCGGCCAAGGACCTGCGCGAGTTCATCGCCTATGCCAAGGCCAACCCCGGCAAGCTGGCATACGCCTCGGCCGGCGGCGGTTCCACCAACCACCTGAGCGCCGAGATGTTCAAGAAGGCGGCCGGCATCGACATGCTGCACGTGCCCTACAAGGGCGGCGCGCCGGCGGTACTCGACACCGTGGCCAACCAGACCCAGGTGCTGTTCTCCGCCGGCACGCAGACGCTGCCGCACGTCAAGGCGGGCAAGCTGCGCCTCCTGGCCGTGACGGAGCCCAGGCGCTCCGCGCTGCTGCCCGACACGCCCACCGTCGCCGAGACGCTGCCCGGTTATGAGATGAGCGTTTGGTACGCCGCATTCGGACCGGCGGGCATGCCCGCCGAGCTGGTCGCGCGGCTCAATGCCGAAATCAACAAGGCCCTGGCGGTGCCCGAGGTGCGCGCCCGCATGGATGCGATCGGCGTCGAGCTGGTGAAGAGCACGCCCGAGCAGCTGGCCGCCGCGTTGCGCAGGGACACCGAGCGCTACGGCAAGGTCATCAAGGACCTCGGGATCAAGCTTGACTGAGGGGCTGTCCACCGAAGTGTGCGAGCGGCTGTGCGACGCTTTGCCGCGGGCCGCCACGGTCGATGCCGCGCTGGGGCACATCGAGTCGGCGCGCCGCGCGCTGCTCGGGCCGGGGCTGCTCACGGTGAACCTGAACGCGACGGCCCCGGGCGATCCGCCGGACGAAGTGCAGCTGCAGCGCCTCTGGTCATCCGACCCGCAGGCCTACCCGGTGGCCGGCCGCAAGCGCAAGACGCTCACGCCATGGACGCAGCAGCTGCTGCTGCGCGCCGAGGTCTTCGTCGGTGAAGGGGAGGCGGCGCTGGCCGAGGTGTTCGACGACCACGCCCTCATTGCCGCGCTGGGCCTGCGCGCGGTGGTGAACGTGCCGCTGCTGGAAGACGGCCGATGCGCGGCCACCTTCAACGTGCTCGGCACACGCGCGCGCTGGACGCCGCAGGAGATTGCGCTGGTGCGGCTGCTGGCCCTGCTGGCCACGCCGTGGGTGCTGCGCGCGCGCCGCGATGTGCGGGCATCGGAGCTGCCGGGCTCTCGGCCTCCCTTCACCGTCGCGTAAGTCCTAAGTCCTATAGGCATTCGCCGCGCGCAGACTTGCGCTTGCCGGTCCCGTGGCCGGCAAAGCACAAGGAGCGGCATGGCTGCACTGGACCGGATCGGCTGTCATCGCTGCGGGCGCGTTCGCCTGCATGCCGATGCGCCATGTCCGGCCTGCGGTGCGGCGCCTGCCGCGGGAGCGGCGGTGGCGGGCGCGAGCGAGCCCTTCGTCGGGCGCCGCGGCGAATTGCAGCTGGCGCACGATGCGCTCGGCGGGGCGCTGGCCGGGCGCGGCCGCGTCGTCATGCTGAGCGGCGAGGCCGGCATCGGCAAGACGCGGCTCGCCCAGGAGGTGGCGACGCTGGCCCTGCGGCGCGGCATGCTGACCCTGTGGGGCCGCTGCCTCGAGGAACCCGGCGCGCCGCCTTTCCTGCCGTGGAGCCGCGCGATGCAGGCCTGCCTGCGGGCCTGCCGCGACGAGCGCCTGCCCGCGCTGCTCGGGCGCGAGGCCGCCGCGGCGGTCGAGATCGCGCCCGAGCTCGCCGGGCGGCTGCCCCCCGGCATCGCGCTGCCGGCGATCGGCGAGGGCGACCAGGCACGCTTCCGGCTGTTTGCCTCGATCACGCATTTCTGGCGCCAGGTGGCGACGCTGCGTCCGCTGCTGCTGATCCTGGACAACCTGCACTGGGCCGACGCCTCGTCGCTGCGGCTGCTGGCCTTCATCGCCCAGGACGTCGGCGAATCCCGCATCCTGCTGCTCGGCTCCTACCGCGAGGCCGGCCTGTCGCGCCAGCATCCGCTGGCTGCCACCCTGGCCGAGCTGCTGAACACCCGGCAGTTCTGCCGCCTGCCGCTGCAAGGGCTGAGCCTCGAGGAAACCGAGCGGATGGTGGCCGCGGCCAGCGCCGTGACGCCGCCGCCCGCCGTGATCGCGACCATGCATCGCCGCACCGAGGGCAACCCGCTGTACCTGGTCGAGACGCTGCGCTTCCTGCAGCAGGGCCCCTGCGGCAACGACCCGCACGCCGCCGCGGCGCGGGCCGAGACCGTGCCGAGCGGCATCCGCGCGGTGATCGGCCAGCGGCTCAACCAGCTCTCGGCGCCGTGCTGCGAACTGCTCGCGATCGCCGCATGCATCGGCCGCGACTTCGACTTGCCGCTGCTGGCCGAGCTGGCCGGCGCCGGCAGCGAGGCCGCGTTGCTAGGCAGGCTCGACGAGGCGCTGGCGCAGCGCGTCATCGAGGCCGTGCCGCCCGGGCCGCAGTACCAGTTCAGCCACGTGCTGATCCGCGAGGTGCTCTATGACGAGCTGCCCGCGGCGCGCCGCGTCGCGCTGCATGGGCGCATCGCCGAGTCGCTCGAGGCGCGCCACGCCGGGCGGCTCGACGCGGTGCTGGCGCAGCTCGCCTACCATGCGGCCGCGGCCCTGCCCGCGGGCAACGCGGCGCGCGCGCTGGACATCGCGCAGCAGGCCGCCGCGCGCGCCGTGGCGCTGATGGCGCACGAAGAAGCCCTGCGCTGCTACCGCCTCGCGCTGCAGTTGCAGGAGCGCTGGCTGCCGGCCGAGCGCGCGCGACATGGCGCGCTGTTGCTGGCGCTCGGTGCGGTGCAGATGCATGCCGGCGAGAACGACGCCAGTGCCGCCACCTTCCTGGAAGCGGCCACGCTGGCGCGCACGCTCGGCGACGCGGACCTGTTCGCGCAGGCGGCGCTCGGCTTCGAGAACAACGGCTGGCGCATCAGCCGCCCGGGCGAGCAGGCGGCGGCGCTGCTCGAAGAGGCGCTGGCGCCGTCAGACGGTTTCGACGCCGCGCTGCGGGTCGATCTGCTGGCCGCGCTGTGCCGCGCCTGCATCTTCTGCGGCCGCCAGCCGCAGGCCAACGCGGCGCAGCACCAGGCCGTTGCGCTGGCGCGCGAACTGGCGATGCCGCACCCGCTGTTCAAGGCGCTGGCCGCGATCCTGCCGGCGCGCGCCGATCCCGCCCAGCTCGACGAGCGCCTGCGCTGCGCGCGCGAGGCACTCGAAGTGGCCGAGCATGCCGGCCACATGGAGTGGGTCGACGCGCTGGCCGGCTGGTACTTCGGCGACCTGGTCGAGAAGGGAGAACTCGCCGCGGCGCGCCCGCTGGCGCAGGTCCATGCGCGGGTGGCGGATGCGATCCGCCAGCCCTTCATGCAGGCCATGGGGCTCGCCAGCCTCACGCTGCTCGCCGCCTACGAGGGCCGCTTTGCGGATGCCGAACGGCTGGCCGGCCAGACCTTCACGATCGGGCAGCGCTTCCTGCCCGGCAATGCGCAGGGCGCCTACAGCCTGCAGATCTTCGTGCTGCGGCGGCACCAGGGCCGCCTTGGCGAGGTGCTGCCGGTGCTGCGCGGCCTGGTCGGCAGCGTGCCGCGCGACAGCCTCTGGCAGCCCGGCCTCGCACTGATCTGTACCGAGCTCGACCTGCACGAGCCGGCCCGCGAGGCCTACGAGGCACTCGCGGCCGACGGCTTTGCCGGCATTGCGCGCGACGGCATGTGGCTGACCAACACCGTCTTTGCGGCCGAGGTCTGCGCCCGCCTCGGCGACCGGCCGGGCGCGGCGCTGCTGTACCGGCTGCTCGCGCCTTACGCCGGCCGCAACGTGGTGACCGGCACCAACATCGCCTGCTTCGGCGCCGTGGACCGCTACCGCGGCATGCTGGCCGCGCTGGCCGGCGACGATGCAAAAGCCGCGGCGCATCTGGAGGCCGCGGTCGCGCTGGACGAGCGCTGCGGCGGCCGCCCCTGGCTGGCGTACAGCCGCTTCGAATGGGCGCGCTGGCTGGCCGCGCGCGGCGATGCAGCGGCCGCGGGCACGCAGCTCGATGCGGCACTTGCGCTCGGCCGCGAACTGGGCATGGCCAGCCTGGCGCGGCGCTGCGAGGCGCTGCAGCGCGAACTGGCAGGCGCCGGCGCGATGCCGTCCGCGTCCCCCGAGGGCCTGAGCCGGCGCGAGCTTGCCGTGCTGCGGCTGCTCTGCGCCGGCTGCAGCAACCAGGCGATCGCCGAGCGCCTGTTCATCAGCCCGCACACGGTGGCGCACCACGTGCGCCACATCCTCTCCAAGACCGACTGCCGCAGCCGCACCGAAGCCGCGGCCTGGGCGCACCGCCACCGCGTCGCCGAGGGCCTGGAGCCATCCTGATTGCCGGGGTGGCCCGGCGCGAAATGGTCAATTCGGGCGATGCGCGGCCGCGCGCCCAGGCCTAACTTCGGGTCTCGGGCTCGGCGCCGCCGGGCCCTCAACCCGAAGGAGTGCGCCCCATGCCTGCAACCCTGTACGAACGACTTGGTGGAGAGGAGCGCATCCAGCGGCTCGTCACCGACGTCGTCGAGAACCACTACACCAACCCGCTCATCCGTTCGCGCTTTGCGAACAGCAACCGCGCCGAGGTCGAGCGCCATGTGGTCGAGTTCCTCTGCTCCGGCAGCGGCGGCCCGCAGTGCTACACCGGCAAGGACCTGGTGTCGGCCCACAAGGGCATGAACATCAGCGAGCAGGAGCTGGTCGCCGCAATGGACGACATCGTCGCGGCCATGACCAAGAACGGCTACGACCAGGCCGAGAAGAACGAGGTGGTCGCGATCCTCTATTCGCTCAAGGGCGACGTGGTGCGGCTGTAGACGCAGCCGCAGCTCTCGCTCGCGCTCCGGCGGCGCTTCGCCGGTGACACGGAAGGAAAGGAAGCTCACCATGACACGCCAGCCATTTGCCGCCTGGGCGATCGGCGCCGCCCTGATCGCGGGCATCGCCACCAGCTGGGCCCAGTCCGGCGATCACCGGATGATCTCGCCCGCCGACCTCAAATGGGCCGATGTTCCCTCGCTGCCGCCCGGCGCGAAGCTCGCGGTGATCGAAGGCCCGATGAGCGAGGCCGTGCCTTTCACGGTGCGCCTCAAGGTGCCGGCCAATTACCGGATTCCGTCGCACTGGCATCCGGCCGTCGAGCGGGTGACCGTGCTCTCGGGCACCTTCCACATGGGCCTGGGCGACAAGCTCGACATGCAGAAGTCGATGCCGGTGGTTGCGGGCGGCATGATGATCCTGCAGCCCAAGACGCCGCACTTCGCCTGGACCAGCGAGGAAACGGTGGTGCAGCTGCACGGCACCGGCCCCTGGGGCGTGACCTACGTCAATCCGGCGGACGACCCGCGGGCAAAATGAACTTCAGGCCGACAGGAGGTCGGCCGGCAGCGGCGGCGGGCGCAGCTCGCCGACCTCGACCACCACATCGGCCGGCAGTCCGTTGCGCCGTGCCGCCTCGCGGATCGGCTCGATGCCGGGGGCTTCGTACAGGCAGTACGTCTTCTTCTTGTCGGCGCTGAGGAACGAATACAGCCAGCGCACGCCGACGTCGTCGTTGACGCGGATGATGCCGGCCGCGGCCTCGGGCGAGACCTCGAGTTGATCCGCAAAATTGCGCTCGATCAGATAGAGAGGCATGGCGGCTCCTTCGTCGTGAGGAAGTGCCATCGTAGTACGGCGGGCCGCAAAAACCTAAGATGTGCCCTTCATGGACACATCCCCTGACAACCCGGCGCGCCCGCGGATCTACCTTGCCGGCCCCGACGTCTTTCGCCCGGACGCCAGGGAGCACTTCGTGCGGCTCGCGGCGGCCTGCGACGCGCTGGGGCTGGCGGCCCTGCTGCCGGCCGACGGCAACGAGGAGCCGGCTGCACAGGCGCCGGAAATGCAGATCTTCCAGGCCAACATGCAGCGCCTTCGCGGCGCCGACGGCGTGGTGGCCAATCTCGCGTGCTTCCGCGGCCTGGAGCCCGATTCGGGCACGGTGTTCGAGGTGGGCGCCGCGGTGGCGCTGCAGATTCCGGTCGTGGCCTACGGCGTGCCCGCAGGCAGCTATGCCGACCGTGCCCGCGCGGCGCTGCAGTGCGCGCCCGATGCGGCCGGGGTGCTGCGCGAGAGCGGCAGCGGCATCGCGGTGGAGGACTTCGGGCAGCCGCTGAACCTCATGCTGGCCTGCTCGATCCACATCGCGCCGACGCCGGAAGCGGCGCTGCAGAAGATGGCGGAACTGCTCGCCGCACCGGCGCGCTGAGCCGCCCGGGGAAGGGCGCCGCGGCTACTTCGCCGCCACCTGTTCCACCGGTGCCACCAGGTGCTCGAGCATGCGCCGCGCATTGAGCGGCAGTTCCTGCGACGAGCGCACGCATGCCATCAGCGTGCGCTCGGCCCAGGCGTCGCCGAGCGCGGCGCGCGCGATCTTCATCGAGCGGGCGCAGCGTTCGGCCGCCGTCTGCGGCACGATGCCCACGCCGATGCCATGCGCCACCATGCGGCACACGGCCTCGAAGTTGCCCACGCGCACCCGGTACGCCAGGTGCTTGCCGAGCGCGCGGGCGTGCTGCGTGAGCAGCAGCTGCAGCGCACTGTCGGCGGGCAGGCCGACGAATTCGCTGTCGATCACCTCGGCCAGCATCACGCGCCGGCGCCCGGCCAGCGCATGGCCGCGCGGCATCACCAGCACCAGGTCGTCGCGGCGGAACGGATGGCATTCGAGGCCCTCGGTGTCGATGGCGTCCGAGACGATGCCGATGTCGCAGCGGCCGCCGCGCAGCGCATCGACGGTGTCGGGGCTGGGGCGCTCCTCGAGGTCGACCGAGATGCGCGGATGCTGCATGAGAAAGCGGCTCAGCACCTCGGGCAGGTGCTCGGTCAGCGCCGAGGTGCCGCACATGAGCCGCACATGGCCCTTGAGGCCCTGGCCGTACTCGCCGAGCTCGCCGCGCAGGCGCTCCATCTGCTGCAGCACGACGCGCGCATGGTGCAGCAGCGTGCGGCCGGCCTCGGTCGGGCGCACGCCCTGCGCATGGCGCGTGAGCAGCGGGCTGCCGAGGGCGTCTTCCATGCCGCGCACGCGCTGGCTGGCCGAGGCGAGCGTCATGTGCGAGCGTGCCGCGCCGGCCGTGAGGCTGCCGGCCTCGACCACATGGAGGAAAAGCCGCAGGTCGGTGAGATCGAATCGCATGGTGAGGCCGCAAGGTAGCACGGGAGCCTCAGCCTGTGCCTGAGGCCGGCTGCGCGAATGCCGCATTTCCAGGCGCGGCGGTGGCCGGCAGACTGCGCCGCAATGACGATTTCGAATGATCTTGCAGAACTGGCAACGGGCCACTGGGCGGCGGCCACCCTGGTGTTTCTCCTGGCCGGCGTGGTCAAGGGCGTGATCGGGCTCGGGCTGCCGACGGTGTCGATGGCGCTGCTTGCGCTCTGGATGCCGCCGGTGCGCGCGGCGGCGCTGCTGATCGCGCCATCGCTCGTCACCAACCTCTGGCAGACCGGGCCGCGCGCGAGCTTCTGGCCGGTGCTGCGCCGCATCGGCGGCCTGCAGGCGGGCATCGTGGCGGGCACCCTGGGCGGCGCACTGTGGCTCGGCGTGCCGGCGGGCGAAGGGGCCTCGGTGGCGCTGGGCGTGGCGCTGGTGGCTTACGCGCTCTGGGGCCTCACGGGACGGCAGCTGCAGGTGCCGGCGGCGCACGAGCGCTGGCTCGGGCCGGTGGTGGGCGCCGCCACCGGGTTGGTCACGGCGGTGACCGGCGTGTTCGTGGTGCCGGCCGTGCCCTATCTGCAGGCCCTGGGCTTCCAGCGCGATGCGCTGATCCAGGCGATGGGCATTTCGTTCACCACCTCGACCGTGGTGCTTGCCATCGGGCTCGCGGGCAACGGCGGCTATCCGGTGGCGGCGGTGGGGGGATCACTCGCGATGCTGGTGCCGGCCCTCGGCGGCATGGCGATCGGCACCTGGCTGCGCAAGCGGCTGCCGGTGGCGGTGTTCAGGCGCTGCTTCCTGGCCGGGCTGGCGCTGCTGGGGCTCTACATGGTGGTTCGCGCGCTGGCGTGAGCCCGAAGCACCTGGCGACGAGCCCTAGGCTGCGAGCAGGGCCGCGCGCACGCGCTCGATGGCCTGCCGGTAGGGCAGGGTGAAGCTGGCTGTGTCGTCGCCGGCCGCGAGCCAGCTGAACGAGAACACCAGGCCGTCTTCCTCGGGGCTGCCCATGGCCACGTGGTCGAAGGTTTCGGGCAGCGGGCCATCGGCGCGCATCAGGAACAGGTGCCACAGCTGGGGGTGGCGCAGCGTATTGCCTTCGATGCCGGCTTCGCAGTCGCGCTGCAGGGTGCCGAGCGGCTGCAGCTCGCCGACGTGGTCGATGCCCGATTCCTCCAGCAGCTCGCGCCGCACCGCCACCTCGGGCGATTCGCCGGGCTCGACGGTGCCCTTGGGCAGCTGCATGTTGCCGTCGCCGGGGTGGCGGAACACCAGCAGCCGGCCCCTGGCGTCGACCAGGCAGGCGCAGGCCTTCAGGATCGGGCTGGTGCGGCCGCTGCTGCTGTCGTTCATCAGGCGTTGTTCGCGAGGGCGGCCTTGACGGCGGCGCTCACCTGGCCCATGTCGGCCTTGCCTGCGAGGCGGGTCTTGACCGCGCCCATCACCTTGCCCATGTCGCCGGGGCCCTTGGCGCCCAGTTCGGCCACGATGGCCTTCACTTCGGCGGCCACCTCGTCGGCGCCCATGCGCTGCGGCAGGTAGACCTCGAGCACCTTGATCTCGGCCGATTCCTTGTCGGCCAAGTCGGCGCGGCCGCCGGTGGTGAACGCGGCGATCGAGTCCTTGCGCTGCTTGACCATCTTGTCGACGATGGCAACGACCATGGCATCGTCGAGCTCCACGCGCTCGTCGACTTCCTTCTGCTTGAGCGCGGCCAGCAGCAGGCGGATGGTGCCCAGGCGCTCCGAGTCCTTGGCGCGCATGGCGGTCTTCATGTCTTCGGTGATCTGTTCTTTGAGTGTCATTCGGCACAACCTTTCGGAAAAAACAAAAGCCGCGGCAGGTTTCCCTGGCGCGGCTGGGGCAACGGGGCTGGCGGCGACTTTCGTCGGCGGCCGGGCCCGGGTGTTGCTTAGTACAGCTTCTTGGGCAGCTGCATGCTGCGCACGCGCTTGTAGTGGCGCTTGACGGCGGCTGCCTTCTTGCGCTTGCGCTCGGCGGTCGGCTTTTCGTAGAACTCGCGGGCACGCAGGTCGGTCAGCAGGCCGAGCTTTTCGATGGTGCGCTTGAAGCGGCGCAGGGCGACGTCGAAAGGCTCGTTTTCTTTAACGCGGATGGTGGTCATTGATGAATCGTTGAACTGAATTTGGCCTGGGGAGATCGAGGCCCCAAGCCGGGGTTCCTCAACTGAAAATTTTTGCGGCCGTTGAGGGAAGGCCAGAAGTTAGCCCGCGAGTATAGCACTCCGCGAGGCCTCGCGCGCCTCGCGGCCTTTTCAGAAGGAGGTGGCGCAGGCGTGCGCGCTGGCCCAGGCCCACTGGAAGTTGTATCCGCCCAGCCAGCCCGTCACATCGACCACTTCGCCGATGAAATACAGGCCCGGCTGCTTCGATTCCATGGTCTGGGAGGACAGCTCGCGGGTGTCGACGCCGCCGGCCGTGACTTCGGCCTTCTTGTAGCCCTCGGTGCCGCTGGGGGTGATCTGCCAGCGGGCAATGCGCTCCGCCAGGGCGGCCAGCGCCTTGTCGGCGGCCTCGTTGACAGGCCGCTGCAGGGCCGGATCCTGCCCGATCCAGGCATCCGCCAGCCGGGAGGGCACCAGCGCGGCCAGCTCGTTGGCGATGCGTTTCTTCGAGCGCAGCTTGGCTTCGGCCAGGGCCTCGGCCACGTCCACGCCGGGCGCGAAGTCGAGCGTGAGCGGGCTGCCGGGCTTCCAGTAGCTCGAAATCTGCAGTACGGCCGGGCCCGACAGGCCGCGGTGGGTGAACAGCAGGTCCTCGAGGAAGGCCATCTTTTCCTTCTTGGCGCCGGTCTCGATGCGCACCGGCAGCGCCAGCCCGGCCAGTTCGGCATACGGCGCCCAGGCCTCGCCGCCGAAGGTGAGCGGCACCAGCGCCGGGCGCGGCGTGACGACGCGCAGGCCGAACTGCTCGGCCAGGCGGTAGCCGAAGTCGCTGGCGCCGATCTGCGGAATCGACAGGCCGCCGGTGGCGACCACCAGCCTGGGCGTTTCGATGGGACCCCGGGTGCTATCGATCCGGTAGCTGCCTGCGCCCGATGTGCCGCCGCCGGCGGCCGAGAACGCGATCTTTCCGAGCTTGCAGGGCTGCCAGCGCGTGACGCCGCCGGCCTCGCACTCCGCCAGCAGCATGTCGATGATCTGCTGCGAGGAGCCGTCGCAGAACAGCTGGCCCTTGTGCTTTTCGTGATACGCAATGCCGTGCTTGTGCACCAGGTCGATGAACTGCTGCGGCGCATAGCGCGACAGCGCCGAGCGGCAGAAATTCGGGTTGTCGCCGATGAAGTGGCGCTGCGGCGCGCGCACGTCGAGGTCGCGGTTGGTGAAGTTGGCGCGGCCGCCGCCCGAGATGCGGATTTTTTCCGCGATCTTTTCGCTGTGGTCGACCAGCAGCACCTTGAGCCCGCGCTGGCCGGCCAGGCCCGCGCAGAACAGCCCGGCCGCGCCCGCGCCGACCACCACCACGTCGAAATGAGAAGGAGCGCTCAAGCCGGTCAGGGTCCATCGGCCGCCAGCAGCGGCGGCGCGTTGTACTTGAGGTGGCCCACGTAGCGCAGCGGCTGCGTGGCGGCAATCGAGGGCACGTCGCCCTCGCGCATGTGCAGCAGGTCGGCCGGGCTGACCCAGCGCGGGTCGGCGTCGGTGATCGGCAGGCCGGCCTGGCGGTAGGCCTCGAGCACGAACTGCGAGCAGAAGAACTGGTCGTCGCGGCTCGCGCCCAGCTGCACCATGGCCATGCCGCTGATGCAGTAGTGGCTCACGGCGGAGGGAATGAGCGGCAGCTCGCACAGGCGCCGGTTCAGCACGAAGGGCGCATTCAGCAGCACGCCGGTGGTGTTGTAGCGGATGCCCACCTGCGAGTTGGCCCAGGCGCGCAGTTTCCGGGCCCCCGAGTCATCGAGCCCGGGCACGCGGAAGGCCACGACCATCTGCTCCTCGTCCACCACGTCGGCCAGCGGCCGCGCGCGCACGCCGCTGCCGACCGCCTCGGCGACCAGGCCGTCGCCCAGGTAGAGCACGGCGTGGCTCACGGGCGAGAAGGTGCCCAGCCGGATGCCGAAGGAATTGACCGTGGCGATGGAGGTCAGCAGGATGTCGCCGGGCTGCAGCGCATCGGCGGCAATGAGCTCGCCGCCGTTGCCGGGCGCGATGACCGAGCTCTGCACGCGCAGGCGCAGCCCCGCATCCTTGGACGGCAGGTCGACGCGGGTGGCGCAGGCCGACAGCAGCAGCAGCGATGCGCAAGCGGCAAGCGCCGCCGCGCGGAGATGGCGCCGCGCCATCATCCCTTCCAGACGAAAGGAAACTTCAGCTGCTTGAAGAAGCCGTTGGGCACGTAGTCGCCGAGCACGCCGTACTTCTCGGGCCAGAGCTTGGTGCTCTTCACCGCTGTGCCGAAGAGATAGTCGAGAAAGGCGTAGTGCGCCGAATAGTTCTTGTCGAGCGCCTCCACGTCCTGGCTGTGGTGCCAGTGGTGGAAGTTGGGCGTGACGATGATGTAGCGCAGCGGCCCGAGCCGCACGCTCACGTTGCAGTGGTTGAACACCGCCTGGAAGCCCACCACCACGATGTACGCGTCGATCACTTCCTTGGAGAAGCCCAGCACGTAGATCGGCGCCAGCACCAGCGTGCGCGTGATCAGCAGCTCGAGGATGTGCTGGCGCGAGCCGGCCATCCAGTCCATGCTCTTCACGCTGTGGTGCACCGCGTGCAGGCGCCACAGCACCGGCACCTCGTGGTAGGCGCGGTGGGTCCAGTACTGCACCAGGTCGGCCACCAGGACGATCAGCAGCAGCCCGGCCCAGAACGGCAGGTTGCCCACCCAGCCGCGCACGCCGTCGTTGGCGGCCCAGCCGAAGAACTTGTGCACCATCAGGTTGGTGGCCAGCAGCACGAAGCCCACGATCATGTGGTTGACCACGAAATGGTGGAAGTCGGTCTGCCATTCGGCGCGGAACACCGGCTGGTCCTTGCGCAGCGCGAACAGCTTCTCGATGAAGATGAAGATCAGCGAGGAGCCCAGCAGGTCCAGGATGAACCAGTCCAGGCCGATGTAGGGCGTGTTGTCGGCAAAGTCGTTCACCGGCACCTTGTGCCCGCCCAGCAGCGCGGCCGCAGCCACCAGCAGGAAGGCGGCCGAGGACAGCCAGCGCGAGCGGTTGAAGATGATGTTCACCAGCGCCAGCCCGCCCGAGACCACCATGGCCGCCAGCAGGATGAAGCGCATCACGTCGACGTTGTAGCTCTTGCGCAGCTCGGGCGTCGTGAGGTACTGCGGAAAATGGAAGGCCAGCACGCCAAGGAAGCACAGGATGCCCAGGCTCAGGGCGATGGTTCCGGTGACGAGGCCGCGGCCGCGCTGCAGCTCGCCATGGTTCTGTGTGAATTCGTTGAGTTTGTCGATGTCCAGCATGCCCGCCTCTCTCTCTTTTGCTTGCGCTTTTGTTGGAGCGCGATTTTAGGCGGCTGTAGGAAAACGCTCACGTCGACCAAAAGGTCTAGACGCGGCCGCCGGTCTCCGGTATCAGCGCGGCCGGACCGCGCGCCGGCGCAGCAGCGCGGCCGTGCCCAGCGCCACGGCCATCACCAGCAGCGAAACGACGGTGGTCACGGTGCCCAGCGCATAGATGGAAGGCGTCGTGACGGTCGAGGTCAGGCCCTGCAGCTCGAGCGGCAGCGTGTTGACGTCGCCGATGGCTTGCGAGGTGCGGGCGATCTCGTCCCACGACAGCGTGAATCCGAACATGCCGATGCCCACGATTGACGGCCCGATCAGCGGCAGCACCACGAAGCGGAAGGCCTGCCACGGCGTGGCGCCGAGGTCGCGCGCGGCTTCCTCGTAGGCCGGGTTGAAGCGGTTGAACACCGCGAACATGATGAGCAGGCCGAAGGGCAGGGTCCAGGTCAGGTGGGCGCCGAGCGCGGAGCTGAAGAGGCCGAGCGCGGTGCCGTAGCCTTCGAGCAGGGCGGTGGCGTCCATTGCCGCGAGCAGGCTCTTGATGCCGGTGTCGAGCAGCCGGAACTGCAGGCCGATGCCGAGCGAGATGATGATCGACGGCATGATGAGGCTCGCCACGGTCACGAAGAAGAGGGCGTTGCTGCCCTTGAGCTTCTTGCGGAACGCGAGCCCGGCGAGCACCGACAGCACCACGGTGAAGCCCATGACCACGGCGCCCAGCGCCAGCGAGCGCCGGAAGGCCGCGCCGATGTCGACGGTGCCCAGGCCCTCGGCCAGCTTGTGGAACCAGTGCAGCGAGACGCCGCGCAAGGGGAAGGTCAGGCCGCCTTCGGGGCCCTGGAAACTCAGGATGAAGATCGTGATCATCGGGCCGTAGAGGAACAGCACGAAGAGGGCGAACACGATCGCTAAGGGCCAGAAGCCTGGGCTTCTTTGTTCTCCTATGCGTTGGCTCATTTGTGTTTTTCTTTCAGGGGCTGTTGTTCGGGGCGCTGTTGTTCGGGGCGCTGTTGTTCAGGGCGCGTGCACAGATCACCGGGTACTCCCCTCCGCGAATGTCCCCCGGCCTGCGGCCTCCTCCTTTATTTCGCTGCGGGGAGCACCCGATGCTCTGTGCACAGGGGCGCGCTCTGGGTGTTCCGCTGATCAACGAGTGCTCTGTCCAACGCTCCCGTCGATGGGGTGCCTTGCGCAGCGAAATAAAGGAGGAGCGCGAAGCGCGGGGGACATTCGCGGAGCAAGGTACCCCGTCGGCGGGAGCGCGCCCTGAACAACGAAGCCCGAATCGAACAAAAGAGCCCAAGTTCACCCTAAAGCTCCTTGCGAATATCGACCAGCCGCGTCAGCCCCCAGATGATCATCAGCACCACCGCCAGCAGGATCACCGCGTTGGCCGCGGCCAGCGGAAACTGCAGGTACGAGGTCTGCACCTGGATGATCTTGCCGATCGATGCGATCTGCTGCCCGCCCATCACGCCGATGGTGACGAAGTCGCCCATCACGATCGTGATGACGAAGATCGAGCCGATCAGGATGCCGGTGCGCGACAGCGGCACCACCACGTTCCAGAGCGTCTGCCAGCCCGAGGCGCCCGCATCGCTCGCGGCTTCGAGCAGCGAGCGGTCGATGCGCATCATGCTGTTGAAGATCGGCACGATCATGAACATCGTGTAGAGGTGCACGAAGGCGAGCACCACCGAGAAATTGGAGAACAGCAGCCACTCGACCGGATGGTCGACGAGGCCGAGCCCGGTCAGCATCTGGTTGACCAGCCCGTTGCGGCCCAGGAGCGGTACCCACGAGATCATGCGGATCACGTTGGAGGTCCAGAACGGCACGGTGCACAGCACGAACAGCGCCGTCTGCATGCCCGGCGATCGCACGTGGAACGCGAGAAAGTAGGCCACCGAAAAACCGACCAGCAGCGTGATGCCCCACACCAGCAGGCAGAACTTGAAGGTGCTCAGGTAGGTGTTGAGCGTGACGCACAGGTCGCCGTTGTCGGTGAGCTGCGAGCAGCCCTCGAACAGGCTCAGGTAGTTGCGCAGCGTCACCGCCGGGATCAGCTCGTACTCGTTGAAGTTCCACAGGCTCACCATCGCGACCAGCGCCAGCGGAACCAGGAAGAACAGCAGGAACACCAGCGCGAACGGCGCCGCCTGCCACCATGCCTTGACGGCGTGGACGGACGGGCTGGGCGCATGCGCGCTGGCGGTGGGGGCGCTCACGGGTTCAGGCTGCGACGAACTCGTTCCACTTTCTGACCATGTACTCGTTCTCGTCCATGACGGCATTCCAGCAGGCGATGCCGCCCATGCGCTGCTCGTAGCTGCCGCCGTCGCGCACCGCGCCGGCCTTGGCGATCACGTCGCCCTGCGGGCTCTTGATGTCCTGCGCCGCGGGCTTGCCTTCCATCCAGTAGGCCCACTCGTAGGCTTCCATCTTGGTCTTGGCTGTGTCGAGCACGGCGCTGTAGTAGCCCTGGCGGTTGAGGTAGGCACCGGCCCAGCCGTCGAGGAACCAGTTGATGAACTCATAGGCGCCGTCGAGCTTCTTGCCCGAGAGCGTGGCCGGCAGCCCGAAGCCCGAGGCCCAGGCGCGATAGCCTTCCTTGAGCGGCTGGAACGTGCAGTCGATGCCCTTGCCGCGCACGGCCGTGACCGCGGGCGACCACATCGACTGGATCACCACCTCGCCCGAGGCCATCAGGTTCACCGACTCGTTGAAGTCCTTCCACAGCGCGCGGAACTGGCCGGCCTTCTTGGCTTCGATCAGGGTCTTGATCGTGAGGTCGATCTCGGCCTTGGTCATGTTGCCCTTGTCGGCGTACTTGTGGATGCCCTTGGCCTCCACCACCATCGCGGCGTCCATGATGCCGATCGACGGAATGTTCAGGATCGCGGCCTTGCCCTTGAATTCCGGATTGAGCAGTTCGGCCCAGGAGCCGATGGGGCGCTTGATCAGGTCGGGGCGGATGCCCAGCGTGTCGGCGTTGTAGGTGGTCGGGATCAGCGACATGAACTGGGTGGGCGACTTGGCAAAGGCCTTGCTCTTCTCGCCTTCGAGATAGATCACCTTGATGGGCGCCGTGCCCTGGTCGCCGACCTTCTTGCCGCCCACTTCGCCCTTGGTGAAGAGCGAGGTGATCTTGCCGGCGTTCTTCACGCGCTTGGTGTCGATGCCCTTCAAGTTGCCGGTGGGCACGATCTTCTTGAGCGAGAAGAACTCGGTGTCGATCAGGTCGAAGCTGTTGGGCGCGGTGACGGCGCGCTTGGTCACGTCGTCGGTGGTCACGGCCACGTACTGGATCTCGATGCCGGTGTCGGCCTTGAACTTCTCGGCAATGGCCTTGTCCTGGTTCACCGCCGTGCCCAGGTAGCGCAGCACGATCTTTTCCTGCGCATGCACGAAGGGCGCAATGCCCGTGGCCAGGATGCCGGCGGTGCCTTGCAGCAGGGTGCGACGCTGGAGGCCGGCGGACGAGTCGATGGGGTCGGTCATGGAAGAGTCTCCGTGGAAGAAAAAAGCAGGGGAGGGAACGTAAAAAAAAGCGGACGGAAATGCAGGCAATGCAAGAACGGCCGCGCGCTCACAGCGGCATGCTCGCGAGCGCGGCCAGGTCGTCGCGTGCGGGCCGGCTGCCGCTCGCGGCCGGCACCGGCACGCGTTCGGCGGGCGGCTTGGCGCCGGGGCCGAGCACGCGCGCATCGGCTTCGGCCCAGGACAGGCGCACCGCATCGCCGGGCGCATGGGGGCTGGCAAGAAAGGCGGCTTCGCCCAGCAGCACCGAGACGCTGCCGCGGCCGGGCGCGGCGTCCTGCAGCGCGAGGCCGAGCAGCACGTAGGTGCCCTGGTATTCGACGTCGGTGACCGTGGCGGCCAGGCCGCCGGCTGCATCGCCGCGGGCGATCCGCATGTGGTCGTTGCGCACGGCGACCGGGCCGGTGGGCGTGTCGAACACGTTGTGGCCGCCCATGAAGCGCGCCACGAATTCGCTCGCCGGATGGTTGTAGACCTGGTGCGGCGAACCGACCTGCTCGATCACGCCATGGTTCATGACCACCATGGTGTCGGCCAGCGCCATCGCTTCTTCCTGCGAGTGCGTGACGTGCACGAAGGTCAGCCCCAGTTCCTTCTGCCAGCGGCGCAGTTCGGCGCGCATCTGGATACGCAGGAACGGATCGAGCGCCGACAGCGGTTCGTCGAGCAGCAGCACGCGCGGCTCGGTGATGAGCGCGCGCGCGAGCGCCACGCGCTGCTGCTGGCCGCCGGAGAGTTCGCCGGGCTTGCGCTCGGCCAGGTGGCCCATTGCCACGCGCTCGAGCAGTTCGCGTGCGCGCTTCTGGCGCTCGGCCTTGCCGACGCCCTTCATCTTGAGGCTGAAGGCCACGTTGTCCAGCGCCGAAAGATGCGGGAACAGCGCGAAGCTCTGGAACATCATCGCGGTGCCGCGCGCGGCCGCGGGCAGGTTGGTGATGTTGCGGTTGTCCAGCAGGATGTCGCCGCTCGTGACCGACTCGTGGCCCGCGATCATGCGCAGCGTGGTGCTCTTGCCGCAGCCCGAGGGGCCCAGCAGGCAGCAGTAGCTGCCGCTCGCGATGCGCAGGTCGATCTGGTCGACGGCGGCGGGCGTGCCCGCGGCATAGCGCTTGCTGAGCGCGACGACCTCGACGGCGGCGGGCGGGGGCGCGATGGCGGCGGCGCTCATCGAGGGGCCCGGGGGGCGAAAAATGATCGGAAGGCGAGCATGCTGGCGTTAAGCACGCTCCATGCCACGTCGGTGGCTTGCGGCCCCGAGGCACTGCGCGTGCGATGCCCGCCGGGCCTTCGCCGCGGAACCCCGGAAGCCTAGGTGCCGAAGCGGTTCGCGTCGGCCGGCAGCGCCGCCGCGGCCAGTCCGCGCAGCACGTCGCCCACCACGATCACCGCGGGGCTCGCGATGCCGGCTTCGGCAATGCCGGCCTGCAGCTTGCCGAGCGTGGTCGCCACGTGGCGCTGGTGCGGCAGGCTCGCGTGCTGCACCACGGCCACGGGCGTGTCGCCGGGCAGGCCGTGCAGCAGTTCGCGTTCGATGTGGCCGGCGCCCGCCACGCCCATGTAGATCACGAGCGTGAGCCGCGCGCTGTGCGCGGTGGCGGCCAGCGCGCGCCAGTCGGTCGGGTCTTCGGCCGCGCCGGCGCCGGTCTTGGCATGGCCGGTGACGAACACCACGCCCTGCGCATGGTCGCGGTGCGTGAGCGGCACGCCCAGCGAGGTGGCGGCCGCGAGGCCGGCCGTGATGCCGTTGACCACCGTGCATTCGATGCCGGCTTCGCGCAGGTGCTCGACCTCTTCGCCGCCGCGGCCGAAGATGAAGGGGTCGCCGCCCTTGAGCCGGACCACGGTCTCGCCTTCGCGCACCGCGGTGATCATGAGCCGCTCGATGAAGGCCTGCGGCGTGCTCTTGCAGCCGCCGCGCTTGCCCACGTGCACGAGGCGCGCATCGGGCCGCGCATACGAGGCCAGGATGCTGTCGCTCACGAGGTCGTCCACCAGCAGCACCGTGGCGGCCTGGATCGCCTTGACGGCCTTGAGGGTCAGCAGTTCGGGGTCGCCGGGGCCGGCGCCCACCAGCGTGCAGCTGCCGGCGGTGGATGAAGAAGTGGCTTTGTTCATGCGTGGGATGCCAGTTGCGTGATGTGCCTCACCTGCGTTGCGATGGCCTCCGGCACGGGAAGCTCGCCATTCAGCACACGCCGCGTGTACGCGGCCGTGGTCGCGACGTCGATCTCCTTCGGCAGGCCCGGTACCTCGCTGGCCGTGCCGCTTTCCTGGGCCTGCAGTTCGCTGCGCACGCCGCGCACGAAGCCGTCGATCTGCGCGGTGCGGCGCGGGTCGGACACCACTTCGCCCTCGAGGCCGCGCGAGAGCAGGGCGGTCATGCCCATGAGCTCGAAGGTTTCGCCCATGGTGCGCGCGTATTCCGGATGCGTGTAGCTTGCCACGATCACGCAGGGACCGGTGGTCGGCTGCATCAGCTTGACCACGCTGTGGCCAGGGTTGCGCAGGCCGACCACGCGGCGCACGTCGAGCAGCCGCTTGAGCGCGGGATTGAGCAGTTCGGTCGGCGCAAAGCCCACCTCGCCCGAAGGAATCTTGCGGATGGCCGGCAGCGCGGGCACGTCCAGCGCCTCCAGCACGTTCGACGCCAGCACGCGCGAGGTTTCGGTGGCGCTGCCGTGCACCAGCACCGGCAGGCCTTCGCGCGCCAGCAGCAGCGCCAGCAACGGCGTGAGCACCGGCAGCCGGCGCGCGCCGTTGTAGCTCGGCAGCACGATGAGCGGGCGGTCGGCCGCGGGCAGGCGGTTGAGCCTGGCATGCGTGGCATCGAGGAAGCCCGCCATCTCCTCTGGCGTTTCGCCCTTGATGCGCATGGCAAGGCAGAAGCCGCCGATCTCCAGGTCGGTGACGGTGCCGTCCAGCACCTGGCCGAACAGGTCCGTGGCCTGTTCGCGCGTGAGCGGCTTGGCGCCTCGCGCGCCGCGGCCGATTTCCTTGATGTATTGGCTGATTCCCATGGGTGCGCCGATTGTCCCGCAATGCTTATGCCGGAATGCAAGTCGGCTTATGCACCCTCGGCCACGGTCTCGGCGGGCGTTGCGCGCACCATGCGCTTGAGCTCGGGCAGGCAGGAGCCGCAGTTGGTGCCGCATTTCAGCGCACCCTGCAGCGCGGCCAGGCGCTCGTCGGGCGTGCCGGTGCAGCGGCCCAGTTCGGCCTGGATCGCCAAGTCGGTCACGTTGAAGCAGGTGCAGACCGGATGTCCGCGCGACTGCACCGCCACCGGCGCGCGCGCGCCCGGCGACAGCAGCAGCCGGCCGTAGCTCTGCGCCGGAATCTCCTCGCGCAGCAGGGTGCCGATCCAGGCTTCGGCGCTGGTGTCGCCGCCCAGCAGGAAGGCTTCGAGGCCGGCATTGCCGTCGGCGCGCCGCACCAGCCGCGCCACGCGGCGCTGGCCGCGCCGGCGGTCGGCGTAGCGCAGGGCATCGCTGCCGCGCAGGCCGAGCAGGCCTTCGATGCGGTCGATGGTTTCGTCGGCCGGTGCATCGTGCGCGGCGGCGCGGAACAGGATGCCGCTGCGTTCCTCGCCCGGCGTGTTGCCCGAGAACGGCACGCAGGTGGCAAACGGAAACATCGCCATCATCGGCTTGAGCGCCTGGTGCGCGGCCAGCGCGGCGTCGGGCGGCAGCCAGGCCATGGCCAGGAGCGACCAGGGCAGCTCGGCCTTGAGGATCTTGACCGGCGTGTGCTTGAGTTCGGGCTGCTTCGAGGTGGGGCAGTAGGCCGAGGTGGTCAGCGCATTGATGCCCGCGAGCGGCGTGCCGGTCGACGAGCAGCCGCTCAGGTATTCCTCGCCCCAGTGCATGGCGACGAAGGCCTGGCTCAGGCCGATCTCGGCGCTGGCCTGCACAGGCATCAGGATCGAGCCGCGCTTGGAGGTCAGGTGCACGAGGTCGCCGTCCTTCAGCTGGCGGCGCGCCATGTCCTGCGCATTCATTTGCACCAGCGGCTCGGCCACATGGCCGAAGAGGCGGCCGACGGTGCCGGTGCGGCTCATGCCGTGCCACTGGTCGCGCAGGCGCCCCGTGTTGAGCGAGAACGGATAGCGCGCCTCGCGCGCCTCGGCCACCGGTTTGTAGACCGTGTCGACAAAGCGCGCGCGGCCGTCCGGCGTGGGGAAGACGCCGTCTTCGTAGAGGCGTGCGCGGCCGGTGGCCTCGCCTTCCTTCAGCGGCCATTGCTGCGGTCCCGCGCTGTCGAGCATCGCGTAGCTCATTCCGGTGATGTCGAGGTCGCGGCCACGGGTCGATTCGCGGTGCTCGTTCCAGACCGACTCGGCGGTCTCGTACGGAAACAGCGTGGGCATGGCGCCGAGCCGCTGTTCGAGCCGCCGTGCGAAGTCCACGGCAATCGACCAGTCATGGCGCGCCTCGCCGGGCGCCGCCACCGCGGACCGCACGCGCGAGATGCGGCGCTCGCTGTTGGTCACGGTGCCTTCCTTCTCGCCCCAGGTGGTGGCGGGCAGCAGCAGGTCGGCGAAGGCGCAGGTGGCGGTGGTCGAAAAGGCTTCCTGCACCACCACGAACTCGGCGCGCTCGAGGGCGCGGCGCACCGTGGCCTGGTCGGGCATCGACTGGGCAGGGTTGGTGCAGGCGATCCACAGCGCGCGGATCTCGCCGTCGGCCGCGGCCTGGAACATCTCGACCGCGGTCTTGCCGGGTTTTTCGGGCACCGAGGGCACATTCCACAGCGCCGCCACTTCGGCCCGGTGCGCGGGATTGGCCAGGTCGCGGTGCGCGCTCAAGAGGTTGGCCAGGCCGCCCACTTCGCGCCCGCCCATCGCATTGGGCTGGCCCGTGAGCGAGAACGGGCCGGCGCCGGGCTTGCCGATCTGGCCGGTCGCCAGGTGCAGGTTGATCAGCGCCGCGTTCTTGGCGGTGCCGCTCGACGACTGGTTGAGGCCCTGGCAATAGAGGCTCAGCGTGGCCGGCGAGGTCGCGAACAGGCGCGCCGCGGCGAGCAGGTCTTCTTTCGAGATGCCGCAGATCTGCGCCACCTTGTCGGGCGTGCATTCGCGCACCGTGGTCTTCAATGCATCGAAGCCGCTGGTGTGGCCCGCGATGTAGCCGTTGTCGGTCCAGCCTTCCCACAGCATCAGGTGCAGCATGCCGTTGAACAGCATGACGTCGGTGCCGGGCTGGATCGGCAGGAACAGGTCGGCGATCTCGACCGTGTCGGTGCGGCGCGGATCGGCCACGATGATCTTGAGCCCCGGGTTCGCGGCCTTCGCATCCTCGATGCGGCGAAACAGGATCGGATGCGCCCACGCGGCATTGCTGCCCACGATGAAAAGGCATTGCGCGTGCTTGAGGTCGTCGTAGCAGGCGGGCGGCGCATCGGCGCCCAGCGTCTGCTTGTAGCCGGCCACCGCGCTGCTCATGCACAGGCGCGAGTTGGTGTCGATGTTGTTGGTGCCGACGAGGCCCTTGGCGAGCTTGTTGAAGACGTAGTAGTCCTCGGTGAGCAACTGGCCCGAGACATAGAAGCCCACGGCATCGGGGCCGTGGTCGCGAATGACCTGGGCGAACTTGTCCGTTGCCATGTCGAGCGCGCCGTTCCAGCCGATGGCTTCGGGCGTGGCGCCGCGCTCGGCGCGCCGCATCGGCTGCAGCAGCCGCGTCTGCCGCGTGACCGTGGCCGTCGCCGTGAGATGCAGCGTCGAGCCCTTGGTGCACAGGCGCCCGAAATTCGCGGGGTGATCAGGGTCGCCGCGCACGCCGGTGATCTGGGCGCCATCGGATTCGATGACGACGCCGCAGCCGACGCCGCAATAGGGGCAGGTGGAGCGAGTCTCAGCCATGGATCGATGCCTCTGTTTCGCGTCTAGCTGCCGTGCGGCGCCTGCACGTCGAAGGTCTCGTCGCCCAGCTTGCCGGCCGTGGCGGCGCCGGGGCCGGCGCGCGGCGGTGCCAGGTCGAGGGCATGCGTCTTCAGTTCGACCATGTTCATCATGACCTGGCCATCTTCAAGCTTCACCGCAAACCTCGGCGTGCACCCCACATCGGGCGACTTGGCACACCCATCCTCCAGCCCGATGGCCCAGTTGTGCAGCGGGCACGCCACGCTGGTGCCGAACACGATGCCCTGGCTCAAGGGCCCGCCCTTGTGCGGACAGCGGTCCAGCAGCGCGAACACCTGGTCCTCGGCATTGCGGAACACCGCCACGTCCACGCCCACCGGCCGTGCCACGCGGCGCGCCCCCAG
>NZ_JBFTLJ010000006.1:0-364097 GCF_056396385.1 Variovorax sp. 05T418 | reverse complement strand
GAGATCGTCGACAGCGTCAAGCGCGTGACCGACATCATGGGCGAGATCACGGCGGCCAGCCAGGAACAGAGCACCGGCATCGAGCAGGTGAACCAGGCGATTGCGCAAATGGACCAGGTGACGCAGCAGAACGCGGCGCTGGTGGAAGAAGCGGCGGCTGCGGCGCAGTCGATGCAGGAGCAGGCCGCGAGCCTGGTCGAGTCGGTCAGCGTGTTCCGGCGCGCCGCCTGAAATGTTCCACCGGGCACTTCATTTTCCGCGCCGCCTGCCGATAGACAGGAAGCAGGCATCGCAAGCGATGCCCGGTGCCAACAAGAAAACGTTTTACAGGTAAAGCCTCATGTCGATGTTCCAAACGGGCCTGTCCGGCCTGAGCGTCGCGCGATCCGCGCTCATGACGACGGCCCACAACACGGCCAACGTGTACACCGCCGGCTACAGCCGGCAGACCGCGCTGGTCTCGTCCAACGGCGGCACGACGACCGGTGCGGGGTTCATCGGGAACGGCGCGCGCGTCACTACGGTGCAGCGCAGCTACGACGGCTATCTCACGGCCCAGCTCAACGGCGCCGAGGCCGCGGGCGCGGCGCTCGCGAGCTACGGATCGCAGATCAACCGCATCGACTCGCTGCTGGCCGACAAGACCGCGGGCCTCACACCGCTGATGCAGAGCTTCTTTGCCAGCGTGCAGGGCGTGGCCAACACGCCGGCCGATCCGGCGGCGCGCCAGCAGCTCATCAGCGCGGCGCAGACGCTGGCCAACAAGTTCCGCGCCACCGACCAGTACCTCACGGACCTGAACGGTTCGGTCAACGACCAGATCGAAGGCAGCACCGGGCAGATCAACACCTATGCCAAGCAGATCGCGAGCCTGAACCAGCAGATCAGCCAGCTCAGCGCCATGGCCGGCGGCCAGCCGCCCAACGACCTGATGGACCAGCGCGACCAGCTGGTGAGCGAGCTCGGCAAGATCGTGGGCGTGAAGGTGCTGGAGCAGGACAGCGGCCAGTACAACGTCTTCATCGGCAACGGCCAGACGCTGGTGCTGGGCGACCGGGCCGCGCAGCTGCAGGCGGTGTCGTCCGCCGCCGATCCCACGCGCAAGGCGGTGGCGCTGGTCGGGCTCACCGGCACGGTGTCCGAACTCAACGACGACGTGATTGCTGGCGGATCGCTGGGCGGCCTGCTGGCCTTCCGCGCCGAGACGCTCACCCCCACGCAGAACGCCGTCGGCCGCCTGGCGATGGCGCTGGGCAGCGAGTTCAACGAGCAGCACAAGCTGGGCGTCGACCTGAACGGCGTGCTGGGCACCGACTTCTTCTCGCAAGCTGCGCCGGGCGTGTTTTCCAATGCGCGCAACGGAGGCGACATGGTGCTTGGCGCCAGCGTGGCCGATACCTCGCAGCTCACGACCAGCGACTATTCGGTGCAGGTGAAGGACGTGGCGGGCACGCTCACCTACAGCGTCACGCGGCTGTCGGACAAGCAGCCGATGGGCGACTTCACCAGCTTTCCCGCCAGCTTCGACGGCGTGAGCCTCTCGCCGGCCAGCGGCACCGCGCAGGCGGGCGATTCCTTCCTGGTGCAGCCGACGCGCACCGGCGCGCGCGACATGGACGTGCTGGTGCGCGACACCGCCAAGGTGGCGGCCGCGTCGCCGCTGGCCACGGGCAAGGCGGTGGGCAACAAGGGCACCGGCGCGCTGAGCCCGGCCGTGGTCGACGCGGCCTACCTGGCCACGCCGCTCGCCGGCACGGTCACGCTCGCCTACGACGCCGCGGCCAACACGCTGTCGGGCTTTCCGGCGACCTCCGCCGTGACGGTGACGCTGGCCGACGGCACATCGACCAGCTATGCCGCCGGCACGGCCGTGCCCTACACCGCGGGCGCTTCCATCCGCTTCGACGGCATCGAGGTCAAGCTCAGCGGCGCGCCCGCCGAGGGCGACACCTTCACCATCGGCAAGAACGCGGGCGGCGTGTCCGACGGCAGCAACGCGCTGCGTCTTGGCGCGCTGCAGCGCAAGACCGCGATGGACGGCGGCACCTCCACCTTCAACGGCGCCTTCGCCAAGCTGGTGAGCGAGGTGGGCAACCGCGCCATGGAAATCCGCGTGGCCTCGGCCACGCAGGAAGGCGTGACGAGCCAGATCCGCGCGAGCCGCGATTCGATCTCGGGCGTGAACCAGGACGAGGAAACCGCCAACCTGCTGATGTACCAGCAGATGTACCAGGCCAATGCCAAGGTGATCCAGACCGCGTCGACCATGTTCGACGCGATCCTGGGCATCCGCGGCTGAGCCGGCCGCATTTTTCCAAAGAAGATCTTCAGGAGCCGCGATGCGCATCAGCACCCAATCCTTCTACGCCCAGAGCATGAGCTCGCTGGGTTCGCAGCAGCAGCAGCTGTTCCGCATCCAGCAGCAGCTCGCTGCGGGCACCAAGTTCCTGACGGCTGCCGACGATCCGGTGGCCGCCGCGCGCGCGCTGGGCGTGAGCCAGTCGATGGCGGAGTCGGCGCAGTACGCCACCAGCCGCAGCCGCGCGATGCTCTCGCTCTCGCAGGAAGAGACCGCGCTGAAGTCGGCCACCTCGATCATGCAGAACATGAAGACGCTCGCGGTGCAGGCGGGCAACGGCACGCTGTCGGATGCCGACCGCGCCTCGCTGGCCACCACGCTGCAGGGCAACCTGGACCAGCTCGTGAACGTGGCCAATGCCGACGACGGCAACGGCCAGTTCCTGTTCGCCGGCTTCAAGAGCGGGAGCCAGCCCTTCGTGGCCGGCGCCGCCGGCGGCATCCAGTACATGGGCGACCAGGGCCAGCGGCTGATGCAGGTCGACGTGTCGCGCCAGATGTCCACCACGGACGACGGGCGCAGCGTGTTCCAGTCGGTGCAGGGCGGCGCGGGCTACGTGAGCTCGGCGGGCGCGGCCAACACCGGCTCCGGCGTCTTCGGCGCCGTGGGCGTGACCGACGCGGGCGCGGCCAACTACGGCAAGGACTTCGTCATCAGCTTCAGCGGCGGCAACTACACGGTGGCCACGCAGGAGACGCCGCCCGTGGTGGCCGCATCGGGCGCCTATGTGCCGGGCGCCGCCATCTCGTTCGGCGGCCTGCAGATCACCATGAGCGGCGCGCCGGCCGATGGCGACACCTTCCAGGTGGCCACCGCGCGCAATGCGGGCACCGACGTGTTCGCCGCCATCGGCGAACTGGTCACCGCGCTCAGGCAGCCGCTCGCCGGCAATGGCGATTCGGCGAAGGCCGACCTGCTCAACGCGCTCAGCACCTTCAATGTCAAGATCACCAACGCGCACGACAACGTGCTCACCGTGATGTCGTCGATCGGCTCGCGCATGAACGAGATCGACGCGCTCGACACCAGCGGTGCCTCGCGCGGCCTGACCGACAAGGCCTACCTCTCGGAACTGGTGGACCTGGACCCGGCCAGCGCCATCTCGGAATTCCTGCAGCGCCAGACCTCGCTCCAGGCCACCCAGCAGACCTTCGCGCGGCTGCACAGCATCGCGCTGTTCAACTACCTGTGAATGGGAAGGGGCGTGCGGCTCAGGGCCGCAGCGCCTGCATCAGCTGCGGCAGCGAAGACAGCGCGGCGGCAAAGCGCGGCTCCAGGAAGGCGCCGAGCTGCGGCATCAGCAGCTGCAGCATGCCGATGCCCGCCAGCAGCGTGAGCGGAAAGCCCACCGCAAAGATGCTGAACTGCGGCGATGCGCGGTTCAGGATGCCCATCGCAAGGTTGAGCGTGAGCAGTGCGGTCACCAGCGGCAGCGCCAGCATCAGCCCGTTGGCAAAGATGCGGCCGCCGCCGGACACCAGCAGCGTCCAGCCCTGCGCCGCCAGCGGTGCATCGGCAATGGGCAGCGTGTGGAAGCTGTCGGCCAGCGCGGCCAGCATCAGCAGGTGGCCGTCCACCGCCAGGAAAAGAAGAATGGCCAGCATGTGCATGAGGCGCGCGACCACCATGGTGGCGCCGCCGGCCATCGGGTCGAAGAAGGACGCGAACGACAGGCCCATCTGCAGGCCGATGTACTCGCCCGCGGCCAGCACGGCCGCGAACACCATGCGCATCGTGAAACCGATCGCGCCGCCGATGAGCACCTGCTGCACGATGATCCACACGCCGCCCGCGGAGACCACCGGCACCGCGGGCATCGGCCCGAGCGTGGGCGCAAGGGCCACCGCCAGCAGCGCGGCAATGGCCACCTTGGTCTGGCGCGCGACGCCGGGCTCGCCGAACACCGGCGCGGTGCTCACCAGCGCCAGCATGCGGACGAAGGGCCACAGGAAGGCCGTCAGCCAGGCGGTCAGCTCCGCCGAGGTGACGGAGAAGATGGCGGGCATGTCGGCGCGCGCTCAGGCGACCAGCTGCGGGATGCTCGAGAACAGCGTGCGGATGTAGTCGAGCATCTGCGCCAGCATCCAGGGGCCGGCCAGCACCAGCACCGCGAACACCGCCAGCAGCTTGGGAATGAAGGACAGCGTGGCTTCGTTGATCTGCGTGGCGGCCTGGAAGATGCTGATGACCAGGCCCACGACCAGCGCCACCAGCAGCATCGGCGCGCCCAGCAGCAGCGAGACGTGGATGGCCTTGCTGCCCAGGGACATGACGGATTCGGGAGTCATTGCGCGCCTCTAAAGATAAAAGCTCTGGGCCAGTGCGCCGATCAGCAGCTGCCAGCCATCGGCCATGACGAACAGCATCAGCTTGAAGGGCAGCGCGATGGAGGCGGGCGGCACCATCATCATGCCCATCGACATCAGCACGCTGGCCACCACCAGGTCGATGATGAGGAACGGAATGAAGATGGTGAAGCCGATCTGGAACGCGGTCTTCAGCTCGCTGATCACGAACGAAGGCAGCAGGATGCGCAGCGGCACTTCTTCCGGGCCCTGCATGTCGGGGATCTTCGCGAGCCTGGCGAACAGGGCCAGGTCGTTCTCGCGCGTCTGCTTCAGCATGAAGGACTTGAAGGGCGCAATGCCTTTCTCGAGCGCCTTCTCGGCCGTGATCTTGTTCTCGGAAAAGGGCTTGTAGGCCTCGTCGTGGACCTTGTCGAACACCGGCGCCATCACGAAGAAGGTCAGGAACAGCGACAGGCCCACCAGGATCTGGTTGGGCGGCGACGACTGCGTGCCGATGGCCGTGCGCAGCAGGCCCAGCACGATGAGGATGCGCGTGAAGCTTGTCATGCTCAGCAGCAGCGCCGGCAGGAAGCTGAGCGAGGTCAGCATCACCAGCGTCTGCACGCTGAGCGACCAGGTCTGGCTGCCGCCCGGCCCGGGCGTGTTGGTGAGGCCGGGCAGGCCCTGAGCCGACGCCGCCGTCGGCAGCGCGAGGGCGAGCAGCATCAGCGCGAAGCCGGCAAGGCTTCGTTGGCGGACGGTGCGCATCATGGATGGGGCCGCTGAAGGCCGAGCGAGTCGCGCAGCTTCTGGGCGAACAGGCCCGCCGCGCCGGCCAGGCGGGCATCAGGCATGGCACTGGCCGGCGGCGCCGCGGGCAGAACCTGTGCCGGCAGCGAATGCAGTGCGTTGACGCGGCCGGCCGCAACGCCCAGCACCAGCCAGGTGCCGCCGACCTCGACCACGACCACGCGCTCGCGCTGGCCGACCATGGTGCTGGAGACCACCTTCACCGATTGGCCGCCGCCCAGGCGCTGCAGGCCGAAGCGGCGCGCGGCCCAGGCGCACAGGAAGATCAGGCCCAGCACCGTGAACATGCCGAAGCCGGCCTGCAGCAGGCTGGAGGCGCCCACGGCCGGCGCGGCGGCCTCCACGGGCGAGGGCACGGTCGGCAGCGCAGCGTGGGCGGCAATGCAGGCCGCGGCCGCGAACGAAGCCGCGGCCTGCCGCAGCCGGCGGGCGAAGAGGCTCATGACCGGCCGAGCTTCTGCATGCGCTCGGAGGGCGTGACGATGTCGGTCAGGCGGATGCCGTACTTCTCGTTGACCACCACCACTTCGCCCTGCGCGATCAGGTAGCCGTTGATCAGCACGTCCAGCGGCTGGCCGGCCAGGCCGTCGAGCTCGACCACCGAGCCCTGCGAAAGTTGCAGCAGGCTCTTGATGGTGATGCGGGTGCGGCCGAGCTCGGCCGTGAGCTGCACCGGCACGTCGAGGATGCGCTCCACGTCCACCGGCGAGCCGGCGCCGGTCGCCATGGCCTGCAGCGGCTGGAACACGCGGCTGCCCGCGGGAGCGGCGGCAGGTGCAGGAGCGGGAGCGATCGCCGGCGGGGCGGCGGGGGCGAAGGCGGGCGCGGGCGCGGAGGCCGCGGTCTGCTCGGCCAGCGCGCTGGCCCAGTCGTCCGCATCGCTGGTGGATGGGGTGTTGTCAGTCATGGTCGTTCTTCGGATCGCTGTCTTGGTGGGAGATCATCTGCAGCACGCGCAGGGCATAGCGTTCGTTCGAAACGCCGTAGCCGCATTCCATGACCGGAATGCCGTCCACGCGCGCGGTGATCGACGTGGGAAGCTCGATGGGCAGCACGTCGCCCACCTGCAGCTTGAGCACCTCGCCGATGGTCGAGGGCAGCGTGATGAATTCGGCGCTGAGCTCCACGTCGGCGCTCTGCATCTGCTGGGACATCTGGCGCACCCAGCGCTTGTCGACCTCGATCTCGTCCTGCACCGGGTTGGACAGCAGGTCGCGGATCGGCTCGATCATCGAATAGGGAATGCACACGTGCAGGAAGCCGCCCACCGGGCCGAACTCGATCTGCAGCGTGGTGTTGATCACCACCTCGTTGGGCGCGACGATGTTGGCGAGCTTGCCGTGCATCTCGGCGCGCACGTAGTCGAAGCTCAGCGGGAACACCGGCTGCCAGGCGTCGGCATAGCACTGCAGCGTGAGGTTCAGCAGCCGCTTGATGATGCGCTGCTCGGTGCGCGTGAAGTCGCGCCCCTCGACGCGCACGTGGTAGCGCCCGTCGCTGCCGAACAGGTTGTCCACCACCAGGAACACCAGCTTCGGATCGAACACGAACAGCGCCGTGCCGCGCAGCGGCTTCATGTGCAGCATGTTGATGTTGGCCGGCACCGGCAGGTGGCGCACGAACTCGCCGTACTGCTGGATGTGCACCGGCCCGACCGAGATGTCGGGGCTGCGCCGCATGAAGTTCAGCAGCGAGCTGCGCAGGTGGCGGGCAAAGCGCTCGTTGATGACCTCGAGCGTGTGCATGCGGCTGCGCACCACGCGGTCGGGCGCACCCAGGTCGTACACCGGCAGGCCGTCCGTGCGGGCGGCGGCGCCATCGCTCTGCTCGGGCGCGCCGCCGGTGACGCCCTGCAGCAGCGCGTCGACCTCGTCCTGGGAGAGCACTTGTTCATAGGCCATGGATCGGCGGTCCGGAAAGGGTTACTGCACCACGAAGGTGTTGAAGGACACGCTGGCGATCTCCTGCGGCGGCAGGCCCGCGCCCAGCGGGCGGCTCAGCTCGACGCGGATCTCCTCGGCCAGGCGGGCCTTGTCGGCGGTCGTCACCAGCGATTCGGGCGGCCGGTTCGACAGCAGCAGCAGCACCCGGCTGCGGATCTCGGGCATGAATTCGACGATGCGCGCCTTGGCCTGTTCGTCATGCACCTTGAGGGCCACGCCCACGTGCAGGAAGCGGCCGCGGCCTTCGGACTGCACGTTGACGGTGAGCGGCTCCAGGGTCACGAAGATCGGCTTCTCCGGCACCGGCGCGGCGGCTGCGGCAGGCTCGGCCGGTGCGCGCTGGCGCAGCAGGAAATAGCCGCCGGCAGCGGCCAGCGCGCCAACCAGCGCGACGATCAGGAGCACGATCCACAGCTTCGATGGACGTGCGGGGGAAGGGGGAACGGGGGCGAGTGCGACAGGAGGACTGGTAGCCATAAGGGTGCTGCGAAGCGAATCGGTTTCGGACTATTCTTTGCCAGGTGGCTGGCAGGCGAAGGGCTGATCAAGCGCGGGAAAAGGCCTCAGATCCCGCGTTCACGATCTCATGCGAAGGTGTCGACGCCGGCACTGGGCCGGCGAAGCGCGGCGGGCGCCGGCATGCTGCGCAGCGGCTCGGTGGTGGCAATGGCTGGCACGCGGCTCGCGCCCGGGTAGTCGGCCTGCCGCTGCGACCCCTGCTGCGGGGGCGGCTGGCCGAAGGCGCCGCCCTGGCCGGCGAAGGGATGCGATTCCGCGCCGACCGAGGCCTGGCCCAGGCTGATGCCGTGGTCGGCAAGGCTGGTGCGCAATTGCGGCAAGGCCACCTCGAGCGCCTTGCGCACGCTCTCGTGGGCCGAGGTGAACATCGCCTGCGCCTGGTTGTCGCCCATGGTGAGCGTGACCTTGAGCGGGCCGAGGCCGGCCGGGTTGAGGTTCAGCTCGGCCACCTGGTAGCCCGCCGCGGTCATGCGCAGCACCTGGTGGCCGATGGCCTTGCCCCAGGCGGCCGAGCCGACGGACGGCTCCACGCTGAGGATGGGCGTGTGCGGCGAAGCCGGCGGCACGTTCGTGCGCGCGGCAGCGGCCGCGGCCGGCGTGAACGGCATCGCGGTGGCCACGCTGGTGGAAGTGGGCGCCGCGTCGGATGCGGCGGCCAGGTCGGCGGTCTTGTCGGCGGAGATCATGGCGGTGGCCGGTGCCGAGTCGGTGTCGGCATCGGCGGAGAGGGAGGCGGTGGAGGCGCCGCGGGGGTCGGTGGCTGCTGCTGCGGAAGCCGCGGCGGTGGTGGCGGCGGCGTCGGGCGCTGCAGCATCGGCAGCCGGGATCGCGGCTGGGGCCGTGCCCGCGGCGGCCGGCGGCGGCACAGCGGCTGCGGCCTGCATGGCGGCGCGTGCCTCCGCCGGCTGCGCGGTGTTCGGGGCCGTGGCCTGCTGCGCACCGTCTGCCGGCTTCGCCTGCGCGGTGCTTTCGCCTTCGGCATCCGCCGCGACGGCCGGCTTGCCTGCCCCAGCGTGCGCGGTATCACCAGCCAGCGTGTCGGCCGGCGCATCGCCCGGCACCACGGCCTGGACGCCATCGGGCACCGAGGCGGCCGTGGACGCACCGGCTGCAAGTGCAGCAGTAGCGGCAGCTGGCGGCGCCACCAGCGGCGCAAAAAAAGACATCGGCAGCAACTCGGCGGGAAGCTCGTCCTTGCGATCGCCGGCGCGCGAGGCCTTTCGGCGGTGCGTGGTTGCCAGTGCGGACGATTCGGCCTCTTCGGGCGCTTGCGCTGCGCCCGCGTTGCGCGAGCGGGCCAGCGCCGCATCGAAGCTGCGGCCGCCGGGCTCCTCGGCGTGGCGGCCGCATGCACCGGCGGCGGTGGAAGAAGCCGCGGAGGCAGCCGCGTTCGGGCTGAAGGAAGGAGCGATGGGAGAAGGCATGTGCGTCAGGGTGTCGGTTGGGAGGCGCGGTCGAAGAACTTGCGTGCCGTGCGTTCGTCGCTGTCGCGCTGCTCGCGCCGCGCGCCGACCACGAGTTCCTGCCGCCGTGCGCGTTCGGCCAGCGCGTCGAAGGAGTTCAGGCGCCGCTTGTGCTGCTGCCATTCGCTGCGGCCATGGTCGAGCCGGCTGGCCGCCTGCGCGGCGATGGCCTGCTGCTGCTGGATGGCGCCGTCGAGCGTGCCGAGGAAGTTGCGGTAGTTGTGCCACTGGGCCGAGGGCAGGCCGTTCTCCATCAGCACCTGCAGCTGGTCGCTGTAGTCCTGGCGGTACTGCAGCAGCAGCTCCAGCTTCTGGTGGGCGCTGACCTGCGCGTTCTGCAGCAGGCCGAGCTGGCGCGCCGCATCGTCGGTCCGTGTGCGGGCGAGGTCGGTGAGCGTGTCGAGCGGAAGCTTGTGCGGCATGGCAACTCCTGTGGAAGGGAAATGGATCAGGCGGATTCGAAGAGGCTGCCCATGCGCTCGATGGACGCGGCGTAGTCGCAGCGCTCGTGCATCGATTGCTGCAGGAAGGCCTCGATGCGCGGATAGAGCGCAATGGCCTGGTCGAGCTGCGGGTCGTGGCCGGCCGCGTAGGCGCCGACGCTGATGAGGTCGCGGTTGCGCTGGTAGCGCGAGAGCGCCTGCTTGAAGCGGCGCACGGTGTCGAACTGCGAGGGCTCGATCAACGCCGTCATCGCGCGGCTGATGGAGGCCTCGATGTCGATCGCCGGGTAGTGGCCGGCCTCGGCCAGCGTGCGCGACAGCACCACGTGGCCGTCGAGGATGGCGCGGGCCGAATCGGCGATCGGGTCCTGCTGGTCGTCCCCTTCGGACAGCACGGTGTAGAAGGCCGTGATCGAGCCGCCGCGGCCGTTGGCGTCGCGCGCGCCGTTGCCGGCGCGCTCCACCAGCGCGGGCAGCTTGGCGAACACCGAAGGCGGGTAGCCCTTGGTGGCGGGCGGCTCGCCCACGGCCAGCGCGATCTCGCGCTGCGCCATCGCATAGCGCGTGAGCGAATCCATGATCAGCAGCACGTCGCGGCCCTGATCGCGGAAGTACTCGGCCAGGCAGGTGGCATAGGCCGCACCTTGCAGCCGCAGCAGCGGCGAGTTGTCGGCCGGCGCGGCCACCACCACCGAGCGCGCCAGGCCTTCCTCGCCCAGCGTGTTCTCGATGAAGTCCTTGACCTCGCGGCCGCGTTCGCCGATGAGGCCGACCACGATCACCTCGGCGCTGGTGTAGCGCGCCATCATGCCCAGCAGCACGCTCTTGCCGACGCCCGAGCCCGCGAACAGGCCCATGCGCTGGCCGCGGCCCACGGTGAGCATGGCGTTGATGGCGCGCACGCCCACGTCGAGCACCGAATCGATCGGCGCACGCGCCAGCGGATTGATCGGCGGCGCGCCCAGCGGCACCCGGCGGCTCACGTCGAGCGGGCCGAGCCCGTCGAGCGGCCGGCCGGCGGCATCGACCACGCGGCCCAGCATGCCTTCGCCCACCGGCAGCCGCTTGGTGTGGGCATCGCCGGAAGCGCCGCCCGCAAACTGCGCAGGACCGGGCCGCGCAAACACGCGCGCACCCGGCAGCAGGCCGGCCACTTCGCTTTGCGGCATCAGGAACAGGCGGTCGCCGGCAAAGCCGACCACCTCGGCCTCGGCATGGCGCTGCGGATAGCCGGGCGGTAGTTCGATCAGGCAGTCGCTGCCGACCGGCAGCTGCAGGCCCACGGCCTCCAGCACCAGGCCGACGGCGCGCGTCAGGCGGCCCGAGGTGGCAATGGGCGCGCACAGGCCGACCTCGCCGCGGGCCTGCGCGAGCGTGCCGAGCCAGGACTTGAGGTGCGGGTTGATGGCGCCGGGCGCGGCGGTGTTTGCGGTGGCTTGCATGGCTTCAGGCTCCGTCGGGTTCGGCATCGCGCGAGAAGGCGCCGGCCACGCGCTTCCAGCGGGATTCCAGGCTGGCATCCATCTCGCCGCTCGCGGAACGCACGCGGCAGCCGCCCCGGGCCAGGGTGTCGTCGGCGCGCAGCTGCCAGCCGGCGGCCTGCAGTTCGCCGCCGAGGCTGTTCTTCACCAGCGCCACGTCTTCGGGATGCAGCAGCAGGCGCGGTTCGCCCTGCAGTGCGGGTTCGGTGTGCAGCAGGTCCTGCACCAGCGCCAGCACCCATTCGGGCTCGACGCGCAGGGTGCGGTGGATCACCTGGCGCGCGACATCGAGCGCAAGCGCCAGGATGGCATCGGCCAGCTCGCTCTCCGCGCTGTGCAGCGCGGCCGGCAGCGAGGCGGCCAGCGCGCGCAATTGCTCGGCATGCGCGCTGGCCGCGGCCAGGCCGGCCGCCAGGCCTTCGGCGCGCCCTTCGGCATGGCCTTCTGCCCAGCCTTCGCGGCGGCCTTCGGCCTCGCCGGTGGCGCGCGCTTCGAGCCGCAGGCGCTCGAGCTCGGCCTCGCGTGCCAGCGCGGCCGGGTCGACGCGCGGCGCTGCGGGCGCCTCGATGCCGGCGCTGCGCGCCGCGAGCGCATCCGCGTCGGCGTCGATTGCACCCATCTCCCAGCGCTGCCAGGCGGACAGGCGCGGGCGCGCGGCGGCGGCAGGAAAGGCGTCAGACGAAATCATCGGTACCAGGCGCGGCTACGACGATCTCGCCGGCATCGGCCAGGCGGCGCACGACCTGCAGGATCGCCTTCTGCTCGGTCTCGACCTGCGACACGCGCACCGGGCCGCGCAGCTCGATGTCCTCGCGCAGCGTCTCGGCGGCGCGCTGCGACATGTTCTTGAGGAATTTCTCGCGCAGCTCGGGCGCCGAGCCCTTGAGCGCGACGATGAGCGAATCGGACTCGATGTCCTTGAGCAGGCGCTGGATGTAGCGGTCCTCCAGGTCGAGCAGGTTCTCGAACACGAACATCTCCTCGACGATGCGCTGGGCCAGCGCCTCGTCGTGGGCGCGCACATGGGCAATGGCCTCTTCCTCCTGCGCGCTGTTCATCAGGTTGACGATCTCGGCCGCGGTGCGCGCGCCGCCCAGGCGGCTGCGCTTGAGGCCTTCGCCCGAGAGCATCTCGGTGAGCACGTCGGTCAGCTCGGCCAGCGCGGCCGGCTGCACGCCGCCGAAGGTGGCCACACGCAGGATCACGTCGTGGCGCAGGCGCTCGGGCAGCCTTTCGAGCACCTCGGAGGCCTTCTTGCGGTCCAGGTGGACCAGCAGCGTGGCCAGGATCTGCGGATGCTCGTCGCGCACCAGCTCCACCACCTCGCCGGCTTCCAGGTCGTTGAGCCGCTCGATGCCGCCGTGCGGCTCGTCGGGCTGCAGGATGTCCTCGAGCAGGTTGCTCGCGCGGTCGTCGCCCAGCGCCTTGCGCAGCACGGCGCGGATGTAGCTGCCCGAGCCCAGGTGCAGCGCGGACAGCTGCTCGGTCTCCATGCGGAACTCGGCCAGCACGGCCGCGAGCTCGTCCTTGGAGACCTGGCTCAGCCGCGCCATGGCCACGCCCAGTGCCTGCACCTCGGTGGCGGGCAGGTGGTGCAGCGTGGCCGCGGCGCGGTCTTCGCCCAACGACATCAGCAAGATTGCGCTCTTCCGGGTGCCTGCGTCGCTCATGAATTCATCCAATGCTTGATCAGCGTGGCGACCAGGCGCGGGTCCTGGTCGGCGGTCTGGTGTGCGTAGTCGAGGTCGGCCTTCTGGCGCTCGATCTCGCGCAGCCGCGCGTTGTTCTGCGCGGCCGTTCCGTCGTCGTCGGCCGCGCCAGGGGCGGCCGGCGCCGCTTCGGGCACCGCGGCGGCGGGCGGCGCGAGGTGCTTGCGCAGCAGCGGCCGCAGCACCGCGAACCAGGCGAACAGCGCGAGGCCGGCCATCAGCAGGTACTGCGCGACGCTCATGGCGAGTCCGAGGTTGGCGGGGTCGCGCCAGAACGGCAGCGCGGGCCCGGCTTCTGCGTCGCCGCCTTCGCGGGCGAAGGCGCTGTTGACCACGTTGAGCGAGTCGCCGCGCTCCTGGCTGAAGCCCATCGCTTCCTTGACCAGGTTGCGGATCTGCTCCACCTCGGCCGGCGTGAGCGCGCGCTGGCCCGGCTTGCCGGCGCTGTCCGCGGTGTCGCGGTGGTTCACCACCACGGCCACCGACAGCCGCCTCACGCCGCCCGCGCCTTGCTGCACATGGCGGATCGAGCGGTCGAGCTCGTAGTTGGTCGTCACGTCCTTGCGCGAGCTGCCCGGCGCCGTGCTGGCTGCCGTGGCGGTTGCCGCGGCCTTCGGCGCAGCTGCCGCGGCGTTCGGCGGCGCGGTGATGGGCGCGCTCGGCGTCTGCGGCGGCTGGTTCGACAGCGCGCCCGGCACGCCGCCCGGCGGCGTGGCGCCTTGCTGCATCGACTCGCTCGACTGCTGGCTGCGGATGGCCGCGGCGCGCGGGTCCTGGTTCGGCTTGTAGCTTTCCTCGGTGCGCTCGACCACGGAAAAGTCGATCTCGGCCGCCACCTGCGCGCGCACGTTGCTCGCGCCCACGAGGGGCTGCAGGATCGCCTCGATGCGGCGGATGTAGCCCTGCTCGATTTCCTGCGCGTACTTGAGCTGGCTCACGTCCAGCCCGCGTGCGCCGGCATTGGCGGCCGACAGCAGGTTGCCGCGCTGGTCGACCACGGTCACGCTCTTGGCGTCCAGGTCGGGCACGCTGCTGGAGACCATGTGCACGATGGCGCTGACCTGGCCCTCGTCGATGCTGCGGCCGCGGTGCAGCGTCAGGATCACCGAGGCCGAGGGCTTCTTCTGGTCGCGCACGAAGAGCGAAGGCTTGGGCAGCGCCAGGTGGATGCGCGCCGATTCCACCGAGCCGATCGATTCGACCGAGCGCGCCAGCTCGCCTTCGAGCCCGCGCTGGTAGTTGACCTGTTCGGCGAAATTGCTGGTGCCGAACTTCTGGTTGTCCATCAGTTCGAAGCCGACCCCGCCGCCCTTGGGCAGGCCCTGCGACGCGAGCTTCAGGCGCACTTCGGGCACCCTGTCGCGCGCCACCAGGATCGCGCCGCCGCCTTCGGCGAACTTGTAGGGCACGTTCATCTGCTGCAGCGACGCGATGATGGCGCCGCCGTCGCGGTCCGTCACGTTGGTGTAGAGCACGCCGTAGTCGGGCGCGCGGCTCCACAGCAGGAACGCCGCGGCGGCCGCGGCAATGGCGGCCGCGCCGACGATCAGCGGCAGCTTCGGCTGGGTGCGCAGGCGCTCGGCAAGGCCGGAGGCGGGCGAGGGCGCCGGGCCGGTGCCCGCGGGGGCCGCCGAACTCATTGCGCAGGCTCCGCCGCGGCCAGGTGCACGGGGCGGCGCGGGATCATGTCGAGGGGCTGGAGGCTTCGATGTTCTGGGGTCATGCCGAGGGGGCCGTGGTGTCGTCAGCGAGCTATGGGTTCGGCGTTGATTCTCAGCAGCCGGGCCATATTCGATTGGTCGAACAACTGCGGGTTTTGCCGTCAGTTGGGCGCATGTCGCCGGGGCTTCGCCTGCTACGCTGAAAACACGCGGGAAGGCCCTGGGCCTCCCTCTTCATATCCAGGTCCAACCCATCCAGAGAGAGCTCTCCATGTCGATCACCGCCATCGAATCCGTCCTGCAGCAGATGCGCGCCACCGCGCTCCAGAGCGGCATTGCGCAACCCGCCGCCGAGGCGGCCCAGCCCGGAGGCTTTGCGGCCGAGCTGCGCCGCTCGCTCGACAGCATCAGCACCGCGCAGACCAAGGCCTACGGCCAGGCCGAGGACTTCGAAATGGGCAAGCCCGGCGTGGCGCTGAACGACGTGATGGTCGACCTGCAGAAGGCCAACGTCGCTTTCCAGACCGGGCTGCAGGTGCGCAACCGGCTGGTGGCGGCCTACCAGGAAGTGATGAACCTGCCCGCCTGAGCGCCGAGGTTGTGGGGCGCGCATCTTTTTTTGCGCCGGACTCTAAATGTTTGAAAAGCCCTGCCGATAACTAAACCAACGATGGCTTGAGTCTCACAGTGGGAGCGGGTCCAGCGTTGCGGCCTGAGGGCCGGAGTCCACAACCTTTGTCTATCAGGAGTCGAACATGGCGCAAGTCATCAACACCAACAGCCTTTCCCTGCTCACGCAGAACAACCTCAACGCGTCGCAGTCGTCGTTGAACACGGCGATCCAGCGCCTGTCCTCCGGCCTGCGCATCAACAGCGCCAAGGACGATGCCGCCGGCCAGGCCATTGCGAACCGCTTCACGGCCAACATCCGCGGCCTGACGCAAGCCTCGCGCAATGCCAACGACGGCATCTCGCTGGCGCAGACGACGGAAGGCGCGCTCAAGGAAGTGAACAACAACCTGCAGCGCGTTCGCGAACTGTCGGTGCAAGCCGCCAACGGCAGCAACTCGGGCAGCGACCTGCAATCCATCCAGGACGAAATCAAGCTGCGCCTCGGTGAAATCGACCGCGTGTCCAAGCAGACCGACTTCAACGGCGTGAAGGTCCTGTCGTCGTCGGCCAAGCCGCTGACCGTGCAGGTCGGCGCCAACGACGGCGAGACCATCGACATCGACCTGAAGGAAATCAGCTCGAAGACGCTCGGCATGCAAGGCTTCAACGTCAACGGCCCGCAAGCCAAGACCGGCGCGAGCTTCGACGGCACCGCCACGATGGTCGGCACCTCGGCCGACGTGGACGCCGCCGCCGCACAGAAGGTGTACGGCGCAACGACCAACGTCACGACCTCCGCTGTGACCGAAAAGACCGGCGGCACGCTGGCAACCAGCCTGGGCGTGGCTGCCGGTAGCGTGACCTTCGGTGCCAACGCACTGAGCGACAAGGCTGGCAACTGGTACGCGGAAGTCACCATCACGCCTGCCAGCGCCGCGGAAGCGATGGCCCTGAACAACGAAGGATTCACCGACGCAGCAAACGGCGTGGCCCAACGCTTCTACGTCGCGCTGGACCCGCAAGCCGCCGACACGACCACGACCGCTGGCACGGCCGCCTTCGCGCTCGACACCTCGAAGGTCTCGGTCGCCAGCCTGCAGACCGGCTCGACCGCCAACCCGCTCGAAGCCATCGACGCAGCGCTCAAGCAAGTCGACGACCTGCGCAGCTCGCTGGGTGCGGTGCAGAACCGTTTCGACTCGGTGATCTCCAACCTGGGCACCGCCATCACCAACCTGTCGTCCTCGCGCTCGCGCATCGAAGACGCCGACTACGCAACCGAAGTGTCGAACATGACCCGTGCGCAGATCCTGCAGCAAGCCGGTACCTCGGTGCTGGCCCAGGCGAACCAGACCACGCAAGGCGTGCTGTCGCTCCTGCGCTGATCTGAAAAGGCATTGCGCAGGCCGCCGGGCGAAAGCCCGACTCCGCCTGCGCTGTTCCCTGCGGCCTGGTTCCGGCCAGGCCGCAGACGACAGCGAAAGCAATCCTGACAGCCGCCGCCGCCTTCTCATTCACAGACATCAGGAAATTTCAACATGGCATCGATCAGCAGCCTGGGCGTGGGCTCCAACCTCGACCTGAGCACCTTGCTCTCGCAGCTGCAGACGGCGGAGAGCCAGCCGCTGGTGGCGCTGCAGCAGCGCCAGGTGAGCTACACGAGCAAGCTCTCGGCCTACGGCACGCTGCAAAGCTCGCTGGGCACGCTGCAGGCCGCGGCCAAGAAGCTCTCGGACCCGGCGCTGTTCCAGGGCGTGAAGGCCGTCTCCAGCGCAACCGACGTGCTGAGCGCGGCAGCGGCAGGCACGGCCGCGGCCGGCACCTATGCCATCGACGTGACGCAGCTCGCGCAGCCGCAGTCGCTGGTGGCGGCGGGCCAGGCGAGCACCACCGCCGCCATCGGCAGCGGAACCATCACCATCGATTTCGGCGCCATCACGGGCGGCACGCTCGATGCGGCCACCGGCACCTACAGCGGCTCCGGCTTCACCAAGGACGCCACCCGCACCGCCGTGCCGATCACCATCGACAGCAGCAACAACACGCTCGCGGGCATCCGCGACGCCATCAACGCCGCCAAGGCCGGTGTCTCGGCCAGCATCGTGAACGACGGCAGCGGCACGCCCAACCGGCTGGTGCTGACCTCCTCGCAGACCGGCGAGGCCTCGAGCATGCGCGTCTCGGTGGCGGGCGATGCAGCGCTGCAGAACCTGCTGAACAACGATCCCGCGGGCACGCAGAACCTGCGGCAGACGGTGGCAGGGCAGAACGCCAAGCTCAGCGTCAACGGCATTGCCGTGACCAGCGCGAGCAACACCGTCAAGGAAGCCATCCAGGGCACCACGCTGACGCTGCTCAAGACCGGCAGCAGCAGCCTCTCGACCCAGGCCGACACGGCCGCGGTGGAGACGGCCATCAACGATTTCGTCAAGGCCTACAACAGCCTGCAGGCCACCGCCAACACGCTGACCGCCTACAACCAGGACTCCAAGACCGGCGCCGCGCTCGTCGGCGATTCGACGCTGCGCAACCTGCAGACGCGCATCCGGCAGGCGCTCACCACGCCGCAGGCCGGCGGCCCCGACGACATGAAGGTGCTGTCCGAGATCGGCGTCGCCTTCCAGAAGGACGGCACCATGGCGGTCGATTCGACCAAGCTCAAGTCGGCCCTGGCCGGCAACCTGGCGGGCGTCTCGGGGCTGTTCGCGAGCGCCACCGGCAGCACCGCCGGCTACGGCAAGCAGCTGAGCGCGCTGGTGGACGACCTCACCTCCACCGGCGGCGCGCTCAAGGTCGCGTCCGATGGCATGACCGCCTCGCTCAAGCAGCTCGACGAGCAGTACGCCGACATGAAGACGCGAGTGGACGCCAAGGTGGAGCGCTATCGCACGCAGTTCACCCAGCTCGACCTGCTCATGAGCCAGATGAACCGGACCAGCAGCTATCTCACACAGCAATTCGCGAGCATGCAAAGCAGCAGCAAGTAGCCATTCCAGCGGAGCAAGCAGTCATGTACACCCCCCACACCTTCAGGACCGGCGCCAGCGCGTATGCGCACGTCGGCATGGAGACGCGCACCATGAGCGCGTCGCCGCACCAGCTCATCGTCATGCTGTTCGACGGCGTCGTCACCAGCATCGGCATGGCCCGCCACCACATGGCCACCGGCGACATGGCCGCCAAGGGCAACGCGATCTCCAAGGCCGTGAGCATCGTCGACAACGGCCTGAAGGCCGCCCTCGATGCCAAGGCCGCGGGCGCGGCCGGCGCCGAGCTGGTGGGCAATCTCTCGGCGCTGTACGACTACGTCATTCGCCGGCTGCTCTATGCCAACCTGCACAACGAGCCCAAGGCACTCGACGAGGCCGAGGCATTGCTCGAGAACGTCGCGTCCGCATGGCGCGAGATCGGCGGCGCCAGTGCCGGCAATTGATTCCAACCCCACCGCATTGGAAGCGCAGGCCGTGCCAGTCCGCCACGAAGTCGTCCACTGCTATGGCGAGCTCGCCTCGGCCATGTCGCTCATGGCTTCGCTGGCCCGCGCGAGGGAATGGGACCGGCTGCCCGAGCTCGAAGCCAGCTGTGCGCAGCTGGTCGACCGGCTCAAGGCCGTGGGCGCGGTGTCGCTCGATGCCGCGCAGCTGGAACAGGTGCGCGGACTGATCGCGCGCATCCACGCCGACCAGGACGAGGTGTGCGCGCTGGTCAAGCCGCAGCTGGAGCGCCTGGTGGCCAAGATGGCCCAGCTGCAGAACCGCAGCGATCTTGGCAAGGCCTACGGCCTGCCGCACTGATCGCCGGACGCTGCACCCGAAGCCATGAACAGACCGATCGGACCTGCCGTCGATGCGCTGCTTGCCTCGAAGCTTTCTTCGGCGCGGCCGGACCTCGCCGTGCTGCAGACCGAGGTCGGCACCAGCATGCCGGTCGGGCCGATGGCCGAGATCCAGAAGGTCAAGAACGATGTCCGGCTGCCGTCCCATGCGCCGCTCGAAACGCGCCTTGACACTGGCGCCGCGCCCGCACTGCCGCGCGCCGATGCGCCGCCCTCGATCGACACGCGGTGGTCGGCGGCGGCACGCGTCATCGGCGCCGTGCTGGCGGACCTGCATGCCGAACCGGAGCCGGTGCGCGGTGCGGCGCCGCTGTGGGCGTCGCCGCAGGAAGCTCCGTCCGGCGCCGTGCTCGCGGCCGCGCTGGGACGATCGGTGAGCGGCAGCGGGCTGTTCTACGAATCGCACCTGCTCGAATTCGCCACGGGGCTGCGCACGCTGTCGCAGCTGGCCGAGGAGCCGCAGGTTCGGTTGACGCAGCCGCTGCCGATGCTTCAGCAGCCGGCCGGGCCTGGCACCTCTCGGGCGCAGCCGACGGCGATGGCCCAACCCGCTGTGGCCCAGCCCGCTGGCGCCGCGCCGGCCGCCCAGATCCACCAGGCCGCGGTTGCCTCGGCCAGCCACATGGCCGCGATCGCCGCGATGGCCGCGCCGTCCGGCGAGGAGCGCATGGCCAGCCTGGGCGTCGGCGAAACCGATGCGGCCAATGCGCCGGCGCGCGCGCCAGCGCCGGCCGCGGCCGATCTGATCCATCCGCAGACCGCCGCGCTGGTGCACCAGCAGCTCGACCTGCTGGCCACCGCCGTGTTCCGCTGGAGCGGCCAGGCCTGGCCGGATGTGCCGATGGCGTGGTCGATCCACGAGGAAACCGGGCAGCCCGGCGATGCGCCGGAAGGCCGCGGCGACGGCGGCGGCACGCCTACGCGCCGCTGGACGACCACGGTGTCGCTCACGCTGCCGAATCTGGGGGCAGTGGACCTTCGCCTGAGCCTTGCGGGCGAAATGGTCCAGGCGCACCTGGCCGCACGCGAGGCCGCGACGCTGGCCCGCCTGCGCAGCGACGGCGGCGAACTGGCACCGCGCCTCGCGGCCGCGGGCCTGCGGCTGCAGGACCTGCAGATCACCGCCATGGAGCGCACCGCATGACGACCCCGGCACAACCGCGCCAGAGCGCCGTGGCGCTGTCCCATGCCGACACCGCGAAGGCGCCGGTGGTCGTGGCCAAGGGCTATGGCGTGACGGCGGAATCGATCCTGCGGCAGGCGCGCGAGAACGGTGTCTACGTGCACGCCTCGCCGGACCTGATCCGGTTGCTGATGCAGGTGGACCTCGATCGGCAGATTCCGCCGCAGCTCTATCTGGCGGTGGCCGAGGTCATGGCATGGATCCACGGAATCGAGAACGGCAGGGGCCAGGCGGCAGGGCGATTCGATTAATGCTTTGTCATTAGATTCACATCTTTTTTGAGAACTGGTCGCAGCGACGGAAGCCCCGTCGTGCTATTGCAACAAAAGCTTACATGTACTTGTAGCCCTGTTTACAGTTTGAGTAGTGCAGAAGGTTACAAGTGTTAAATATTGTGAATAATCCAATCAGGACATGACTGAACGGAGTGCATTTTGGAAACGGATAACGTGATGAGCGTAGCCAACGGCGAAATCTCCCGGGAAATCGGCGACATCAATCTCGCCTACATGCTGCTGGCGCAGAAACTGGTCAAGCAGGACCGCGTGGCGGCGATGTTTAGGCTCGGCGTGAGCAGCGAACTGGCCGACATGCTGGCCGGCATGTCGCTGGCGCAGATCGTCAAGCTGGCGGCGTCGAACTTCCTGCTGTGCAGTTTCAGGCTCGACGAACACGCCTCGATGTCGGCGGTGGTTGGCGAAGGTAAGGACACGATGCTGCAACAAGCACACATGTCGATCCTGATGTCGGCACGGAGCCTGCAGACCCGAAAAGCAGCGGTGCCGGCATGACGCGCAAGAGCGTGCTGGGCGAGGTGCGGGAAGTGCAGCTCGCGATCCAGCTGATCCAGCTGGGCGCCCGCCTGCAGTTCCTGGAGTCGGAGGTGGGCCTGAGCCGCGAGCGCCTGATCCGCCTCTACAAGGAAATCAAGGGAGTTTCACCGCCCAAGGGATTGCTTCCATTTTCAACCGATTGGTATATGACGTGGCTGGCGAATATCCATTCGTCAATGTTTTACAACATGTATCAATTCATGAAAATTCATTCGGACGAAGAAAAAGTCTGGATATTGATTAAAAGCTACAAGCTTTATTTGCAGCAAATTGCAGCCCAGGACAGCGAGCCAATTCTGGATTTCACGCGCGCCTACACGATGGTGCGCTTTTTCGACAGCGACATGCTGCAGCTGAGCACCTGCTGCCGCTGTTCGGGCCAGTTCGTCGCGCATGCGCACGACCACAAGAGCGGCTACGTGTGCGTGCTCTGCAGGCCGCCGTCGCGCGCGGGCAAGGCGCGCGGCGCCAAGCGCGGCGCCGATGGCGAGGCCGGCGCGCTCGGCATCGAAGGCATGGGTTTTGGCGTGGAGGCGGCGCCGGGCGGCGCGGGCCTCCACTGACACGGACCCTGCCCGCCGGGCAGGGCTTTTGAATCGACGCCTCAAGGGCAATAGGGGAAGCGCGTGCTCCTTCTGGTTGGGTATCTGGTGGTGGTTGGCGCCGTCTTCGGCGGCTATGCGCTCATGGGCGGGCACTTCGGCGTGCTGTTCCAGCCGGTCGAGCTGCTGATGATCGGCGGCGCCGCGCTGGGCGCCTTCCTGGCCGGCAACAACGGCAAGACGATCAAGGCCACGCTCAAGGAGCTGCCGCTGCTCTTGCGCTCGTCCAAGCACAACCGGCAGCTCTACCTGGACCTGCTCGCGCTGCTCTACGAGCTGCTGGCCAAGGCGCGCAAGGAAGGGATGATGAAGCTGGAGTCCGACGTGGAGGACCCGGCGCAAAGCGAGATCTTCCGCCGCTACCCCGAGATCCTGGCCGATGCCGGCGTGATGGAGTTCCTGTGCGACTACCTGCGCCTGGTCATCAGCGGCAACACCGATGCGTTCGAGATCGAGGCGCTCATGGACCACGAGATCGAGACCATCAAGCACGAGGCCGAGATGCCCGTGCACAGCCTCTCGCGCGTGAGCGATGCGCTGCCCGCGCTGGGCATCGTCGCGGCCGTGATGGGCGTGGTGCATGCGCTGGGCTCGGCCGATTTGCCGCCCTCGGAAATGGGCGCGCTCATCGCGCACGCCATGGTGGGCACCTTCCTTGGCGTGCTGCTGGCCTACGGCTTTGTCTCGCCACTGGCTTCGCTGATCGACCAGAAGGTGTCCGAGGGCATGAAGCTGTACCAGTGCACCAAGGTCACGCTGCTTGCGAGCCTCAACGGCTATGCGCCGCAGCTGGCGGTGGAGTTCGGCCGCAAGGTGCTGTTCTCGACCGAGCGGCCCAGCTTCACCGAGCTGGACAGCCACGTGCGCGAAGTCAAGGCGCGCTGAGCGGCGCGGCGCATCGTCATGAGCACCGAAAAGCACAGGGTCGTGGTCAGGCGCGTGGCCGCCCATGGGGGCGGCGGGCACGGCGGCGGCTGGAAGATCGCCTATGCCGACTTCATGACCGCCATGATGGCGTTTTTCCTCGTGATGTGGCTCTTGTCCAATACCTCGCCGAAGCAGCGCGAGGGCATCGCCGAGCACTTCCGCATGCCGCTGAAGGTGGCGCTCAGCGGCGGCGAGAAGAGCAGCACCAGCATCAGCGTGGTGCCCGGCGGCGGCATGGACCCGAGCACGCGGGCCGACGGCGAGGTGCAGCGCGCCGACGCCGAGGACGACGCCGATGCGGACCGCCTGGCCAGCATGAAGGAGCGGCTGGACAAGCTCATCGAGAACAGCCCGGTGTTCCGCCAGTTCCGCTCGCAGATCCTGATCGACATCACGACCGAGGGCCTGCGCCTGCAGATCGTGGACAACGAGAACCGCCCGATGTTCGACCTGGCCAGTGCGCAGGTGGTGCCGCACATGCGCGCCATCCTGCGCGAGCTCGGACCCACGCTCAACGAGCTGCCCAACAAGATCACGCTGTCGGGCCACACCGATGCCTTCGTCTACAGCAACGGCGACCGCTCCTACGGCAACTGGGAGCTGTCGGCCGACCGGGCCAACGCCTCGCGGCGCGAGCTGGTGATGGGCGGCATGGCCGAGAACAAGGTGCTGCGCGTGGTCGGCCTGGCCGACAGCATGCACCTGGACCGCAGCAATCCGCGCAACCCGATCAACCGGCGCATCAGCATCATCCTGCTGAACCACCGCACCCAGCAGCAGATCGAGAACGAGAACAGCGGCGGTGGCGGTGCCGGCGCCATCCTGCCGGCAAGGGCGAAGGCATCGCCGCCGCCACTGCTTTCCGCGCCCACCGACAACCTCAAGGTGACCGTCAAAGGGTCGCCGGCAGCCACGCACCCCTAAAGACATTGACGCCGGCACGCATGCACGCCGGTTCGGAGCAACGATGGATCTCAGTCAGTTCACACAGGCATTTTTTGTCGAAGCCGTCGAGCTTCTGGCGCAGATGGAGCAGCTGCTTCTCGAGCTGGACGCCGAGGCGCCCGACAGCGAGCAGCTCAACGCCATCTTCCGTGCCGCGCATTCGATCAAGGGCGGCGCGGCCACCTTCGGCTTCGTTGCGCTGACCGACACCACCCATCTTCTGGAAACCCTGCTGGACCGCGCGCGCCACGGCCAGCTGACGCTGAGCCGCTCGATGATCGATTCATTCCTGGAAACGAAGGACGCCTTGCAAGAACAACTGATCGCCTACCAGGCCGAGAACGAACCCGACCCCGAGCGCGTGGCGCACATCTGCGAGGTGCTGCGCCAGCTGGCGCTGGAGAGCGACGTTGCCCAGGCGGCGCCTGCACCGGCACCCGTGCCTGCACCCGCACCCGCACCCGCCGCCATGCCCGTTGCTGCCGTCGCCGCTGTGTCCGCGGCGGGCGGGGCGCTGCGCATCCGCTTCTCGCGCCTGTCCGACAGCGAATGCGAGCTGCTCGCCGACGAGCTCGGCAACCTCGGCAAGCTGCTGTCGCGCACGCGCAGCGGCGACCAGCTCACGGTGCTGCTCGACACCAGCTGCGCGCCAGACGACATCGTGGCCGTGTGCTGCTTCGTCATCGACGAATCGCAGATCGAGATCACGGCCGAGCCGGCTGGCGGCGATGCGGCTCCTGCGGCCGCGCCCATGGCCGCCGCGCCGGCCGCACCGGTGGCCGCGGCATCGCAGCCCGCTCCAGCGCCGGCCAACGCAGCACCCCGGGCGGCTTCCGCTTCGGCCGCCGCAGCAGGCGCCAAGGATTCGAGTTCGATCCGCGTCGACGTGGAAAAGGTCGACCAGCTCATCAACCTGGTGGGCGAGCTGGTGATCACGCAGTCGATGCTCACGCAGGCCGCCACCATGCTCGACCCGGTGGAATGCGAGCGCTTCCTGAGCGGCCTCGGCCACCTGGAGCGCAACGCGCGCGACCTGCAGGAATCGGTGATGTCGATCCGCATGATGCCGATGGACTATGTGTTCAGTCGCTTCCCGCGCGTGATCCGCGACGTCAGCGCCAAGCTCGGCAAGGAAGTGCGCCTGGACACCTTCGGCAAGGAGACCGAGCTCGACAAGGGCCTGATCGAGCGCATCATCGACCCGCTCACGCACCTGGTGCGCAACAGCCTGGACCACGGCATCGAGACGCCGGCGCAGCGCATCGCCAAGGGCAAGGAAGCCGAAGGGCAGCTGCTGCTGTCGGCGCAGCACCATGGCGGCAACATCGTGATCGAGGTCAGCGACGACGGCGCGGGCCTGAACCGCCAGAAGATCCTCGCCAAGGCCATGCAGCAGGGCCTGCCCGTGACCGACACCATGCCCGACGACGAGGTGTGGCAGCTGATCTTCGCGCCCGGCTTCTCCACGGCCGAGCAGGTCACCGACATCTCGGGCCGCGGCGTCGGCATGGACGTGGTCAAGCGCAACATCCAGGAGATGGGCGGGCACGTGGAGATCAGCTCGCGCGAGGGCTGGGGCACCACCACCCGCATCGTGCTGCCGCTCACGCTGGCCATCCTCAACGGCATGTCGGTCAAGGTGGGCAGCGAGGCCTACATCCTGCCGCTGAGCTACGTGATCGAGTCGCTGCAGCCGCGCACCGAGCACCTGCATTCGATCACCAGCGATGGCCATGTGATCAAGGTGCGCGGCGAGTACCTGCCGCTGATCGAGCTGCACGGCGTGTTCGACGTGGCCGGCGCGCAGACCGATCCGACCCAGGGGATATTGGTGATCGTGCAGGCCGGCGAGACGCGCTTCGCGCTGCTGGTGGACGAGCTGCTCGGCCAGCACCAGGTGGTGGTCAAGAACCTGGAGACCAACTACCGCAAGGTGCCGGGCATTTCGGCCGCCACGATCCTGGGCGACGGCAGCGTGGCTTTCATCATCGACGTCGATGCCATGCCGCGCATCCAGCGCGCGCACGTGGAGCGCGCCACCGTGCTGGCCCGCGCGGCGCGCACGGAGCCGGTCGCGGCCTGACGGATACGACAGAGACAACCCCACGGAGACGATGCAATGCGTTTTGATTTTTTCCGGCGCAGCGCGGCCGAGGAAACGCCGGCAGCCGAAACGGCCCAGGGCCTGGCGATGCCGCGCAATGCAGAGGGCTTTGTGGCCTACACCTTGCTGCTCGATGCGCACAAGCGCGTCGCAGGCTACAGGCTCGCCTGGCGCGCGGCCGCCAGGCCCGAAGAAGCGCCGGATGCGATCAGCCAGTTCAAGTCGCTCGTGGCCTGCGTGACGGAACACCTCAACCCGCCGGACACGCCATGGCGGCTGGGGCGCAGCGAACTGTTCTTCGACGTGAATGCCGAATTGCTGGCGCTGGGCGCGCTGCAGTCGCTGCCGCCCGAGTACACCGTGCTGTGCGTGGAGCTCGGCGACCTGGCCAACGAGGAGCTGCGGCCGATATTGCACTTCCTGCACGAGCAGGGGTTCAGCTTCATGCTGTGCCGCGCCAAGGCGCTGCCCGAAGATCCCGAACTGCTCGGCCTGGTGAGCCATTTCGACGTGGGTGCCGGCGATCCCCTGCTGGTGGCGGCCGCGCGCGGCAAGGAGCTGCCCGACCACATGCCGATCCAGCCGATCGCCACGCGCATGGCCTCGTGGAAAGACTTCGAAGCCTGCGCCGTACGCCGCGTCGACGTGTTCGCCGATCCGAGCTGCGGCCTGCCGCTGCCGCCTGCGGCGAGCACCGGCAGCCATGCGCTGCAGCCCGAGTCGGTGCTGATCATGCGGCTCTTGCAGATGATCCAGCGCAACGAGGACCTGCGCGAGATCGAGGCCGCCCTCAAGCGCGATGCCGCGCTCACCTACCGGCTGCTGCGCCACATGAATTCGCCGGCCGTGGGTGCCGGCGTCGAGATCCATTCGCTACACCACGCGGTGACGATGCTCGGCTACTCGCCGCTGTTCCGCTGGCTCTCGCTGCTGCTGGCCACCAGCAACCCCATGGGCAGCCCGCCCTTCATGATGAAGAAGGCCATCATGCGCGGCCGCTTCGTCGAGCTGATGGGCGAGATCATGCTGCCGCGGGGCGAGTCGGACAACCTGTTCGTGGTCGGCATGTTCTCGCTGATCGACCAGCTGCTGGGCATTCCGATGCAGGAGGTGCTCAACAAGGTGCAGCTGTCCGATTCGGTCCAGCAGGCCATCCTCACGCGCGGTGGCGTGTACGGCCCCTTCCTCTCGCTGGCCGAGGCCTGCGAGCTGGACACCGGCGAGGCGGCGCGCCTGGCGGAGGCGCTGCTCCTGAGCGCGAGCCAGGTGAATGCCGCGCATTTGTCGGCACTGGCCTGGTCGCAGGACGTGATCCCGGCCGAAGCCGCCTAGCGAGATGCGCGCATGACTTCCGAATTCCTTTTCACCGACGGCGATTTTTCGCGCATTCGCACGCTCATCCACCGGCGCGCCGGCATCGCGCTGGGCGAGCACAAGCGGCAGATGGTGTACAGCCGGCTCTCGCGCCGGTTGCGCGAGCTCGGGCTGCCCGAATTCTCGGCCTACCTGGCCATGCTGGAAGACAGCCGCGACGGCCAGGAGTGGCAGCTGTTCATCAACTCGCTGACCACCAACCTGACCTCGTTCTTCCGCGAGGCGCACCACTTTCCGGTGCTTGCGGAACTGGCGCGCAAGTGCACCCAGCCGCCCACCGTCTGGTGCGCAGCCGCATCGACGGGCGAGGAGCCCTATTCGATCGCGATCACGCTGATGGAGGCGCTCGGCGAGCGTGCGAGCGCAGCGCGCGTGATTGCCACCGACATCGACACCGCGGTGCTGGCCCGCGCGTCGGCCGGCGTCTTCACGATGGAGCAGGTCAACCGCATGTCCACCGAGCGCCTGCGGCGCTTCTTCAACAAGGGCACCGGCGCGAACGCCGGCAAGGTGCGGGTGCGTCCCGAGGTGGCCGCCATGGTCAAGTTCTCGCGGCTCAACCTGCTCGATACGTCATGGCCCGTGAAGGAGCCGGTGGACGCGATCTTCTGCCGCAACGTGATGATCTATTTCGACAAGCCCACGCAGAAGAAGCTGCTCGACCGCTTCATGCCGCTGCTCAAGCCGAACGGCCTGCTGTTCGCAGGGCATTCGGAGAACGCCTCGCTGGTCAACCAGAGCTTCAAGACGGTCGGGCAGACGGTGTACGCGCTGGGCAAGGCGCGTGCATGAACACGAATGCGAACACCCATCTTGCTGCGCAGAAGGGCTTCCTGCCCGCGGCCGTGCCGGGTTCGGTGGCCACGCACCACTACTTCGACCGCGACTTCGATTGCGCCGCGGTCAAGCTGCTGCCGGCGGAGTACTACGTGACCGATGCCGGTGTGCTGTTGACGACGGTGCTGGGCTCCTGCGTGGCGGCCTGCATCACCGACGTGGAGGCGGGCGTGGCCGGCATGAACCACTTCATGCTGCCCGACGACGCCGAGGCGGGCTCGCGCGAGCAGGCCGGTGCCATGCGCTACGGTGCGCATGCGATGGACGTGCTGATCGCCGAGCTGCTGCGCGCGGGCGCACGCCGCGAACGGCTCAAGGCCAAGGTCTTTGGCGGCGCCGCGGTGCTGGCGAACATGACCATGCTCAACATCGGCGGGCGCAATGCCGACTTTGTCCTGCGCTACCTCGAGAAGCAGCGCATCGCCGTCGCTGCGCAGGACCTGCGCGGCCTGCATGCGCGCCGCGTGTGCCTGCTGCCGGAGAGCGGCAAGGCGGTGGTGCGCAAGCTGCGCGCGCCGGTCGACATCCAGGCGGTCCAGCGCGACGAGGGCGAACTGCTGCGCAAATGGTCCGCCACATATGGCAAGGGAAGCTGGATCGCATGAAGAAAATCAAGGTACTTTGCGTCGACGACTCGGCGCTGATCCGCAGCGTGATGACCGAGATCATCAACAGCCAGGCCGACATGACGGTGGTCGGCACCGCGGCCGATCCGCTGCAGGCGCGCGACCTCATCAAGGTGACGAACCCCGATGTGCTCACGCTCGACGTCGAGATGCCGCGCATGGACGGCCTCGAATTCCTCGAGAAGCTCATGCGCCTGCGGCCGATGCCGGTGGTCATGGTGTCGTCGCTGACCGAGCGCGGCTCGGAGATTGCGCTGCGCGCGCTGGAGCTGGGCGCGATCGATTTCGTGACCAAGCCGCGGCTCGGCGTGCGCGACGGCCTCTTGCAATACACCGAGCTCATCGCCGGCAAGATCCGCACGGCCGCCGCGGCGCGGCTGCTGCCGGGCCGGCACGGCGCCTCGGCCAAGAGTGCGGGCGAAAACCCGCAGGAGCCGCTGCTGCGCAGCCCGCTCCTGAGCACCGAGAAGCTCATCATCATCGGCGCCTCCACCGGCGGCACCGAGGCCATCCGCGAGGTGCTGCTGCCGCTGCCGCCCGATGCGCCCGCGGTGCTCATTGCGCAGCACATGCCGGCCGGCTTCACGCGCTCGTTCGCGCAGCGCCTGAACGGCCTGTGCCGCATCACCGTGAAGGAAGCCGAGCATGGCGAACGCGTGCTGCCGGGCTACGCCTACATCGCGCCTGGCGGCTTTCACCTGTCGCTCGGGCGAAGCGGCGCCAACTACGTGGCGCAGCTCGACCAGGAGCCGCCGGTGAACCGCCACCGCCCCTCGATCGACGTGCTGTTCGATTCGGCCGCCAGGCACGCCGGCAAGAACGCGATCGGAATGATCCTCACGGGCATGGGCCGGGACGGTGCCGAAGGCCTGCTGCGCATGAAGCAGGCCGGTGCCTACACCTTTGCGCAGGACGAGGCCAGCTGCGTGGTCTTCGGCATGCCGCGCGAGGCCATCGCCCTGGGCGCGGCCGATGAAGTGGCGCCGCTGGCAGAGATGGGGCGCCGCGTGCTGGCCCATCTGCGCACCTTCGGCGAACGCACGAACCGTGTTTGAAAACGAACTGTTGGAGTTGAAGAATCGTGATTGACAAGAGCATCAAAATTTTGGTCGTGGACGACTTCCCGACCATGCGGCGCATCGTGCGCAACCTGCTGAAGGAACTCGAGTTCCTGAACGTCGACGAGGCCGAGGACGGCGCGGCCGGCATCGAGAAGCTGCGCGGCGGCAACTTCGGCTTTGTGGTGTCGGACTGGAACATGCCCAACATGGACGGCCTCACCATGCTGCAGACCATCCGCGCCGACCCCGAGCTTGCCAAGCTGCCGGTGCTGATGGTCACGGCCGAGGCCAAGAAGGAAAACATCATCGCGGCCGCGCAGGCCGGCGCCAACGGCTATGTGGTCAAGCCCTTCACGGCGGCCACGCTCGAGGAAAAGATCACCAAGATCTTCGAGAAGCTCCAGAAAGAGGCGGCCTGACATGACACACGCTGCGCTCGAACCCGCGGAGCACGGGAACACGGCCGAAGAGTTGCTCGGGCGCATCGGGCACCTGACGCGGCAATTGCGCGAAGGCCTGCGCGAGCTGGGCCTGGACAAGCAGGTTGCCAAGGCCGCGCAGGCCATTCCCGATGCGCGCGACCGCCTGGGCTACATCGCCTCCATGACCGAGCGGGCGGCGCACCGCGCGCTCAACGCCATCGACCTGGCGCAGCCGCTGCAGGAAGACCTTGCAAGCAACGCCAAGGGCCTGAGCCGGCGCTGGGACGAATGGTTTGCAAACCCGGTCGAGCTGGACCATGCGCGCCAGCTCGTGATGGACACACGCGGCTACCTGCAGGACGTGCCGCAGAAGGCCGGTGCCATCAACACGCAGCTGATCGAGATCCTGATGGCGCAGGACTTCCAGGACCTCACGGGCCAGGTCATCAAGAAGATGATGGAAGTGGTCAACGACGTCGAGACCCAGCTGCTGCAGGTGCTGATCGACAACTCGCACCTCGACAAGCACGCCGAGAAGCGCCACGAGGCCGAAGCGAGCAGCCTGCAGAACGGCCCGCAGGTGGTGCCCGGCAACCCGGAGGCCGTCACGGGCCAGGCGCAGGTCGACGACCTGCTGGAGAGCCTCGGGTTCTGAGGCTGCGCGGGTCCGCCGGCTTACCATCGGGCCATGACTTCCAGCCCCAAGGCAGACCATGCGCAGAGGCTTGCCGCCATGGTGGCCGCATCGGACGAGTTGATGGCCGCACTGCGGGCCGTCCGCTCGCTCGGGCTGCGGTCCTGGTGCATTGGCGCCGGCGCGATCCGGTCCCTGGTGTGGGACACCCTTCACGGGTTCGACCGGCGCTCGGCCGTCGAAGACCTGGATGTCGTCTACTTCGACGTGGAGGCCAGTCCGGAGCACGATGCCGGCCTTGAAAACCAGCTTCGTTCGGCCATGCCAGGCTTCAATTGGGAAGTGACGAATCAGACGGCCGTGCACCGCTGGTTCGCCGCCGCCCTCGGCCAGGTGGTGCCTCCTCTCGCATCGCTGGAAGAAGGCGTTGCAACCTGGCCGGAATTTGCCACCTGCGTCGGTGTCTGGCTGAACGAGGATGAATCGCTGGGCGTCGTCGCGCCGCATGGACTCGACGACCTGTTCGCGCTGCGCGTCCGGCACAACCCCCTGCGGGCGAGTGTTGCGACCTACCGGCAGCGGGTTGTGGCAAAACGGTTCGGCGAGCGCTGGCCGCGGCTTTTGGTCGAGATGGGCTGAAGGGACAGAATGCGGCCAGCAGCCGGCTTTCAACCCATGAGCAACTTCGAGATCTACACCCCCACGGCCGAGGAAGTGCACTCGGGCGAATTGGGTCGCCGCATGCGGCAGTTCAACTACCGATTTGTCGGCGAATACGGACAGGTGCAGCCGGTCTGGGTCAGCGCGAAGGACCAGGACGGCGCGCTCGTAGGTGGCCTGCGCGGGTTTGTATTCCTGCAATGGCTGAACGTGGAGTTGCTGTTCGTGGACGATGCAGCGAGGCGCCAGGGCGTGGGCCGCAGGCTGCTCGCCATGGCAGAACACAAAGCCCGCGAACTCGGCGCCCGCAACGCGACGCTGAACACATTCGAATGGCAGGCCCGCGCCTTCTACCTCAAGCAGGGATACGAAGAGTTCGGGCGCATCGACGACTACATTCAGGGCTTCTACATGGCGTACATGAAGAAAGCGCTGGAACCATAGCGGCTCCGAACGCCTGCATTCAAAGTCAGGAGAGGAAGGATATGACGCTTAAACGCATGGACAACGTCCTTATCGTTGTCGACGACCTTGAAGCGACCAAGGCGTTCTTCATCGAGTTGGGCCTCAAGCTCGAGGGCGAAACAACAGTGGAAGGGCCCTTGGTCGGACAACTGATCGGGCTCAAGGATGTCCGCGCCACCCTGGCGATGTTGCGGACGCCCGATGGACAGGGGATCGAGCTGGACAAGTTCCACACGCCCAATGCGATCAGGTTTGGTCCCGTGAATCAACCGGTGAACACGCTGGGCATCCGCCGCATCATGTTCGCGGTCGATGGCATCGACAGCGTCGTCGCGCGCATGCGCGCCCATGGGGCCGAGGTCATCGGCGAGATGCAGTATGGAGACAGCTACCGGCTGGCCTACATCCGCGGGCCCGAGGGCATCATCGTCGGGCTTGCCGAGCAGCTTGGCAAGTTGTAATCCCGCGATCGTTTTACGTGAAGCACATGATGATTATTCCTGACGGTCGCAAAGTTTTGGTTGGCGGATGCCTCCTGCTGGTTGGGCTGGCTGCTTTCGCGCAGCCGCAACTGCCGCGGAGCGTTCTGGATCTGAGCTACAAGGTCGGAAAGCCGGCATTCCCGATCGCTGCTTATAGAAATATCGGTGTTGCGGAATTCAGGTCGATGGTAAGCAAGGCATTCCAGAAGTCCGGCTTCTCTTTCATTGCCGTGGATGCGCAGAAAAGCAAGTCGACGGTCTTCGAGTTCAAACTTGATGTCGATCCGAAGTTGCGGTTGGTTCCGACCGTCCTTGTATCTGCCGACGAGTTGCTTGATGGCAGGGGGAAGTGCAATCCATGTTTCTTGAGATTTGCCGATATCAAGAATGCGCAGGATTTCAAGGCGCTTCCGTGGATGGCGCAGTACGAACTGAGCGCGCTACTCGTGCCGGCAATCGACAACGCGTACTCGACGATTGAGTCCGTCGGGCGCGAGCATCTCGACCCTTCGTTCAGGTTCAACTACAAGCGGCAATGGGAAGGCGAGCAGAACTTGTTCGGCAACTCCTTTGCCGGCATCAGTTTGTCCAGCTTCAAGGAAAGCATCGTTCGCGCTTATCGGAGCGCTGGCTTCATACCCATTGAAAGCGAGGCTGCTGACAAGGCTTCCGAATTCGCTCTGGCTTTCAGCTTTCCCGTGGATCCGGCCAAAGACGGCGGCGTGGTCTACAAGGTGAGGATCCGCAGCCAGTACGACGCAGAGGGGCACTGCTACCCCTGTGAGCTCACCGAATACTACGATCCGTACCAGCAACTTCCCCCGGCGGGTTTGTCCGGTGTCCTGAGCCGTGCAACCCTCGAGTCGAGATTCACGGCAGCGCGAGATGCGGCATACCAGAGCTTGCGCACCGACCTCGAGCGCTATCTGCGGCCCCGCTCCGTATTTTCGGTACCCCCCAAACAAGCGCCCCTCGGATCGCCACGTCCACCGCCTGCTCCAATTGCCGTGACATGACCACCGTCCACGTGCAGCCCGCCTCGGGGAGTCCCGTGAGCGCCACGATGCGCCGGGAGCACTGGCTCATCTTTGGCAACCTGTTCGCAGCGTTATCGGCCGGCGCGCTGGCATCGTGGTCGGCTCCGATGATGCTGGCCGTCCTCTATATCAACATATGGCTGCTGGCGAATCCTCATCTGGTTGCGACATACACGCGCATCGGAGCCATCTCATCGCGCATTCGCCTGCGTTGGACTCTGATCGCGGTGGCGCCAATCTTGATATTGGCGGGCTTGACGATCGTTGCTCTTGCATATGAAGCGGCCGGGTTGCTCGCCCTGTATTTCGTACTCCAGGCCTTCCATGTTTCTCGCCAGAGCTATGGGATCGCAAGGCGCCATGACTGTCGGCTTGAGGTGCCTCGGCGCGGCCTGCCCTATCTGCTGATCTACTTGTTTCCCGCGTGGGGATACCTTCATCGCAGTGCGCAGATGCCCAACAGCTTCCTGGGATATCCGATCTGGTTGCCTCCCGTTCCACAGGAGCTGGCCGTTGCGGTTGGAATCGTGGCCGTCACCGGTGCATTGTGCTGGTTTGCATGTCTCGGATACCCCAGGAGCGCGAAGCGGGCGGATGGGCCTTTCAACAGCTTCGTGTTCTCGCACTTGATGATTTCGTTGGTCGGTTACGTCTGGATCAGCGACATCACCGTCGGCTGGTTGGTGGTCAACGTCTGGCACAACATTCAGTACCTGATATTCGTTTATCGCCAGCGTCGGTCCGGAGCCATGACGGGCAAAAGCAGCGAGACATCAGGCAGTGTCTCGGCGCGTCGCAAGTCGCTGGTCGAGGTTTTGAAACCCCCAGCGACTTTTTTTCTGGCTTGTTTAATTGTGGGCGCCGTTCTGTATGCGGCAGCCAGCCGGGTTGGAGAAAGCCTTCTTTGGCTGGGGCTTCCGACCGTTCTAATCGCGCACTTCGTCTTGAACTTTCATCACTATTTGGCGGACAGCGTGATATGGAAGCGTCGTCGTGCCGGCAGACTCGACGATGTCTCGTAGTGCTGATTGACAGGGCTCGTCCTAAGCCCCATCACAACCCCTAAAGCGAATCCTTCAACTTCGCCCGCAACCTGCTGATCGCCTGGCTGTGCAGCTGGCACACGCGCGACTGGGTCACTTCCAGGATCGCGCCGATCTCTCGCAGGTTCAGCTCTTCCTCGTAGTACAGGTTCAGCAGCAGCTGGTCGCGTTCGGGCAGCGCGGCAATCGCATCGACGAGCTCATGGCGGAAACCCGCTTCGAGCAGCTGCGCGAGCGGATCGTCGCCGCCGAGCCGGGCGTCGTTGTGCGCCTGCCGTTCGAGCCAGGGGTTTTCTGATTCGCCGTCCTGTGCGAAGTCTTCCACGTAGAGCAGCTGGCAGCCCTGGATGTCCTGCAGCAGCGACTGGTAGTCGTCCAGCTCCATCTTCAGTTCCCGGGCGATCTCTCCTTCGCTGGCGGAGCGGCCGAGCCGGTGCTCCAGCGCCTGGATGGCCTGTTCGACCTTGCGCGCCGACTGGCGCAGGCCGCGCGAGCCCCAGTCGCTCGCGCGCAGTTCATCGAGCATGGCGCCGCGGATGCGCTGGCTGGCGAAGGTCTCGAACTGCGCGCCGCGGTTGTCCTGGTAGCGCGTGGAAGCGTCGAGCAGGCCGATCATGCCGGCCTGGATCAGGTCGTCGAGCTCCACGCTGGCGGGCAGCTTGGCCAGCATCTGGAGCGCCATGCGGCGCACCATCGGCTGGTGCTGCTTCAGCAGGTGGGACTTCTCAAAGGTTCCCTGCGCGGTGTACACGGCCGTCCCTTTCGTCTTCCGTCTCTTGCTCTTGTGCCGCCACGGGCTCCGATGCCAACGCCTCGGGCCGCCAGAGCGCGGTCCGGGTGTCCTGCGGCCGCACGGCCGGACGCCAGGGCCACTGCGCGACCGCGGCGGCAATGACGCGGAAATCGACCGCCGCCGGGCTGGCCGGGAAGGCCTCCACCGCGGTGCGGGCGAGGCGCCTGGCATCGGCCATGTGCGGGTCGGCGCGGACCCAGCCGGCCGGCTGTATGGAGACCGCGAGGTAGCGGCTGCCGGTGTCGACCAGGTTGGCCATGGTCTGGCGCGCGGCCTCGGGGTCGGCCACGCCATTGACCAGCAGGCGAAGCTGCCTGAGCGCGTGCGCGTAGTGCAGCCGCTTGATGCCCGAATAGGTGGCGGTGATGGAGGCCGGGTGGGGCTGCAGCACCACCACCAGCTCGTCCGCCAGCCGCGCGAGCGGCGACAGGTTGCCGACGGCGTCGAGCGCCGCGTCGACCAGGATCATGCTGCCGTCCCACATCAGGCGCGGGTCGGTGTGGTCGGGTTGGCCGCCGAGCGGTGCCGGCAGCACGTGCACGCCGCACTCGGTGCGCGCGGCGGCGCCCTCGCAGGTCAGCCGCTGCGAGGCGACGTCGGCCAGCGTTCCAAGCGGGTCGGCGGCCCATGCGGCGCACGCCGTATCCGGCCCTGGCCCGTGCTCGTCGAGCAGCAGCACGTCCTTGCCCATGTGGGCCAGCGCGGCGCCCAGGTTCATGGCCGCCGTGGTGGCGCCGGGGCGGTTGCCCATGCTTGCGATCGCGATGATGCGCGCCGACGACTGCGCAAGCAGCCGCCGCAGCCCATCGGCTTGATCCGACACCAGCTTGCTCACGTGTCCAGCGCCTCCAGCAGGAAGAACAGCTTGCCCACGCCGGCATACAGCACGTTGCCCGACACGGGGCGGCCGGGCCGCGCGGGCCGGCCGGTCAGCTGCGACAGCAGCGCGCGGGTGCGGCCGGCCCAGTCGCCGCCAGCCTGCTGCAGGCGCCAGACGGTGGTGGTCACCTGGCCGGCGATGAGCAGACGCTTCATCATGTGCGGATCGCCCGCCTCGCCAAGCCCGCCCAGCACCGAGAGGCCCTGGCGCAGCAGGCGCAGGCAGGGCTCGGCCTCGGCGGCCCAGCTTTGCCATTGCGCGAGTTGCTGCGGCCCGATGTCGCGGCCGATGTTGGTGAGCGCATAGCTCTGCGCCAGCACCTTGTGGCTGCGCGCATCGGTCAGGCGCGTGGCAATGCAGCGCAGGCCGGGCAGGCCGCCGTCGGTGCGCAGCGTGACGCGGGCCTCGGCCACCGATTGCAGCGCGGCCCGGCCCTTGAAGACCACGGCGCGCGCCTCGCCAAAATTGAAGTCCAGGCCGGTCAGCGTGGCGTATTCGCCGGTGCGCGGATCGGTCACGGCCGTGGAGCCCGGCGCGCGCGCCATCCATTGCTGGCGCTGCACCTGCCACTGCAGCATGAGCTCGGCCGCGGGCAGCCGCGGCAGCATGTGCACCACGGCCTTGCCGAAGTCCTGCTGGCGCAGCCACTGCACCTGCCGCACGCCGGGCTTGCGCGTGGGGTCGGTGGCGCTGCGGGTCGCGGCGGTGGAAAGCCACTGGTTGGGCGCCGCGAGCGGCTGTCCGCCGCGGTCGGACAGGAGCAGGCTGCCCTGGCACTGGTAGGCGTCGCCGCCTTCGTCGGACTTGAGGCCGACCTGGCCGCTGAGCGCCAGCACGTGGGTGTCGCAGCTTGCGGCAATCTCGCTCGCGGCATGCGCCATGAGCGCCTGCAGCACCGCCTTGTGGCCGACGTCCTCGTCGGCGGCCATCCGCCAGAGCGCGCGCGCCTGCTCGAAGCCCAGCGGCGCGGCCGCGAGTGCCGACGCCGCGGCGGCCACTTCCTGCGCGTCGTGCGCCATGGCGCGGATCAGCTGCCGGTACTGCAGCCGCTGGCGTTCGGCCTCTGCGTGGGCCGCGGAAGCCTCGGCATTTGCCGATCCGTCCTGCAGGTCGCCTTCGCCGGGCACGAACAGCGCGCTGCGGCTGTTGGCCTGGAACGCGCTGTCCACCAGTTGGGCGCGGTCGGCGCGCATCAGGTTCTCGGGCACCTTCTGGCCGCTCGAGACGTAGTGCACCGGCAGGCGGTGGCGGATCACGGTGTCGATCAGCGCGCCGGGGTGCGTGGCCTCGTCGACCTTGGTGAAGATGCAGCCCGCGAGATCGCTGCCGCTGCCGTGGCGGTAGGCATGCACCACCTCGTTGAGCGTGTCGCCGTGGCTCGTGGCATTGAGCAGCAGCAGCCGCTTCACGGGCCGCTGGCTGTTGCAGAGCATGGCGATCTGGTCGGACACGGCGCGGTCGCGCTGGCTCATGCCGACGGTGTCGATCAGCACCATGTGCTTGCCCTGCAGGTCCTGCAGCACCAGGTGCAGGTCGGCCGCGTCCTTCACGGCGTAGACCGGCACGTTGAGGATCTGGCCGTAGATGCGCAGCTGCTCGTAGGCGCCGATGCGGTAGCTGTCGGTGGTGACCAGCGCGAGCTTGTCGGCGCCGAAGCGCATCACGCAGCGCGCCGCGAGCTTGGCCGTGGTGGTGGTCTTGCCGACGCCGGTGGGGCCCATCAGCGCATAGACGCCGCCCTGCGCCAGCAGCGCGTCCTCGTCCTCGTGCACCGGCAGCGTGCGGATCAGTTCGGAGCGCACGAAGGCCATGCCCTGCGCGTAGCTCTGGCCCGTGGGCAGGTGCTCCAGCATGGCCTTGGAGAGGCGGGCGCTGAAGCCGGCGCCCAGCAGCGTGCGCAACAGGCGCCCGCGCATCGGGTCGCGCCGCTGCTTCTCGTTCCAGGCCACGCCGGCCAGTTGCTCCTCGATCATGCAGCGCATCGAATGGAGTTCGCCGAGCACGCTGTCCGCGGCCAGGGGCGCGGGGACAGCGGCAGGCGCTGCGATGGAGGCAATGGTGGGCGCAGGAGCCGCCATGGCTGCCGGCAATGGCTGGGGTGCCGGCGGCGCGGCAGCGGCGCTCGCACGCACGCCTTCCACGTCCTCCTGCACCATGGCCACGATCTCCACGCCTTCGGCGGTCACGCGGTTGGTCAACACGATGGCTTCGTCGCCGAGCGCCTGGCGCGCCAGGCGCAGTGCTTCCCGGCTGGTGGGCGCGACGAACTTGCGCGCGCTGGTGCGGACGTCTGTCGGGATGTTCAAACTCTTCCTCCGATGGTGGCGGTGATCTTGATGTTGCGGGTGTCAGGAATCTCTGCATGCGAGAGAACCTTGAGCTGGCGGAAGCTGCGGCGCAGGAAGCGCGAGAGCAGCACGCGCAGCGAATGCTGGACGACCAGCACCGGCGCCAGGCCCAGCTGCTCCTGGCGCGCGATGGCGGCGCGGGTCTGCTGCATGAGGCTGTTGGCAAGACCCGGCTCGATGCCGTTGTTGTTGGTGAGCGCCTGCTGCAGCACGCTGTCGAGCGCGCTGTCCAGGCCGATCACCTGCAGCTCGGAATCGCCCGGGAACAGCTGCTGCGTGATCGCGCGGCCGAGCGCCAGGCGCGTGAGCGAGGTGAGCTCGGCCGCGTCCTTGACGGTGGGCGCATGCTCGGCCATCACGTCGAGGATGGTGCGCATGTCGCGGATCGGCACCTCTTCGTCGAGCAGGTTCTGCAGCACCTTGTGCAGCGTGCTCAGCGAGATGACCTTGGGCACCAGATCCTCGGTGAGCTTGGGCGCGGTCTTGCCGATCTGGTCGAGCAGCTGCTGCACTTCCTGGCGGCCGAGCAGCTCGGCGGCGTGGGTCTGGATCAGGTGGTTCAGGTGCGTGGCCATCACCGTGCAGGCATCGACCACCGTGTAGCCGAGCACCTGCGCTTCCTGGCGCAGGCTGGCGTCGATCCACACCGCGGGCAGGTGGAAGGCCGGGTCCTGCGTCGGCGTGCCGGGCAGGGTGCCGCTCACCTGGCCGGGGTTGATGGCCATCCACTGGTTGGGGAAGGCCTCGCCGCGGCCGATCTCCACGCCCTTCAGGCTGATCACGTAGGTGTTGGGCGGGATCTCCAGGTTGTCGCGGATGTGCACCACCGGCGCCAGGAAACCGATCTCCTGGGCCACCTTCTTGCGGATGCTCTTGATGCGGCCCAGCAGCTCGCCGTTCTGGGTCTGGTCCACCAGCGGGATCAGCCGGTAGCCGACCTCCATGCCGAGCGGGTCGACCAGCGCCACGTCGTCCCAGGTCGCCTCGGGCGCCTCGGCCGACGGCATGGCCGCGGCCTGGGCTGCGGCGGCCTGTTCGGCAGCGGCCTGCGGCGCGCGCTTCAGCATGCGCCGGCCGAGCCACGCGAGGCTGCCCGCAATCAGCAGGAAGGCCAGGTTCGGCATGCCGGGGATCATCCCCATCAGGCCGATCAGGCCGGCCGTGAGAAACAGCACCTGCGGGTTGGAGAACAGCTGGCCGGTCAGCTGCCGGCCCACGTCTTCGTCGGTGGTGACGCGCGAGACGATCACGCCCGCGGCGGTCGAGATCACCAGCGCCGGAATCTGCGCCACCAGGCCGTCGCCGATGGCCAGCAGCGTGTAGGTCGTGCCCGCGGTGCCGAAGTCCAGCCCGTGCTGCAGCATGCCCACCACCAGGCCGCCGATGATGTTGATCACCATGATCAGCAGGCCGGCAATCGCGTCGCCGCGCACGAACTTGCTGGCGCCGTCCATCGAGCCGTAGAAGTCGGCTTCCTGCGCGACTTCCTGGCGGCGCTTGCGCGCCACCTCCTCGCCGATCAGGCCGGCGTTCAGGTCGGCGTCGATCGCCATCTGCTTGCCCGGCATCGCGTCGAGCATGAAGCGCGCGCCGACCTCGGCGATGCGTCCCGCGCCCTTGGTGATCACCATGAAGTTGATCAGCACCAGGATGATGAACACCATCACGCCCACGGCAAAGTTGCCGCCCACCAGGAAGTGGCCGAAGGCCTCGATCACCTTGCCCGCCGCGTCCGGCCCGGTGTGGCCGTGCATCAGCACCACGCGCGTGGAGGCCACGTTGAGCGACAGGCGCAGCAGCGTGGAGAAAAGCAGCACGGCCGGAAAGGCCGCGAAGTCCAGCGCCTTCATGGTGTACATGCTCACCAGCAGCACCATCACCGACATCGCGATGTTGAAGGTGAACAGCAGGTCGAGCAGGAAGGGCGGCAGCGGCAGCACCATCATGCTCAGGATCAGCACGATCAGGATGGGGCCGGCAAGGCCCTTCCACTGGCTGCCGGAGAACAGTTGCGACTGCAGGCGCGTGAGGGTGGCCATGGCGTTCATGCGGCGGCCTTCGGTGAGTATTCGAGCGATTCAGGAATCGGCAGGTCGGCCGGCGTGCGCGGCGCTTCGCCGCCTTCGCTTTGCCAGCGCTTGAGCTGGTAGACCCAGGCCAGCACCTCGGCCACCGCGGTGTAGAGGCCGGCCGGGATCTCGTCGCCGAGCCGGGTGTGCTTGAAGAGCGCACGCGTGAGCGGCGGCGCCTCCAGGACCGCCACGTTGTTCTCGCGCGCGATCTCGCGGATGCGCGCGGCCATCAGGTCGCTGCCCTTGGCCACCACGCGCGGCGCGCGCATGTCGTGGTCCACATACTTGAGCGCCACCGCAAAGTGCGTGGGGTTGGTCACCACGATGTCGGCCTTGGGCACCTCGGACATCATCCGCCGGCGCGCCATCTGCTGCTGCTGGCGGCGGATCTGCGCCTTGATGTGCGGATCGCCCTCGCTCTCCTTGTGTTCCTGGCGCAGGTCTTCGCGCGACATGCGCAGCTTGCGGTGGTAGCTCCACAGCTGGTAGGGAACGTCGACCAGCGCCACCAGGAACAGCGCGGAGGCGATCAGCGCGCAGTTGTGCGCCACCAGCACGATCATCTGCGGCAGCGCGGCGCGCTCCGATTGCGCCATCAGCGCGGAGACCTCGTCCACGTTGCCCATGATCACCAGCCAGGCCACGCCGCCGATCAGCAGCGACTTGGCCAGCGCCTTGAACAGCTCCGACAGCGCCTGCGCCGAAAACATGCGGCCCACGCCGGCCACCGGGTCGAGCTTGCTGAACTTGGGCGCCAGGGCCTTGGCCGAGAGCAGCCAGCCGCCGAGCATCAGCGGCGCCGCCACGGCCGCCACCAGCATCATGCCGAACAGCGGCACGAGCGCGAGCAGCGCCTGCTGGCCCATGAGCCCGGCACGCGCCAGCATGTGGGAAGGGTCGAACGCCGCGGCCCGGTCGAAGTGCAGGCCCTGGGCCAGTGCGCCGCGCAGGGTGGCGCCGAGCGAATCGGCCGTGAGCCACAGGCCGGCCACGGCGGTGCCCAGCAGCACGAAGGTCGCCAATTCGCGCGACCGCGCCACGTCCCCTTGCTCGCGGGCCTTTTCGAGGCGCTGCGGTGAGGCGGGTTCGGTTTTTTCGAGGTCGCTTTCTTCAGCCATTGATGCTCCGGGCGAGCGTTGGCGTCAGCACGCCTGCTCATGGCTGATTGTTGGTTTGGGAGCCTCCGGACAATTGATCGATCAGCGCGGGCATTCGCCCGCTGCTTGGACGATCGGTGCGGCGCCTAGGCGGCGGGGGTGGCGGCCGGGCCGGCGCCGTCCGCGGCATCCGGCGCGGGTGCGGACGCAGGCACTGGCGCGGGCGCAGGCGGCGCCGCATACGGCACCAGCGGCAGCTGCTCCGCATCCAGGCGCTCCAGGATGGTGAACAGCAGGTCGCTGCGCACGCTGCCTGCCAGCCGCGGGCTCGGCACATAGGCAATGGCCTGGAAGATCAGCAGCCCGCCCTCGATGCCTTCGAGCGTGAGCGAAGGCGCCGGCGTTTCCAGCACGCTCTCGTGTGCGCGGCAGGCGTCCAGGATGAGTTCGCGCACGCGCTGCGCGTGGGTGGTCAGCGGCATCGGCAGGCGGATCAGCACCCGGCCCTCCGCGTTGGTCAGCGTCATGTTGCGCACGGTCTTCGTGATGAACTCGGAGTTCGGCACGATCACCGTCGAGCGGTCGCCGAGTTGGATCTCCGTGGCCCGCACGTTGATGCGCCGCACGTCGCCCTCGGTGGTGCCCAGCACCACCCAGTCGCCCACCTTCACCGGCTGCTCGGCCAGCAGGATGAGGCCCGAGATGAAGTTCTGCACGATGGCCTGCAGGCCGAAGCCGATGCCCACCGACAGCGCGCTGGCCACCCACGCGATGCGCTCGATGCCGATGCCCAGCGCCGACAGCGAGAACGCGATCACCAGGATGCCGCCCACGTAGCCCAGCAGCGTGGTGATCGAGCTCTGCATGCCCGGCTCGAACTGCGTGCTGGGCAGGTAGCTGCGCGCGAGCCAGCGCTTGAACACCCTGAGCACGATGAAACCGATCACCGCCACCGCCACGGCGCTCAGGATGGCGCCCGGCACCAGCTGGAACTCGCCCACCTTCACGCCGGTGCCGAATTTGCCGCTGCGCTGGAACACTTCGCTGGGCCCGGTGCCCAGCGGCGCCGCGAGCGCGATCAGCATGTAGAAGAACAGCGCCACCCGGCTCAGGCCCGAGAGCACGGTGGCCGCCTGGTCGAGCGTCTGCGGCGCCAGGCCGAAGCTCTTCTGCAGGCGCTGGCCGAAGGTGCTGCGCGACGACACGCCGGCCATGAACACGTCGTCGGCAAACTTGAACAGCACGTAGAAGGCGGCCGCGACGATGCCGCTCCAGGTGAGCTGCGAGGCCAGGAAGCTCGCGAGCGCCACGTAGCCCACCGCCACCAGCACCCAGATGGCCACCATCAGCACGCCGATGCAGGCCACCAGCAGGCCCACCCACATCGGGCGCTCGGGCGGATCGGCGTCCGGCGTATCGGCGCGCATTGGCCGCAGGCGATGGAGCACCGCGCCCACGAGCGCGGTGAGCACCAGCGCCGTGAGCACGTGCGTGGCCACCACGGCCGCAAAGCTGGCTTCCACCAGCGCGTTGATCTCCACCGGCGCCCAGGCCAGCGCCGCCACCGCCGCAACCAGCCAAGGCAGCGGCGCCAGGCGGGTGGCCATGGCGTCGGGAATCGGCGGCAGCCGCCACGATGGGCGGCTGGTGGCCAGCAGCCCGCGGCCCAGCCCGATGACGAAGGCCATGAACACCAGCGCCTGCGCCATCGAGCGCATCGCCTTGCGCGCCTGCGGCTCCCAGGTGGCGTATTCCTCGAGCACCCACACGAAGCCGTGCGCCGCCACGGCCACCAGCACCACGTGGCTCGCGACGATGGCAATCACCAGCAGCGAACGCCGCAGCCGGCCCGCCGGCAGCAGCCGCGCGGCGATCCGCGTCAGCAGGTGCTCGGCCACCCAGTTGCCGAGCACCGCGAGCAGCACTGCCAGGATCAGCGCCCAGAGCACCGCCATGCGGGGGCCTTGCTGCATGGCCTGCGAGAACCCGTCGCGCAGGTCGGAGGCCATGGCCTTCAGGCGCGCCAGGTCGCTCGGCCAGGCGTCCTGCAGATCGCCCCAGAACTCGCCGGTGAGCGGCGAGGGCGCGCGCTCGGTGATCTGCGCCTCGAACAGCGCGCGGCGCTGGGTCACCAGTTCGGCCGCGCGCTGCCGCACGTCGATGGCCAGCAGCCGTGCGAGCCGGATGTCGGCGTCCAGCGCGTTGCGCTCCTTCGTGAGGCGGGCGCGCTGGCGCGTGATGTCGGGGTCTTCGGTCGCGCCCGCGGCCGGCGGATTGCCGAGTTCGCCGAGGCGGGCGTTCAGGTCGGCCAGCTCGCCGGTGCGCGCGGCAACGAACTTGTCGGCCTGCGTGCCGATGTCGCTGATCTGCGCGAGCAGTTGGCGCAGGTCCCCGGTGGAATCGGCATCGGTGCTGATCTTGTTGAACTGCTCGCGCAGCTCGGCCACCGTGGGTTCGGGCGCCGGGGCCGCGGCAGCCGCGGTGCTGCCGCCGACGCCGCTGGTGCCCGGCTGGGCCGTTGCGGCGCCGCACATCAGCAGCAGCAGGGCGGCCAGGCAAAAGGCAATCAGGCGGGGGATCGAACGCATGGCTGCCATCATAGAAGGCGCCATTTGCGGCCCGCGGCGCGGGGCGTGACAGCGTGTGTCTGCCGGGCCGCGCCGGCGGGAAGCGGTCAACCGGCCGGGCTGAACAGGTCGACCCGGTCGGTGATGATGCCGTCGGTGCCCAGCTCGACGAGCCGCTCGGCGGCCCATTCGTCATTCACGGTGTAGCTCAGCGCGCGCATGCCCGCGCCTTGCACCTGCGCCACCGTGGCGGCGTCCCAGAGCGCGTGGTTGCAGACCACCGCGGCGCAGTCCAGGCCGGTGGCCGCGGCCAGCCAGCCGTCCCGCAGCGTGTCGAGCAGCAGCCCGCGCGGCAGCTCGGGCTGCACCGCCCTGGCGCCCGCGAGCGATTCCACCTGGAACGAGGTGAGCAGCGGCGGTATGGCCGCGCCCTGCCACAGCCGGGCCGCGAGCCGCGCCACCGCTTCGCCGGTTTCGCGTTCGGTGCCCGGGGTGGGCTTGATCTCGATGTTGAGCAGGTGGCCGTTGGCCAGGCAGAAGCGCGCGAGGTTCTCGAGCGTGGCAAGCGGCTCGCCCGCGAAGGCGCGCGAATGCCAGCCGCCGGCGTCGAGCTGAGCCAGCGCGCTCCAGGGCTGCGCACCGCCGGTGCCGCGGCCGTTGGTGGTGCGGTCGAGCGTGGCGTCGTGCATCAGAAAGGCCACGCCGTCGGCGCTGAGCTTCGCATCGCACTCGAACATGCGGTAGCCGTGCGCCGCGCCAAGGCGGAAGGCCGCCAGCGTGTTCTCGGGCGCCAGCTTGCCGGCGCCGCGGTGCGCGATCCAGCGCGGATAGGGCCAGGGCTTCATCCGTGCCGGCATCGTCAGTCGGCCCGCTTGCCGGAGCCGGCATCGAACCAGTGCAGCTTGTCCTCGCGCGCCGCGATCTTCACGGTGTCGCCCGCGACCGGCGGATGATCGCTTTCGTCGGTGCGCATGATGATCTGCTCCTCGCCGATGCGGCCGTACACCAGCCGCTCGGCGCCCAGCAGTTCGACCGACTCCACCTGCACCGACCAGCCGCTTTCGTCCAGCGTCAGGTGCTCCGGGCGGATGCCCAGGATCTGGCCGGGCCGCACGCCGGGGGCGTGCTGCAGCAGGTTCATCGGCGGCGAGCCGATGAAGCTGGCAACGAAGGTGGTGGCGGGCCGGTTGTAGACCTCTTCGGGCGTCGCGAACTGGTCCATCACGCCGCCGTTCATCACGATGATGCGCTGCGCCAGCGTCATGGCCTCGACCTGGTCGTGCGTGACAAACAGCGAGGTGATGCCGAGCTCGCGGTGCAGCTTCTGGATCTCGATGCGGGTCTGCGCGCGCAGCTTGGCGTCCAGGTTGGACAGCGGCTCGTCGAACAGGAACACCTGCGGCTGGCGCACGATGGCGCGGCCCATGGCCACGCGCTGGCGCTGCCCGCCCGAGAGCTCGCGCGGCTTGCGCTCGAGCAGGTGGCCCAGCTCCAGGATCTTGGCCGCCTTGTCGACGCGGGTCTTGATCTCGGGCTCCGGCACCTTGGCGATCTTCAGGCCATAGGCCATGTTCTTGAACACGCTCATGTGCGGATAGAGCGCGTAGTTCTGGAACACCATGGCGATGTCCCGCTCGGAGGGTTCGAGCTGGTTCACCACGCGCCCGCCAATGGAGATTTCGCCGGCCGAGATTTCCTCCAGGCCGGCCACCATGCGCAGCAGGGTGGACTTGCCGCAGCCGGAGGGGCCGACGATGACGACGAACTCGCCTTCCTTGACATCGGCCGAGACGCCGTGGATGACCTGGTTGGCCTTGGCACCGTGGCCGTAGCGCTTGATGACGTTGCGAAGAGAAATGGCAGTCATTGTGTCGTTTGCTTCTTTGTCGGTTACTTCTCGGTGTCCACGAGGCCCTTGACGAACCAGCGCTGCATCACCACCACCACGATGGCCGGTGGCACCAGCGCGAGGATGGCCGTGGCCATCACCAGGTTCCAGTCCACTGCGGCGTCGCCCGAGGCGATCATTCGCTTGATGCCGATCACCACCGGATACATGTCCTCGCTGGTGGTGGCCAGCAGCGGCCACAGGTACTGGTTCCAGCCGTAGATGAACTGGATCACGAACAGTGCCGCGATCGATGTCTGGGACAGCGGCACCAGGATGTCCTTGAAGAAGCGCATCGGCCCCGCGCCGTCCATGCGGGCTGCTTCCACCAGTTCATCGGGCACGCTCAGGAAGAACTGCCGGAACAGGAAGGTGGCAGTGGCCGAGGCAATCAGCGGTACCGTCAACCCCGCATAGGTGTTGAGCATGTGGAGGTCGGCCAGCACCTTGTAGGTTGGCAGGATGCGCACCTCGACCGGCAGCATCAGGGTCACGAAGATCATCCAGAAGACGATCTTCTTGAACGGAAAGCGGAAGTACACGATCGCGAAGGCCGACAGCAGCGAGATTGCGATCTTGCCAAGGCTGATGACCAGTGCCGTGACCAGGCTGATCCACATCATCCGCCCCACCACCACGCGCGCGCCCTGGGTGTCGGCGCCGAGCAGGGCGGAGCTGTAGTTCTCGAACATGTGGCCGCCCGGCAGGAGCGGCATGGGCACCCGCAGGATCGCGTCGCGGGTATGGGTGGACGCGATGAAAGCCAGGTAGATGGGGAAGGCCACGATGGCAATGCCCAGGAGCAGCACCGCATGCGACAGGACCGTGAGGCCGGGGCGGCGTTCAACCATGGTGAGGCCTCAGGGAAAGGGCGAGGGAAGAGGCGGAGGAATAGGCGGTCATCAGTACTGGACCTTCTTTTCGACGTAGCGGAACTGGATCACGGTCAGCACGACAACGATCATCATCAGCACCACCGACTGCGCAGCCGAGCCGCCCAGGTCCAGCGCCTTGAAGCCGTCGTGCCAGACCTTGTAGACCAGGATGGCGGTGTCGCGCCCCGGCCCGCCTTCGGTGGTCGCATGCACGATCGCGAAGGTGTCGAAGAAGGCGTACACCACGTTGATCACCAGCAGGAAGAAGGTGGTGGGCGACAGCAGCGGGAACTGGATCGTGAGAAAGCGCCGCAGCGGCCCGGCGCCGTCGATGGCGGCGGCCTCGATCAGCGATTTGGGAATGGACTGCAGGCCCGCCAGGAAGAACAGGAAGTTGTAGGAAATCTGCTTCCAGACGGCAGCCACCACGATCAGCGCGAGGGCGTGGTTGGAGTTGAGCAGGTGGTTCCAGTCCATGCCCATGTAGTGCAGAAAGTACGACACCACGCCGATGCTGGGCGAGAACATGAAAACCCACAGCACGCCCGCGATGGCCGGCGCCACGGCGTAGGGGATGATCAGGAAGGTCTTGTAGACCAGGCTCCCGCGCAGGATGCGGTCGGCGAAGATGGCCAGCATCAATGACAGTGCAATACCGCTGCCAGCCACCAGAACAGAAAAGAGCGCCGTGACCTTGAAGGACTCGATGTAGGCCGGGTCGTCGAACAAGGTCTGGAAGTTCTCCAGGCCGACGAAGACGGAGGATGTGCCGAAGGCGTCCTCCGTCTGCATGGATTGCCAGATGGCCTGGCTCGCCGGCCAGAAGAAGAACACCAGGATCACCGCCATCTGCGGCGCGATCAGCAGCCAGGGCAGCCAGGCAGATCGAAAGAGGACGCGTTTTTCCATGGAAGTTAGAACATTGGCTCGGAAAAAGAAGAACCCACCGGCCCTGCGGTGGGCGCGGCGGGTTGCGAGTGTAGTGGGTGAGGCGCCGCAGATGCCGGCGCCTCACACCCGGCTCAGCCCTTGTTTGCCTTCTGGAAGCGCTCGAGTTGCTCGTCGCCGCGCTTGACGGCGGCGTCGAGTGCCTCCTTGGCGGTCTTCTTGCCGCTCCAGATCTGCTCGGTCTCCTCGTCGATGATGGTGCGGATCTGCACGAAGCTGCCCAGGCGCACGCCGCGCGACTTGTCGGTGGTCTTGCGGATCATTTGCGTCACTGCCACGTCGGTGCCCGGGTTTTCCTTGTAGAAGCCCGAAGCATCGGTCAGCTTGTAGGCCGCCGTGGTGATGGGCAGGTAGCCGGTGCGCTTGTGGCTTTCGGATTGCACCTTGGTGTCGGACAGGAAGGTGAAGAAGCTGGCCACGCCCTTGTAGTGGTCGGCCGGCTTGCCGGACATGACCCACAGGCTGGCGCCGCCGATCACGGTGTTTTGCGGGGCGCCCTTCACGTCGGGGTAGTAGGGCATGGTGGAGATGCCGTACTTGAACTTGGCGTCCTTGGCCACGCGTGCGTACAGGCCCGACGAGCCGGTCATCATTGCGCATTCGCCCGAGGGGAAGGCGGCGTCGGCCGTGTTGTTGCGGCCCTTGTAGACGAAGGTGCCGTCCTTCGACATCTTGGCCAGGTTCTCGAAATGGCGCACCTGCAGCGGCGAATTGAAGGCCAGGCGTGCCGAGGTGCCGCCAAAGCCGTTGTTCTGCGTGGCATACAGGGTGTTGTGCCAGGCCGAGAAGCTTTCGAGCTGGGTCCAGCTCATCCAGCTCGTGGTGAAGGGGCACTTGTGGCCGCTGGCCTTGAGCTTGTCGGCTGCGGCGATCACCTCGGGCCAGGTGGTGGGAGCCTTCTCCGGATCGAGGCCGGCCGCCTTGAAGGCATCCTTGTTGTAGTAGAAGATGGTCGTCGAGCTGTTGAACGGGAAGCTCAGCATCTGGCCGTTCGGCGCGGTGTAGTAGCCGGACACGGCGGGCACGTACACACTGGGGTCGAACTTGGCACCGCCCGAGGTCATCACCTCGCCCACCGGCTTGATGGCGCCCTTGGAAGCCATCATGGTGGCGGTGCCCACTTCGAACACCTGCAGGATGTCCGGCGCATTACCTGCGCGGAAGGCCGCGATGGCGGCGGTCATCGATTCGTCATACTGGCCCTTGTAGGTCGGCACGACCTTGAAGTCCTTCTGACTGGCGTTGTATTGCTTGGCGAGGTCGTTGACCCACTCGCCGAGCGGACCGCTCATCGAATGCCACCACTGGATCTCAGTCTGGGCATGTGCCACATTGAACAGCGTGGTGGCGGCCAGCGCCGATGCCAGCGCGAGCGTCTTGAATCGCATGAAGACTCCTGATGGGAAAATGAAAGCGCGGATGCTAGGCCACGTGGATGACATGGCCGCGTCACATTTGCGCACGGAGTGTTGTTAATTTCCAATCGGGAAAACCCCTTTGGCGCAGGGCTTCCCACGGCGTGCGCGCCCTCATGCTGCGGCGCAGCATGCTAGCATCGACCTCCCCTTTTTCGGCCTAGCCTGTTGCCGCGGCCGGGGCTTCCGCGAGTACGCCATGAGCAGCAAAACCTCCCTCGAAAAAAGCCGGATCAAGTTCCTTCTGCTCGAGGGCATCCATCCTTCGGCGGTGGAGGTCCTGCGCGCCGCGGGCTACACCAACATCGAGTCGCTGCCGGGTGCGCTGCCCGATGCGGAGCTCAAAGCCAAGATCGCCGACGTCCACTTCCTGGGCATCCGCTCGCGCACGCAGCTCACGGCCGAGGTCTTCGCGGCCGCCCACAAGCTGGTGGCGGCGGGGTGCTTCTGCATCGGCACCAACCAGGTCGACCTGGAAGCCGCGCGCGAGCACGGCGTGGCGGTGTTCAACGCCCCGTATTCCAACACCCGCTCGGTGGCCGAGCTGGTGCTGGCCGAAGCCATCCTGCTGTTGCGCGGCGTGCCCGAGAAGAGCGCGGTCGCCCACCGCGGCGGCTGGCTCAAGTCGGCCGAGAACGCCTTCGAGATCCGCGGCAAGACGCTGGGCATCGTGGGCTACGGCTCCATCGGCGCCCAGCTGTCGGTGCTGGCCGAGGCGCTGGGCATGAAGGTCGCCTTCTACGACGTGGTGACCAAGCTGCCCCTGGGTAATGCGCACCAGGTGCGCGAACTGCACCAGTTGCTGGCCCAGAGCGACATCGTGACCCTGCACGTGCCCGAGACGCAGGCCACCCAATGGATGATCGATACGGCCGAAATCGCCGCCATGAAGCCGGGCGCCATCCTGATCAACGCCTCGCGCGGCACGGTCGTGCGGATCGAGCCGCTGGCCGAGGCGCTGAAGCAGAAGAAGCTGCTGGGCGCCGCGATCGACGTGTTCCCGGTCGAGCCGCGCAGCAACAAGGACGAGTTCCAGTCGCCGCTGCGCGGGCTGGACAACGTGATCCTCACGCCCCACATCGGCGGCTCGACCATGGAGGCGCAGGCCAACATCGGCCTGGAGGTGGCGGAAAAGCTGGTGAAGTACAGCGACAACGGCACCTCGACCTCGTCGGTCAACTTTCCCGAGGTGGCGCTGCCGGCCCACCCCGGCAAGCACCGGCTGCTGCACATCCACCGCAACGTGCCCGGCGTGCTGTCGGAGATCAACAAGATCTTCTCGGACAACAACATCAACATCTCCTCGCAGTTCCTGCAGACCAACGAGAAGATCGGCTACGTGGTGATGGACATCGACGCCGCGTATTCCGACCTGGCGCTGGAAAAGCTGGCCAAGGTGAACGGCACGATCCGCAGCCGCGTGCTGTTCTGAACCCTGAACCAAGCGCCTCCGTCTTGCTCCCTCTCCCTCCGGGAGAGGGCCGGGGTGAGGGCAGCGGCATCCACACCACGGCACCGCCTGCCGGGCGCCTCCCAATAGGGGAACAGCGAAGGCGCAAGGCAGGCCCCCCGCCCCTGCCCTAAAATCCCACCCCCGGCTAGATGGGCGCGCAGCGCCTGGCCGAGGTGCCACCCCCGATGAATGCTCCGACCGCGTTGACCACGCTGTTGTCGCAGGCCGCAGAGCCTGTACGACTGCGCGAGATCCCCTATAACTACACCAGCTTTTCCGATCGAGAGATCGTGATCCGCCTGCTGGGCGAGCGCGGCTGGGAACTGCTCCAGACCCTGCGCGCCGAGCGCCGCACCGGCCGGTCGGCGCGCATGCTCTACGAAGTGCTCGGCGACATCTGGGTGGTCCAGCGCAACCCCTACCTCGTCGACGACCTGCTCGACAACCCGCGCCGCCGCGGCCAGCTGGTCGATGCGCTCAGGCACCGCCTGGCCGAAGTCCAGAAGCGCCGCACCCCCGACAGCGACCTGCCGCGCGACCAGCTCGTGGGCGAACTCACGGGCCTTGTCGGCCAGGCCGTCGCGGCCTTCGACACCGCCTTTCGCGACGTGGCCGCCCTGCGCCGCAAGGCCACGCGCGTACTGGGTCGCCTCACGGCCAAGGACAACATCAAGTTCGACGGCCTCTCGCGCGTCTCGCACGTCACCGACGCCACCGACTGGCGCGTCGAATATCCCTTCGTGGTGCTCTGCCCCGACACCGAGGCCGAGATGGCCCTGCTCGTCAAGGGCTGCATCGAGCTGGGCCTGACCATCATCCCGCGCGGCGGCGGCACCGGCTACACCGGCGGCGCCATTCCGCTCACCTGGAAGAGCGTGGTCATCAACACCGAGAAGCTCGAGGCCATGACCGAGGTCGAGCTGGTTCCGCTGCCCGGCCTCGACAACCCCGTGCCCACCATCTGGACCGAAGCCGGCGTCGTCACCCAGCGCGTGGCCGACGCCGCCGAGCGCGCCGGCTACGTGTTCGCGGTCGACCCCACTTCCGCCGAGGCCTCGTGCGTGGGCGGCAACGTGGCCATGAACGCGGGCGGCAAGAAAGCCGTGCTCTGGGGCACGGCGCTCGACAATCTCGCGTCGTGGCGCATGGTCACGCCGCAGGCCGAATGGCTCGAAGTCACGCGCATCGGCCACAACCTCGGCAAGATCCACGACGCCGAGAGCGCCGAGTTCGAACTGCAGTACTACGCCGCCGACGGCAAGACGAAATTGCGCACCGAGCGCCTCGACATTCCCGGCCGCACCTTCCGCAAGGAAGGCCTCGGCAAGGACGTGACCGACAAGTTCCTTTCGGGCCTGCCCGGCATCCAGAAAGAGGGCTGCGACGGCCTCATCACCAGCTGCCGCTGGGTGGTGCACCGCATGCCGGCGCACACCCGCACCGTGTGCCTCGAATTCTTCGGCAACGCGAAGGACGCGGTGCCCAGCATCGTCGAGATCAAGGACTTCATGTTCGCCGAGCAGAAGCGCTCGGGCGTGCTGCTCGCGGGCCTCGAGCACCTGGACGACCGCTACCTGAAGGCCGTGGGCTACGCCACCAAGTCGAAGAAGCATGGCGGCCTGCCCAAGATGGTGCTGTTCGGCGACATCGCGGGCGACGACGCCGATGCGGTGGCGCGCGTCACCTCCGAAGTGGTGCGCATCGCCAATTCGCGCAGCGGCGAAGGCTTCGTCGCCATCAGCCCCGAGGCGCGCAAGAAATTCTGGCTCGACCGCAAGCGCACCGCGGCCATCAGCAAGCACACCAACGCCTTCAAGATCAACGAGGACGTGGTCATTCCGCTGCCGCGCATGGCCGAGTACAGCGACGGCATCGAGCGCATCAACATCGAGCTCTCGCTGCAGAACAAGCTCGCGCTCACCGACGCGCTCGAAGCCTTCCTGCTGCGCGGCAACCTGCCGCTGGGCAAGACCGACGACGCGCACGAGATCCCGGCCGCCGAGCTGCTCGAAGACCGGGTGGCGCAGGCCGTGGCGCTGGTGCAGGGCGTGCGTGCGCTCTGGGCCGAATGGCTGCGCGACGTCGACACGCTGTTCCCGCAGCTGCAGGACCACACGCTGCGCGCCAGCTGGAAGACCCAGCTGCGCCAGCCGCTGCAGGAAATCTTCTCGGGCGCCGAATTCACGCCGATCCTGGCCGAGTGCACCGCCATCCACCAGCAGGTGCTCAAGGGCCGTGTGTGGGTGGCGCTGCACATGCACGCAGGCGACGGCAACGTGCACACCAACATCCCGGTCAACAGCGACAACTACGAGATGCTGCAGACCGCGCATGCTGCGGTGGTGCGCATCATGGCGCTGGCGCGCAGCCTCGACGGCGTGATCTCGGGCGAGCACGGCATCGGCATCACCAAGCTCGAATTCCTGAGCGACGAAGAGCTGAAGCCCTTCATGGACTACAAGCAGCGCGTCGATCCCGAGGGCCGCTTCAACAAGGGCAAGCTGCTGCGCGCGCCCGCCGGCGAAGCCGCGCTGCCGCATGCCGACCTGACCAACGCCTACACGCCGAGCTTCGGCCTCATGGGGCACGAGTCGCTCATCATGCAGCAGAGCGACATCGGCGCGATTGCCGACAGCGTGAAGGACTGCCTGCGCTGCGGTAAGTGCAAGCCGGTGTGCGCCACCCACGTGCCGCGCGCCAACCTGCTGTACAGCCCGCGCAACAAGATCCTCGCAACCTCGCTGCTGGTGGAGGCCTTCCTGTATGAAGAGCAGACCCGGCGCGGCATCAGCATCAAGCACTGGGAAGAATTCGAGGACGTGGCCGACCACTGCACGGTCTGCCACAAGTGCCTCACGCCCTGCCCGGTGAAGATCGACTTCGGCGACGTGTCGATGAACATGCGCAACCTGCTGCGCAAGATGGGGCAGAAGAGCTTCCGCCCCGGCAACGCCGCCGCGATGTTCTTCCTCAACGCGACCAACCCGCAGACCATCAAGGCGGTGCGCGCCGGCATGGTGGGCATCGGCTTCAAGGCGCAGCGCCTGGCCAACGACCTGCTGCGCGGGCTTGCCAGGAAGCAGACGGCCGCGCCGCCCGCCACGCTCGGCCCGGCGCCGGTCAAGGAGCAGGTGATCCACTTCATCAACAAGAAGATGCCGGGCAACCTGCCCAAGCAGACGGCGCGCGCGCTGCTCGACATCGAGGATGCCGACTACGTGCCGATCATCCGCGACCCGAAGGCCACCACGTCCGAGACCGAGGCGGTCTTCTACTTTCCGGGCTGCGGCTCGGAGCGCCTCTTCTCGCAGGTGGGCCTCGCCACCCAGGCCATGCTCTGGCATGCGGGCGTGCAGACGGTGCTGCCGCCCGGCTACCTGTGCTGCGGCTATCCGCAGCGCGGCAGCGGCCAGTTCGACAAGGCCGAGAAGATGATCACCGACAACCGCGTGCTGTTCCACCGCGTGGCCAACACGCTCAACTACCTCGACATCAAGACGGTGGTGGTGAGCTGCGGCACCTGCTATGACCAGCTGCAGGGCTACCAGTTCGACAAGATCTTCCCGGGCTGCCGCATCATCGACATCCATGAATACTTGCTCGAAAAGGGCATCACGCTCGCCGACGCAAGTGGCGGTGGCTACCTGTACCACGACCCCTGTCACAGCCCGATGAAGCTGCAGGACCCGATGAAGACCGTGAAGGCGCTGGTCGGCGACAACGTGCTCAAGAACGACCGCTGCTGCGGCGAATCGGGCACGCTGGGCGTCTCGCGGCCCGACATCTCGACGCAGATCCGCTTCCGCAAGGAAGAAGAACTCAAGAAGGGCGAGGCCGCGTTGCGCGCGAACGGCCAGGTCGGCGAGAAGGACAACGTCAAGATCCTCACCAGCTGCCCGAGCTGCCTGCAGGGCCTCTCGCGCTATGGCAACGACCTGAACAACGGGCTGCTCGAGGCCGACTACATCGTGGTCGAAATGGCCAACAAGATCCTCGGCAAGGACTGGATGCCCGAATACGTCGCTGCGGCCAACCAGGGCGGCATCGAGCGGGTGCTCGTATGAGGGTGAAGAACTGTCCCTTCTGCGAAGGCCCCGGCGGCCGCATCGTGTTCGAGGGCGCGAAGCTTCGCGTCATCCATGCCGAGGAGGCCGGCTTCCCGGCCTTCTACCGCGTGATCTGGCGCGAGCATGCGGCGGAGTTTTCCGACCTCGACGCGGCCGACCGCGTGCTGTGCATGGAGGCCGTGACAGTGGTCGAGCAGTGCCTGCGCGAGCATCTGTCGCCGGCCAAGATCAATCTTGCGGCGCTCGGCAACATGGTGCCGCACCTGCATTGGCATGTGATCGCGCGCTTTGCGGACGACACGCATTTTCCGGGCTCCGTGTGGGCGCCGGTGCAGCGCGAAGCCGATGCGGCCCAGCAGGCCGCCGTGGCCGCGCGCCTGCCCGCGCTCGAGAGTGAGATGATGGCCCGACTGGGCACAAGGAGCTTCTGATGGCAGGTTTGCAAGCCGGCGCACCAACGCCGCAATCGATCACCGTGCATGGCCAGTCGCGCGTGCTCGAGGTCGGCTTCTCGGACGGCGCGAGCTTCCGCATTCCGTTCGAGCTGATGCGCATCTATTCGCCATCGGCCGAGGTGCAGGGCCACGGCCCGGGCCAGGAAGTGCTGCAGACCGGCAAGCGCGAGGTCGAGCTGGTCGACCTGAAGCCGGTGGGCAACTACGCCGTGCAGCCGGTCTTCAACGACGGCCACGACACCGGCATCTTCTCGTGGAACCTGCTGTACGAACTCGGCGCCAACCAGGCCGCGCTCTGGGCCGAATACGAGCGCCGGCTTGCCGCCGCGGGCGTCGACCGCGACGCGCCGATGATCGACAAGGGCGGCTCCGCCTGCGGCAGCCACTGACCCGCCAGACCCCGTTCGCTCCTGAAAAAGTAGCCCCGCACGCAGGCGCGGCGCGCCTTGCCGCGGCCCGCGATTTCAAGAAAAAGCAACAAATGTCCGCCGTCGCCGCAGGGTCGCCTTCTTGAGCTGTGTGCTTCCGGCCTAATATCAGGCGCATGAGCACCACCCACTTCGGCTTCGAGAAAGTCGACGAAAGCGAGAAAGCGCAACGTGTCCGCGGCGTCTTCGATTCCGTCGCCACGCGTTACGACCTCATGAACGACCTGATGTCGATGGGGCTGCACCGCGCCTGGAAGGCCTACACCGTGATGGTGGCCAACGTGGGCGAGGGCTCGCGCGTGCTCGACATTGCGGGCGGCACCGGCGACCTCGCGCTGGCCTTCTCGAAGAAGGTGGGTGCCAGCGGCCAGGTGGTGCACACCGACATCAACGAAGCCATGCTGCGCACCGGCCGCGACCGCCTGCTCGATGCCGGCGTGGCGCTCCCCACGCTGGTGTGCGACGCAGAGAAACTGCCCTTCCCCGACAACCACTTCGACGTCGTGACCGTGGCCTTCGGCCTGCGCAACATGACGCACAAGGACCTTGCGCTGAAGGAAATGAACCGCGTGCTCAAGCCGCGCGGCAAGCTGCTGGTGCTTGAGTTCTCGAAGGTCGCCAAGCCGCTGGCCAAGGCCTACGACTGGTATTCGTTCAACGTGCTGCCGCGCCTGGGCAAGCTGGTGGCCGGCGACGACGCGAGCTACCGCTACCTGGCCGAATCGATCCGCATGCATCCCGCGCAGGACGAACTCAAGACCCTCATGAAAGAGGGCGGTTTCGGGCATGTGGACTATCACAACATGACGGGGGGCGTGGTGGCCCTTCATGTTGGAATCAAATGTTGATGAAGCGAATTCTTCGCTCGAAAGAGGAGACGACATGAAAAGTTTGAGTTCTTTGTTCCTGGCTTGCGTGCTGGCCCTGGTCAGTGTTCAGGCAGACGCAGCTCGCATCGGTGGCGGCAAGTCGTTCGGCCGCCAGTCGTCCAACGTGACGCAGCGCGAATCCGCAGCGCCCACCGCACCCGCACAGCAAAGCGCGACCAATGCGGCGCCGAGACCCGCAACGCCCGCGCCCGCCGCCGCTGCGCCCAAGCGCCCGTGGGGCGCCATGCTCGGCGGCCTCGCTGCCGGCCTGGGCCTCGCATGGCTCGCACACTCGCTCGGCCTGGGTGCCGGCTTTGCGAACATCCTCCTGATCGGCCTGCTCGTGATGGCCGGGCTGTTCGTCTGGCGCATGTTCAAGGCGCGATCGGCCGCATCGTCGGGTGCCAACCGCCCCGGCGGCTTCGCATTCGAAGGCGCCGGCAATCCGGCCAACGCCAGCGCGCCCGCGCAGTACAGCCCCGCCAATGTCGGCAACGACGCGTCGGCGCGTCCCTGGGAGCGCAACACGACCGCCTTCGACGCCGGCTCCTCCGCGCATGGCAGCAGCCTGTCCGCGGCCGGTGCGGCGGCTGGCGGCAGCATGATCGGCTCGGCGCTCTCGGGCTCGCAGTCGTGGGGCATTCCGGCCGGCTTCGACGTGGACGGCTTCCTGAGCGCCGCCAAGCGCAACTTCGTGACGCTGCAGGACGCATGGGACCGCGCCGACGTCGGCATGCTGCGCTCGATGATGACCGACGACATGGTCGAGGAAATCCGCAGCCAGCTGGCCGACCGTGCAAGCCACACCGGCGGCGCCTCGAACAAGACCGAAGTGGTCATGCTCGACGCCAAGCTGCTCGGCATCGAGGAACTGGCCGATGCCTACCTCGCGAGCGTGGAGTTCTCCGGCATGATCCGCGAAGATGCCTCGGCCGGCCCGGGCCCGTTCCGCGAAGTCTGGAACATGACCAAGCCCACCAGCGGCACCAGCGGCTGGCTCGTGGCGGGCGTCCAGGCCCTGCAGTAAGCGCATTGCGGCGGCCGCGGGGCCGCCTGCAGAACCGATAATGGGGACATGGCTACACCATCGTCCCCATTTTCTTTTCTCGACGATCTGTTCAACCGCATCGGCGAGCGCCTGCAGCCGCCCGCCTGGGCGGTGCACGAGATCCAGCACCGCGCGGTGCTGTTCCTGAACCATGTGCTGCAGCAGGAACCCGAGGCCCAGCAGCGGCTGCTCCGGCAGCAGGGGCGGGTGGTGCGCTTCCAGTGGCGCTTCGTGACGATGGATCTGGTCGCCACGCCGGCCGGCCTGCTGGACCTCGCGCCTGCCGGCTCGGTGCCTGAACTCACGCTCACCGTCACGGACGAATCCCCCTTCGAGCTGGCCCGCGCCACGCTGCGCGGCGGCAAGCCCTCGGTGCAGATCATCGGCGACGTGCAGCTCGCCGCCGAGGTCAACTGGCTGGTCGACCACGTGCGCTGGGACGTCGAGGACGACCTCGCCCGCCTCGTGGGCGACGTACCGGCGCACACCATCGCCAACGGCGCGCGCCGGGTCGTGGAAGCGCTGCGCCAGTTCGCCGGCGGCCGCAAGCCACCGCAGGCCGGCGGTCCGTCGACCGGCTCGGCGAGCACGGCCGAATGAGGCGCTTCTACCGCGGAATCTTCATCGTCTGGGTCGCGCTGCGCTACGGCCTGGACGAGCTGGTGCTCACGAGCTTCCAGAAACCCTGGCTGCGCGTGGTGGCGCGCATCGTCTCCATCGGCCGCAACCTCGACGCACCCCGCGGCCAGCGGCTGCGCGAGGCACTCGAACGCCTGGGGCCGATCTTCGTCAAGTTCGGCCAGGTGCTGTCGACCCGGCGCGACCTGCTGCCGCCCGACATCGCCGACGAGCTCGCCTTCCTGCAGGACCGCGTGCCGCCGTTCCCCTCGTCGGTGGCCATTGCCACCATCGAGCGCGCCTTCCGCCGTCCGGTGGGCGACGTGTTCGTGCAGTTCGACGAGACGCCGATCGCCAGCGCGTCGATCGCCCAGGTCCACTTCGCGACCATCCGCACCGACGAAGGCGAGGTGCGCGAGGTCGCGGTCAAGGTGCTGCGCCCCAGCATGCGCGGCGTGATCGAGAAAGACCTGGCGCTCATGGCCATGATGGCCGGCTGGGTCGAGAAGCTCTCGCCCGACGGCAAGCGCCTGAAGCCGCGCGAGGTGGTCGGCGAGTTCGACAAGTACCTGCACGACGAGCTCGACCTGGTGCGCGAGGCGGCCAACGCGGCCCAGCTGCGCCGCAACATGGCCTCGCTCGAGCTGGTGCTGATCCCCGAGATGTTCTGGGACTTCTGCCACCCCGAGGTGATCGTGATGGAGCGCATGAACGGCGTGCCCATTGCCCAGCTCGACCGCCTGCGCGCGGCCGGCGTCGACATCCCCAAGCTGGCGCGCGACGGCGTCACGATCTTCTTCACCCAGGTGTTCCGCGACGGCTTCTTCCACGCCGACATGCACCCGGGCAACATCCAGGTGAGCCTCGCGCCGGAGACCTTCGGGCGCTACATCTCGCTGGACTTCGGCATCATCGGCACGCTGACCGAGTCGGACAAGGAATACCTCGCGCAGAACTTCGTGGCCTTCTTCCGGCGCGACTACAAGCGCGTGGCCGAGCTGCACCTGGAGAGCGGCTGGGTGCCCGAGGGCACGCGCATCGACGAGCTCGAAGGCGCGATCCGCACCGTCTGCGAGCCGTACTTCGACCGGCCGCTGAAGGAAATCTCGCTCGGCATGGTGCTGATGCGCCTGTTCCAGACCTCGCGCCGCTTCCATGTCGAGATCCAGCCGCAGCTGGTGCTGCTGCAGAAGACCCTGCTCAACATCGAGGGCCTGGGCCGACAGCTCGATCCGGAACTCGATCTCTGGCACACCGCCAAGCCCTTCCTCGAGAAGTGGATGGTCGACCAGATCGGGCCGAAGAAGCTGTTCCAGCAGCTCAAGGCCGAAGCGCCGCGCTACGCAAAACTCTTGCCCGAGCTGCCGCGCCTGCTGCACGATTTCCTGGAAAATCGGCCCGCCGACCACCGCCGCGAGCTGCTGGAGCTGCTGGCCGCCCAGAAGCGCACCAACCGGCTGCTGCAGACCATCATCTACGGTGGCATAGGATTTGTATTGGGGTTGCTCGCCATGCAATTGCTGGTGCGCGTGAGATTGTTCTAGAGGAGTGTCCCCGTGCTGCTGACGCTGGTTGTCGTTTATCTGCTGGTCACCATCGCGATCGGCCTGTACGCCGCCAAGCGGGTGAAGAACACCACCGACTTCGCCATCGCCGGGCGGCACCTGCCGCTCTACATGATCGTGACGACCACCTTCGCGACCTGGTTCGGCTCCGAAACGGTGCTCGGCATTCCGGCCAAGTTCATCGAGGGCGGGCTGAACGGGGTCATCGAAGACCCGTTCGGCGCGGGCACCTGCCTGATCCTGGTGGGCCTGTTCTTCGCGGGCAAGCTCTACCGCATGACGCTTTTGACCATCAGCGACTACTACCGCGAGCGCTACGGCCGCGGCGTCGAGGTGGCCTGCTCGCTCATCATCATGCTGAGCTACCTGGGCTGGGTGTCGGCGCAGGTCACGGCGCTCGGGCTGGTGTTCAACGTGCTCTCGGCCGGCGCCATCCCCATCCCGGCGGGCATGGTGATCGGCGTGGTGTCGATCCTCGCCTACACGCTGTTCGGCGGCATGTGGTCGGTGGCCGTGACCGATTTCATCCAGATGATCATCCTCGTGGCGGGGCTGGCCTGCATTGCGGTGTTCGCCGGCAACATGGCCGGCGGCGCCGACAAGGTGGTGGCCTTCGCGGTCAGCAAGGACCTCTTCAGGTTCTGGCCCGAGCCCAGCTGGCACGACATGGTGTTCTTCTTTGCCGCGGCCATCACGATGATGCTCGGCTCCATTCCGCAGCAGGACGTGTTCCAGCGCGTGATGTCGGCCAACAGCGTCAAGTCCGCCACCCGCGGCCCGGTGATCGGCGGCGTGGCGTACATCCTGTTCGCCTTCGTGCCGATGTTCCTGGTGGCCAGCGCGCTGCTGATCATGCCGGAGCAGACCGCCGCGCTGCTGAAGGAAGATCCGCAGAAGGTGCTGCCCACGCTGGTGCTCGAGAAGATGCCCTTCGTGATGCAGGTGCTGTTCTTCGGTGCGCTGCTGTCGGCCATCAAGTCGACCGCTTCGGCGACGCTGCTGGCACCGAGCGTCACGTTCACCGAGAACATCTGGCGCCAGTTCCGTCCCGCCGGCACCGACCGCCAGAACCTCATGACCATGCGCATCACGGTGCTGGTCTTCAGCGCAGCCGTGCTGGCCTACGCCGTCCGCATGCAGGGCACCCCCATCTACGAACTGGTGTCGGGCGCCTACCAGGTGCCGCTGGTCGGTGCCTTCGTGCCGCTGGTGTGCGGGCTCTACTGGCGCCGCGCCACCACGCAGGGCGCCCTTGCTTCCATTGTGCTGGGCATCGGCACCTGGCTGCTGTTCCTGGCCATGCCCTGGGGCAGCGCATTCCCGGCCCAGCTGGCCGGCGTGCTGGCCTCCTTTGCCGGCCTGGTGGCCGGATCGCTGGCGCCGCAGTGGGTGGCCAACACCCGCACGCCGCACCGGATGCTGGCTGTCTAGGACGCCCCGAAGGGCGGGGCGCCCTTATAATCGAGGGCTTTGCGAGCGGCCCCTGCCTCGTTTTTGCGCCGCTTTTTCACTCAATTCCATGCCCATCTACGCCTACAAGTGCAGCGCCTGCGGCTTCGCCAAGGACGCCCTGCAGAAAATGTCCGATGCACCCCTCACGGTGTGTCCGGCGTGCGGCGCTAGTGCATTCGAGAAGCAAGTCACCGCCGCCGGTTTCCAGCTCAAGGGTTCCGGCTGGTACGTGACCGATTTCCGCGATGGCGGCGGCAAGAAGGCCGAGCCTGCGGGCGCCGCCAAGAACGGCGACGCCGCAGCCGCGCCGGCCGCCAGCACCGCGGAAGCTTCCAGCCCAGCGCCCGCCGCCGTCCCCGCCCCCAGCCCGGCCCCCGCGCCGGTTGCTGCCGCCAAGAGCGACTGAGAAGCCATCCATGCTCGCCCTGCGCAAATGGCTGTTCTCCGGCTTGCTGGTGATCGTTCCGCTGTTCATCACCCTGGCGGTGCTGAAGTGGATCATCGACACGCTGGACCAGACGCTCTGGGTGCTGCCCTCGGTCTGGCAGAAATGGCTGTACGACAACAACGTGCGCGGGCTCGGCGTGCTGCTCACGCTGGCCATCCTGCTGGGCGTAGGCGCCATTGCGAGCAATTTCGTGGGCAAGCGCCTGCTCGGATGGGGCGACGCCGTGGTGCGGCGCATCCCCGTCGTGCGCTCGATCTACTCCAGCGTCAAGCAGGTGTCCGATACGCTGTTCTCCGAGAACGGCAACGCCTTTCGCACGGCGGTGCTGGTGCAGTGGCCGCGCGAGGGAGTCTGGACCATCGCCTTCGTGACCGGCACGCCGGGCAGCGAGGTCATTGGCCACCTGGGCGGCGGCGACTACCTGGGTGTCTACGTTCCGACCACGCCCAACCCCACGGGCGGTTATTTCGTGATGCTCAGGCGCAGCGACTGCATCGAACTCAAGATGAGCGTGGACGAAGCGCTCAAGTACATCGTCTCGATGGGGGTGGTCGTTCCCGGCGGCCCGTCCTCCCTCGCGAACAAGTAAAAAACGCGCCCCCGCGGCGCCGGAATCCAAGATATGGCCATGCGTACTCACTATTGCGGTCTCGTGACCGAAGCCCTGATGGGCCAAACCGTCACCCTGTGCGGCTGGGTCAACCGCCGCCGCGACCATGGCGGCGTGATCTTCATCGACGTGCGCGACCGTGAAGGCTACGTGCAGGTGGTGTGCGACCCCGACCGCGCCGCCACCTTCGCCGTGGCCGAGAACCTGCGCAACGAGTTCTGCGTGCAGGTCACCGGCCTGGTGCGCGCGCGCCCCGAAGGCACCACCAACGACCAGCTCAAGAGCGGCAAGATCGAAGTGCTGTGCCACGAGCTCAAGGTGCTGAACCCCTCGGTCACGCCGCCGTTCCTGCTGGACGACGACAACCTCTCGGAAACCACGCGCCTCACGCACCGCGTGCTCGACCTGCGCCGCCCGGCCATGCAGCGCAACATGATGCTGCGCTACAAGGTCACGATGGAAACGCGCAAGTTCCTCGATGCCAACGGCTTCATCGACATCGAGACCCCGATGCTCGGCAAGTCCACGCCCGAAGGCGCGCGCGACTACCTCGTGCCCAGCCGCGTGCACGACGGCAGCTTCTTCGCGCTGCCGCAGTCGCCGCAGCTCTTCAAGCAGCTGCTGATGGTGGCCGGCTACGACCGCTACTACCAGATCGTGAAGTGCTTCCGCGACGAAGACCTGCGCGCCGACCGCCAGCCCGAATTCACGCAGATCGACATCGAGACCTCGTTCCTTGCCGAGGAAGAAATCCGCGAGATGTTCGAGGGCATGATCCGCAATGTGTTCCGCAACGCCGCGGGCATCGACCTGCCGGTGTTCCCGACCATGACGTACGGCGACGCGATGTTCAAGTACGGCTCGGACAAGCCCGACCTGCGCGTGAAGCTCGAGTTCACCGAGCTCACCGAACTCATGAAGCGCGTCGAGTTCAAGGTGTTCTCGAACGCCGCCACCATGCAGGGCGGCCGCGTGGTCGCGCTGCGCGTGCCGGGCGGTGGCGCCGAGGGCGGCCTTTCGCGCGGCGAGATCGACGCCTACCAGGAGTTCGTCAAGATCTACGGCGCCAAGGGCCTGGCCTACATCAAGGTCAACGATGCCGCGGCCGGCCGCGAGGGCCTGCAGAGCCCGATCGTCAAGAACCTCGACGATGCCTCGCTGGCCGAGATCATCGCCCGCACGGGTGCGCGCAACGGCGACATCCTGTTCTTCGGTGCCGACAAGGAAAAGATCGTCAACGACGCGATCGGTGCGCTGCGCGTGAAGATCGGCCACAGCGCCTTCGGCAAGAAGAGCGGCCTGTTCGACGACCGCTGGGCGCCGCTGTGGGTGGTCGACTTCCCGATGTTCGAATTCGACGAGGAAGGCCAGCGCTGGAGCGCCGTGCACCATCCGTTCACCGCGCCGAAGGACGGCCATGAAGACCTCATGGACACCGCGCCCGAGAAGTGCATTGCCAAGGCCTACGACATGGTGCTCAACGGCATCGAGATGGGCGGCGGCTCGGTGCGTATCCACCGCGAGGAAGTGCAGAGCAAGGTGTTCCGCGCGCTCAAGATCAGCGCCGAGGATGCGCAGCTCAAGTTCGGCTTCCTGCTCGACGCGCTGCAGTACGGCGCCCCGCCGCACGGCGGCATCGCCATCGGCCTGGACCGCCTGGTCATGCTCATGACCGGCGCCGAGTCGATCCGCGACGTGATCGCCTTCCCCAAGACCCAGCGCGCGCAGGACCTGCTCACGCAGGCGCCGAGCCCGGTCGACGAGAAGCAGCTGCGCGAGCTGCACATCCGGCTGCGCAACGTACAGCAACCCGCCTGATGCGCCCATGACCGCCAGCACTCGGCCCTGGAAGATTCCGGAGTCGGTGCTGGTCGTCATCCATACGCCGGCGCTCGAGGTGCTGCTGATCCGCCGCGCCGATGCCGAGGATTTCTGGCAGTCGGTCACCGGCAGCAAGGACCTGGCCGACGAGCCGCTGGCGCTCACCGCGGCGCGCGAAGTGGCCGAGGAAACCGGCATCCAGTGCGGGGAGGGCAGCCCGCTCGCACCGCGGCTGGTCGACTGGCAGTTGCGCAACGTCTACGAGATCTATCCGCGCTGGCGCGCGCGCTATGCGCCCGGCGTGACGCACAACACCGAGCACCTGTTCGGCCTGTGCGTGCCCGAGCGCGTGGTGCCCACGCTGGCGCCGCACGAGCACACCCACTGGAAGTGGCTTCCCTACCGCGAAGCGGCCGATGCCTGCTTTTCCCCGTCGAACGCCGAAGCCATTCTGTTGCTGCCAGAATTTGTGCGATGAACCTGCCGGCATACAACCTCCGGGTGGCCACCTACAACATCCACAAGGGTGTGCAGGGCATCGGGCTGGCCCGGCGCCTGGAGATCCACAACCTGGGGCATGCCATCGAGCAGCTCGATGCCGACATCGTCTGCCTGCAGGAAGTGCGCAAGATGAACCGGCAGGCCGCGCTTCGCTTCGAGCGCTGGCCCGAGCTTCCGCAGGCCGACTTCCTCGCGCCCGAGGGCTACACCGCCGTCTATGAAACCAACGCCATCACGCGCCACGGCGAACACGGCAATGCGCTCCTGACGCGCTGGCCGGTGATCCGCACCGGCCACCAGGACATTTCCGACCACCGCTTCGAGCAGCGCGGCCTGCTGCACGTGGTCATCGAGGTGGAGGGTCGGCCGGTGCATGCCATCGTGGTGCACCTGGGGCTCATCAAGGGCAGCCGCGTGCGGCAGGTGGCGCGGCTGCGCGAGTTCATCGAGCGCGAGGTACCGCCCGGCGAGGCGGTGGTGGTCGCGGGCGACTTCAACGACTGGGGCGCGCGCATGCGCTACGCCATGAACGCCATGGGCCTGCGCGACACCAGCGACCTGCGCGGGCCGCGAACGCTCACCTACCCCTCGCGGCTGCCGGTGGCGCAGCTCGATTTCGTCTACGGGCGCGAGCTCGAGCCGGTGGCCTGTTCGGTGCCGCGCGGCCCGATCTGGGCGCGCATGTCCGACCACCTGCCGCTGGTGGCCGATTTTGCGCTGGCATGAATGGCGCCGGCGCGGTGTTCCCCGCCGGCCCCGGCTGGAATGCGTTCGCTGATACCATGCGCGGATGCTGAGGAAAACCGACGTGGAACCGCGCCCTGACGGCAACAACGACGACGAGGGCACCCCCGTCTCGGTGAAGATCCGCGAGCGCCTGACCGCCGCGCGCAGGCGCTTCAATGCCAACGACAACATCGCCGAGTTCATCGAACCGGGCGAGCTCGAATCGCTGCTCGACGAGGTCGAGGTCAAGATGAAGGGCGTGCTCGAGAGCCTGGTGATCGACCTCGAGAACGACCACAACACCGGCAACACCGCGCGCCGCGTGGCCAAGATGTACCTGAACGAAGTGTTCAAGGGCCGCTACGTGGCGCCACCCTCGCTCACCGAATTCCCGAACGCCGAGCACCTGAACGAGCTGATGATCGTCGGCCCGATCACCGTGCGCAGCGCCTGCTCGCACCACTTCTGCCCGATCATCGGCAAGCTGTGGATCGGCATCATGCCCAACGAGCACACCAACGTCATCGGCCTGTCGAAGTACGCGCGCCTGGCCGAATGGGTCATGGGCCGACCGCAGATCCAGGAAGAAGCGGTGGTGCAGCTGGCCGACCTGATCCAGGAAAAGACGCAGCCCGACGGCCTCGCGCTCGTGATGGAAGCCGAGCATTTCTGCATGGCCTGGCGCGGCGTGAAGGAAATGGACAGCAAGATGATCAACTCCGTGATGCGCGGCGTGTTCCTGAAGGACCCGAGCCTGCGGCGCGAATTCCTTTCCCTCTTGCCAAGAAGGAGCTGATCATGCTGGTCCGACTTCTCTACGCCAGCCGCGCGGTCGATACCAGCCCCGAGGCCATCGAAGCCATCCTCTCGCAATCGCGCACGCACAACACGGCCTGCGGCATCACCGGCATTCTTTGCTATGGCGCGGGTACCTTCCTGCAGGCCATCGAGGGCGGACGCATGGCCATCAGCGAGCTCTACGGCCACATCCAGCGCGATGGGCGCCACAAGGACGTGGTGCTGCTGCACTACGAGGAAATCTCCGAGCGCCGCTTCGGCGGCTGGACCATGGGGCAGGTCAACCTCTCCAAGCTCAATGCCTCGACGCTGCTCAAGTACTCGGAAAAGCCCGAACTCAATCCGTACGCAGTGTCGGGCAAGGTCTCGCTCGCGCTGCTCGAAGAATTGATGGCCACCGCCGCCATCGTCGGGCGCCATTAAGCCCCGTTTTCCGGGGTGCCGCTTTCCGCCTTCGCGCTGATCCTGCTCGCCGGGATCGTCCATGCCAGCTGGAACATCGCCGCCAAGAAGGCGAACGGCGATGCGCGCTTCGCATTCCAGAGCGGCGTGTTGATGGCCATCGTGTGGGCACCCGTGGGCATTGCGCTGGGCTGGCGCGTGGTGCCGGGCTGGGGTTTGCGGGAGTGGGGCTTCGTCGCGCTGAGCGGCGTGCTGCACGTCTTCTACTACGTCATCCTGCTACGCGGCTACCGCAAGTCCGATCTCACGGTGGTCTATCCGCTGGCGCGCGGCTCGGGCCCGCTCTTGTCGTCGCTGGTGGCCATCCTGTTCCTGGGCGAGCGCATCAGCCTGGTGGGTGTGGCGGGCATCGCGGGCGTGGTGCTCGGCGTGTTCCTGGTGGCGGGCGGCCCGGGCCTCTGGCGCAAGACGCATGACCCTGCCCAGCGCGCGCGGGTGCACAAGGGCCTTCGCTACGGCGTGCTGACCGGCGCCTTCATTGCGGCCTACACGGTGGCCGACAGCTATGCCGTGAAGTTCCTGGCGATGTCGCCGATCCTGCTCGATTACTTCAGCAATTTCGTGCGCGTGGGCCTGCTGCTGCCCGCGGCGCTGCACGACCGCGCCACCACCGCGCGGATGTGGCGCGCGCAGTGGAAATACGCGCTGCTGGTGGCGGCGATCAGTCCGGTCTCGTACGTGCTGGTGCTCTATGCGGTGCAGCAGGCGCCCATTTCGCATGTTGCGCCGGCACGCGAGGTCTCGATGCTGTTCGCGGCGCTGATCGGTGGCCATCTGCTGCGCGAGGGCGACCGCCTGCTGCGGCTGCTGGGGGCCGGCTTCATAGCGGCCGGCGTGGTGGCGCTCGCGCTGGGCTGAAGATGAGCGAGGCGCTGCTGTTCGGCTGCGATTTTTCCTGCGCACCCACGGCGCGCAAGCCGATCGTCGTGGCCAGCGGCAGCATCGGCGGCGATGTAGGCGAGTTGGTGGTGGCCGGCCTGCAGCGCTTCACGTCGCTCGATGCCTGGGCCGCGTGGCTGCGCGGCGAACCGGCGTGGATCGGCGGCTTCGATTTTCCGTTCGGCCTTCCGCGCGAACTGGTGGAGCATCTGGGATGGCCCACGGAGTGGAACGCGCTCATGAGCCACTATGCGGGCCTCGGCCGCGCCGAGATCCGCGCCACCTTCGCGGCCTTCTGCGCCGCCCGTCCGGCCGGCGGCAAGTTCGCGCACCGGGCGACCGACGGACCTGCGGGTTCGAGCACGTCGATGAAATGGGTCAATCCGCCGGTGGCTTTCATGCTCCATGCGGGCGTGCCGCCGCTCTTGGACGCGGGCGCGAGCCTGCCGGGGCTGCACGCCGGCAGCAACGGCCGCCGCGTGGCGCTCGAGGCCTATCCGGGGCTGCTCGCGCGCGAGCTGATCGGCCGCCGCAGCTACAAGAGCGACGAATCCGCAAAGCAGACGCCCGAGCGGCTGGCCGCGCGCACCGACCTGCTCGCGGCGCTCGAAGCCGGCACCACGCGGCTCGGGCTGCGGCTGGCGCTCAGCGGCGCCCAGCGCGCCGAGCTGCTGGGCGACGCCCGTGGCGACCACATCGATGCGGTACTTTGCCTCGTGCAGGCCGCCTGGGGCGCGCAGCGCGCTTCCACGCCCGGTCCGGGCTACGGCTTGCCGGAGCAGTTCGATCCGCTCGAAGGCTGGATCGTCACGGCTTGACCCCTTCCGTCCTACAGGGTTTCGCGCCGCCGGCCATCCCTGCCGGTTCGCTCCGAAAGCTAGAGTGAGCCGTGGCCCGTCCCTTCGGGCCACGCCTTTCCCTGCTCCCTGCGAGCGACTGGAGGATTCCCAATGAACAATATTCGCCGAACAACCATCGCCATGCCGTTTTCGCGCGCATGGCTCGCCGTGCTGCTGGCCGGCGCCGCGCTGACCCTCGCCGCCTGCGACAACGCGGGCAACCGCACCGCGGGCGAGAAGCTCGACAGCGCCATCGCAAAGACCGAGAAGGCGGCCGACACGGCCGCCGCCAAGACCGCGGAGGCCCTGAAGGAAGCGAAGGCGAAGATCGACGCCTCCGGCACCGCCGCCGAGGTGAAGGACGCCGCAAAGAACGCCGGCGCGGCCGTGAGCGCCACGGTGGACGATGCCGCGATCACCGCGTCGGTGTCCGCGGGCCTCGCCAAGGATCCGGACCTGAGCGCGATCAAGATCGACGTCGACACCAAGGGCGGCGTCGTGAGCCTGAAGGGCCCCGCACCCACGGCCGCCGCCAAGGCGCGCGCCGAGGAGATCGCCAAGGGCGTGCAGGGCGTGACCTCGGTGAACAACCAGCTCGAGGTCAGAAGCTGACCGTTTCCCTTGCCCAGCAAAAAGCCCGGTTCGTCCGGGCTTTTTAATGGGAGAGAGGGCTGTTGCGGCCTCAGGAATCGCGCTCAGTGGCCGAGCCAGTCCTTGAGCTCGTCCGCGTGCTCTTCCTCGTCGGAAAGAATGTCTTCCAGCATGCGGCGGGTGGTCGGGTCCTTGTCGCCGATCAGCGCGATCATCTGCCGGTACGTTTCCACCGCGATGCGCTCGGCCACGAGGTTGGCGCGCACCATGGCCTGCAGGTCGGTGGATTCGTCGTAGCTCGCGTGGCTGCGGTCGAGCAGGTGCGTCGGCGCGAAGTCCGGCTCCCCGCCCAGCTGGACGATGCGTTCCGCGATGCGGTCGGCATGGGCCGATTCCTGGTTGGCGTGCACCATGAATTCCTCGGCGATCTTGGGCGACGACACGCCGTTGGCGGTGAAATAGTGGCGCTTGTAGCGCAGCACGCAAACCAGTTCGGTGGCCAGCGCGTCGTTCAGCAGCTTGAGCACATCGTCGCGCCAGGGGCCGTAGCTCGGCGTGACCGCGCCTTCGTCGAGGCTCTTGGCGGCGGCGCCGATGGCCTGCTCGTCGAGCACCAGGCGCTGGTGTTGTGCCGCGCCCGTGGCGGTGGAAGCATTGGCATTCATGGAGAATCCTTTCGTGGGCTGGTGTTTTTCTGCATCAACGTGTTGACGACGTCAGCCACGTCCGATGTCTTGAGCACAGCCGCCAGCACCGCCGTGAAGGAGAGCAGGCGCCACGGCTTGGTCAGCACGATCACCGCCCCGGTGGCGGCCGCCAGCGCCATGAGCTTGGCGGGCTCCTTGCGGGCATAGTGTTCGAGCAAAGGGCGGGCGAGCTGGCCCACCGCATGGGCCGGATGGCGGCGCCACCAGCGCTCGGTCATGCTGCGGGCCATCGAAACCCATTGGTTGCGGCCGCGCGCCGGCGAGGCCCGCCGGTGGTCCGCCGCTTCGCCGGCGGCATGCATTCCTTCCGGACGTTCCTGCGCGGCGTGGCGCCGGCCGCGGCCGCCGTCGTCCGCCGGCTCGTCCTCGCCATTCAACTGCCTGACGAGCGCACGGCGCGAGATGGCCAGCCGCTCCTGCGGCGTCAGGAAGCTGCGCTCAGTGCCGTCCATGGCGAACTCCTGCTTCGTGCAGCGCCCGGAGGTCGGCGTCGACCTGGGCGCGCAGGTCGTCGAATCCATAGCCGGGGAAGGGCCGGACCGCCATCCAGGCGCAAATGGCGGCGATCACCAGCGCGACGCCGGGCACCGCCACCAGCACCCAGTGGAAGCTGCCGTGGAGCACGCCCATCAGCACGGCCACGCCGATGAGCCCCAGGGCCAGCAGGGCGCTGCCGACCGCCAGCACGCCGGCCACGATGCGGGCAACGATCCCGCGCCCCGCTTCCGAGGCCTCCTGTCTTACCAGTGCCGCGTAGTTGGCGGCGTGGTCGGCGATGAGTTCCGGATGCCCGAGCACCGTGGAAAAAATCGGATGAAGCATGGTGCGCGGAACGGGTGGAACTGCCTGCGTGCCTTCAGCGGATCAGATCAATAGTCGTCCCGGCGGTTGCGGCTGGCCAGCACGATGAGGGCGGTGATCGCGGCGCCGGCGGCGGCCGCAATCAGCACCGATCGCACGGGCTGGTCGGAGATGTAGCGTCCGGTGACGTCGGCTGCCTGTTCCAGCCGGCGCTGTGCGCGCGCGCTGGTGGTGGAGGCGGCGTCGAGGCCGCGCTGCACGGCCTGCTGCACGCGTGCGGCCAGTTGTTCGACCGCGGGTTCCGCGTCGCGGCGCAATTCGCGGACCTTCTCGCCGGCCGCATTCACCGCGTTCTGTGCATAGGCCCGGGTCGTTTCCACCGCATCGTTGGCGGTCTGGCGGGCCTCGTCGGCAAGTTGCGAGGGAGTCTTGGTCGTGTTCATGAATCTTTCCTTTCCGGGGAGATGAATTGCGGGAGCCTGTGGATCGTACCTACGCTACTTGCGTCGTAGCAAGCCGGCCAGGAAACTGGCGATGGCAAGCACGGCGAAGATCACGAAAAGGATCTTGGCGATCCCTACCGCGCTGGCCGCAATGCCACCGAAGCCGAACACGGCGGCGATCAGTGCGATGACCAGAAACACCACTGCGTAATACAACATGTGGACTCCTTCGAGGCTTCGCTCGTTGTTTGGAAATTGCGCGTCCAAGAGGAAATGAACGGCACGTGGCCAACCTTAAGTGGACCCCCCTGCGAGGGGCTGTCAGCGGCTGGGCGCGGGGAGCGTAGGAGATGGCCGAGTTCCTTGCGCGCCGATCCGTGCAGAAATACCGCAGGGGTGCCGGCAAGCGCTCAGAGCGTCTTCGCGATCGGCAGCATGGCGCTCACGCGGGTGCCGCGGCCCGGCGTCGACGAGATCGTGAGCCTGCCCCTGGCCGCCTCGACCCGGTGGCGCATGCCGGCCAGGCCGTGCGTCGACGGACGGATGCGCTGGGGGTCGAAGCCCTTGCCGTTGTCGGCCACTTCAACGACCGCGTGGTTCTCGTAGTTCTTCAGCACGATCGTCGCTTCGCTGGCCTCGGCGTACTTGCCGATGTTGGTCAGGCTCTCCTGCACCATGCGGTAGATCGTGAGCTGGCGCGATTCGTCCATGGCCACCGGTTCGAGCACCATCTGGACCTGGATGCCCGAGCGTTCGGCGAACTCGCGCCCGAGGATCTCGAGCGACGCGACCAGCCCGAGGTTCGACAGCGACGACGGCCGCAGGTCCTCGATGATGCGGCGCTTGAGCGCGATGCCGCTGTTGAGCAGCTCGGTCAAGTGCTGCAGCCGCTGGGTGGCGTCGGGCGCCTCCAGCAACCGCGACTTGAGGCGTGCCACGTCCAGCTTGGCGGCGGTCAGCAGCGAGCCGAGTTCGTCGTGCAACTCCCGCGCGAGATAGCCGCGCTCGGTTTCGCGCACGTCCTGCAGGTGCGTGGCCAGTTCGGCCAGCGATGCGGTGCGTTCGCGCACTTCGTCTTCGAGCGCATTGCGCTCGCGCTGCAGTGTTTCCTGCTGGCGCTCTCCGATGGAGCGCAGCGCGTGCGCCTGCCGCAGGTACAGGAAGAAGGCAAGGAACGCGGCAAGCGCGACGATGGCGGTGCCGATGCGCGCGAGCCGCAGCGACTTCATCACCTGGATCTGGCTCTGGTGCAGGGTCTGGTTGCTGATCTCCGCCAATTCGCCGGCGGCCTTGCGAATGGAATCCATTTCCTCGCGCCCCACGTCCGTCGTGATGACGAATTTCCAGGCCTCGTCCTTGCCGTCCTGCCGCAGCCGCACGCTCATGTCCATTTCAGCGATCTTGCGCAGCACATGCTTCGAAAGCTCCGCCAGCCGCGTACGCTCGGCCGGGCGTTCGGCGTACAGTTGGCGTAGCGCCGCAAGGTGGCCGTCGACCTGCTTGACCGCCGTGTCGTAGGGTTGCCGGTAGCTGGCTTCGCCCGTCAGGAGGTAGCCTCGCTGGCCGGTTTCGGCATCGAGCATGTTCTGCAGGATCTGGTTGAGCGTACCGCGCACCTTCAGCGCCGCGTCGATGTCTGCCAGGGCGCGGCTCGACTGGCGGTAGCCGGCCTCGTTGATCCCAACGAGGGCCAGCGCGGCCAGCGCCGCGAGCAGCAGGCTCACGGCCATTTTTGGAGGGGCTAGCCAATGCATGAAACTTTCGAAGGTGCTTTCAACACAAGTTCGTGAATAATTGACAACAAGCAGGGGACCGGCATGCTGCGGCTTGCGCAGGCGCGGCACAACGAAGAAAGTAACAGATGATCAAAATTGGAATTGTGGACGACCACGCCATCGTCAGATCTGGCCTCAGGCAGTTCTTCTCCGAACACGTCGATTTGCGCGTGGCCGGCGAAGCCGCCAGCGGGCGCGAGGCCATCGAGCTCGTGCGCACCACCGAACTCGACGTGCTGGTGATGGACCTTTCCATGCCGGGGCAGAGCGGCATCGACGCGCTCGCCATGATCCGCGCCAAGGCGCCGGACGTGGGCATCCTCATCCTGAGCGGCTATCCCGAAGAGCACTACGCGATGAATCTCATCCGCCAGGGTGCGAGCGGCTACCTCAACAAGGAATGCGATCCGATGGAGATCGTCAACGCCATTCGCACCATCTCGCTCGGCCGCCGCTACATCACGCCGGCCGTGGCGGAGCTGCTGGCACGCCAGCTCGACCGCAAGGACGATGCCGCGCCGCACGAGCAGCTGTCGGAGCGCGAGTTCCAGGTGTTCCTGAAGCTCGCCAAGGGCGAGACCGCGGGCGACATCGCCAAGACGCTGTCGCTGTCGGTGAAGACCGTGAGCACCTACCGCACGCGCCTCATGGAGAAGATGAACCTGTCCTCCAACAGCGACCTCACGTACTACGCACTGAAGAACAAGCTGATCGATTGATGGAAGCAGCCGCCTTGCGGCTTTTTCTTCAACCGGTGCCGCCGGTGCCGCCGGTGGGGCGGTGAGCCACCGCCTCCAGGATGCAGAAGTCGACCAGCGCGTCGATCTCGTTCGACTTGTCGAACACCGCATCCACGCCGAATTCGGCGCAGCGCCGCCGGATGTCGGGCGTTGCGTAGTTGCTGAGCACCACCACCTTCTGGTTCGCCCGGCGTGAGGTGCAGGCCTGCAGCACGCCCAGGCCGCTGCCCTGCTTGAGGAAAAGGTCGACCACCGCCAGGTCCCACTCCTCGCTGTGGTCGTGCAGCCACTGCCTCGCATGGGCCTCGGTTTCGGCAAAGCCGACCACCGTCGTGCAGGTGAGTTCTTCCAGGGTGCCAATGAGGTTTTCACGGATCGTGAGGTTGTCTTCGACGATGTAGGTCTGCAATCTTGTCTCCATGCCGAACCGCGCTTCCTCTGACGTTGGCAGGTGTCTTCGACGCCCCGCTGGCGAATGCCTGCACACCGGAAATTTGTGGCGCCGCCGACGAGCATCATGCAAGTTTCGGAGGAAGGGTGTTGTAGGCGCGTTCTGACGAAGGCGCTGGCGGGGCCCCTCCGTAGGCATTGCCTCACGGTTTCTGCGGTCCATTGCCGACCCGCGATGCACTGCGGCCGATATATCCCGTCGGCATGGCAACGAACGTGCTTCGCGACCGGCCGCTCTGGCTCAAGCTGCTTGCGGCTTTCGTGCTGCTGCTTGCCGCACTGGCGGTGCTGCTGGCGTTCTTTCCGTGGGACACCTTGCGCGGACCGGTCAACCGCTACGTCAGCGAGAAGACCGGGCGCAAGTTCGAGATCACGCGCCGGCTCGACGTGGGCATCGGCCTGCGCGGCGCCACCGTCAAGGCCGACGGCATCGAGTTTGCCAATCCGCCCTGGGCTCGCGAGCCCTACCTGGTGAAGGCCGAGCGCGCCGAGTTCGACATCCGGCTCTGGCCCCTCGTCTCGCGCAAGGTCGTGATCCCGCGCCTGGCGCTGTCCTCGCCCACGCTGGGCCTGCAGATCGAGCCGGACGGACGCCGCACCTGGGCGCTCGGCAAGGACACCTCCGATGCCGGCACCGTGCCCGTCATCGGCCTGATGCAGGTCGACAGCGGCGCGGTCGACTTCCTGGCCACCCACCTGGGCGTCGACCTGCATGCGGACGTGAGCTACGACACCAGCCGGGGAACGCTCCCGCTCAGCTACCGCATCAAGGGCCGCTACAAAGGCCAGCCGCTGACGGCCGAGGGCCGCACCGGCAACGTGCTGCAGCTCAAGGCGGCCGGCCAGCCACCGTTCCCGCTGGAGGTCGATGCCGCGGCCGGCCAGACGCGGCTGAAGGCCTCGGGCACGGTGACCGACTTTGCCGACCTCGACGGCATCCAGGCCACGTTCGACCTCAAGGGCCAGACCCTTGGCGCGCTGTTCCCGCTGCTGGGCATCGCGCTGCCGGAAACCTCTCCCTATGCGCTGAGCGGCGAGTTGCGCAAGCGCGGCAAGCTGTGGGAGGTGGCCGGGCTCAAGGGCCGGCTCGGCCTTTCCGACATTGCCGGCGACATGCGCTTCGACAAGGCCGGCCAGGTGCCGCACCTGGCGGGGGAGCTGCGCTCCAAGGTCATGGACATGGACGACCTGGGCCCGCTCATCGGCCTGCCGCCGACCGAACGCTCGGCCAAGGCGGTCGAGGGCGTCGCGCCGCCGCCCACCATCAAGGCGAAGCGTGCCCCGGGCGCCAAGGTGCTGCCCAGCGCCAAGCTCGACTTCGAGCGCCTGCGCGCCATGAACGCCGAGGTCAAGTACACGGCCGACCGCATCCGCAACGTGCGCGACGTGCCGCTCGACCGCGGCAGCGTGCAGGTCAAGCTGAACAACGGCGTGCTGACGCTCGATCCGCTCGACCTGGGCGTGGGCGGCGGCAAGCTGGCCGGCGCGATCCGCATCGACGGCGCGAAGGATCCGGCCGACATCCGCGCCTCGCTCGACCTGCGCGGCATGCAGCTCGCCCGGGTGTTTCCGAAGCTGGAGACCACGGGCAACAGCGTGGGCCGGCTCGACGGCCGCATCAACCTGTCGGGCGCCGGCAATTCCGTGGCCAACTGGCTCGGAGGCGCTTCCGGCGACGTCGCGGTGATTTCCGGGCACGGCCAGTTCGGCAACCTGCTGCCGGTCTTCGCGACGCTCGTGGGGGGCGACATCATCAAGTTCCTGCTGCGCGGCGACCGCAACGTCGAGCTGCGCTGCGCGGCCATGGCCTTCGACGTGAACAAGGGGCTGATGACCGGGCGCACCCTCGTGCTGGACACGACCAATGCCGTGTTCTATGCCACCGGCCAAGCCAACCTCGCGACCGAAACGCTCGACTTCGTGGTCCGCCCGGAGCCCAAGAGCAAGAACATCCTCTCGCTGCGCACGCCGCTGGTCATCGGCGGCACTTTCGGTTCGCCAACGGGCGGCGTCAAGGTGGTTCCGCTGGCAGGGCGCGGCCTGGCGGCGCTCGCGCTGGGCACCGTCAACCCGCTGCTGGGGCTGGCCGCGACCATCGAGACCGGACCGGGGCAGGATTCGGACTGCAAGGGCGTGCTGTCGGAAGCGAATCGCCCGACCCCCGGAGCCCCCGCCAAGGGCGCCGCTCGGGCCAAGGGCGCCCGGCAGCCTTGAGAAGGGCGCTTCTTCAGGCCGGGCGCTGCGCGCACACGCCGCAGTGCGGATCGCGCGCGATCTTCAGCGTATCGAAGGCGGTGCGCCGGCCGTCGAACATCAGGAGCTTGCCTGCCAGCGAGGGCCCGATGCCCGCGAGCAGCTTCAGCGCTTCGCTGGCCTGCAGCGTGCCGATGGTGCCGACCACCGGGCCGAACACGCCAAGCACCGCGCAGCGCGTTTCCTCGAAGGCCGCGTCGGGCGGAAAGATGCAGGCATAGCAGGGGGACGCCGGGTCGCGCGTGTCGTACACGCTCAGCTGGCCGTCGAAGCGGATCGCGGCGCCCGCCACCAGCGGCTTGCCATGCGCCACGCAGGCGCGATTGACGGCGTGCCGCGTGGCAAAGTTGTCGCAGCAGTCGACCACCACGTCCGCGGCCGCGACCAGGCGCGAAAGCAGCGCCTCGTCGGCGCGCAGGGCGTGCGTCTCGATGGCGATGTCGGGGTTGATGGCGCGCATGGCCTCGGCGGCCGATTCGACCTTGAGCCGGCCCACGCGGTCGTTGGTATGGGCGACCTGGCGCTGCAGGTTGGTGAGATCGACCTCGTCGTCGTCCACAAGGGCGATGTGCCCGACGCCGGCGGCCGCGAGATACAGCGCAACCGGGGAGCCCAGGCCGCCCGCGCCGATCACCAGCGCGTGGCCGGCACCGACGCGCGCCTGCCCGTCGATGCCGAACTCTTCGAGAAGAATGTGCCGCGAATAGCGCAGCAGGTCGTGATCGTCCATGCGCGCCCCGGGCCGCCTTGGTGGCAGCGCGGCTTCAGTTTTCCTTCTTTTCTTCCTTGTTCTCGACGATGACCTGGGTCTTGCTCACGAGCACCGGCTGGCCCTTGAGGCGGTTGAGCGCCTGCACCAGCGGGAAGTCCTTGTCGGTGCCGAACTCGGGCACCTTGCGGTCCTGCGGCGGCTTCTTGGCTTCTTCCTCGAGGCGCTTGCGGGCTTCGTCGCGGGCCTTTTCGCGTTCCGGGTCCTTCGTTTCGGGGCCCTGGCCGCTGGCCAGGTGCTTTTCGAGGTCGGCCTCGCGCATGCGCAGGGCGGCAAACGGGCTGCCTTCGGCGCTTTCGTCGATCAGCACGTTGGGCACGATGCCCTTGGCCTGGATCGAGGTACCGCTCGGCGTGTAGTAGCGCGCCGTGGTGATCTTGAGGCCCGTGTCCGGTCCGAGCGGGCGCACCGTCTGCACCGAGCCCTTGCCGAAGGTCTGGCTGCCCATGATGGTGGCGCGCTTGTGGTCCTGCAGCGCGCCGGCCACGATCTCGCTCGCGGAGGCCGAGCCTTCGTTCACCAGCACCACCAGCGGCACGGTCTTGAGCGCCGCGGGCAGGTTGCGCAGCGGATCGCTGCCGGTGCGGCGCTGGTAGAACTCGGGCGCCGCCTTGTAGACGGACTTGCTCTCGGCCAGCTGGCCGTCGGTCGACACCACCGTGACGTTCTCGGGCAGGAAGGCGGCCGAGATGGCGACGGCCGCGTCGAGCAGGCCGCCCGGGTCGTTGCGCAGGTCGAGCACCAGGCCCTTGAGGTTGGGCTCTTCCTTGTAGATGTCCTCGACCTTCTTCACGAAGTCGTCGACCGTGCGTTCCTGGAACTGCGACAGCCGGATCCAGCCGTAGCCCGGCTCCATGACCTTGCCGCGCACCGACTGGGTACGGATTTCTTCGCGCGTGATCGTGACCGGGAAGGTGCGGCTCTCGTCCTTGCGGAAGATGGTCAGCAGCACCTTGGTGTTGGCCTCGCCGCGCATGCGCTTGACGGCCTCGTTGAGCGACAGGCCACGCACGGCCGTGTCGTCGATCTTGGTGATCAGGTCGTTGGGCTTGAGGCCCGCGCGGAAGGCCGGCGAGCCCTCGATCGGCGACACCACCTTGATGAGCCCGTCTTCCTGGGAAATCTCGATGCCCACGCCGACGAAGCGGCCGGTGGTGCCTTCCCTGAATTCCTTGAAGGACTTCTTGTCGAAGTACTGGGAATGCGGGTCGAGCCCGGCCACCATCCCCGAGATGGCGTCGGAAATGAGCTTTTTCTCGTCGACCGGCTCGACATAGTCGCTCTTGACCATGCCGAACACCGCGGCGAGCTGCTGCAATTCCTCGAGCGGGAGCGGCGCGAGCGAGCCGCGTGCAACCGTCTGCAACGAGACGGTGGTCAAGACGCCGGCAACGGCGCCGGCGGCAACCCAGCCGGTAATCTTCAGTTTCTGACCCATCATGAGTGATTGTCCTTGTCGGCTGTCAAACCAATATACACAGCTTGGAAGCAAATTGCCTGCCGGGGTTCCACGGGGGAGCGCCGCCGAGGGGCTTTCTTTTTTCAGCCCTTGCCCTGCGAGGCCACCGCTGCGGCGGCCTTTTCGGCGGCCGCGGCGTCGCCGAGGTAGTAGTGCCGCAGCGGCTTGAGCTCGTCGTCGAGCTCGTAGACCAGCGGAATGCCGTTCGGGATGTTCAGGCCGACGATGGCGTCGTCGGAGATGCCGTCGAGGTACTTGACCAGCGCGCGGATCGAGTTGCCGTGCGCCGCCACCACCAGGCGGCGCCCGGTGCGGATGGCCGGCGCCATCGATTCGTTCCAGAACGGCAGCACGCGTGCCACCGTGTCCTTCAGGCATTCGGTCAGCGGGACCTGCTCGGGCGAAAGCTTGGCGTAGCGCACGTCGGAGCGCTCGCTGCGCGGGTCGTCGGCTTCCAGCGGCGGCGGCGGGGTGCCATAGCTGCGGCGCCAGACCAGCACCTGCTCGTCGCCGTACTTCTTGGCGGTTTCGGCCTTGTTGAGGCCCTGCAGGGCGCCGTAGTGGCGCTCGTTCAGGCGCCACGAATGCACCACGGGCAGCCAGGTGCGGTCGAGTTCGTCCAGCGTGTGCCAGAGCGTGCGGGTGGCGCGCTTGAGCACGCTGGTGTAGGCGACGTCGAAGTCGTAGCCCTCGGCCTTGAGCAGCCGGCCGGCCTGCTTGGCCTGCTCGATGCCGGTTTCGGTCAGGTCGACATCGGTCCAGCCGGTGAAGCGGTTTTCGAGATTCCAGGTCGATTCGCCGTGGCGGATCAGTACCAGTTTGTGCATGTGGGAAGCCTTTGGCAGCGCTTGGGAAAACCAGCATTCTAAAATCCCGGGTTTGCCATCCAAGGAACCCCCGTGAAATTGATCGAATTCGTCACCGCGAACTGGATGCTGATCCTGATCGCACTCAGCTCGGGTGGCATGCTGGCCTGGCCGCTCGTGCGCGGTGCCGGCGGCGGCACGCTCACGGCCCAGGGCGCGGTGCACCTCATCAACCGCGAACGCGCGGTGCTGGTCGACGTACGCGAACCCGAGGAGTTCGCCACCGGCCACATGATCGGCGCCAAGAACGTGCCCCTGAACCAGCTCGAGGAAAAACTGACCGGCGCGGTCAAGAACAAGGGGGTGCCGCTGCTGCTGGTGTGCGCCACCGGCGCCCGCGCCCAGCGCGCCGTGGCCATGGCCAAGAAACTGGGCTACGAGCAGGCCCAAGCGGTTTCCGGCGGCCTCAAGGCCTGGAAAGAGGCTAACCTGCCCGTTGAAAAAGCCTGAGGCTTCCCCAAGGTAAAGCGTATGCAAGCCGTCAAGATGTACACCACCGCCTTCTGCCCGTACTGCGTTCGCGCCAAGCAGATCCTCAAGTCCAAGGGTGTCGAGGAGATCGAAGAAATTCGCATCGACAGCGATCCCGCGGCCCGCAGCACCATGATGGAGATCACCCAGCGCCGCACGGTGCCGCAGATCTTCATCGGCGACACCCACGTGGGCGGCTGCGACGACCTGGTGGCGCTGGACGGCCGCGGCGGCCTGGTGCCCCTGCTCCAAGGCGCCTGACACACAAAGCAGCCGGGCGTCACGGAAGTGGTCCGGCCGCGGGGCGATAATCGCCTGCTCATTCATCTGCAGCCCGCTGCGGGAAGCTCTCCCCGGCGGGCATTGTTTTGATCCTCGAAAGTTCAGCCATGGCCGACCAGCAAGCCCAAGATCCCGTTTTCCAGATCCAGCGCGTCTACCTCAAGGACCTGTCGCTCGAACAGCCCAATTCGCCCGCCATCCTGCTCGAGCAGGAGCAGCCCACGGTCGACATCCAGCTTGGCGTGGACGCCCAGCCGGTGGCCGAAGGCATCTTCGAGATCACCGTGTCGGCCACCGTGCAGACCAAGATCCAGGACAAGACCGTGTTCCTGGTCGAAGCCAAGCAGGCCGGCATCTTCGAGATCCGCAACCTGCCCGAAGACCAGATGGGCCCGATCCTGGGCATCGCCTGCCCGCAGATCGTCTATCCCTACCTGCGCGGCAACGTGGCCGACGTGATCCAGCGCGGCGGCTTCCCGCCCGTGCACCTGGCGGAAATCAACTTCCAGGCGATGTACGAGCAGCAGCAGGCGCAGGCCGCCGGCCAGCCCTCGCCGATCGTCACGCAGTAAAGCCGGCACAGCGCCGCAACGCCGATGAAGATCTGCGTTCATGGCGCCGGTGCCTGGGGCACGGCGCTGGCTGTCAATGCGGCGGGCCGCCACGAGGTCACGCTCTGGGCGCGCGATGCGGCCCAGGCCGAGGCCATTGCCAAGGCGCGCGAAAACGTCCGCTACCTGCCCGGCCTGGCACTGCCGCCCGCACTCACGGTGCGCGCCGGCGACCTGCACCAGGCCCGGGCGGGCGCCGAACTCGTCGTGGTGGCCACGCCCATGGCCGCGCTGCGCCAGCAGCTCATCGCCTTGCGCGGCACGACCGCGCCGGTCGCGTGGCTGTGCAAGGGCGTCGAACCCGCGCTCGATGCTTCGTCTCCCGCCTCCTACGGCCTGCTGGCCCACGAAATCTGGGGGCAGGTCGCGCCTGAACTGATGGCCGGCGTGCTCAGCGGCCCGAGCTTTGCGCAGGAAGTCGCCGAGGGCCGCCCGACGGCGCTGGTGGCCGCAAGCCCCCATGCCGCGGTGCGCGACGCGCTGGTCCAGGCCTTCCACGGCCCGGCCCTGCGCGTCTATGCCAATGACGACATCGTGGGCGTGGAGGTCGGCGGTGCCGTCAAGAACGTGCTGGCCATTGCCACCGGCCTCTGCGACGGCCTGGCGCTGGGGCTCAATGCGCGCGCGGCGCTCATCACGCGGGGCCTGGCCGAAATGACGCGCTTCGGGCTGGCGCTCGGCGCGCGCGCCGAAACCTTCATGGGCCTTTCCGGCCTGGGCGACCTGGTGCTCACGGCCACCGGCGACCTTTCTCGCAACCGCAAGGTGGGCCTGCTGCTGGCCCAGGGCCAAACGCTGGCGCAGGCCGTCGCTTCGCTGGGCCATGTCGCCGAAGGCGTCTATTGCGCACGCACCGTGGTGCAGCGTGCGCGCGGCCTGGGCGTGGAAATGCCCATTGCGGAAGGCGTGGTCGCGCTGCTCGACGGCCGGCTGAGCCCGCAGGAGGCGGTGGCCTCGCTGACCGGCCGCGATCCGGTGCCCGAGTCGGTGCGGCCCTAGAGGCGTCCGGGCCGCATGCCATGACCATGAACTACACACAAGACTGAAGAGACAAGACAGCCATGAGCCCTCGCTTTGATTTTTCGGCGCCGGCCGTGGCCGCGCTGGCCCAGGCCGATGCCGCCCGCGCCCTGCAGGAAGACGTGGCGGACGGCGACCTGACCGCCTCGCTGGTCGACCCCGGCCGCCGCGCCCATGCCCGCGTGCTGGCGCGCGAGGCGGCCGTGCTCTGCGGCGCGCCCTGGGTCGAAGCCACCGTGCGGCAGCTCGATCCGCAGGCCCGCATCCGCTGGCTGTGCGGCGAGGGCGAGCGCTGCGCGGCCGACCAGACCGTGCTGGAGATCGAGGGCACGGCGCGCGCACTGCTGACGGCCGAGCGCACCGCGCTCAACTTCCTTCAGCTGCTGAGCGCGGTCGCCACCAAGACGGCGCTTTATGCCGACGCCGTGCGCGGCACGCGCGCGAGCATCGTCGACACCCGCAAGACGCTGCCGGGCCTGCGCCTTGCTCAGAAGTACGCGGTGCGCACGGGCGGCGGCGTGAACCACCGCATCGGCCTTTACGACGCGGTGCTCATCAAGGAAAACCACATTGCCGCGGCCGGCGGCGTGGCCGCGGCGCTGCGTGCGGTGGCGCCGGCGGCGCAGCGCGCGGCCTTCGTCGAGGTCGAGGTCGAAACCCTGGCGCAGCTGCGCGAGGCACTCGAGGCGGGCGCGCGCATGGTGCTGCTCGACAACATGGACCTGCCGACCCTGCGCGAGGCCGTCCGCATCAACGCCGAAGCCGGCGAGGACCGCAAGGCCGTGCTCGAAATCTCGGGTGGCGTGACGCTCGAGGGCCTGCGCACGCTGGCCGGCACCGGCGTGGACCGCATCTCCGTCGGTGCGCTCACCAAGGACGTGAAGGCCATCGACTTTTCGATGCGTTTCCAGGAAGGCTGAGCGCGTCCATGGCTGCCCCTTCTTCTTTCGTCATCGACGTCGACTACGAACAACCCGCGGCCGGCGCCGGCGCGGCCTGCGACACGCGCCACGCCTGGGCCCGCGTGCCGTCCGAGCCTTCGCAAGATGAGCGCATCGCACTCAAGGAGCGCATCCGCCGCCTGCTGCGCGAGCGCAATGCGGTGATGGTGTCGCACTTCTACGTGCATCCCGACCTGCAGGACCTGGCCGAGGAAACCGGCGGCATCGTGAGCGATTCGCTCGAGATGGCGCGCTTCGGCCGCGACCATGCGGCGCAGACGCTGGTGGTGTCGGGCGTGCGCTTCATGGGCGAGACCGCCAAGATCCTCTCGCCCGAGAAGCGCGTGCTGATGCCCGACCTGGACGCCAACTGCTCGCTCGACCTGGGCTGCCCGGTCGACGAGTTCAGCGCCTTCTGCGACCGGCACCCCGACCGCACCGTGGTGGTCTACGCCAACACCAGCGCGGCCGTGAAGGCGCGCGCCGATTGGCTCGTCACCTCGAGCTGCGCGCTCGACGTGGTGAGCGCGCTGCACGCCCAGGGCCGCAAGATCCTCTGGGGCCCCGACCGCCACCTTGGCGACTACATCCAGCGCCAGACCGGTGCCGACATGGTGAGCTGGAACGGCGCCTGCATCGTGCACGACGAGTTCAAGTCGCTCGAGCTCGAACTGCTCAAGAAGGCGCATCCGGCCGCAAAGGTGCTGGTGCATCCGGAGTCGCCGGCCGATGTGATCGCGCTGGCGGATGCGGTGGGTTCGACCTCGGCGATCCTGAATGCGGCGCAGCGCATGGACGCGAAGGAATTCATCGTCGCCACCGATACCGGCATGCTGCACAAGCTGCGCACGCTGAACCCCGGCAAGACCTTCATCGAGGCACCCACGGCCGGCAACGGCGCTACCTGCAAGAGCTGCGCGCATTGCCCGTGGATGGCGATGAATGGGCTCGTGGAACTGGCGAATGCGCTGGAAACGGGCGCGGGAGAAATCCACGTCGACCCGGCGCTGGGGCTGCGCGCGAGGGTGCCGATCGACCGGATGCTGGCGTTCACGGCGGGGCTCAAGAATGGGCAGGCGCCGGGGAGCCTGGTCGCGGGCATCGGCGCGGCCTGACTGTGCATTGCTCCTTCCCCCGCCGGGGGAAGGCTGGGATGGGGGCTGCCCGCCTTCGAGGCCGCGCGAGAGTGAAGGCTGCCGTGCCCCCACCCCGACCCTCCCCCGGGAGGGGAGGGAGAAAAACCTAGAACTCCAGCGTACAGCTGTCCCCCAGCGCCTCGCGCCACACGCGCACGCGCGCGAGCGAGGGCCTGAATTCCGGCAGCGCATCTGCAATGAACAGGCACAGGTTCTCGAGCGTCGGCGGATGCAGCCCCGCCACGTCGTCGAGCAGGTGGTGGTCGAGCTGCTCGCGCACGTCGCCGAGCCGGCGGCGCAGCACTCCCAGGTCGACGACCATGCCTGTGACGGGATCGCGCTGGCCCGCGAGCCAGACTTCGGCGTGGTAGGTGTGGCCGTGGATACGGCGGCTGCCTTCGGCTTCGATCTCGCGCTTGAGCGTGTGCGCGGCGTCGAAGAAAAAGCGTTGGCTGATGGTGAATCGCATCTGAAGAATGTCCGCGCTCAGCGGATGCCGGTGATCTTGTGGGTCTGCACGCTGAGGCGCCACGCCGGATGGCGCATGCATTCGGCAATGCACAGTTCGGTGTTGGCCACGCGGTCGGGCCCGTCCATCGGCTGCAGGAAGCGGTGCGTGAACTCGCCGGTGCGCGCCATCGTGTCGAGATCGAATTCGGTCTGAGGCCACACCAGCTTGAGTTCCTGCCCGCGCTGCTGCACCCACGGCGCGCCGGCCTTGGGGCTGATGCAGAGCCAGTCGATGCCCTCGGGCGCGGCGACTGTGCCGTTGCTTTCCACCGCGATGCGAAAGCGCCGCGCATGCAGCGCGTCGACCAGTGCGGCGTCCACCTGCAGCAGCGGCTCGCCGCCGGTCAGCACCACCAGCCGGTGCTCGGCGTCGTCGGCCGGCCATTGCGCGGCGATGGTGTCGGCCAGCAGTTCGGCATTCTTGAACTTGCCGCCCAGCGTGCCGTCGGTGCCGACGAAATCGGTGTCGCAGAAACGGCAGACGGCCGTGGCGCGGTCTTCCTCACGGCCGGTCCAGAGGTTGCAGCCCGCGAAGCGGCAGAACACGGCCGGCATGCCGGCCTGTCCGCCTTCGCCCTGCAGGGTGTAGAAGATTTCCTTGACGCTGTAGGTCATGAGGGCATGGCGTCGATTTCGAGGTTGTCGATCAGCCGCGTGCCGCCCAGCCGCGCCGCGGCCAGCGCCACGAGCGGCTCGCCAGCCAGATTGGCGGAACTGGGCGCCTGCAGGTCGGAGCGGCGCCGCAGCACAAGATAGTCCGGTTGCCAGCCGCGCTGCGCCAGCGCCTGCATTGCCCGCGCTTCGATCGCGGCCAAATCGCGCTCGCCGGCTTGCACCGCCTGGGCCATGGCCTTCAGCGCCTTCGAGAGCTGCACGGCCTCCACGCGCTCGGCCTCGCTCAGGTAGCCGTTGCGCGACGACAGCGCAAGCCCGTCGTCGGCGCGGAAGGTCTCGCTGCCCACGATCTCGATCGGCATCGCGAACTGCCGCACCATGTGGCGGATCATCATCAGCTGCTGGTAGTCCTTCTTGCCGAACACCGCCACGCGCGGCTGCACGCACTGGAAGAGTTTCATCACCACCGTGCACACGCCGACGAAGAAGCCCGGGCGGAAATGGCCTTCGAGGATGTCTGCAAGCGCCGGGTCCGGATGCACCTTGCAGGTCTGCGGCTCGGGGTAGAGCGCCTTTTCGTCGGGTGCAAACAGCACGCCGCAGCCGGCCGTGCGCAGCTTCTCGCAGTCGCTGTCCCAGGTGCGCGGATAGGTGTCGAAATCCTCGTGCGGCAGGAACTGCAGGCGGTTCACGAAGATGCTGGCCACGGTGACGTCGCCCAGCGGCTTGGCCTGCTTCACGAGCGCGAGGTGGCCCTCGTGCAGGTTGCCCATGGTGGGGACGAAGGCGGGGCGCTCGAAGGCGGCCAGGTGGCTGCGGAGCTCGTCGATGGTGTGTGCGATGTACATGTCTCGGTTCCTTCCTTACCAGGCGTGGAGTTGGTCGTCGGGGAAGCTGCCGTCCTTGACGGCCTGCACGTAGGCCTTGAGGGCGGGCAGCACGCCCGGCGCATCGGCCATGAAGTTGCGCACGAACTTCGGCATCTTTCCGAGGTTGATGCCCAGCATGTCGTGCAACACCAGCACCTGGCCGGCGGTGCCCTTGCCGGCGCCGATGCCGATGGTGGCGCAGTGCTTGAGTTCGGCGGTGAGCTCGGCGGCCAGCGCGGCCGGCACCATCTCGAGCACCACCATGGTGGCGCCCGCGTCCTGCAGCGCATGCGCCTGCTGCTTGAGCAGCGCGCCGGCGTCGCCCTTGCCCTGCACGCGGTAGCCGCCCAGCGCATGCACGGTCTGCGGCGTCAGGCCCAGGTGCGCGCACACCGGGATGCCGCGCTCCACCAGGAAGCGCACCGTCTCGGTGGTCCAGCCGCCGCCTTCGAGCTTGACCATGTGGGCGCCGGCCTGCATCAGCACCGTGGCGCTGCGCAAGGCCTGCTCGCGCGATTCCTGGTAGCTGCCGAAGGGCAGGTCGGCAATCAGCCAGGCCGTGCCCTGCACACGGCGCAGGCCGCGCGAGACGCTGTCGGTGTGGTAGCGCATGGCGTCCAGCGTCACGCCCACGGTGCTCGCAAGGCCCTGGCAGACCATGCCGAGCGAATCGCCGACCAACAGGCAATCGATGCCCGCCGCATCGGCCATGGCCGCAAAGGTGGCGTCGTAGGCGGTGAGCATCGAGATCTTCTCGCCGCGCGCATGCATGTCGGCCAGGCGCGGCAGGCTCAGGGGCTTGCGCGAGGCGGGCAGCGAGGCCGGCGGCAGCGTGCCGTAGGGCGAGGCTGGCGTGGTTTCCGGCGGTGGGGTGGTGGTGTTCGACATGGTTGGGTTTCTCCCTGCGGGCGTCGGTGGCCGGGCATCCTTGAGTGAAGAAAAACGTGAAAAGCGGGTGGGTTTCAGTCCGCCGAGGGCACCAGCACGGTCGGTGCGGTCGGTTCGGCGAGCGAAGGATAGTCGCGGCTGAAATGCAGCCCGCGGCTTTCGTGGCGGGCCTGGGCGCAGCGCACGATCAGCTCGGCCACCTGCACCAGGTTGCGCAGTTCGAGCAGGTCGCGCGTGACGTGGAAGTTCGCGTAGAACTCCTGGATCTCGGCCTGCAGCAGCGCGATGCGGTGGCTCGCGCGCTCCAGGCGCTTGTTGGTGCGCACGATGCCGACGTAGTCCCACATGAAGCGGCGCAGCTCGTCCCAGTTGTGCGAGATGACCACGGCCTCGTCGGCATCGGTCACGCGGCTTTCGTCCCAGGCCGGCAGTTCAGTGCGCTCGCGCGCCGGTGCCGCGGCAATGGCGGCGGCCGCGGCGCGTGCGAACACCATGCACTCGACCAGCGAATTGCTCGCAAGGCGGTTGGCGCCATGCAGCCCGGTGCAGGCGGTCTCGCCAATGGCATAGAGGCCGGGCAGGTCGGTGCGCCCGGCCAGGTCGCTCAGCACGCCGCCGCAGGTGTAGTGCGCGGCCGGCACCACCGGAATCGGCTCGCGCGTGATGTCGATGCCCAGTTCCAGGCAGCGCGCGAGGATGTTGGGGAAATGTTCTTTAAGAAATGCCGGCGGCTGGTGCGAGATGTCCAGGTGCACGCAGTCCAGCCCGTGCTTCTTCATCTCGAAGTCGATGGCGCGCGCCACCACGTCGCGCGGCGCGAGTTCGGCGCGCTCGTCGTGCTTTGGCATGAAGCGCGTTCCGTCGGGCAGCTTGAGCAGCCCGCCTTCGCCGCGCACCGCCTCGCTGATCAGGAAGGACTTGGCGTGCGGGTGGTAGAGGCAGGTCGGGTGGAACTGGATGAATTCCATGTTCGACACCCGGCAGCCCGCGCGCCAGGCCGCGGCAATGCCGTCGCCGGTGGCGGTGTCGGGGTTGGTGGTGTAGAGGTACACCTTGCCCGCGCCGCCCGTGGCCAGGATGGTGTGCGGCGCGCGGAAGGCCAGCACTTCATCGGTTTCGTCGTCGAGCGCGTAGAGGCCCACGCAGGCGGGATCCTTCAGGCCGAGCCCGGTGCCGGTGACGAGGTCGACCAGCGTGTGGTGCTCGAAGAGCGAGATGTTGGGCGTGCGGCGCACCTGCTCGATCAGCGTGCGCTGCACGGCCGCGCCGGTGGCGTCGGTCACGTGCACGATGCGGCGCTGGCTGTGGCCGCCTTCGCGCGTCAGGTGCAGGCCGCCGCCTTCCTCCGAGAACGGCACGCCGAGTTCGCGCAGCCAGGCGATGGCCTCAGGCGCGCCCTCGACGACCAGCCGCGTGGCCTGGGGGTCGCACAGGCCCGCGCCGGCGATCAGCGTGTCTTCCACATGGGCGTCGAAGCTGTCGCCCGCGGCCAGCACCGCGGCAATGCCGCCCTGCGCCCAGGCGCTGGAGCCGTCGTTGAGCGCGCGCTTGGTCAGCACGGCCACGCGGTGCGTGGGCGCCAGGTGCAGCGCGGCGGAGAGGCCTGCAAGGCCGCTGCCGACGATGAGGACGTCGAAGTCGTGCACGGCGGATTTCTCGGAAGTAGGAAAGAGGCTCAGGCGGGCGAGTAGGCCAGCCGCACGTAGATCGGCGCGAAGGCCTCGGCCTGCGTGATGTCGATCAGCGTTTCCTTCGCGAGCTCGAGCATCGCGATGAAGGTGACGATCAGCACCGGCGCGCCGCGCGACACGTCGAACAGCTTCTCGAATTCGACGAAGCGCTGCCCCTGCAGGTGGCGCAGCACGATGCTCATGTGCTCGCGCACGTTGAGCTCCTCGCGCGAGATCTTGTGGTGCTGCACGAGCTTGGCGCGCTTCATGATGTCGGCCCAGGCGTCGCGCAGCTCGATCACGTTCACATCCGGAAAGCGCGGCTTGAGCGACTGCTCGATGTAGACCTGCCCCTTCCAGAAGTCGCGTCCGTAGGTCGGCAGCGCGCTGATGGCGGCGGCCTGCAGCTTGGTCTGCTCGTACTCGAGCAGGCGGCGCACGAGCTCGGCGCGCGGGTCTTCGGCCTCTTCGCCGTCGGCCACCTTCTTGGGCGGCAGCAGCATGCGCGACTTGATCTCGATCAGCATCGCGGCCATCAGCAAATACTCGGCCGCGAGCTCCAGGTTGGTCTGGCGGATCTCGTCGACGTAGCTCAGGTACTGCCGCGTGAGCCCCGCCATCGGGATGTCGAGGATGTTGAAGTTCTGCTTCCTGATCAGGTAGAGCAGCAGATCGAGCGGGCCCTCGAAGGCCTCGAGGAAGACCTGCAATGCCTCCGGCGGGATGTACAGGTCCTTCGGCATCGCGAACAGTGGCTCGCCATAGAGCCTCGCGAGCGCGACCTGGTCGACCACTTCGGGCATGCTGGCCACGAGCGTGTCGCTGTCCTCGTTGTCCTTCATCGGGTGCTTGCTATCATTTCAATAGCTGCGCACGACGGCGGCAAACGATGGATGCCGGCTGGGCACCATTACTTGGCTTGGGTCTGGTAGACGTACGGCTGCTGCGGCACGCGGGCTTCGCTGTACTCCTCGAGCAGGCTGCGGTCGAGGTGCTTGTCCCAGAGCAGGGCGCGGCCGGCACGCTGTTCGGCTTCCAGCGTCGGCTTCTTGGCTTTCATCTCCTCGATGAAGTTGGTGATCTCGGAGGTGTAGTGGGGGCGGCGGAAGATGGACATAGACTGGACCTTTGTGGCGCGAATTTTACCGGGGATGGAATGAAGCAGCGAAAACAGTGGCGGATCGGCATGGCGGCGGCACTGCTGGCGGGTGCGATCGGGCTTGCGGGCTGCGACAACCAGCGCATCAGCGAACTGGAAGAAGGCGTCTCCACCGAAGCCGACGTGCGCGCCAGGTTCGGCCAGCCCGAGAACATCTGGGACGCGCCCGGCGGCCGCGTGTTCGAGTACAACCGCCAGCCGCAGGGCCAGAAGAACTACATGATCACCATCGGCGCCGACGGCAGGATGAGCGCGCTGCGCCAGGTGCTGACGCCCGAGAACTTCGCCAAGGTGCAGCCGGGCATGATGATGGAAGACCTGCGCAAGATGCTCGGCAAGCCCGCGAAGATCACGCCCTATGCACTCAAGCGCGAAACCGAGTGGGAGTGGCGCTGGGTCCAGCCGCCGAATTCGCCCCTGGTGTTCACGGCCACCCTCAACGACGACCAGCGCGTGGTGCGCAGCGGCTCTTCGCCCGACCGGAGCACCGAGGCCAACTAGCCTTCGGTGCCGTGCGGCTGGCCGCTCGTCAGTTCGTCGGCAAAACCCGAGCGCACAATCACCTCGAGCGGCTGCGGCTGCAGCGATTCCACCCGCAGCAGCCCGCCGCGCGCCAGCACCGCGCGGTGCAATTGCCGCAGCGCGTCGACGCCCGTGGCGTCCAGGTAGATCAGGTGCGTGGCGTCGAGCACCACCGTCATGCCGCGCGGCGCGCTTTCGGCCGCGTTGACGGCCTCGTCCAGCTTGGCCGCCGCCCCGAAGAACAGCGCGCCGTAGAGCCGGTAGGTGAGCACCGGCGGCTGCATCGTGACCAGCTCGACGCTGAACAGCTCGCTCATGCGCCGGATGAAGAGCGCGCAGGCCAGCACAAGGCCCGCCTGCACCGCCACCGTCAGGTCGAACACCACCGTGAGAAAGAAGGTGCCGAGCATCAGCAGCCGGTAATGGCGGCTGAAGTGGCGCAGCTGCCCCGGCGTGAACTCGCGCCATTCGCCCATGTTCAGGCCCACGAAGACCAGGATGCCCGCCAGCACCGCGAGCGGCACGTGGCGCGCGAGCGGCGCGGCCAGCAGCACCACCACCATCAGCGTGAGCGCATGCACGATGCCCGCGATCGGCGAACTGGCGCCCGAGCGGATGTTGGTCACGGTGCGCGCGATGGTGCCGGTGGCCGGCATGCCGCCGAAGAAGGGCACCACCACGTTGGCGATGCCCTGGGCCATCAGCTCCTGGTTCGGGTCGTGGCGCGGCTGGCCGCTGACCTGGTCCGAGACGCGCGCGCACAGCAGCGACTCGATGGCGCCCAGGATCGCGATGGTCAGCGTTGGCGTGACCAGCTGCTTGACCGTTTCCCATGAGAAGTCGGGCAGCGCAAAGGCCGGCAGGCCTTCGGGAATGCCGCCGAAGCGCGTGCCGATGGTTTCCACCGGCAGGCTGAAGCCCCACGACACCAGCGTGAGCGTGACCAGCGCGACGATCGGCCCCGGCATGCGCGAGCCCACCTGCACCGCGCGCGTGCGCGCCATGCGCCCCGCCAGGCGCTGCACCGCATGGCCCACCTTCGATTCGCCCTGCAGCAGCAGCGGCCAGATCGCGAGGCCGGCCAGGCAGGCCAGCCCGAGCGCGAAGGCATAGGGATTGAAGGTGCCGATCTGCAGCGCCATGGCATGCAGCTGCGAGAACACGTCCGCCGGCATCTTGGCGACCGTGAGCCCGAGCAGGTCCTTGAGTTGCGACAGCAGGATGAGCACCGCGATGCCGTTGGTGAACCCGACCACGATCGACAGCGGCACGAAGCGCACCAGCCGCCCGAGCCCGAACAGCCCCGCAGTGAACAGCAGCACGCCGGCACAGGCGGTGGAAATCAGCAGGTTGGCCACGCCATAGCGTTCGACGATGCCGTAGACGATCACGATGAACGCGCCGGCCGGCCCGCCGATCTGCACCGCCGAACCGCCCAGCAGCGAGATCAGGAAGCCCGCGATGATCGCCGTCCAGATGCCGGCCTCGGGTTTGAGCCCGGAGGCGATGGCAAAGGCCATGGCCAGCGGCAGCGCCACGATGCCCACCGTGGCGCCGGCCCCCAGGTCCTTGAAGAAGCGCTCCCGGCTGTAGCTCGCCATGGCGTCCAGCAGACGCGGGCGGAAGCGGATGATGTTCAGCGGTGACTGCATGTGGCGCCATTGTGACCCGCGCGCCGCGTGCGCAGGAAGGCTGATTGCGGGCAGCGCCGGGGCGCGGCCGGCTCAGTCGCTGTCGGGAATCACCGCGTCGGCGGCCGCGCCCACGGCCTTGCCGGTGATGCGCGCGGTGCCGATGGCGGCATCGGCCGCGAGCCCGACCGCGCCGGCGCCCACGCTCACGGCGGTGCTGGCGACGGTGACCACGGCGCAGCCGCCCAGCAGCAGGGCGCCGGCGAGGCCGAGCGCCGCGAGAACGAAAGGTCGGAAGCGGAGGCGAGGGCTTTGCATGCGCGGATTTTGCACCCGCGCGCTCACTGCCGCGCCAACTCCGCCAGGATGGCCTCGCGGTCCTGGTCCAGCCGCGGCGGCTGCCTGGCCACCTGCGTGCGGTGTGCGCCCACGTGCACCGGATTGCCCGCCACCGTGAGCGGCCGGCCGCCCTGCGTGCGGACCTGCACCAGCATCTCGCGCGCCTGCACCTGCGGATCGTTCACCACCGCGGCCACGTCGTTGTACTCGCCGGTGGGAATGTTGTGCTGCATCAGCAGCGCCTGCCAGTGCGCGCAGGGCGCAGTGGCCAGGCGCTCTTCGAGCAGCTGCTTCAGCGCCTCGTGGTGCCGGCAGCGCTCGGGGTTGGTGGCAAAGCGCGCATCCTCGGGCAGCGCCGGCAGCTCGAGCGCCGCGCACAGGCGCTGGAACAGCGCATCGTTGCCCGCGGCGATCACGAACCAGCCGTCGGCCGCGCGGAACACGTCGAACGGCGTGATCGACGGGTGCCGCGAACCGATCGGCCCGGGCGCGCGCCCGTCCGCCTCCATGCGCGAGATCGCGTTCTCCAGCAGCGCGACCTGGCAGTCGAGCATCGCCACGTCCACGCGGTCGCCCAGGCCGGTGCGTCCGCGCTGCAGCAGCGCGGCCTGCGTGCCGACGGCCGCGTACAGGCCGGCGCCCAGGTCGCCGATCGACACGCCCACGCGCGTGGGCGGCGCGCCCGGGTGGCCGGTCAGGCTCATGATGCCGCCCATCGCCTGCACCACCATGTCGTAGGCGGGGCGCCGGCTGTAGGGGCCGGTCTGGCCGAAGCCCGAGACCGAGGTGAACACCAGCCGCGGAAAGCGCGCATGGAGCTGCGGCCAGCCGTAGCCGAGCTTCTCCATCGTGCCGGGCCGGAAGTTCTCGACCAGCACGTCGGCCGTGGCCAGCAGCTGTTCGAAGACGGCGCGGTCGGCCGGCGCCTTCAGGTCCAGCGCGATCGACTCCTTGTTGCGGTTGACCGACATGAAGTAGGCCGAGTCGCCGTCGACGAAGGGCCCGATCTGCCGCGCGTCGTCGCCCAGGCCCGGCTGCTCCACCTTGATCACGCGCGCGCCCAGGTCGGCGAGCAGCAGCGTGCAGTAGGGCCCCGCGAGCACGCGCGTCAAGTCGATGACGGTGAAGCCCTGCAGCGGGCCGCCTGGCGAGCCTTGCGATGCGGCCGGCGTCATTCGACGGTCGCACCGGAGCGCTCGGTGAGTTCCTTCGATTTCGCGCCTTCGGCCTGCGCCCAGCTGCGGAATTCGGCCAGCGACTTCGAGGGCGCCGCCTCGTTGCCGGATTTTTCGAGCCGCGCCTTCACCTCGGGATCGTTGAGCGCCGCCACACTGGCATCGAACAGCTTCTGCGCCAGCTCGGGCGGCAGGCCGGCCGGTGCGAACAGGCCAAACCAGAAGGTGAAGTCATAGCCCTTCACGCCGGCCTCGGCGACGCTCGGCACGTCGGGAAAGAGCGGCGAGCGCTGGCCCGAGGTGACAGCCAGCACGCGCAGCTTCTGGCCCTGCGCCATCGGCAGCACCGAGGGCGGTGTGCCGAAGGTGAGCTGCACGTCGCCGGCGGCCACGGCCTGGATCGACGGCGCGCCGCCCTTGTACGGCACGTGCAGCATGGTCACGCCCGCGGCCTTCTCGAACGACAGGCCCGCCAGGTGCGTCACCACCCCGGTGCCCGACGACGAATAGGCCAGCTTGCCCGGGCTCTGCCGCGCCTGGGCGATGAGCGCCTGCACGTTCTGCGCGCTCACGTCCTTGTTGACCGCGAGCAGCATCGGCGCGGAGCTCCAGCGCGAGATCGGCACGAAGCTCCTGGCGCCGTCGTACTTCACAGCCTTGTAGAGCAGCTTGTCGCTGCCGTAGAGATTGCCGCTGCCCAGCAGCAGCGTGTAGCCGTCGGGCGCCGCGCGCGCGACCTGGTCCGACGCGATGGTGGTGCCCGCGCCGGGCTTGTTGTCGATGACGATCGGCTGGCCGAGGATCTTGGCCAGCTTGTCGCTCACGATGCGCGCCACCGTGTCGGCGCCGCCGCCGGCGGGGAAGCCCACCACCAGCGTGATCGGGCGCGAGGGGTAGCTGTCCGCGAGCGCGCCGGCCGAGGCGAGCCATGCCACGGCCGCGAGCGAAACGGCCCGGATTTCTTTTTTCATGCCTTGTCTCCTATGTCTTGTCGGGGCTCTGGGGACGGCCGCGCTCAGCGGCCCTGGAAGACCGGCGGGCGTTTCTCGCGCCAGGCGCGGCCGCCTTCGGCCAGGTCTTCGGAAGCGACGGTGCGCTGCACCTCGCGCTGGATCGACGCGGCATCGGCCGTGCCGCGCGCGATCTGGTTCAGGTGCTTCTTCATGCCCAGCAGCGCGAGCGGCGCCATGCCGGCGAGCGTGGTGCGAAGGCGCAGCACTTCGGCGTCGAGCGCCGCCGCGCCGTCCACCAGATGGGTGAGGAATCCGCAGTCGCGCATCGCGCTGCCGTCGAGCTTCTCGGCCGTCAGGAAGAGCCGCTTGGCCGTGTCCAGCCCGAGCCGCGAGACATAGCGCTCCATGCCGCTCTGGTAGTAGTGCAGGCCGAGCCGGGCCGCGGGCATGAACATTTCGGCAGCGCGCACGCCCACGCGGAAGTCGCAAGCCAGCACCAGGTCGGTGGCGCCGCCGAACACGCCGCCGTGCACCGCCGCAATGGTGACGGCGCGGCAGTTTTCCAGCGCATCGACCATCTCGCCGAAGCTGCGGCCCTCGGTCTGGCTGCTGGCGGCGACCTCTGATATATCGTAGCCGCTGCAAAAATACTTGCCCTCCGAGCGGACCACCAGCACCAGCACGCCGGGCGAGCCGTTCACCGTCTCCAGGTGACTGACGATGGCCGGCAGGTCCTCCGGCGTCAGCTTGTTGGCGGCTTGCGGACGGCGCAGTGTGAGGTAGGCGACGTGGCCGTCGATCTGGAGGGTGGGAAGCATTGATGTACCAAATAGATCAATTGATATATCTACAAGGTTAGCTAATATCCACGCACCCATGCAACCCGCGAAAACCCTCGACGCCAGCAGCCTGCAGGACCAGATCCGCGGCCGGCTTGAAAAAGACATCCTGGACGGCACGCTGTCGCCCGGCATGCCGATCGACGAAAAGGCGCTGGCCGCGAGCTTCAACATCTCGCGCACGCCGGTGCGCGAGGCCCTGCTGCTGCTGAGCGCGCGCGGGCTGGTCGACATCGTTCCGCGCACCGGCATCTACGTGCGCCAGCTGCGCGCGAACGAACTCGTCGCCATGATGGAAGCGCTCGGCGAACTCGAAGGGGTGCTGGCGCGGCTCGCGGCGCTGCGCATCGGGCCGGCGCTGCGCGTCGAACTGCAGCGCGCGCTCGAAGGCACGGCCGTCCGGGCGCAGACGGACGACGCGGAGGGCTACCAGCTTGCCAATGCCGCGCTGCACGACGTGATCTACCGCGCGAGCGGCAACCCGTTCATCGTCGAGCAGGCGCAGACCGTGCGCCTGCGCATCGCGGCCTACCGCGGGCGGATGTTCGAGAAGCCCGGTCGCCTGGCCGCCTCGCAGCGCGAGCACGAACGGGTGGTGGAGTGGATCCTCAAGGGCCACGCGGACAACGCCGCGGAGGCGATGCGCGACCACATCTCGGTGGGCGGCAAGGTGTTTGCCGACCTGGTGCTGGTCAACAAGCTCGGCTAGTACTCGGCTAGCAGTTACCCAGCCGCAGCCTGTTTCTCAGCGAACGCGCATGCCCGGCGTCGCGCCCGGCCAGGGCTCGAGCACGTGGATGCCGGGGTGGGCTTTTTCGTCGCCATGGCTTGCGGCCAGCACCATGCCTTCGCTGATGCCGAACTTCATCTTGCGCGGCGCGAGGTTGGCGACCAGCACCGTGAGCTTGCCCACGAGCTGCTCGGGCTGGTAAGCGGAGGCGATGCCGCTGAACACGTTGCGCAGAACAGGACTCCCCTGCGGGTCGGTGCCCTCGCCCGCGTCGAGCGTCAGGCGCAGCAGCTTGGTCGAGCCCTCGACCTTCTCGCAGGCGACGATCTTTGCGATGCGCAGGTCGATCTTGGCGAAGTCGTCGATGGTGATGGCGGGCGCGATGGCTTCGCCGCCCGGCAGCGATTCTTCTGCCGCGGCGGCGGCCGGTGCGGGCTCGGGCGCGTCGAACAGCTTGTCGACCATCTTGGCGTCGGCGCGCTGCATCAGGTGCTTGTATTCGCCGATGGCATGGCCCGCGGGCAGCGACTGCGCGGCGTCGGCCCAGGCGAGCGGCTCGATCCTGAGGAAGGCCTCGACATTGGCGGCGAGCGCCGGCAGCACCGGCTTCAGGTACAGCGTGAGCAGGCGGAAGGCCTCGATGCACACGGTGCACACGTCGTGCAGCCGCGCTTCCTGGCCTTCCTTCTTGGCCAGTTCCCAGGGCTTGTTCTGGTCGACGTACTCGTTCACCTTGTCGGCCAGCGCCATCACCTCGCGCAGCGCGCGGGCGTAGTCGCGGCCGTCGTAGAGCGAATGCAGCTGCGGCGCCGCATCGCGCAGCGCGAACAGCAGTGCGTCGCCGTCGGCAGACACCTCGCCCAGCTTGCCGCCGAAGCGCTTGCCGATGAAGCCCGCCGCGCGGCTCGCGATGTTGATGTACTTGCCCACCAGGTCGCTGTTGACGCGCGCGACGAAGTCTTCAGGGTTGAAGTCGATGTCCTCGTTGCGGCCGTTGAGCTTGGCCGCGATGTAGTAGCGCAGCCATTCGGGGTCCAGGCCGATCGACAGGTACCGCAGCGGGTCGATGCCGGTGCCGCGGCTCTTGCTCATCTTCTCGCCGCTGACCGTCAGGTGGCCGTGCACGTACACCGCGTCGGGCGCCTTGCGGCCGCTGAAGTGCAGCATCGCGGGCCAGAACAGGGTGTGGAAGGTGATGATGTCCTTGCCGATGAAGTGCACCTGCTCCAGGTCGGGGTCGGCCATGTACTCGGTGTACGAGATGCCGTCGCCGCCAAGCTCGATGCAGCGCTTGTCGAGCAGGTTCTTGAGCGAGGCCAGGTAGCCCACGGGCGCGTCGAGCCACACGTAGAAGTACTTGCCCGGCGCATCGGGAATCTCGATGCCGAAGTAGGGCGCGTCGCGGCTGATGTCCCAGTCGCCGAGGCCGCCCTTGCCTTCGTCGTCCTTGTAGAGCCATTCGCGGATCTTGTTCTGCACTTCGGACTGCACGTGGCCGGGCGCGGCGGTCCATTCCTTCAGGTAGGCCTCGCAGCGCGGGTCCGAGAGCTTGAAGAAGAAGTGGTCGGAGCTGCGCAGCTCGGGCTTGGCGCCGGACAGCGCCGAGTAGGGATTGATCAGCTCGGTGGGCGCGTAGACGGCGCCGCACACCTCGCAGTTGTCGCCGTACTGGTCCTTGGCGTGGCAGTTGGGGCACTCGCCCTTGATGAAGCGGTCGGCCAGGAACATGCCCTTTTCGGGGTCGTAGAACTGCTCGACGCTCTTGGTTTCGATCAGGCCGTTGGCGCGCAGGTCGCGGTAGATGTCCTGCGCGAGTTGGTGGTTCTCGGGCGCGTCGGTCGAGTGCCAGTTGTCGAACGAGATGTAGTAGCCGTCCAGGTAGGGCTTGCGGCCCGCGGCGATCTCGGCCACGAAGGCCTGCGGCGTCACGCCGGCCTTGTCGGCCGCGATGGTGATGGCCGCGCCGTGCGCGTCGTCGGCGCAGACGAAGTTGACGTCGGCGCCATTCATTCGCTGGTTCCGCACCCAGATGTCGGCCTGGATGTATTCCATCATGTGGCCGATATGGAACTTGCCGTTGGCATACGGCAGGGCGGTGGTGACGAAGAGCTTGCGCGGGGCGGACATCGGGGAGGGCGCTTTCGGGGAGTGGGCGACGAACTTGCGGGAACCGGGCATTTTAGGTGGCAGCATCGCAGCATGCCGAATGCCATCGATCTCACCGCCTACATCGCCGGCTTTGCCGCCTCGCCGCTCGCGCGCTGGGGTGGGCTGGCGCCCTGGGAAATCACCGCGCGGGCGGCGGAAATCGTCCGCGAACTGCTCGTGGCGCTGCCGGCGGGCGAATTTGCCGTGGAAGGCGAAGTGGCGATCCACCGCAGCGCCACCGTGGAAGCCGGCGCAGTGCTGAAGGGGCCGTTGATCATTGGCGCCGGCTGCTTCGTGGCGGCCGGCGCCTATCTGCGCGGCGGCAACTGGGTGGGCGAGCGCTGCACCCTCGGCCCGGGCTCGGAGCTCAAGTCGTCCTTCGTCTTCGCGGGCACGGCCCTTGCGCACTTCAATTTCGTCGGCGATTCGGTGCTGGGCGCAGGCGTGAACCTGGAGGCCGGCAGCATCGTCTGCAACCACCGCAACGAGCGCGCCGCCAAGCAGATCTTCGTGCGAGCCGGCGAGGGCGGCGCATTGCAGGCCACGGGCAGCGAGAAGTTCGGCGCGCTGGCGGGCGACGGCGTGCGCATCGGTGCCAACGCGGTGATCGCGCCCGGCGCGCTGCTGCGTCCCAGCCTCGTGATCGCCCGCGCTTCGCTGCTCGACCAGGAGTTGCCGGACCCCCAGTGACCCGAAAGGCGCCGGGGTGTCTCCGGCGCGACGTATGCTCCATGCCGCGCGTTTTGCGAACGCCCTCTCTGCTGATAGGGCAAAGAGATATACAAGATGGATATACAGAAAGCGAGTTTCCGATGACCACCCCCATTCCCGCAACCCTGATTCCCGGCGATGGCATCGGCCCCGAGATCGTCGACGCCACCCTGGCCGCGCTCGATGCGCTGAAGGCGCCCTTCGAATGGGACCGCCAGATCGCCGGCCTTGGCGGTGTCCAGGCCTCGGGCGATCCGCTGCCGCAGGCCACGCTGGACAGCATCCGCCGCACCCGTCTGGCCCTCAAGGGCCCGCTCGAGACGCCCTCGGGCGGCGGCTACCGCTCGTCGAACGTGCGGCTGCGGGAGGAATTCCAGCTCTACGCCAACCTGCGCCCCGCGCGCACCATCATTCCGGGCGGCCGCTTCGACAAGATCGACCTGATGGTCGTGCGCGAGAACCTCGAGGGCCTGTACATCGGCCACGAGCACTATGTGCGCATCGACGGCGATCCGCACGCCGTGGGCATGGCCACCGGCATCAACACGCGCCAGGGCTGCCTGCGCCTGCTCGAGTACGCCTTCGAGACCGCCATTGCCGCCGGCCGCAAGAAGGTCACGCTGGTGCACAAGGCCAACATCATGAAGGTGCTGACCGGCCTGTTCCTGGAGACGGGCCTCAGGCTCTACGAAGAGAAGTACAAGGGCAAGTTCGAGCTCGACACCATCATCGTCGACGCCTGCGCGATGAAGCTGGTGCTCAATCCGTGGCAGTTCGACATGCTGGTGACGACCAACCTGTTCGGCGACATCCTGTCCGACCTGGTGGCGGGCCTGGTGGGCGGCCTGGGCATGGCGCCCGGTGCCAACATCGGCGCCGATGCGGCGATCTTCGAGGCCGTGCACGGCTCGGCGCCCGACATCGCCGGCAAGGGCATCGCCAATCCCACGGCACTGCTGCTGGCCGCCGCGCTGATGCTCGAGCATGTCAGGCTGCCCGATCTGGCCACGCGCCTGCGCAAGGCCATCGACGACACGCTCAACATCGACAAGGTGCGCACCGGCGACCTGGGCGGCAGCGCCGGCACGGCGGCGTTCACCAAGGCGCTGGTCGCCCGCATCCAGAACGGCTGAAGCCAGAGGCGGCTTTCCGTGGCTTCATGAGAAAGCTGCTGCTCCTGCTGGCCTTGTGCCTGGCCGGCGCGGCCAGCCTGGCCTCAGCGGCTGCCGCCGAGCCGCGCTACACCGTCGTGAAGATCGACGTGCGCAAGGAGCGGCTCGAGCTGTTCCTGCACGATGACAGCGGCGCCCCGTTCAAGCGCTTCGACCGCCTCGAAGCCTGGCTCGCCGCGCGCAACCGGCAGCTCGTGTTCGCCATGAATGCCGGCATGTACCACGCGGACTTTTCCCCGGTCGGCCTGCTGGTGCAGGAGGGACGCGAGGAGGCGCCGCTCAACCTGGCGGCCGGTGCGGGCAACTTCTTCCTCAAGCCGAATGGCGTGTTCCTGGTGTCGGATGCGGGGCCGCGCGTGGTCGAGTCGTCCGAATATGCGGCGCTGCCGAAAGAGGGCGTTCGGCTGGCGACCCAGTCGGGCCCGCTGCTGCTGCGCCGCGGCGTGGTGCATCCCGCCTTCATCCAGGATTCCGATTCGCGCAAGATCCGCAACGGCGCGGGCGTGTCGGGCCACACGGCGATCTTCGTGATCAGCGAGCAGCCGGTGAACTTCTACGAGTTCGCGCTCTACTTTCGCGACGTGCTGCATTGCCGCGACGCGCTCTATCTCGACGGCACTGTGCCGGCACTGCATTCGCTTGCCTTGCGGCGCAGCGACTTCACCAGGGAGCTGGGACCGATACTCGGCGTGGCGGTGCCGTGAACAAGCGGCCCTTGCCGCCATCGTTTTCATTCAGGATTCCTTGAGCAATGACCCAGGCCCTTCCCATTCTTTCGCTCGTCGAAACCCGCGTGCTCGGCGTGCTGGCCGAGAAGCAGCGCACCGTGCCCGACAGCTATCCGCTGACGCTCAATTCGCTGGTGTCCGGCTGCAACCAGAAGACCAGCCGCAACCCGGTGCTCGAACTGAGCGAGGCCCAGGTGCAGGCCGCCATCGACAGCCTCAAGGGCTACAGCCTGGTGGCCGAAACCAGCGGCGGCCGGGCGTTCCGCTACGAGCACAACATCGACCGCGTGCTGCGCATTCCGTCGCAGTCGGTGATCCTGCTCACGGTGCTGATGCTGCGCGGCCCGCAAACGGCGGGCGAACTGCGCATCGCCTGCGACCGCATGCACAACTTCGCGGACATCTCGTCGGTCGAGGGTTTTCTCGACGAGCTCGCCGAGCGCTCGGCCGGCGCGCTGGTGGTGAAGCTCGCGCGGCTGCCGGGCGCGCGCGAAAGCCGCTGGGCGCACTTGCTGAGCGGCGCGCCGGCGGAAGAAGTTGCGGGGCCCGCGGGTGCGTCGTCCGATGCTGCTTACGGCGCGCACGATGCATCGCTCGGCGAGGTTGCCGCGCTCAGGGCCAATGTGGCGCGGCTCGAGGCCGAGCTCGCATCGCTGAAGGCGCTGGTGGGGCGGGTGTGCTCGGAGCTTGGGATTTCCGAGGCGGGGTAGCGCGTTGAGGAGTGTTCCTGGCGACAGCGGCGGTGCGCGCTGACCTGCGTCAGGCCGCCGCATCCCACCCGAAGAAGCTCAGCACCTCGGCCTGCTGGCGCAGCGTGTCGGCCCGCCCGAGCGCCATCAGCTCGCGCGTGTAGCCCGCCTCGAACAGCAGGTAGCTCGCGAGCGCACCGCCCTTCACGTCGGCCGCAACCTTGGAGCCGCCCAGCAGGTGGCGCACCGCGCCGGGCAGTGCATCGACATGGCGCGCCGCGATCACGTCCAGGCGCTCCGACGGCGCGATCACCAGCAGGTCGAGCGGGCGCAGCGTGCTCGATGCGCGCGCTTCCTCGGGAATGAGGCCGAGCGTGTGGTTGATGCGCCGCAGCCGCTCGATGTCCACCGCCAGCGCATCGAGAAAGATGCTCGACAGCGCATGGCCCGCGATCTGCGCCATGGTGGGATAGCCGCTGTAGGTGTTGGGCGCGTCGGCGTCGCGCGGTTCGTGCATGCGGCCTGCGCCGATCACCAGGATGCGCTGGGCACCCAGGTGGATGGCCGCGGCGATGGGCGCCGACTGGCGCATCGAGCCGTCGCCGAAATATTCGGTGTGCCCCTGCATCGGCAGCGCGGTGGCCGGAAACACGAAGGGAATGGCCGACGAGGCCAGCAGGTGCGCGTGGCTGAGGCGGTCGCGCACCGACAGCCGCTGCGAACGCACCCAGGGCTCCATCGGCACCGCGGCCTCGAAGAAGGTGACGTGCTCGCCCGAGCTGTAGCTCGAGGCGGTCACGGCCAGCGCCTGCAGGTGGCCCTGCTGCATGAGCCGGGGCAGGCGCTCGAGCGGCACCATGCGCGCCAGCAGCTCGGCCAGCGGCGCGTTGTCCAGCAGCGAGCGCGGCTTGATGCGCATCCAGTTGGCGGCAAAGCGCCCGAGCCCGAGCAGCATGCGCCAGCGCGTGCCGCTGCCGAGCACCGACAGCGAATCGGCGCGGTAGACCTGGCCCGCGTGGAAGTCGCGCCAGACCTGCGCGATGCGCTCGACGGCCCCGTCGAAGTCGTCGGCGCCGCAGGCCAGCGCGGCCGCGTTGATGGCGCCGGCCGAGGTGCCGGTGATCACTTCGAAGGGATTGCGCCGGCCGGCCAGGCCCGCCGCGCGCCGGATGCCGGCAATGGCCTCGAGCACGCCGACCTGGTAGGCGGCCCGGGCGCCGCCGCCGGTGAGCAGGAGACCGGTGGCGGGGGGTGTCTCTGGCATTTGATATCGGTGTTGTTGTCCCCGGTGGGGGAAAGGCGATGCATGCGCACCCGGGGGCGAGCCATGAGACCCACTAGACTACCCGCCATTCAGGAGTTAGATCAATGGCACTCACCCCAGAGGGGCTCATGGACGCGCTCAAGGCCGTCGCAGACCCCAACACCGGCAAGAATTTCGTGGCGACCCGGTCGCTCAAGAACCTGCAGATCGCGGATGGCGACGTGTCGTTCGACCTCGAGCTCGGCTACCCGGCCAAGAGCCAGCACGCGGCCATGCGCAAGGCGCTGGTGGCGGCCGCAAAGACGGTGCCGGGCGTGAGCAACGTCTCGGTCAACATCACGACCAAGGTCATCAGCCATGCGGTGCAGCGCGGCGTGCAGCTGATGCCCAACGTGAAGAACATCATCGCGGTGGCGTCCGGCAAGGGTGGCGTGGGCAAGAGCACCACCGCCGCCAACCTGGCGCTGGCGCTGGCCGCCGAAGGCGCGGCGGTCGGGCTGCTGGACGCCGACATCTACGGCCCGAGCCAGCCGATGATGCTGGGCATCGAGGGCCGGCCCGAGAGCGAGGACGGCAAGACCATGGAGCCGCTCGAGAACCACGGCGTGCAGGTCATGTCGATCGGCTTCCTGGTCGACCAGGACGAGGCCATGATCTGGCGCGGCCCCATGGCCACCCAGGCGCTGGAGCAACTGCTGCGCCAGACCAACTGGAAAGACCTCGACTACCTGATCGTCGACATGCCGCCCGGCACCGGCGACATCCAGCTGACCCTTTCGCAGCGCGTGCCGATGACCGGCGCGGTGATCGTCACCACGCCGCAGGACATCGCGCTGCTCGATGCCAAGAAGGGCATCAAGATGTTCGAGAAGGTCGGCGTGCCGATCCTGGGCATCGTGGAAAACATGGCGGTGCACATCTGCTCCAACTGCGGCCACGTCGAGCACATCTTCGGCTCCGAGGGCGGCAAGAAGATGGCGGCGCAATACCAGATGGACTACCTGGGCGCGCTGCCGCTGGACATCAACATCCGCCTGCAGGCCGACAGCGGCAAGCCGACCGTGGTGGCCGACCCCGACGGCGAAGTGGCCGGCATCTACAAGGCCGTCGCACGCCAGGTGGCCGTGGGCATTGCGGAGAAGGCCAAGGACTTCTCGGCGAAGTTCCCGACCATTTCCATCAGCAAGAACACCTGATCGGCGGCGCGCCCCGTGAATCTTCTCGCGTCGATGCGCTACCTGGTCGCGCTCAGCGAGCACAAGCATTTCGGACGCGCGGCGCAGGCCTGCCACATCACTCAGCCGGCGCTGTCGAATGCGCTGCGCTCGCTCGAAAGCGAATTTGGCGTGGTCATCGTCAAGCGGGCGCGCGTCTACGTGGGCCTCACGCACGAAGGCGAGCGGGTGCTGGCCACGGCGCAGCGCATGCTGCGCGACAACGAGGTGCTGCAGCAGGAGCTGCGCAGCGAAGAGGGCCATCCGCGCGGGCGGCTGCGCATGGCGGCCGTGCCCACCGCCATTCCGATGCTGTCGCGCTTTGCCGCGATGCTGCACGAGATGCATCCGGGCATCGTGCCGGCGGTGCTCTCGATGAGTTCGCAAGAGCTGGAAACGGGGCTTGAAAGCCTCTCGGTCGACCTCGCGCTCGGCTACACCGAGCGCATGCATTTGCCGGGCATCAAGCTCACGGCATGGCCGCAGAGCGTGGAGCACTACTTCCTGCTGCGGCGCGCGGCCAAGCCCTCGGCCGACCGGCTGCGCATCGGCCAGCCGATCTCGTGGGCCGAGGCCGGCCAGCGGCCGCTGTGCCTGCTCACGCCCGACATGCACAACCGCTCCATCATCGACCAGGCGCTGCGCGACGCCGGCATTGCGCTGGAGCCGGCCATCGAGACCAACTCGGTACTTACCCTTGCATTGGCCGTGCTCGCGGGCACCGTGAGCAGCGTGCTGCCGGGGTCGATGGTCGCGGCCGTGCGCAGCTACCGCGAGCTGGAGGCCTTGCCGCTGGTCGCCCCCGAGGTCAAGACGCCGCTGGGCTTCATGACCCAGACCGGCGTGCGCCCCTCGCGCGCGCTCGATGCCGCGCTGGTGTTCCTGCAGACGCCGGCATGGCGCGAGCAGGTGCGGCTGCACAGCGGCGCGCTCGGCGAATAGCCTGGGCGCGGCACCGTCGCCTGACGGAGGCCATTTAGTTATTGAATCGATCGATGTGCCGATCGAATTTGACGCGCCCAGGGCCGCCCCACACACTCGGTCAGCCCTCAAGCCTTGCTGGGGGGCATTCCCGAGACATCGAAAAAAGGCCCAGGCAGTGAACAACCACCCAGCCACGACCCGCGAGACAACAACAACAAAGGCAGCAGCCAGCACGCACACCATCGTGCCGCTCGCCACCGCCGACGAAATGCGCGAGCGCATCCGCCGCAAGAGCAAGCTCAAGGGCCGCCAGCCCGACGAAGCGGCGCTCGTCGAAGTGCGCACGCTGATCGGTGCGCGTCCGGCCGAGGGCCACCGGCGCGACCTGCTCATCGAGCACCTGCACAAGCTCAACGACGCCTTCCGCTGCCTGCACGACCGCCACCTGGTGGCACTGGCGCGGGAAATGAACATCCCGATGGCCGAGGTCTACGAGGTCGCGACCTTCTATCACCACTTCGAGGTGGTGCGCGGCGACGAGGCCGCGCCGGGCCTCACGGTGCGCGTGTGCGACGGCCTGGCCTGCGAACTGGCCGGTGCCAGGGATCTGCTGGCGCGGCTGCCCGAACTGCTCGGCGTCGAGGGTGGCGACGTGCGCGTGATTGCGGCGCCCTGCATCGGCCGCTGCGAGCAGGCGCCCGCGGTGGCTGTCGACCGGCAGGCCGTGCCGCTCGCGACCACGGCGAAGGTGCTGCAGGCGCTGAAGTCCGATCCTGAGGAAGCCACGGTCGCGTACTTCGACGCGGCCGCGTTCGCCGAGAAAAGCATCTCGCCGCTGCCCGGCGCCATCGAGCGCATGCCGGCCTTCACCGACTACGTCACCTACCGCGCGCACGGCGGCTACGCGCTCGCATCCGCGCTCGTCAACGGCGAGGAAGACGCCGAAGCCATCATCAAGACCATGGAAGATTCGGGCCTGCGCGGCCTGGGCGGCGCGGGCTTTCCGGCCGGGCGCAAGTGGCGCATCGTGCGCGACCAGCCGGCGCCCCGGCTCATGGCGGTCAACATCGACGAAGGCGAGCCCGGCACCTTCAAGGACCGCACCTACCTCGAACGCGATCCGCACCGCTTCCTCGAAGGCCTGGTGGTGGCGGCGCAGATCGTCGGCATCGAGCAGTGCTACATCTACCTGCGCGACGAATACCACGATTGCCGCGCGCTGCTCGAAACCGAGCTGGCGCGGCTGCAGGCCGATCCGCCCTGCGCGCTGCCGCGCATCGAGCTGCGGCGCGGCGCGGGCGCCTACATCTGCGGCGAAGAGTCGGCCATGATCGAAAGCATCGAGGGCAAGCGCGGCGAACCGCGCATGCGCCCGCCCTACATCGCGCAGGTGGGCCTGTTCGGCCGCCCGACGCTGGAACACAACTTCGAAACCCTCTACTGGGTGCGCGACATCGTCGAGAAAGGCGCGGCCTGGTTCAGCGGCTTCGGCCGCCATGGCCGCAAGGGCCTGCGCAGCTTCAGCGTGAGCGGCCGCGTGAAGCACCCGGGCGTCAAGCTCGCGCCCGCGGGCATCACGGTGCAGGAGCTCATCGACGAATACTGCGGCGGCATGCTCGACGGCCACTCGCTCTACGCCTACCTGCCGGGCGGTGCATCGGGCGGCATCCTGCCGGCGCGCATGAACGACATTCCGCTCGACTTCGACACGCTGCAACCTTACGGCTGCTTCATCGGCTCGGCCGCGGTGATGGTGCTGAGCCAGCACGACCGCGCCCGCGACGCCGCGCTCAACGTGATGCGCTTCTTCGAGCACGAAAGCTGCGGCCAGTGCACGCCCTGCCGCGTCGGCACCGCCAAGGCCGCGGCGCTGATGCATGCGCCGGTGTGGGACAACGCCACGCTCGAAGACCTCGCGCAGGTGATGGGCGACGCCTCCATCTGCGGGCTCGGCCAGGCGGCCCCCAACCCGATCCGCTGCATCCAGCAATACTTCCCGGAGGAGGTGGCATGAACGCCCCGTCCAAGCTCGCGGAGCTGATGCCGCAAACCATCGAATTCACGCTCGACGGCCAAGCCATCCAGGCCTTCGACGGCGAGACCATCTACAAGGCGGCCGAGCGCCACGGCGTCGAGATTCCCCACCTGTGCTTCAAGGACGGCTACCGCGCCGACGGCAACTGCCGCGCCTGCGTGGTCGAGGTGAAGGGCGAGCGCACGCTGGCACCCAGCTGCTGCCGCAACGTGACGGCCGGCATGGAAGTGAAGGCCACCAGCGAGCGCGCGCTCAAGAGCCAGAAGATGGTGGTCGAGATGCTGCTGTCCGACATGCCCGACCAGGGCTACAAGTGGATCGGCGACGACGCCACCCAGCAGCACGGCGAGCTCAGCGCCTGGGCGAAGAAGCTCGACATCGCGGTGCGGCCCGAACTCAAGGCGCTGCGGCGCGAGCAGCCCAAGGCCGACATCTCGCACCCCGCGATGGCCGTCAACCTGGACGCCTGCATCCAGTGCAACCGCTGCGTGCGCGCCTGCCGCGAAGAGCAGGTCAACGACGTCATCGGCTATGCGCTGCGCGGCGGCGACAGCAAGATCGTGTTCGACCTGGACGACCCGATGGGCGACAGCACCTGCGTGGCCTGCGGCGAATGCGTGCAGGCCTGCCCGACCGGCGCGCTGATGCCCAAGAGCCACATCGGCTCGCAAGCGGTCGACCGCAAGGTCGATTCGGTGTGCCCGTTCTGCGGCGTGGGCTGCCTCGTCACCTACAACGTCAAGGATGAGAAGATCGTCAGCGTCGACGGCCGCGATGGCCCGGCCAACCACAACCGCCTGTGCGTGAAGGGCCGCTTCGGTTTCGACTACGCGCACCACCCCCAGCGCCTGACCAAGCCGCTGATCCGCAAGGCCGGCATGCCCAAGGATTTTGGCGATGCACCGCGGCCGGACGACTGGAGCGAGTATTTCCGCGAAGCCACCTGGGAAGAGGCGCTCGCGCTCACCACCGGCAAGCTCTCGGGCCTGCGCGACAGCCACGGGCCCAAGTCGCTCGCGGGCTTCGGCTCGGCCAAGGGCAGCAACGAAGAGGCCTACCTGTTCCAGAAGCTCGTGCGCACGGGTTTCGGCAGCAACAACATCGACCACTGCACGCGGCTGTGCCACGCCTCCAGCGTGGCCGCGCTGCTCGAAGGCGTGGGCTCGGGCGCGGTGAGCAACCAGGTCAACGACGTGGAGCATGCAGGGCTGATCTTCGTCATCGGCTCCAACCCCACGGCCAACCACCCCGTGGCCGCCACCTGGATGAAGAACGCCGCCCAGCGCGGCGCCAAGATCGTCTTGGCCGACCCGCGCCGCACCGACATCAGCCGCCATGCCTGGCGCACGCTGCAGTTCAAGGCCGACACCGACGTGGCCATGCTCAACGCGCTGATCCACGCCGTGATCGACGAAGGCCTGGTCGACCAGGAGTTCGTGCGCACGCGCGCCAGCAACTACGAAGCGCTGCGCGAGAACGTCAAGGGCTACAGCCCCGAGGCGATGGCGCCGATCTGCGGCGTGCCGGCCGAAACGCTGCGCGAGGTGGCGCGCGCCTTTGCCACGGCCAAGGGCGCGATGATCCTCTGGGGCATGGGCGTGAGCCAGCACGTGCACGGCACCGACAACGCGCGCTGCCTCATTGCGCTGGCCACCGTCACCGGCCAGATCGGCAAGCCGGGCTCGGGCCTGCATCCGCTGCGCGGCCAGAACAACGTGCAGGGCGCGAGCGACGCGGGCCTGATCCCGATGATGTTCCCCAACTACCAGCGCGTCGACAACCCGGCGGTGCATGCGTGGTTCGAGGACTTCTGGGGCACGCCGCTCGATGCGACGCCGGGCTACACCGTGGTCGAGATCATGCACAAGGCGCTCGCGCCCGACACCGATCCGCACAAGGTGCGCGGCATGTACATCATGGGCGAGAACCCGGCCATGAGCGACCCCGACCTGAACCATGCACGCCATGCGCTCGCGAGCCTGGAGCACCTGGTGGTGCAGGACATCTTCATGACCGAGACCGCGTGGCTCGCCGACGTGGTGCTGCCCGCGAGCGCCTGGCCCGAGAAGACCGGCACGGTGAGCAACACCGACCGCATGGTGCAGCTGGGCAAGCGCGCGCTCAACCCGCCGGGCGACGCGCGGCCCGATCTCTGGATCATCCAGCAGATCGCCAGCGGCATGGGCCTCGCGTGGAACTACGAGGGCGAGGAATCCGGCGTGGCCGCGGTCTACGAGGAAATGCGCCAGGCCATGCATGCGGTGATCAGCGGCATCAGCTGGGAGCGGCTGCAGCGCGATTCGAGCGTGACCTACCCTTGCCTGAGCGAGGAAGACCCGGGCCAGCCCACGGTGTTCATCGACGACTTTCCCACGGCCGACGGCCGCGTGAAGCTGGTGCCGGCCGACATCATTCCGGCCGACGAGCGGCCCGATGCCGAGTACCCCTTCGTGCTCATCACCGGCCGCCAGCTCGAGCACTGGCACACCGGCAGCATGACGCGCCGCGCCACGGTGCTCGACGCGCTCGAGCCCATGGCCACGGCCTCGATGAACCAGGCCGACCTGCTGAAGCTCGGGCTCGAGGCCGGCGACGTGATCACCGTGCAGTCGCGCCGCGGCGAGGTCGCCATCCACGTGCGGCGCGACGACGGCACGCCCAGCGGCGCGGTGTTCGTTCCCTTCGCCTACTACGAGGCGGCGGCCAACCTGATGACCAATGCCGCGCTCGATCCCATGGGCAAGATCCCGGAGTTCAAGTACTGCGCGGTGCGCATTGCGCGCGGCGGCCAGCCGATGGCGGCCGCCGGCTACGGCACCGGCTCCGGCGTGCTCGCGGCGGTGGACTGAGGGCGGGGCGGCGAGGGCCCCGGGGCCATGGTTTAACCTTGGCGCCAAGCTCCTCCCGCACCGTTCCTTCGCATCACCATCGGCATGAAAACCAGAGTCCAGTTCCGCCTGCGCATCTACAGGGACGACAGCATCGCCTTCGGCCCCGGCAAGATCGCCGTGCTGGAGGCGGTGGCGGAAACCGGCTCGATCTCTGCCGCGGCGCGCCAACTGGGCATGTCGTACCGGCGCGCCTGGATGCTGATCGATGAGATGAACAACGCCCTCAGATCCCCGGCCGTGAACACCGCGGCCGGCGGCTCGCGCGGCGGCGGCACCGCGCTCACGCCCGTGGGCGAGGAAATCGTCAAGCACTACCGCGCCATCGAGAACGCCGCACGCCTGGCCACGGCGGCCGACGTGCGCGCGCTGACGCGCCTGCTCGCACCCTGAGCGCTGTTCCCCGCGCTGTATCCGAAGGGATATCGGCGCCATCCTCCCGCACCCGCCACGCATGCCTCTTCAGGGGGAAGCGCCTGTTCGTGCAACAATTGCGTTGTATCTTCATGAATACGACGAACTCCCTCATCGCCTCGGCCGACTGGTTTCCGCTGGTGCTGTCGCTCAAGGTGGCTGCGGTCGCGACCCTGCTGGCGCTCGTGGCCGGCGTGGCGCTGGGCTGGGTGTTCGCGCGCAAGCGCTTTCCGGGCCGCACGGTGCTCGAGGCGGTGTTCATGCTGCCGCTGGTGCTGCCGCCCACAGTCATCGGCTACGCCATCCTGGTGGCGGCGGGGCGCCACAGCCCGCTCGGCAGCTGGCTGCGCGAGCATTTCGACTACAGCATCATCTTCAGCTGGCATGGCGCCGTCGTCGCCTCTGCCGTGGTGGCGCTGCCGCTGGTGCTGAAGTCGGCCAGCGCCGCCTTTGCGGGCGTCGACCGCTCGCTCGAAGCCGCCGCCAGCACGCTGCGCCAGTCGCCGTTCTCGGTGTTCCTGCGCGTGACGCTGCCGCTGGCCTGGCCCGGCATCCTGGCCGGCACGCTGCTCGCATTTGCGCGCGCCATGGGCGAATTCGGCGCCTCGCTGATGGTGGCGGGCTCCATTCCGCAGCAGACCCAGACCCTGTCGATGGCCATCTACGACGCGGTGCAGGCCGGGCATGACGAGCTCGCGCTGCTGCTGGTGGTGGTGACTTCGCTGCTGTCGGTCACCGTGCTGGTGCTGTCGAACCGCTTTTTCTCGCTGCGCTGAGCGCCTTACCCCCAATCTGGAAACCAACATGCGTGCGTTCCGCCTCCTGCTTCTTGTCCTGGCGATGGCGCTGCCGCTCGCTGCAGCGGCCCAGCAGATCACCGTGTCCGCGGCCGCCAGCCTGACGGACGCGTTCAAGGAACTCGGGCCGAAATTCGAGGCGGCGAAGCCGGGCGCCGCGGTGCGCTTCAATTTCGCGGCCTCGGGCGTGCTGCTGCAGCAGATCGGGCAGGGCGCGCCGGTCGACGTGTTCGCTAGCGCCGATCAGGAGACGATGGGCCGCGCCGCCGAGCAGAAGCTCATCGATGCGGCCACGCGCCGCAACTTCGCAAGCAATGCCCTGGTGCTGATCGAGCCGGCAAGGGACGGGGCCGGCGTCCAGTCGCTGCAGGACCTGGCCGGCGCGGGCGTCCGGAAAATTGCCGTGGGCAAGACCGCCACCGTGCCGGTCGGCCGCTACACGCGGCAGGTGCTGGAAGGCGCGGGGCTCTGGAGCGTGCTGGAGCCGAAGTTCGTGCAGGCCGACAGCGTGCGCCAGGTGCTCGACTACGTGGCCCGCGGCGAGGTCGAGGCCGGTTTCGTCTACCGCACCGATGCGGCCGTGATGAGCGAGAAGGTCCGGGTCGCCTTCGCGCCAACCACCGCCACGCCGGTGAGCTACCCGGTCGCGGTGGTGGCCGACAGCCGCCAGAAGGCGCTGGCCGGCGATTTCGTGGCCTTTCTTTCCAGCGACCCGGCGCGCGAGGTGCTCGCGCGCCACGGCTTCGGCAAGCCATGATCGACGTCGACCTGAAGCTCACCGTCACCGATGGCGCCCGGCGCTTCGACCTGGCGGCGCGCTTCGCGACCGACGTGCCTTTTGCCGCGCTCTACGGCCCCTCGGGCGCGGGCAAGACGCTCACGCTGCAGGCCATCGCGGGGCTGCTGCATCCGTCCGCGGGCCATGTGCGGCTGGACGGCCGCACGCTCTACGACTCCGCCCGCGGCATCGACGTGCCGGCGCCGGCGCGGCGCATCGGCTACCTGTTCCAGAACTACGCGCTGTTCCCGCACCTGTCGGTACGCGAGAACGTGGCCTTCGGCCTGACCGCCTGGCACCGGCGCCGGCTGCCGCCGCGTGAGGCCGAGCGGGTGCAGGCGCTGCTCGAAGGCTTCGGCCTGGCGGCGCTGGCCGACAGCCGGCCGCAGAAGCTCTCGGGCGGCCAGCAGCAGCGCGTGGCGCTGGCCCGCGCGCTGGCCTGCCAGCCGCAGGTGCTGCTGCTCGACGAGCCCTTTGCCGCGCTCAACCCCATGCTGCGCAGCGAACTGCGCCAGGAACTCGCGCAGGTGCGCCGCCAGTGGGGCATTCCGGTGCTGATGATCACGCACGACATCGAGGACGTGCTGGCGCTGGCCGACGTGGCCTTCGTCTACAGCGACGGCCAGGTGGTGCGCGAGATCGACCTGCACAACGCGCAAAGCCGCGATTTCGCGCTGCGCGAGGCGGGCGGCGTGCCGGCCGCCGAGGCTTCGCCGCTGCACCGCAAGCTGCGCGGCCTGCTGCTGCAGGACGCAACCGGCCGCGGATGACCCTCGGCGCGAAAGCGGCATGCGGCGGCGCTACGATCGCCGCATGAATCCTTCCATCGATGTTGCCGTCGTGATGCGCCGCGAGCGCGTCGAGAGCCGTTGGCAGTCCTGGCGCTGGATTCTCGAAAGCGTCGGCCCCGACCAGCCCGGCTTCGGCACCGAGCCGCGCCTGCTCGAGGCGAACGAGAGCGCGCAGCGCTGGCTGCACCCCGGCTTCAAGACCGAGCTGTTCCGCGACGACGTGGAGGGCTACCACCTGAATGCCACCACGCCCGCGCCCTGCTGGTTCGTGCTGTGGCGCATGGAGGAAGAGCCCACCATTGCCGACGAGCCGATCGCGCGGCCGGTGGTGGTGAGCCTCAGCTACAACGAGGCCGGCCGCTGGCTCGACGCGCAGGAAACGGTGGAGCAGGTGCCCGCGCCCGAGGAGGTGATCGAGTGGATGCGCGGCTTCGTGCAGGCGCATTACGTGATCGAGCCCAAGCGCCGCAAGCGGCCCGAGAGTTTCCGCCCGCTGGTCGACCGCTTCGGCAATGCGGCCAGCGTGTCGACCGAGAAGAAACGCGGACGCGGAGCGGGCGATGTCTGAGAATTTCTTCGGCCGCTGGTCGCGGCGCAAGCAGGAGGCGCGCGACGAGGTGTTGCCGCCTCCCGCCGCGCAAGAGGTGCAGGAGGCGGCCGCCGCGCGCATCGATGCGGCAGCGCCCCTGCCCGCGGCGGCTGGCCCGGAAGCCGGCCCGTCCTCCGAAGCGCAAGCGGAAATCCCCCCGCCCACGCTCGCCGACGCACAGGCGCTCACGCCCGAGTCCGACTTCCGGCCCTTCGTGGCCAGGAACGTCGCGCCCGAGGTCAAGAACACCGCTTTCAAAAAGCTCTTTGCCGACCCGCAGTTCAATGTGATGGACGGCATGGACACCTACATCGACGACTACTCCCGGTCGACGCCCATCCCCGACAGCGTGCTGCGCCAGATGGCCAGCGCCAAGTTCCTCAGGCTGTTCGAGCACGAGGAAGAAGCCGAGGTGCAACAGGCACCTGCAGTACCCGCGGAAACCCCGCAAGCCGCCGCGCCGCCGGACATGGCACAGTCCGAGCCTCCGGAGGAATTCCTCCCCAGCCAGCAGGTTGCAAACGTGCAGCCCGCAAGCCAGAAGACCGATGACCACAACGCTGATCTGCGACTGCAACCAGACGATGCCGCTCGAGCCGAAGACGCTCGGCGCGGCGCTGGCTGAGCCGCTGCCCCTTCATTCCACGCTGTGCCGCCGCGAGGCGCCGGCCTTCCAGCGCGCCATCCGCTCGGGCGACGAGGTGGTGGTGGCCTGCACGCAGGAGCGCCGGCTGTTCACCGAACTGGCCGAACAGACCGAGGGCGCGACTTCGCCGATCCGCTTCGTGAACATCCGCGAAACCGGCGGCTGGAGCCGCGACGCCAAGAGCGCAAGCCCCAAGATCGCCGCGCTGCTGGCCGTGGCCCATCTGCCCGAGCCCGATCCGGTCTCGACCGTGAGCTACGCAAGCCAGGGCCGGCTCCTGATCGTCGGCCCGCTCGACGCGGCCGAGAAGGCCGCGGCGCTGGTCGCCGATTCGCTGCAGGTCTCGATCTTCTCCACCGGCCCGGGCGCGGCCGGCGGCGCGCAGGAACGCCGCTGGCCCGTGATGGCCGGGCGCATCGCATCGCTCACCGGCTGGCTCGGCGCTTTCTCGTTGAAGTGGACGCGCGACAACCCCATCGACCTGGACCTGTGCACGCGCTGCAACGCGTGCCTTGGCGTCTGTCCCGAGCAGGCGATCGGGCTCGACTACCAGATCGACCTGGCCAAGTGCACCTCGCACCGCGACTGCGAAAAAGCCTGCAGCGTGGCCGGTGCCATCCATTTCGGCCGGGCACCCGAGGCGCTCGATGCCGAGTTCGACCTGGTGCTCGACCTGGGCGCGAACGCGCTGATCGACTGGCATGCGCCGCCGCAAGGCTACTTCCACCTGGCGGGCGGGCTCGCGCATGCCGAAGGCCTGTCGACCGTGCTGCGCCTGCGCGAACTGGTGGGTGAATTCGAGAAGCCGAAGTTCTTCGACTACAAGCAGAAGCTCTGCGCCCACAGCCGCAACGAGGTGGTGGGCTGCAACGCCTGCGTCGAGGTTTGTTCGGCGCACGCCATCTCGAGCGACAAGGAGCGCCAGCGCATCGTCGTCAATCCGCAGCTGTGCGTGGGCTGCGGCGCCTGCACCACCGTGTGCCCGACCGGCGCGCTGGGCTACACCTACCCGCGCACGCCCGACCAGGGCCGCAAGCTGCGCACGCTGCTGGCCACCTACCTTGGCGCCGGCGGCCGCGACGCCACGGTGCTGCTGCACAACGAAGAAGGCGGGCAGGCGCTCGTCGAACAGCTCGGCCGCGCGGCCCAGCTGGGCCGCGGCAAGCGCGACGGCCTCGGCGGCGTGCCCGCGCATGTGCTGCCGGTGGCGTTGATGCACGTCGCGAGCACCGGCATCGACCTGTGGCTCAGCGCCATTGCCTTCGGTGCCTCGCAGGTGGCCGTGCTCGCCACCGGCCAGGAAGCGCCGCAGTACCTCGATGCGCTGAGAAAGCAGATGGCCGTCGCGCAGGCACTGCTCACGGGGCTGGGCTACACCTGCACGCATTTCCACCTGGTCGAGGCCGGCACGCCGGCCGCGCTCGATGCGGCCCTGGCCGGCCTGCGCGCCACGCGCCAGCGCGTGCCCGCCACCGCGGCGCGCTTCGCCGTGGGCGCCGAGAAGCGCGGCACGCTCGAGATGACGCTCGACCACCTGATGGAACAGGCGCCCGCGTTGTCGGCGCCGCCTGCCGATGCCGCCGCAGCGCTTGAAATTGCGCTGCCCGACGGTTCTCCCTTTGGCGCGGTCACGGTCAACAAGGACAGCTGCACGCTGTGCCTGGCCTGCGTGAGCGCCTGCCCTGCGAGTGCGTTGCAGGACAACCAGAATGCGCCGCAGCTGCGCTTCATCGAGAAGAACTGCGTGCAGTGCGGGCTGTGCGCAACCACCTGCCCCGAGAACGCGATTGCGCTGGTGCCGCGCCTCCTGGCCGCGCCCGAGCGCAAGCAGCCCGTGCTGCTCAACGAGGCCAAGCCCTGGGCCTGCATCCGCTGCAGCAAGCCCTTCGGCACGCAAAAGGCGATCGAGGCGATGCTCGGCAAGCTCGCGGGCCACGCCATGTTCCAGGGCGAGGCACTCGAGCGGCTCAAGATGTGCAGCGACTGCCGGGTCATCGACCTGTACAGCGCGCAGAACGAAATGAAGATCACGCAGCTATGAGCCAGTTTCCTCCGATGACCTCCGCCCTCGACGAGGAAATTGCGCGCGCCGAGGTCTACGGCCTGCTCGCGCGCCTCTGGTATGCGGCGCCCGATGCCGAGCTGCTCGGCGCCTTCGGTGTGGCGCCCACCGAGGCGCCCGCGGCCGGCGCCTTCCTCGAGGAGCCTTGGCGCCAGCTGGTCGGCGCGGCGCGCGGCACCGATGCGGCCGCGGTGCATGCCGAGTACGACGCGCTCTTCGGCGGCATGGGCAAGCCCGAGATCTACCTCTTCGGCTCGCACTACCTGAGCGGCTTTCTCAACGACAAGCCGCTGGCGCTGCTGCGCACCGACCTGGCCCGCCTCGGCCTCGCGCGCGGCGACGCCGTCTCCGAAAGCGAAGACCATGTTGCCTGCCTGTTCGAGGTGATGCGCTACCTTATTGCCGGTGACGACGCGGCGGTGGCCAACCTCGCGCAGCAACAGGCTTTTTTCGCCACCCATCTGCAGCCGTGGCTGCCGACGCTCTGCGACGCAGTGGCCCAACATCCGAAGGCGCATTTCTATGCGTCGCTGGCCGGCTTCACCCGGGCCTTCGCCGAGGTCGAGGTCCAGGGCTTCGACATGCTCGGTTAACCTTTTTCAAAGGAAGAGCTTGATAGTCGGGAATAAGGGTCTCGACTAGTATCCAGATGTATGCAAATCAGTTCATATCTGGTTTTGCCCCCAGCCACTCCTGGAGATCACATGCAGGACAGCCAAGCGGTCGGCAACAAGCCGGCCTCGCGTCGAGGTTTCTTTCTAGGTGCCGCCGGCGCCGGCGCCGCGGTTGCCGCGGTGTCGGTGCTCCCCAAGGTCGCGCCGGCCCCCGAGGCCGTCGAGGCCGTTGCGCCCGCGACGAAGCCCGCGCCTGAAAAAGGCGGCGGCTATTCGCTGAGCGAACATGTCAAGCGCTACTACAAGACCGCTTCGGCCTGAAGCGGAACGCCCAAGATGTTGTTGACCAAGAAAACAGCCCCCGCGAACAGTGTCTCGCGGCAAGGGGAGCGCGAGTCGTCCTCCCCGTTCATCCACAGCCTGCGGCGCGGCCTTTCGGGCGCGCTGCCCACCATGGACCGGCGTGCCTTCCTGCGGCGCTCCGGGCTCGGCGTGGGCGTGGGCCTGGCCGCGGGCCAGCTCACGCTGATGCGCAAGGCCGAGGCGGCCGGCGAAGCACGGCCCACGGCGGTAGGCGCCGGCAAGGTAGAGATCAAGCGCACCGTGTGCTCCCACTGCTCGGTCGGCTGCGCCTCCGATGCGGTGGTCGAGAACGGCGTCTGGGTGCGCCAGGAGCCGGTGTTCGATTCGCCCATCAACCTGGGCGCGCATTGCGCCAAGGGCGCCGCGCTGCGCGAGCACGGCCACGGCGAATACCGGCTGCGCTATCCGATGAAGCTGGTCAACGGCAAGTACGAGCGCATCAGCTGGGACACCGCGCTCGACGAGATCACCGCCAAGCTCAAGGAACTGCGCCAGGCCAGCGGGCCCGATTCGGTCTACTGGATCGGCTCGTCCAAGCACAGCAACGAACAGTCCTACCTGCTGCGCAAGTTCGTGAGCTTCTGGGGCAGCAACAACTGCGACCACCAGGCGCGCATCTGCCACTCGACCACCGTTGCCGGCGTTGCGAACACATGGGGCTACGGCGCCATGACCAATTCGTACAACGACATGCGCAACGCCAAGGTGGCGATGTACATCGGCTCCAACGCCGCGGAGGCCCATCCGGTCAGCATGCTGCACATGCTCCATGCCAAGGAGAACGGCTGCAAGATGATCGTGGTCGACCCGCGCTTCACACGTACCGCGGCCAAGGCCGACGAGTACGTGCGCATCCGCTCGGGCTCCGACATCGCCTTCCTGTTCGGCATCCTGCACCACATCTTCAAGAACGGCTGGGAAGACAAGCAGTACATCAACGACCGCGTCTTCGGCATGGACAAGGTGCGCGAGGAAGTGCTGGCCAAGTGGACGCCCGACAAGGTCGAGGAGGCCTGCGGCGTGAAGGAGGCGCAGGTGCTCAAGGTGGCGACCTGGCTCAACGAGAACCGCCCCGGCACCGTCGTGTGGTGCATGGGCCAGACGCAGCACACCATCGGTAACGCGATCGTGCGGGCCTCGTGCATCCTGCAGCTGGCACTCGGCAACGTGGGCAAGTCGGGCGGCGGTACCAACATCTTCCGCGGCCACGACAACGTGCAGGGCGCCACCGACGTGGGCCCGAACCCCGATTCGCTGCCCGGCTACTACGGCATCGTCGAAGGCTCGTGGAAGCACTTCGCCGCCACCTGGGGCGTGGACTACGAATGGATCAAGGGCCGCTTCGCGTCGCCCGCGATGATGACCAAGCCCGGCATCACCGTGTCGCGCTGGATCGACGGCGTGCTCGAGAAGAACGAGCTGATCGACCAGGACTCGAACCTGCGCGGCGTGTTCTATTGGGGCCATGCGCCCAACTCGCAGACGCGCGGCCTCGAGATGAAGCGCGCCATGGACAAGCTCGACCTGCTGGTGGTGGTCGACCCCTATCCCTCGGCCACCGCCGCCATGGCGGCCATGCCCGGCAACCCCGACGACCTCAACAAGAACCGCGCCGTCTACCTGCTGCCCGCGTGCACGCAGTTCGAGACCAGCGGCTCCGTCACGGCGTCGAACCGTTCGATCCAGTGGCGCGAGAAGGTCATCGATCCGCTGTGGGAAAGCCGCAGCGACCACATGATCATGCAGCAGTTCGCCGACCGCCTGGGCTTTGGCAAGGAACTCAGCAAGAACTACAAGATGCAGAAGGTCAAGGGCATGGACGAGCCCCTGCCCGACGACATCCTGCGCGAGATCAACAAGACCTGCTGGGCCGTCGGCTACACCGGCCAGAGCCCCGAGCGGCTGCAGGCGCACATGCGCAACATGGGCGCCTTCGACGTGCGCACGCTCAAGGCCAAGGCCGGCGTGAAGGACAAGGCCAACGGCTATGACCTCACGGGCGACTACTTCGGCCTGCCGTGGCCCTGCTACGGCACGCCCGAGTTCAAGCACCCGGGCTCGCCCAACCTGTACGACACCTCCAAGCACGTGATGGAAGGCGGCGGCAACTTCCGCGCGAACTTCGGCGTGGAGCGCGACGGCAAGAACCTGCTGGCCGAGGACGGCTCGCATTCGCTGGGCGCCGACATCACCACCGGCTACCCCGAGCTCGACCACGTGCTGCTCAAGAAGCTGGGCTGGTGGGACGAGCTCACCGAGGCCGAGAAGCCCAAGGCCGAAGGCAAGAACTGGAAGACCGACAGCTCGGGCGGCATGATCCGCGTGTTCATGAAGAACCACGGCTGCCACCCCTTCGGCAATGCCAAGGCGCGTGCAGTGGTCTGGAACTTTCCCGACGCAATCCCGCAGCACCGCGAACCGCTGTACGGCAACCGGCCCGACCTCATGGCCAAGTACCCGACGCACGACGACAAGATGGCGTTCTGGCGCCTGCCCACGCTCTACAAGAGCGTGCAGCAGAAGAACATCGCCGACAAGGTGGCCGAGAAGTTCCCGTACGTGATGACCTCGGGCCGCCTGGTCGAATACGAGGGCGGCGGCGAGGAAACCCGCTCGAACCCCTGGCTCGCCGAGCTGCAGCAGGAGATGTTCATCGAGATCAACCCCAAGGTCGCGGCCGAGAAGGGCATCCGCAACGGCGAGCGCGCCTGGGTGCACACGCCCACGGGCGCCAAGCTCAACGTGCAGGCCCTGGTGACCGAGCGCGTGGGGCCCGACACGGTCTTCATGCCGTTCCACTTCTCGGGCCATTGGCAGGGCGCCGACATGCTCGGCTACTACCCCGCCGGCGCAGCCCCCGTGGTGCGCGGCGAGGCCATCAACACCGGCACGACCTACGGTTATGACAGCGTGACCATGATGCAAGAGACCAAGACCACGGTCTGCAACGTAGAAAAGGCATAAGGAGGCACCATGGCACGAATGAAATTTGTCTGCGACGCGGAACGCTGCATCGAATGCAACGGCTGCGTCACGGCCTGCAAGAACGAGAACGAGGTGCCCTGGGGCGTGAACCGCCGCCGCGTGGTCACGCTCAACGACGGGGTGCCGGGCGAGAAATCGATCTCGGTGGCCTGCATGCACTGCTCCGACGCGCCCTGCATGGCCGTGTGCCCGGTGCAGTGCTTCTACCGCACCGAAGAAGGCGTGGTGCTGCACGACAAGGACGTGTGCATCGGCTGCGGCTACTGCTCGTACGCCTGCCCGTTCGGCGCGCCGCAGTTCCCCTCGCAAGGCACGTTCGGCGTGCGCGGCAAGATGGACAAGTGCACCTTCTGCGCCGGCGGCCCCGAGGCCAACGGCTCCGAAGCCGAGTTCGAGAAATACGGCCGCAACCGGCTCGCCGAAGGCAAGCTTCCGGCCTGCGCCGAGATGTGCTCGACCAAGGCGCTCCTGGCCGGCGACGGCGACGTGGTGGCCGACATCTTCCGCACCCGCGTGGTCCAGCGCGGCAAGGGCGCCGAAGTCTGGGGCTGGGGCACCGCCTACGGCTCGCAGCAGGCCGGCACCCCGCCGGCCGGTGGAGTGCGCAAGTGAAGCGGCCGGGCCTCGTCTTCGCCGGCGTTGCGCTGGCCGCAACCTGCCTCGCGGCCTGCGGCGAGAAGCCGCAGACCAACGCGCAGGGCGTCAAGCACGACGCCGTGCCCTGGAGCGGCACGGGCACCCAGGAGAACGCCGGCACGGTGTTCACCGCGCCCGGCTGGAAGGTCGGCGACAAGACCGCCTGGGAGCAGCAGCTCAAGACCCGCGCGCAGAACGGGCAGAACGAATACAACAAAGAGAACTGAACGGAGAGCCCATGAAGCAAGCGCTGACCGCTCTCGCTCTTTGCTGTGCCGTGCTGGGTGCGGCCTTCGCGCAGGCGCAGCCGCCGGCCGCCCCTGGAACGGCGTCCGCACCCGCGGCACCTGTCGCAACCACCGCACCGGAGGCCGCCGCGGGCGGCATCCGCGGCCAGAACATCTTCGAGGTCAAGCCCGAAGCCAGCGCCGACCCCAACTACGCGAACCAGACCAATGGCGAGCGCATGAAGGTGCAGCCCGGCAACAACGCGCCGATGTGGCGCCAGGTGGGGCAGGGCGTGACCGGCTACAGCAGCCTGCCGAAAAGCCAGGCGCCCGAGGCCGGCAACCTGATCCAGCCTTTCGTGCAGTACCCCGGTTCGCGCTTCACCAATGCCGGCGAAGCCTGGCGCCAGGTGCGCAACGACTGGATCATTCCCTATGGCGCGGCGCTGCTGTTCGTCGTGCTGCTGGCGCTGGCCATCTTCTATTTCACGCGCGGCCCGATCCGCCTGCACGGCCAGGAAACCGGCCGCAAGATCGAGCGCTTCACGCCCTTCGAACGCGCCACGCACTGGTCGAACGCCATCGCCTTCGTCACGCTGGCCATCACCGGCATCGTGATGGCCTTCGGCAAGTTCTTCCTGATGCCGTGGATGGGCAGCGCGCTCTTCGGATGGATTGCCTACGCGCTCAAGAACGTCCATAACTTCGTCGGGCCGCTGTTCGTGGTGACGACGGTGTTCATGGTCTTCACCTTCATCCGCGACAACCTGCCGCGCGCCAGCGACCTGCAATGGCTCGCCCGCTTCGGCGGCCTGTTCGGCGGCAAGGAAGTGCCGTCGCACCGCTTCAATGCGGGCGAGAAGCTGGTCTTCTGGGGCGGCGTGCTGTTCCTCGGCCTCTTCATCATCGGCTCGGGGCTCTTCCTGGACAAGCTGCTGCCGGGCTTCGTCTACACGCGCGGCGAGATGCAGGTGGCGCACATGGTGCACGGCGTCGCCACCTTGCTGATGATGGCGATGATCATGGGCCACATCTACATCGGCACGCTCGGCATGACGGGCGCCTACAAGGCCATGCGCACCGGCTACGTCGACGAGACCTGGGCCCGGGAGCATCACGAACTCTGGTACGACGACATCGCCGCGGGCAAGATCCCTGCGCAGCGCACGGCGCCGGCCGGCTCGGCCGCAGCGCCGGCCGCGCGGCCCGTGAGACCCGCCGAAGGAACACCCTCATGAAGCTGCCGTTGAATCTTTCTTGCGCATCGCTGCTGGTGCTTGCGCTGGCCGCGCCCGCGGCCTGGGCCAAACTGGCGCCGCCGCCCGCCACCCCCGAGGCCAAGGCCAAGGCCGCCGAAGCCGCCGCCAAGACCGCCTGGAGCGGCAAGGTCGATGCCTACAAGCTCTGCCAGGCGCAGGACCGCGTCGCGGCCAAGTACCGCGCGAGCGCCACCGCGGCCGGCAAGCCGGTGCCGCCGGCGCCTGCCACGCCGCCCTGCGCAGACCCCGGCCCCTTCGTTTTCACGCCGCCGGCGGAAGCCAAGCCCATCGAGGCTGCGGGCGCGCATTCGCCGGCCACCACGGCCGCATCGCCGCCCAGCACCACGCAGCCGGCCGCCGCCGCCAATCCCACGCCGAAGGCGCAGTGACGACGCCGCTGCCGTTGCCGCTCCCGCGTCTCACCCAGGCCCGCGCCGCGCTGACGCGCGAAGTCGAGGTCGTCGATGAGCATGGCGCGCGCGGCACCGTCTCCATTCCCGCCGAGCGCGACCTCACGGTGTACGTGGACCGGCGCGAGCTCGTCACGCTGATGACGCTCGGCGCCCAGCCCGAACTTCTGGTGCTGGGCTATCTGCTGAACCAGCGCCTGATCGAAGCGGCCAGCGACGTCGAGTCGGTCACGGTCGACTGGGAGGTGGGCGCCGCTGCGGTCAAGACGCATGCGGGCATCGACCGCATCGAGGAGCGCACCGCCAAGAAGGTGGTGACCACCGGCTGCGGCCAGGGCAGCGTGTTCGGCGACCTGATGGCCGACATCGACAAGCTCCAGCTGCCGCCCACGCGCATGACGCAGGCCCAGCTCTATGCGCTGGTCAACGCGATCCGGCTCCAGGAGAGCACCTACAAGTCGGCCGGCTCGGTGCACGGCTGCGCGCTGTTCACGCTCGAGCCCGGCGGCACCGAGGCCACGATGCACTCCTTCGTGGAAGACGTGGGCCGCCACAACGCCATCGACACCATCGCGGGCTGGTGCGCCATGCAGCCGCCCGGCGCGCTGGCCGGCGACCGCGTTTTCTACACCACCGGCCGGCTCACGAGCGAGATGGTGATCAAGTCGGCGCAGATGGGCGTGCCGATCGTGGTCTCGCGCAGCGGCATCACGCAGATGGGCCACGAGGTCGCAACGCGCGTGGGTTTGTGCGCCATCGGCCGCGCGACCAACCGGCACTTCGTCTGCTACGCGGGCGTCGACCGGCTGGTGCTGCAGCCGGAACTCGCGCGCCGCAGTCCGGCCTAAGGCCCTGAAAGGCGCCGGCGTATCCGCGTCGGCTATCGTCTCGCCCATGAATGCCTCCTTCCGCCTTGGCTGGCGCACCCTGTGGCGCGATCTGCGCGCCGGCGAACTGCGCCTCTTGATCGTTGCCGTGCTGCTGGCCGTGGCCGCGCTCACGGCGGTCGGCTTCTTTGCCGACCGGCTGAAGGGGGGCCTGCAGCGCGATGCGCGGCAACTGCTCGGCGGCGACGCGGTGGTCGTGAGCGACAACCCCACGCCTGCGGCCTTCATCGCGCAGGCCCGTGCATTCGGGCTCGAGGGCTCCGGCACCTACGGCTTTCCCACCATGGCGCGGGCCGACGACGCCCAGGGCGGCGCGAGCAAGCTGGTGGCCCTGAAGGCGGTGGCCGCGGGCTATCCGCTGCGCGGCAACCTGCAGACCGCCAGCGCCCCCGATGCGCCCGGCAGCATCACGCGCGACATTCCGCCGGCGGGCGAGGTCTGGGTCGATGCCTCTCTGCTGGATTCGCTTGCGCTCAAGGTGGGGGACGCGCTTCTTCTTGGCGACAGCAGTTTGCGCATCGGCCGCGTGATCACGCTGGAGCCGGATCGCGGAGCGGGGTTCATGAGCTTTGCGCCGCGCGTGATGATCAACCAGGCCGACGTGCCGCGCACCGGCCTCGTGCAGCCTGCGAGCCGTGTCGGATACCGCTATGCCGTGGCCGGCGAGAACGCGGCCGTCAAGCGCTTTTCCGACTGGGCCGAGGCCGCCATCAAGAAGGGCGAGCTGCGCGGCGTGCGGCTCGATTCCTTCGAAGGCGGGCGCCCCGAAATGCGCCAGACGCTGGACCGCGCCGAGAAATTCCTGAGCCTGGTCGCGCTGCTCGCGGCGCTGCTGTCGGCCGTGGCGGTGGCGCTGGCCGCGCGCGGCTTCGCGGCCAGCCACCTGGACGACTGCGCCATGCTGCGCGTGCTCGGCCAGAGCCAGCGCACCATCGCGCTGGCCTATTCGTTCGAATTTGCCGTCGTCGGCATCGTGGCCAGCAGCCTCGGCGTGGCGATCGGCTTTGGCGTGCACTACGTGTTCGTGGTGCTGCTGGCCGGGCTGGTCGAAACGGCGCTGCCCGCGGCCACCCTGTGGCCCGTGGCCTTCGGCCTGGGCATGGGGCTCACGCTGCTGTTCGCCTTCGGCCTGCCGCCGGTGCTGCAGCTGGCCCGGGTGCCGCCGCTGCGCGTGATCCGGCGCGACGTCGGCGGGCTCAAGCCGGCTTCGCTCGCGGTGCTGGGCATTGGCGTGGCCGGCTTCGCGGCGCTGCTGATCGCGGCCAGCAGCGACCTGAAGCTGGGCCTGATCGCCGTCGGCGGCTTCGCGGGCGCGGTGGCCGTGTTCGCCCTCTTGAGCTGGCTCGCGGTGAAGGTGCTGCGCCGCAGCGTCAATGAAAGCACCGCGCCGCGCTGGCTGGTGCTGGCCACGCGCCAGATCTCGGCGCGGCCGGCCTACGCGGTGGTGCAGGTCAGCGCGCTGGCCGTGGGCCTGCTCGCGCTGGTGCTGCTGGTGCTGCTGCGCACCGACCTGGTCGCGAGCTGGCGCAAGGCCACGCCGCCCGATGCGCCCAACCGCTTCGTCATCAACGTCATGCCCGACCAGAGCAGCGCGTTCCAGAAGTCGCTGCGCGATGCCGGCGTGCGCAAGTTCGATTGGTATCCGATGATCCGCGGCCGCCTCGTGGCCGTCAACGACAAGCCGGTGTCGCCCGACGACTACCCGGAAGACCGCGCCAAGCGCCTGGTGGACCGCGAGTTCAATCTCAGCAACAGCGTGGAGGCGCCGGCGCACAACAGCATCGTGGCCGGCGCATGGAAGCCCGATGCGCCCGGCGAAGTGAGCGTGGAGGAAGGCCTGGCCGAGACGCTCGGCCTCAAGCTCGGCGACGTGCTGCGCTTCGACATCGGCGGCATGCAGAACGATGCGCGCATCACCTCGCTGCGCAAGGTCGACTGGGGTTCGATGCATGCGAACTTCTTCGTGATGTACACCGTGGCCGCACTGCCCGACGTGCCGGTGACCTACATGGGCGCCTTCCGCGCGCCCGAAACCCGCGGCTTCGACAACGCGCTGGTGCGCAGCTACCCCAACGTGACCAACGTCGATATGAGCGCCACCATCAACCAGGTGCAGCGCGTGCTCGACCAGGTGATCCGCGCGGTCGAGTTCCTGTTCGGCTTCACGCTCGCGGCGGGGCTGGTGGTGCTGTTTGCCGCGGTCACGGCCACGCGCGAGGAGCGCGCGCGCGAGTTCGCGGTGATGCGCGCGGTGGGTGCGCGGGCCAGCCTGCTGCGCCAGGTGCAGCGCGCCGAGCTGGCGGGCGTGGGCCTGCTGGCGGGCTTCCTCGCGAGCATCGTGGCCTCGGCCATCGGCTGGGGCCTTGCACGCTACGTGTTCGATTTCACCTGGACGGCCTCGCCCATCGTGCCGATCGCCGGCGCGCTCGCGGGCGCGGTGCTGGCGCTGGCGGCGGGCTGGTGGGGCTTGCGCGACGTGCTGCGCAGGCCCGTGGTCGACACGCTGCGGCGCGCGGCCGAATAGATTTTTCTGCGTGCGGGGGCGAAGAGGGCGGGGAATGCAATACATTCCCCGGCCCTGCATTCATTCATTCGTTGAGAAGAAACCCCCTCCATGCGCTTGGCGTCATTCCAGATCACCAACTTTCGCTCGATCAACGACAGCGGCTCCATCGACACCTCGCAGATCACGGCAATCCTCGGCCGAAATGACAGCGGCAAATCGAACCTGCTGCGCGCACTGCACAGCCTGAACCCGGCCGAAGGCCTGGCCGAACTCAGCCCGATCAAGGACTTTCCGCGGCACCGCCGCCTCGAAGAGTGCCAGGGCGACACGCCGGTCGTCGCGACGCGCTGGGGCCTCGAAGACAGCGAGCGGGCCGAACTGGCGCAGATGCTTCCGCGCGCGGCCAAGGTGCGCCACGTCACCGCGGGCCGGGGCTACGGCACGGCGCGCTGGAGCGGCCTCGAAGGACTCGGCGACCTGTCGCTCGACGTATCCGACATCAAGGCCAAGGTCCGCAAGATCGTGCCCGCCGTCAAGGCCGCGGCCGAGAAGCTTGCCGACGACGCGCGCGCAATGCTGGAGCAGGCGGCCGACGCCTTCGACGCCGCGATGATCCTGAGCCCCGACTACATCCGCTGGTCCACCGGTGCGGTGGCAGCGCTGCAGTCGCTGCGCCAGGCCATGGCGGCAGCGGATGCCGAACTCAGCGACAAGCAGGAGCAGATGCTGGCCGAGCTCGAGGAGATGGCCCGCGCGATTGCCAACGACACGCCGGCGCTTGCAAGGGCGAAGCAGTGGGTGCTCGACAAGCTGCCGAGGTTCGTCTACGTGGACGAGTACCCGGCGCTGCCCGGCCGCCAGAACATTGCCGAGCACCTCGCGCGCAAGGGCTGGGGGCAGGACGCGCCCGGGCAGCGCAACTTCGAGAAGCTCTGCAAGGCCGCGGGGCTCGATCCGCAGCAGCTGCAGGAGCTGCTGGAGAAGAACGACCAGGCCACGCGCAACCAGCTCGCCAACCGCGCCGGCTCCGTCGTCACCGCCGAGATCCGCCGGCTCTGGAAGGACCGCGAGCTCAAGGTGCGCTTCAACCTGGACGGGCCGTACATGGACACGCTGGTGTCCGACCCCAACCGCGCCTACGACGTGGAAGTGAACCTCGACGAGCGCAGCCGCGGCTTCCAGTGGTTCTTCTCGTTCTACGTCACCTTCTTTGCGGACACCAAGGGCGCGGGCGATGCGATCCTGCTGCTGGACGAGCCCGGCCTGCATCTGCATGCGCGCTCGCAGGCCGACCTGCTTGCGCACTTCGAGCAGGACTTCGCCAACCAGATCGTCTACACCACGCACTCGCCGTTCATGGTGCCCGTGCACCGGCCGGGCGCCGTGCGCACGGCCAGCATGAGCGAAGCCGCCGGCACTACCGTGAGCAACAAGGCCGAGGGCGACGCGCGCACGCTCTATCCGCTGCAGGTGGCGCTTGCGCTGAGCCGGATGGCGGGCGAGGGCGCGAAGCCGCAGCAAAGGGAGGGCGCGGCGCGTGTCGAGGCGCCGTCGCGCGAGGTCAGCGAACCGGTGGATCTTCCTGTCCAATAGCGGCATGGACCATTCACCGAACGAGCTCGCAGAGCGCCTGACCGAACTCGAGATCAAGTCGAGCTATGCCGAGGACCTGCTGGAGCAGCTCAACATGACGATCTACCGGCAACAGCAGCAGATCGACAGCTTGATCCTGCAGGTCACCCAGCTCAAGCAGCAGAGCCAGAACGCGGGGCAGGACGGGGCGGCGCGCAACTTGCGCGACGAGCTGCCGCCGCATTACTGAGCGCTGTTGTTTGGGGGGCTGTTGTTCTTGGCGCTGTTGTTCAGGGCGCGCTCCCGCCGACGGGGTACCTTGCTCCGCGAATGTCCTCCGGCCTGCGGCCTCCCCCTTGATTTCGCTGCGCAAGGCACCCCATCAGCGGGAGCGTGATCAGAGCACTGGTTGATCAGCGGTGCACAACGAGCGTGCCCAGGTGCACAGGGCATCGGGTGCTCCCCGCAGCGAAATAAAGGAGGAGCCGAAGGCGGGGGACATTCGCGGAGGGGAGTACCCGGTGGCCTGTGCACACGCCCTGAACAACAGCGCCAAGAACAACAGCGCCCCAAAACAAAATCAGCCGTGCGAATGCCAGAGCACCGCAAAGAAGTGGCAAGTGCTGCCCGCCAGCACGAACAGGTGCCACACCGAATGGGCAAAGCGCACCTTGTTGTCGAACAGGAAGACCACCGCACCTGCGGTGTAGAACAGCCCACCGGCCACGAGCCATCCCAGGCCTGCCGGCGACATGCGCTCGTACAGCGGCACCGCCGCCATCAATGCCATCCATCCCATCGCCACGTAGAGCCCGGTCGACCACAACGGATGCTGCAGCCGGTTGAACAGCTTGGCGCCCACGCCCAGCGCCGCCGCCGCGCAGATGCAGCCGAACAGCGTCCAGCCCCACGGACCGCGCAGCACGCCGAAGAGAAACGGCATGTAGCTGCCCGCGATGAACAGGTAGATGGCCGCGTGGTCGAGCCGGTTGAACCAGGCCTTGGCCCGGCCCATCGGCAGCGCGTGGTAGAGCGTGGAGATCAGGTACAGCACGATCGCCGTGCCGGCAAAGAGCGAGGCGCCGACGATGCCCGCGGCCTGGCCCTTCTGGGCGGCGCTGTAGACCAGGATCGGCAGCGAGGCCACGGCCAGCAGCAGGCCGAGGCCATGGCTCAGCGCATTGAAGATCTCTTCGAGCGTGGTCTGGGCGCGAGCCGCAGAGATGGGTTTGTTGGAAGCCATGCTATTTCACCTGCTGCTTGCCGAGCTTGCGCGCCAGCGTGCGCCGGTGCATGCCAAGCCGCCGCGCGGTTTCGGAAATGTTGAAGCCGGTCTCGGCCAGCGTCTCGTGGATGCGCTCCCATTCGAGCGTCTTGATCGAGGTCGAGCGGTTGGTCAGCTCCACCTCCGTGGTGCCGGTGGCGCGGCCGAAGGCGGCCTCGATGTCGTCGGTGTTCGACGGCTTGGCCAGGTAATGGCAGGCGCCGAGCTTGATGGCCTCCACCGCCGTGGCAATGCTGGCAAAGCCCGTGAGCACCACGATCAGCATCTTCGGGTTGTGCCGGTGCAGCATCTGCACGCAGGCCAGGCCCGAGGCCTCGCCGTTGAGCTTCAGGTCGACCACCGCATAGCCGGGCGAATGGGCCTGCAGCAGCGCCTCGACCTCCTCGGCATTGCTGGCCTGCGTGACCGCGTAGCCGCGGCGCTCGAAGGACTTGCCGAGCGTGCGCGCGAAGGCCGCGTCGTCTTCCACGATCAGCAACTGGCGTTCGGTTTCGGCGGTTTCCGTCATGGCTTTGCGTTTCGATCGGTGAGGGTGCCGGCCGCTTCGTCTTCTCCGTCGTCGTCGTCTTCTTCTTCCAGCACGATGGCCGCGAGCGGCAGCGTGATGGCCACGATGGCGCCGCCTTCGGGCCGGTTGTGCACCGCCACGCGGCCGCCCAGGGTGCGCGCCACATTGACCACCAGGAACAGCCCGAGCCCGCCGCCCGGGCGGCCCTTGCTCGACTGGTAGGGCTTGCCGAACCCCTTCAGGATGGCTGGCAGGAAGCCCGGGCCCGCATCGGTGACCGTGAGCGTCAATGCATCGGCGTCATGCGCCACCTCGAAGCGCAGCCAGTGCGGCGAGGCCTCCAGGGCATTGTCGAGCACGTTGCAGATCATCTGCTTGAGCGCCGAATCGGAGACCATGGGCAGGTCCTGGCCAAAGCGGTTCTCGTAGTCGAACTCCTCGACCGGCCGCGTGCTGCGCCATTCCTCCACCAGCTCGTCGAGGAAGGTGCGGACGGTGGTTTCTTCCGACGATTCGCCGCGCGCCTCGCCGGCCGACAGCAGGATGCCGCTCACGATGCTCTTGCAGCGCTGGATCTGCAGTTCCATCTCGGCCACCTCGGTCAGCAGCTCGGGGTCGGAGCTGAAATGCGGCAGGCGGCGCCAGTCGCCCAGGATCACGGCCAGCGTGGCCAGCGGCGTGCCCAGCTCGTGCGCGGCGCCCGAGGCCAGGAGGCCCATGCGCACGATGTGCTCTTCTTCCGACGCGCGCTGGCGCAGGTCGGCCAGCCGCGCATCGCGCGCACGCAGGTTGCGGCTGATGCGCGTGATGAACACCACCAGCAGCGCCGCGTTGAGCGCAAAGCACACCAGCATGCCCTGCACGTAGGGGCTCCAGAGACCGCGGTCGTGGTCGAGCGGCAGCGCGAGCGGGCGCGAGAACAGCGCCAGCCCCGCAAAGCACAGGCAGGTGACGGCCACGATGGTCCAGGTCGACCAGGCCTTCAGCAGCACCGCGCCCAGGATGACCTGCAGCAGGTACAGGAAGACGAAGGGATTGGTGGCGCCGCCGCTCAGGTAGAGCTGGGCGGTGAGCGTGGCCACGTCGACCAGCAGCGCAAGAAAGAGCTCGCCGTTGGTCACGCGGCGCGGGCTGCGCGAGCGCAGCAGGCTCACGCCGTTGAAGAGCGCGAGGCAGGTCAGCACCTGCAGCATGTGCTCCAGCGGCAGCCGGATGCCGAAGCCGTAGTGCACGACCAGGATGGTGGCGACCTGGCCAACCACCGCGAACCAGCGCAGCTCGATCAGCTGCTGCATGTTCTTGTGGCCGGTGGCGTTGTCCAGGCTTGCCACGCCCGCACGCGGTGGATGCAGTTCCCCCGCGACCGCGACGGCTTCAGTCGCGGCGGGCATCGGGGCGGGCGGTGGCGTTGGCATGGGCGGTATTTTCGCCTGTGCCGCCATCGGCTTCGCCGGCGCGCCGGCGCCCCTCGCGCCAGCCGAACCAGGCCGCGCCAAGGACCATCAGCGCCAGGCCGTACCAGGTGATCGCATAGACCAGGTGGCTGTTGGGAAAGGCGATGACCGTGAGGCCCGCGGCCGGCCAGGCGGGCGCTGCGCCGGGCGGGGAGGGCACGGCCTCGGCATCGACGAAGTACGGTGCCACGTTGGAGAGTCCGCGTGCCGCGGCAATGGCCTGCACGTCGCGCGAGAACCAGCGATCGGCGGCCGGCTCGTTCTTGCGCAGGAAGCCGCCCTTGGGTTCGCTCATGCGCAAGAGGCCGGTCACGGTGCTTTCGCCCTGGGGTTCGGTGGCCGCGCGGGTGGCGCGCTCGCGCGCCTCGGGCGGCACGAAGCCGCGGTTGACCAGCACGATGCGGCCGCCTGTGGCCTGCAGCGGCGTCAGCACCCAGAAGCCGGCGCCGAGCCGGGTGCTGGCCTGCACCAGGGTTTCCTTGTCGTGGAGGAAGCGGCCGGCGATGCGCACGCGGCGGTATTCGTCGTCGGCCGCGTTGACCTGCGGCCAGCGCTCGCGCCCGGGCGCTTCGGAGGCCGGGGCATGCACGCGCTGCTCGACGCGGGCAATGAGATCGAGCTTCCAGGCCCGGCGCTCGACCTGCCAGGTGCCGAGCGCGAAGAAGCCCGCAAAAGCCAGGGCCGCGCAGACCGCCAGAGCCACCCGGGCCGCCGCGCCGCGCGGGCGGCCGGCTGGTGTGCCGTTGCGGGTGCTGGGGACTGGCGGCGGGGGCGTCAAGGCATGTTCTTCATGTCGTGCACCGACATGGGCATCATGTTGGCGTTCATGTGGTACATGACCCAGAGCGATCCGGCCAGCGTGATGACGACGAGCACGATCGTGAAGATCAGCGCCAGCATGTTCCAGCCGCTCTCGGACTTGGCGTCCATGTGCAGGAAGTAGATCATGTGGACCACGATCTGCACCGCGGCAAAGCCCAGGATCACGAGCGAGGTGGTGCTCGGCTTGCCGAGCACGTTGCCCATGACGAGCCAGAACGGAATCGCGGTCAGGACCACGGCCAGCACGAAGCCGGTCATGTAGCCCTTGAAGGTGCTGTGGCTGACGGGGCCATCGTCGTGATGGTCGTCGTGCGCTGCGGTTTCGGTGTGGGCGGTGCTCATGCCATCGATCCCATCAGGTAGACAAAGGTGAAGACGCCGATCCACACCACGTCCAGGAAGTGCCAGAACATCGACAGGCACATCAGGCGGCGGCGGTTGGCGGCGGTGAAGCCGTGCTTGGGCAGCTGGATCATCAGCACGATGAGCCACACGATGCCGAAGGTCACGTGCAGCCCGTGGGTGCCCACCAGCGCGAAGAACGACGACAGGAACGCGCTGCGCTGCGGGCCCGCGCCCTCGTGGATCAGGTGCGCGAATTCATAGAGCTCCAGGCCGATGAAGCCCGCGCCCAAAAGGCCCGTGATGGCCAGCCAGGCGAGCGTGCCGCCCATGCGCTTTCTCTGCATCTCGAGCACTGCGAAGCCATAGGTGATCGACGACAGCAGCAGCAGCGAGGTGTTGACCGCCACCAGCGGCAGGTCGAACAGGTCGGCGCCCGAAGGGCCGGCCGCGTAGCTTCGGCCCAGCACGCCGTACACCGCGAACAGGCAGGCGAAGACCAGGCAGTCGCTCATCAGGTAGAGCCAGAAGCCGAGCAGCGTGCCGTTTTCCGGGTGGTGGTCGTTGCCGACGTGGAACAGCTCGAACACGGGCGGCTTGCCCGTGGCGTCGCTGTGGGCGTGGCCGGCCGCGGGGGAGTGGAGGGCGGTGGTATCAGACATGGGCTGCTGCCAGGAGGCGGGTGCGTTCGTCCTCGGTGCGAACGACCTCTTCCGCGGGGATGTGGTAGTCGCGCTTGTAGTTGAAGGTGTGGATGATCACGGCCGCCAGCATGGCGAAGAAGGCCACGCCCGCCACCAGCCACATCTGCCAGATCAGCGCGAAGCCGCAGGTGCCGGCCAGGGCCGCGATGATGAAGCCGGCAGCCGTGTTCTTGGGCATGTGGATGGGCGTGAAGCCGTCGACCGGGCGGCTGTAGCCGCGGCGCTTCATGTCGGTCCAGGCGTCGTTGTCGTGGATGCGCGGCGTGAACGCGAAGTTGTAGGCCGGCGGCGGCGACGAGGTCGACCATTCGAGCGTGCGGCCGTTCCACGGGTCGCCCGTGGTGTCGCGCAGCGAATCGCGGCGGATGTAGCTCACCACCAGCTGGATGATGAAAGAGGCGATGCCCAGCGCGATCAGCACGGCGCCGAAGGCGGCCACCTGGAACCAGATCTGCAGCGACATGTCCTGGAAGTGGCTCATGCGGCGCGTGACGCCCATCAGGCCCAGGATGTAGAGCGGCATGAACGCGAACCAGAAGCCCACCAGCCAGAACCAGAACGAGCACTTGCCCCAGAACGGATCGAGCTTGTAGCCGAAGGCCTTGGGGAACCAGTAGGTGATGCCCGCCAGCATGCCGAACAGCACGCCGCCGATGATCACGTTGTGGAAGTGGGCGATCAGGAAGAGGCTGTTGTGCAGCACGAAGTCGGCCGGGGGCACCGCGAGCAGCACGCCCGTCATGCCGCCGATCACGAAGGTGATCATGAAGCCGATGGTCCACATCATGGGCAGCTCGAAGCGGATGCGGCCGCGGTACATGGTGAAGAGCCAGTTGAAGATCTTCGCGCCCGTGGGGATCGAGATGATCATGGTCGTGATGCCGAAGAACGAATTCACGCTGGCGCCCGAGCCCATGGTGAAGAAGTGGTGCAGCCACACGAGGTACGACAGGATCGTGATCACCACGGTGGCGTAGACCATCGAGGCGTAGCCGAAGAGGCGCTTGCCCGAGAAGGTGGACACCACTTCCGAGAAGATGCCGAAGGCCGGCAGGATCAGGATGTAGACCTCGGGGTGGCCCCAGATCCAGATCAGGTTCACGTACATCATGGCGTTGCCGCCGAGGTCGTTCGTGAAGAAGTTGGTGCCGACGTAGCGGTCCAGCGACAGCAGCGCGAGCACGGCCGTGAGCACCGGGAAGGCGGCCACGATCAGCACGTTGGTGCACAGGGCGGTCCAGGTGAAGACCGGCATCTTCATCATCGTCATGCCGGGCGCGCGCATCTTCACGATGGTGGCCAGCAGGTTGACGCCCGAGAGCAGCGTGCCGACCCCCGCGATCTGCAAGGACCAGATGTAGTAGTCCACCCCCACGTCGGGGCTGAAGAGAAGGCCCGACAGCGGCGGGTAGGCGAGCCAGCCGGTCTTGGCGAATTCACCCACGAAGAGCGACGCCATCACGAGGCCGGCGCCGAAGGTGGTCATCCAGAAGCTGAAGTTGTTCAGGAACGGGAAGGCCACGTCGCGCGCGCCGATCTGCAGCGGCACCACGAAGTTCATGAGGCCCGTGACCAGCGGCATCGCCACGAAGAAGATCATGATCACGCCGTGGGCGGTGAAGATCTGGTCGTAGTGGTGCGGCGGCAGGAAGCCGGCGTTGTCGCCGAAGGCGACGGCCTGCTGGGCCCGCATCATGATGGCGTCGGAGAAGCCGCGCAGCAGCATCACCAGGCCCAGGATGATGTACATGATGCCGATCTTCTTGTGGTCGATGCTGGTGATCCAGTCGCGCCACAGCACGCCCCACACCTTGTAGTAGGTGATGGCGCCCAGCAGTGCGAGGCCGCCGAGGACGACCGCGATGAAGGTGACGAGCAGGATCGGCTCGTGGTAGGGAATCGCCTCCCACGTGAGGCGGCCGAAGATGAGCTTCGTCAGGTCAAGGTTCTCGAACATCGTCATTCTTCGGTGGTGCACATCGCCGTCACGTACTTGCGCGTGGGCGAATTGGTGAGGGTGTCAGCCTGCCAGGCCTTCCTGGTGGCAATGTTGAACGCGCCGGGCTTGCCCAGCCCGCCGTCCGCGTCGATGGCCATCATTTCCTTCATGCACATCTTGTTGCGGTCGACGCAGAGGTTGAGGATGGCGTCGTACAGGTCGGGCACCACCGCGGCGTAGTGCCGCACCGGCTCGCGCTCGCTCGGCGCTTCGAGCTTCTTGTACTGCTCGCGCGTGAGTTCGCCGTCCTTGCCGGACTTGACCTTCTGCACCCACTGGTCGAAGTCGGTGTTGCTCAGGCCGTGGAACTTGAAGCGCATGCCCGAGAAGCCGGCGCCGCTGTAGTTGGCCGAGAAGCCCTCGAACTCGCCCGGCTTGTTGATGACGGCGTGCAGCTTGGTTTCCATGCCCGGCATGGCGTAGATCTGGCCGGCCAGCGCGGGGATGAAGAAGGAGTTCATCACCGAGGAGGCGGTGATCTTGAAGGTGATCGGCCGGTCGACCGGCGCGGCCATTTCATTCACCGTGGCAAAGCCCTGCTCGGGGTAGATGAAGAGCCACTTCCAGTCGAGCGCCACCACTTCGACCACCAGCGGCTTGGCCTCGGCGGGAACCGGGCGCTCGGCGTCGAGCCGGCTCAGCGGCCGGTACGGGTCGAGCGTGTGGGTGCTGATCCAGGTGATGGCGCCCAGCGCGATGATGATCAGCAGTGGCGCGGCCCAGATCGCGAGCTCGAGCTGGGTGGAGTGGTCCCAGTCGGGGCTGTAGTCGGCCTCCTTGTTCGACTGGCGATAGCGCCAGGCAAAGAAGAGCGTCAGCGCGATCACCGGAATGATGATGATCAGCATCAGCACGGTGGAGACGACGATGAGGCGTCCCTGCTGGTTGGCGATGTCCCCGGAAGGGTTCATGAGCACCGTGTTGCAGCCTGCCAGCAAGGCAAGCGGAAGCAACAGGGGCCATCGGCGGAGAGATTTGAGGGTGGGCATGCCGAAAGAAAGAAGTGCGTGGGCTGCGCAAAGACTCCACAATCTACGACCAAAGGCCTTCGCCGCCTATTGGACGTTTTGTCCTATGGCGGGAATCCTCATTCGGTGAGACGCTTGGAACCTGTTCAATGGTCTACCTCTGTCACTGCCGGTGACACCCGAATTAAAAAACGCAATGACGACGACGTCCAGCATCAGTCCGCAAGGCGCACAGCCTGTGCCGAACACGTCCGAAACCGCCGCCCGGCAGGGCGACGAACATTCACACATCGCACCCGGCGAGATCGCCGTGGGCGTGATCATCGGCCGCGCGTCGGAATATTTCGATTTCTTCGTCTACGGCATTGCCTCGGTGCTGGTGTTCCCGGCGGTGTTCTTTCCGTTCGAGGCGCGCCTGGAGGGAACCCTCTACGCCTTCGTGGTTTTTTCGTTCGCATTCCTCGCACGGCCGTTCGGAACCGTCATTTCGATGGCCATCCAGCGGCGCTTCGGGCGGGAAGCCAAGCTGACCATTGCGCTGTTCGTGCTGGGCACCTCCACCGCCGGCATTGCCTTTTTGCCGGGCTACGCGAGCCTCGGCTTCACGTCGATCGTGCTGCTGTCGGTGTTCCGCTTCGCCCAGGGACTGGCGCTCGGCGGCTCGTGGGACGGCCTGCCGTCGCTGCTGGCGCTCAATGCGCCCGAAAACCGCCGCGGCTGGTACGCCATGCTGGGCCAGCTGGGTGCGCCGCTCGGCTTTTTCGTGGCCAGCGCGCTGTTCGCCTACCTCTACGCCAACCTGCCGCTCAAGGACTTCCTCGACTGGGGCTGGCGCTACACCTTCTACGTGGCCTTCGCGATCAACGTGGTGGCGCTGTTCGCGCGCCTGCGGCTGGTGGCCACCGAAGAGTATTCCCGCCTGCTCGAGGAGCGCGAGCTGCAGCCCACCAGCGTGGTCGAGCTGGCCCGCTCGCAGGGTGCCAACCTGCTGATCGGCGCGTTCGCGGCGCTGGCCAGCTATGCGCTGTTCCACCTGATCACGGTCTTCCCGCTGTCGTGGATCACGCTGTACTCCGACCAGTCGATCACCGAGTTCCTGGTGGTGCAGATGATCGGCGCGGTGTTCTGCGCCGGCGGCATCGTGGCCTCGGGCGTGGTTGCCGACCGCGTGGGACGGCGTTTCACGCTGGGCGGCCTGGCCGCGATGATCGCGGTGTTCAGCGGCTTTGCGCCCACGCTGCTCGACGGCGGCCGCCTCGGGCAGGACATCTTCATCCTGCTGGGCTTCGTGCTGCTGGGCCTGTCGTACGGCCAGGCGGCCGGCGCCGTGACCTCGAACTTCGAACCCAAGTACCGCTACACCGGCGCGGCCCTCACGGCTGACCTGGCCTGGCTCATCGGTGCCGCCTTCGCGCCGCTGGTGGCGCTGGGGCTGTCGGCGAATTTCGGGCTGGCCTATGTGAGCGTGTACCTGCTGTCGGGCGCGGTCGGCACGCTGGCGGCGCTGGGGCTCAACCGGGCGCTGGTGCGCGACTGAAGAGGCGGATCGCAGCCGTTCATTCAAAAAAGGGGCCGTCGGCCCCTTTTTGCTTTCCGCCGCGCGGGCTTAGGATCACCCCATGTTCACCGCCGCCATCTTCGACATGGACGGGCTGCTCATCGATTCGGAGCGGCCCATCATGGCCGCCTGGATCGAAGCGGCCCGCACGCTCGACATCGAGCTTTCGCACGCCCAATACCTGCAATGCGTGGGGCTGGCCATGGCCGAGTCGAAGCAGATCCTTGCGGCGCTGCTCGGCGGCGCGGCCGCCTACCAGCACGCGGCCGCGCAAGTGACCGCCGCGCTGCAGCTGGAGCGCGCCGACGGCGACGCCCGGCCGCTCTTTCCCATCAAGCCCGGTGCGGCCGAGCTGCTCACGGCCCTGCGCGGACGCGGCATACGCTGCGCGGTCGCCTCCTCGTCCGGGCGCGGCCAGATCGCGGCCTGCCTCGGCAGCCTCGACGTGCTCCATCACTTCGAGGCCTTCGCGGGCGGCGACGAGGTGGCGCGCGCCAAGCCCGATCCGGCGCTCTACCTGCTCGCGGCCGAGCGCCTGGGCGTCGATCCCGCGGAATGCGTGGCCTTCGAGGACAGCGAGAACGGCGCCAAGGCCGCGCTGGCGGCGGGTCTTCGGGTCGTGATCGTGCCGGACCTCAAGCACCCGCCTGCTGCGATTATCGAGCGGGCGTTCCATGTGCTCGACTCCCTGCATGAGGCCGTGGCACACGTGCCGCGATGGTTTCCCGGCCAGGTGATGCGCACATGATCAAGATCGGGACCCTCTGCCACGTGCTCGACAGCTGCCTCGCGTCGCCGATGACCGAGCGCGCGGTGGGGCGCATCGTGGAGGTGGTCTCGGCGCCCTACGAGGCGCCCAGCGAGCGCTACCTGCCCGGCACCTACTACGACGTGCTGTTCGAGGGCTGGACCTTCTACTGCCGCAGCGACAAGCTCGTGCCCATCTCCGATCCCGATGCGGATGTCGGCCACTGGGAGGACGAATTCATCGGCGTTCCCGCCGGCCCTCCGTCGAAAGCGCCTCAGAGCACTTCGTCGCGCAGCTGTGGAAACACCTTCGACACCTTGGCGAGCAGGTAGTCGCCGTAGCGGCCGCTGAAGGCGTGCACGTTGGCGCGGTCCCAGCGCTCGGCGCTGTCGTCGCGCGCCTCGGCACCCGCGAGCCCTTCGATGCGCTGCACGCGCGCCTCGAAGTTCGGATCGAAGAACAGCGGAAACGAGAGCCGGTCCCGGCCCGAGGTGTTGCGCTTCACGCGGTGCGGCGTCGACTTGTAGAGCCCGCCGGTCATGCGGTCGAGCATGTCGCCGATATTGCAGACGAAGGCGCCCGGAACCGGCGGCGCATCGATCCAGCCGCCGGGCGTGTGCACCGCGAGGCCGCCCACGTCGTCCTGGTGCAGGATGGTGAGCAGGCCGTAGTCGGTGTGCTCGCCCACGCCCCATTGCACGTCCAGGCCCTCGGGCACGGGCTGCGAGGGGTAGTTGAACAGGCGGAACAGGATCAGCGGGTCAGCGGTGTAACGCTCGGCGAAATACGCGGCCGGCAGGCCGAGGCTCAGCGCGATGCCCTCCATCAGCCGGTGGCCCAGCTGCGTGACGGCCGCCATGTAGGCGAGGATGGTTTCGCGAAAACCCGGCACGTCGGGAAACAGGTTGGGCCCGTGCACCGGCGTCTTCGCCTGCACCAGCGGATGCGAGGCGGGCAGCTCGGTGCCGAGGTAGAGGCCTTCCTTCCAGTCGGGCCGGCCCGAGGTCAGCTCGCCGCCGAGCGGAAAGTAGCCGCGCCAGGCGCGCCCACCCAGCGCCATGCGCCACTGCATCTTGGTTTCTTCGGGCAGCTCGAAGAAGCGGTGGCTCAGCTCTTCGAGGCGCCGCACCAGCGCCGCGTCGACGCCGTGGCCCGTGGCATAGAAGAAGCCGTGCGCGCGGCAGGCGGCGCCGATCTGCGCGGCCACGCCTGTGCGCTCGGGCGCGCCGGCCACGAGCGGTGCGACGTCGATCACGGGAAGCGTCTGTGTGTCGGTCATGGGCGTGGAGAGCATCTCATGCGTCGCGCGCGAAGGGCGAGCGGATGTCCGAAAGAAACTGCTGCGCGCGGGGATGCTGCGGCCGGTTGAAGAAGTCGTCGGGCGTCGCGCGTTCGAGCACCTTGCCCTCGTCCATGAAGAGCACGCGGTCGGCCACCTCGCGCGCAAAGCCCATCTCGTGCGTCACGCAGACCATGGTCATGCCGTCGCGCGTGAGATCTCGCATCACGAGCAGCACCTCGCCCACCATCTCGGGGTCGAGCGCGCTGGTGGGTTCATCGAACAGCATCAGCGGCGGCTGCATGGCCAGGGCGCGCGCGATCGCCACGCGCTGCTGCTGGCCGCCCGAGAGTTCGCTCGGCCACGCGTTCGCCTTGCCGGCCAGGCCCACGCGCTGCAGCAGGGCCATGGCGCGCTCGTCGGCCTCCTTGCGCGAGAGGCCGCGCAGCTGCATTGGCGCCATCGTGCAGTTTTGCAGCACCGTGAGGTGCGGAAACAGGTTGAACTGCTGGAACACGAAGCCGATGCGCGAGCGGAACGCATTCACGTCGGTGCCCGGCGCATGGATGTCCTTGCCGTCGATGAGGATGCGGCCCGACTGGATCGGCTCCAGCCGGTTGAAGGTGCGGATCAGCGTCGACTTGCCCGAGCCCGAAGGCCCGCAGACGACCACCACTTCGCCCTTGCGGATGGTCTCGTCGATGTCGACCAGGGCGTGGTAGCTGCCGTACCACTTGTTGACGTTCTGGAGTTCGATCATGCGGATACCTTGGGAGCCGAGACGGCGCTGGCGGTGGACATGCCGCGCCGCGCGAGCCGGCCTTCGAGCCAGTAGGCGAAGCGTGACAGGCCGAAGCACAGGATGAAATAGGTCAGGCCCAGGATCAGGTAGATCTGCGCGGGCTTGGTGAACACCTGCGTGTTGATCTGCGTCGCAATGAACGACACCTCGGCCAGCCCGATGATGTAGCCGAGCGAGGTCTCCTTGATGGTCGAGACGAACTGGTTCACCAGCGAGGGCAGCATGCTGCGCAACGCCTGCGGCAGCACCACCAGGCGCATCGCGCGGCCGTAGTCCAGGCCCAGCGCGCGGGCGGTTTCCATCTGGCCGCGCGGCAGGCCCTGGATGCCGGCGCGCACGATCTCGGCCAGGTAGGCCGCATCGAACACCACCAGCGCGATCAGCATGGTGGTGAACTGGTCGGTCTTCACGCCCGTGACGCTCGGCAGGAAGAAGTAGGCCCAGAAGATCACCATCAGCAAGGGAAGGCCGCGCACCACGAAGACGAAGCCCGTCACCGGCCAGCGCAGCCAGCGCCACGGGCTCACGCGCGCCAGGCCGAGCACGATGCCCAATGGCAGCGCGAGCACCAGGCCGCAGGAGGCGAGCAGCAGCGTGAGCACCAGTCCGCCGAGCGGCCCGTTCGGGTACTGCCCGATGAGGAAGTAGACCCAGTAGTCGTGGATGATCTCTAACATCTCGTCGACAGCCCTAGATGGTCCGCACCGGGAACCGGTGGTGGTACCAGGTCGCCAGGCCGGTGATGGCCAGCGACACCGTCAGGTACGCCGCGCTCGCGAACGCGAACGACTCGAAGCTGCGGAAGCTCGCGCTCTCGACCTGCCCGGCCTGGTACATCAGCTCGGCCACGCCGATCACGGTGGCGATCGAGGTGTTCTTCCACAGGCTCAGCGTCTGCGAGATCAGCGGCGGCACCGTCACGCGCAGCGCCTGCGGCAGCACCACGCGGCGCATGGCGCCCAGGAAGCTGAAGCCCAGCGCGCGGCCGGCCTCGAACTGCACCGTGGGAATCGCGCGGATGCCGCTGCGGATGTCTTCCGCCATGAAGGCGGCCGTGTAGAGCGACAGCGCGATGATGGCGCTGTAGGCTTCGATGTGGCCCGCATAGAGCCACTGCTTGATGCCCTCGGGCAGCAGCTCGGGCGCGCCGAAGTACCAGAACAGCATGTGCGCGAGCAGCGGGATGTTGCGGATGGTCTCCACGTACGCAAAGCCGAGCCAGCGCAGCGGCGCGAGCGGCGAAAGGCGCAAGAGCGCCACCACCAGTGCGATCGGCAGCGCCAGCACGAGCGAGGCCGCGAGCAGCTGCAGCGACAGCCACAGGCCCGCGACCAGCATGTCGTGGTACTTGCCGGTCAAGAGCAGCGAATAGTCGAACAGGGGCATGGGGGGCGACAGTATCACCGCCGAGGACTGTTCAGAGGCCGCAAGCCCCCATCCCGGCCTTCCCCCGGAAGGGGAAGGAGAAATACCATGTCAGTCGATCTTGTCGCTCTCGAGCTTGAAGTCGCGCGTCTGGAAGCCCGAGGCGGTATTCGGCCCATACCACTTGACGAAGATCTTCTGCGCTTCGCCCGACTTCTCGAGCTCGCGCAGCGTGTCGTCCACCACGGCCTTGAGCGCGCTTTCGCCCTTCTTGATGCCGATGGCCAGTGCCTCGGTGCTCAGGTTCTGCTTGAGCACCACGTACTGGGCCTTCTGCGGGCCGAGCTTGGCGTAGCTGCGCAGCAGCGCGGCCTCGTCGTCGACGTAGCCCACGCCCTTGCCCTGCTGCAGCGCCTGGAAGGCCTGCTGGCTGGTGTCGAAGGTCACGACCTCGGCGGTGGGCACGGCCTTGCGGATGTTGGGCTCCTGCGTGCCGCCGCGGATGGTCAGCACCTTCTTGCCGGCGAGCTGCGGCACCTCGGTGATGCCGCTGTCCTTCTTCACGATGGCCTTCTGGCCGGTGACGAAGGTGGTCAGCGAGAAGTCGATCTGCGCCTCGCGCTCCTTGTTGTGCGTGAGGCCGGCCGCCACCAGGTCGACGTGGCCCTGCTGCAGTTCGGGAATGCGCGCGGCCACGGCAATCTGCTTGAGCACCGGCTTCACGCCGATCTTCTTGGCAATGGCGTTCACCAGGTCGACCTCGTAGCCGACGATCTGGCGCGTCTTCGGGTCGATGAAGGTGGCGGGTTCGTCGGTGCCGAGCACGCCGACCACGAGCTCGCCCTTCTTCTTGATGTCGGCGAGCTGGTCGGCATGGGCGGCGATGCCCGTCAGCAGGGTGGAGGCGGCGAGGGCCGCGGCGAGCAGGGTGTGGCGCATGGTTGTTCTCACTCCGGATGAAAAGACGAAGGGCTGGACCCTATCAACAAAACCCGCGATTATTAAATCCTCAATCGACATATGCATATGGCCTTGCCGGATCGGCCCTGGCACGGCCTGGGTTAAATTCGCGGCGCAAAAACCCGCGCCCCCGGCCCCCGCGGCATCCATCTTCAGCGAGCGAGCTCTTCATGATCATCAAACCGCGCGTGCGTGGCTTCATCTGCGTCACGACCCATCCTGCGGGCTGCGAGGCCAACGTCAGGCAGCAGATCGGCTATGTCAAGGCGAAGGGGCCGATTGCGGGCGGGCCGAAGCGGGTGCTGGTCATCGGCGCATCGACCGGCTACGGCCTGGCCGCGCGCATCACCGCGGCCTTCGGCTGCGGCGCCGGCACGCTGGGCGTCTTCTTCGAGCGGCCCGGCAGCGAGAGCAAGCCCGGCTCGCCCGGCTGGTACAACACGGCCGCCTTCCACCGCGCCGCCGCGCAAGAGGGCCTCTACGCCAAGAGCATCAACGGCGACGGTTTTTCCGACGACGTGAAGCAGAAAACCATCGACGCCGTTCGCGAGGATCTCGGCCAGGTCGACCTCGTCGTCTACAGCCTGGCCGCGCCGCGGCGCACCCATCCGAAGACCGGCGAAGTCTTCAATTCGACGCTCAAGCCCATCGGCAAGGCCGTGAGCCTGCGCGGCCTCGACACCGACAACGAGGTCGTCAAGGACACCGTGCTCGAGCCCGCCACGCAGAAAGAGATCGACGACACCGTGGCCGTGATGGGCGGCGAAGACTGGCAGATGTGGATCGACGCGCTGCAGGCCGCGGGCGTGCTGGCCGATGGCGCGAAGACCACCGCCTTCACCTACCTGGGCGAGCGCATCACGCACGACATCTACTGGAACGGCTCCATCGGCGCCGCCAAGAAGGACCTCGACCAGAAGGTGCTCGGCATCCGCGCCGGGCTGGCTGCCAAGGGCGGCGATGCGCGCGTCTCGGTGCTGAAGGCGGTCGTCACGCAGGCGAGCTCGGCGATTCCGGTGATGCCGCTGTACCTGTCGCTGCTGTTCAAGGTGATGAAGGCCGAGGGAACGCACGAGGGCTGCATCGAGCAGGTGTACGGGCTTTTTGCCGACAGCCTCTGCGGCAGCGCGCCGCACCTCGACGAGGAGGGCCGGCTGCGCGCGGACTACAAGGAACTGTCCCCGCAAGTGCAGGCGCGCGTGACGGCGCTCTGGCCGCAGGTCACGAGCCAGAACGTCCGTGAACTCACCGATCTCGCCGGCTACAAGGCCGAGTTCCTGCGCCTTTTCGGCTTCGGCATCGAAGGCGTGGACTACGAGGCCGACGTGAATCCCGACGTGGGAATTCCGAACCTCGTCCAGGCCTGACAGGCGCACAGAGGGATACTCCCGCCATGCAGATTCACGAAAAGCCTCCCGCCGATACCCCCTTCGAATGGATCGGGGGCGAACCCCGGGTGCAGGCGCTGGTCGACCGCTTCTACGACCTGATGGAGCTCGAACCGGCCTATGCGCAGCTGCGCGCGGTCCACGGCACGAGCCTCGACAACGCACGCCAGCGCCTCTTCTGGTTCCTGTGCGGCTGGCTCGGCGGTCCGCAGCACTACACCGACCGTTTCGGCCATCCGATGCTGCGCGCGCGGCATCTGCCGCAAAGCATCGGCGGCCACAGCATCGGCATCAAGGAGCGCGACCAGTGGCTGGCCTGCATGGACCAGGCCATGGGCGAGACCGGCGTGCCCGAGGGGTTGCGCGCGCGCCTGCGCGATTCGTTTTTCCAGACGGCCGACTGGATGCGCAACCGCGGCGAATAAATAAAACAGGCAACGAAAGATCCTCTTCCATGAATTCCATCGTCATCATCGGCGGCGGCCACGCCGCGGCCCAGCTTTGCGCGGGGCTGGCTGAAGCCGGGCAGGGCGCGCGCGTGCACCTGGTCTGCGAGGAGGCTTGCGAGCCGTACCACCGGCCGCCGCTGTCGAAGGCCTTTCTCAAGAGCGCCGAGGAAACCACGCAGCCGCACAAGGCCGCCGACTGGTACCGCGAAGCGGGCATCACGCTGCATCTGGGCGATGCGGCCGTGGCTATCGACCGCGAGGCGCACACCGTCACCTTGCGCTCGGGCGCGGTCCTGCCGTGGGAGCGGCTGGTGCTGGCCACCGGCACGCGTGCGCGGCAGATGCCCGACCTGCAGCCCGGCCTCGAGAACGTGGCCAGCCTGCGCGCGGCCGACGAGGCGCATCGCCTGCGCTCTCGGCTGGCTGCCGCGCAGCAGGTCACGGTGCTGGGCGGCGGCTTCATCGGGCTCGAAGTGGCGGCCACGGCCAAGGCGCTCGGCAAGAGCGTGCAGGTGATCGAGAGCGCGCCGCGGCTGCTGGGCCGCGCCGTGTCTCCCGAGCTGTCGGCGCACGTGCTCGCCACGCATCGCGCAGCGGGCATCGACATCGTGCTCGGTGCGCGCACCGGCGCGTTCGAGGTCGAGGGCGAGCGGCTGCTGTCGATCCAGGTCAACGGCGTGAAGCAGCCGGTGGACCTGCTGCTGCTGGGCATCGGCGCGGTGCCCGAGACGGCGCTGGCGCAGGCCGCAGGCATCGAGTGCGCCGACGGCATCGTGGTCGACGGCCACATGCAGACCAGCGCGCCCGACGTGCTCGCCGTGGGCGATTGCACGCGCTTTCCCGACCGCCGCGCGGGCCGCGCGCTGCGGCTCGAATCGGTGCAGAACGCGAACGACCAGGCGCGCACCGCCGTGGCCACGCTGACCGGCGCGCCGCGTCCGCACGACGCGGTGCCATGGTTCTGGTCCGACCAGGGCAGCATGCGCCTGCAGATGGTCGGCCTGATGCCGGCCGAGGGCACGCCGGGCCTGTCCAGCGTGCGCCGCGCCGGCCCCAAGCCCGAGGCGTTCTCGCTGTTCCACTATGTCGACGGGCAGCTCGCGTGCGTCGAGTCGGTCAATGCGCCGGTCGATCACATGATGAGCCGCAAGCTGCTCGAAGCGGGCCGCAGCCCCGATGCGGCGGCGGTGGCGGATGCCTCGATACCGCTGAAGAACCACCTGGCCTGACGGCCTGCCGCAGTCAGCGCCGCGCAGGGGCCAGCAGCACCACGAGCGCGCCGGCCCCGCCCTCGGCCGGCTTGGCCTGCACGAAGGCGATCACCTCGTTCTTCTGGATCAGCCAGCGCTGCGTCTTGGTCTTGAGCACCGGCTGCTTGCCGGGCGAGCCCAGGCCCTTGCCGTGCACCACGCGCACGCAGCGCAGCCCCTGCTTGTAGGCATTGCGGATGAAGCCGCCGAGCGCCTCGCGCGCCTCGTCGCTGCGCAGGCCGTGCAGGTCGACCTGCGCCTGGATGCTCCAGTCGCCCTTGCGCAGCCGCGCGGTCACGTCGGTGCCGATGCCGGGGCGGCGAAAGCTCATGGCGTCGTCGACGTCGAGCAGGGTGGTCACGTCGAACTCGTCGGACAGGGACTCGCGCAGCACGCGCTGCTCGTCGAGCTGGTGCTGCACCGGGATGGGCGCCGGCGGCTCGGGCGCGAGCGGCACCACGGCCTTGCGGCGCAGCGGCTCGGTGGCGCCGATGGCGCGCGCGAACAGGTCTTTCTCGGCCATGCGCTTGCGCTCGGCCGCGGCCGTGGCGGCGGCCGCTGCCGCTTCGCGCTCGCGGGTCTCGGCCAGCGTGCGCTGCACCTGCTTCAGGTCGGCCAGGTTCTTGATGGGCGGCGTGCGGGAAGCCATCAGAGCAGCCCTTTCTCGGCCATCGAATAGCTCTGGCCGGCACTGACGATCACATGGTCGAGCACGCGCACGTCGATCAGCGAGAGCGCGGCCCTGAGCGTCTGCGTGAGCGACTCGTCGGCCCGCGAGGGCTCGATGCTGCCGCTCGGATGGTTGTGCGACAGCACCACGGCCGCGGCCTGGTGGTGCAGCGCACGCGTGACCACTTCGCGCGGGTAGACGCTGGTCTGGGTGAGCGTTCCGCGAAACAGCTCCTCCAGCACGATCAGCCGGTGCTGCGCATCGAGAAACAGCACCGCGAACACCTCGTAGGGGCGCGATCCGATGTGCAGCTGCAGGTACTGCTTGACGGTGCCGGGCGAGTCGAACACCGTGCGCTCCTTCAGGCGCTCGGCCATGGCGCGGCGCGCCAGTTCGAGCACGGCGATGAGCTCGGCGCGCTTGGCGTCGCCGCCCATGCCCTTGATCACCTTCAGGTCCTCGGCGCTCGTCTGCAGCAGGCCCGAAAGGCCGCCGAAGTGGTCGAGCAGCTCCTGCGCGAGCTGGAGCACGTTTTTTCCCGCCACGCCGGTGCGCAGCAGCAACGCCAGCAGCTCGGCGTCGGCCAGCGCGGCGGCGCCCCGCGCGATGAGCTTTTCGCGCGGGCGGGCGTGGGCGGGGAGATCCTTGAATGCCATCGAAAACCTGGGTGAAACCTTGAAAGAGCGGGTGGAAGCCCCCGTTCCTTAAAATGCAGTCCAGTTTATCGGGACACCCACCTTGTCTTTGCCTACCTCCGCTGCACCCATGTCCCACGTTGTGACTTCCGGCTCGTTCCTGACCCTGCATTACCGGCTGGCCGGTCCGGCGGGCGACATCATCAACACCTTCGCCGACAAGCCCGCGACCCTGTCGCTGGGCACCGGCGAGCTCTCGCCCGCCATGGAGCAGCGGCTCATGGGCCTGGAAGAGGGCACCCACGCCACCTTCGAACTGCCCGCGGGCGAGGCCTTCGGCGAGCGCAATCCCGAGATGCAGCAATGGGTGGCCAGGAAGCTGCTCGCGCAGATGGGCGACCCCGACGAGCAATACGCGGTCGGCGACGTGGTGCAGTTCCCCACGCCCGACGGCGCGGGCAGCTACGCGGGCGCGGTGGTCGAATCGAACGAAACCGCGGTGCGCTTCGACTTCAACCATCCGCTGGCCGGGCAGCCCGTGACCTTCGAGGTCCGGCTGATCGGTGTCCTATGAGCGGCCCGGCTGCAAGAACCGCAGGATCCCTGGCATGAACCCGAACATCGAGGAAGTGATCCTTGCCGAGCCGCGCGGCTTCTGCGCGGGTGTGGACCGCGCCATCGAGATCGTCGAGCGCGCCATTGCCAAGTTCGGCGCGCCGATCTACGTGCGCCACGAGATCGTGCACAACACCTACGTGGTCAACGAGCTCAAGGCCAAGGGCGCGATCTTCATCGAGGACCTGGCCGACGTGCCGCCCGGCGCCACGCTGGTGTTCAGCGCCCATGGCGTGAGCAAGGCGGTGCAGCAGGAGGCGCGCGACCGCGGCTTCGACGTCTTCGATGCCACCTGCCCGCTGGTGACCAAGGTGCACGTCGAGGTCGCCAAGCTCGCCAAGGAGGGCTACGAGTTCATCATGATCGGCCACAAGGGGCACCCCGAGGTCGAAGGCACCATGGGCCAGCTTTCGAGCGGCATCCACCTGGTGGAGGACGTGGAAGACGTGGCAAAGGTGGCGCCCGCGCAGACCGAGAAGCTCGCCGTGGTCACGCAGACCACGCTCAGCGTGGACGACGCAGCCGAGATCGCGGCGGCCGTGCGCACGCGCTTTCCGAAGGTGCGCGAGCCCAAGCAGCAGGACATCTGCTATGCCACGCAGAACCGCCAGGACGCGGTCAAGATCCTGAGCCCGCAGGTCGACCTGGTGATCGTGGTCGGCAGCCCCACCAGCTCCAACAGCAACCGGCTGCGCGAGCTGGCCGAGCGCCTGGGCACCGAAAGCTACATGGTCGATTCGGCCGACGAGCTCAAGCCCGAGTGGTTCGAGGGCAAGGGCCGGGTCGGCCTCACGGCCGGCGCCTCCGCCCCCGAGGTGCTGGTGCGCGAAGTGGTCGAGCGCGTGAGGGCGCTGGGCGCGGTGTCGGTCCGCAAGATGGACGGCATCGAGGAAACCATCAAGTTTCCGCTCCCCAAGGGCCTCAAGCTCGACGACATTCCCCCTCCTGGACACATCTCTTGAACAACGAAAACACCCACTGGCGCTCTGAAACCGAGAGCGCCTCCCGCAGGCTGCGCGAGCGCGCCGGCGGCTTCCTGCGCCAGACCCCGCTCTGGAAGCTGCCGTCCGCGGCCTTCGGCCTCGCGGCGCCGGGCGTGGAGCTGTGGCTCAAGCTCGAGCACATGCAGGTGAGCGGCAGCTTCAAGGCGCGCGGCATGATGAACCGCCTGCTGGCCAACGACATTCCCGAAAGCGGCGTGATTGTGGCCTCGGGCGGCAACGCGGGCATTGCCACCGCGGCGGCAGCCAAGGCGCTGGGCGTGCGCTGCCAGGTGTTTCTGCCGGGCGTCTCGCCCGAAGCCAAGCGCGCCCGCCTGAGGGCGCTCGGCGCCGAGGTGGTGGTGGTCGGCGAGCTCTATCCCGATGCGCTGGCGGCCTGCCTCGCGCGCCAGGAGGAAACCGGCGCCTTGCTCACGCATGCCTACGACCAGCCCGAAGTCGTGGCCGGCGCGGGCACGCTCGGCCAGGAGATCGAGACGCAGGGCGGCCTGCCCGATTCCGTGCTCGTGAGCGTGGGCGGTGGCGGCCTGATCGGCGGCCTTGCCGGCTGGTTCGAAAAGCGCGCCCGCGTGGTGGCGCTCGAGCCCGAAAAGGCGCCCACGCTGTACCGCGCCCGCCAGGCCGGCGAGCCGGTCGATGTCGAGGTGGGCGGCATTGCCGCCGATTCGCTCGGCGCGCGCCGCATCGGCGCCATTTCCTGGGACATCACCCAGCAATACGTGCAGGACGCACTGCTGCTGTCCGACGAATCCATCCGCGCCGCGCAGCAGTGGCTGTGGAAGGAATTGAAGCTCGCCGTGGAGCCGGCCGCCGCGCTGCCGCTGGCGGCGCTGCAGACCGGTGCCTACGTGCCGCGCGAAGGCGAGAAGGTCTGCCTGATCGTCTGCGGGGCGAACGTCGACCCGGCCACCGTGGTCTGAGGCGGCCGCCTTATTTCTCGCAATTGACCATCCACGGCACGCCGAACTTGTCCTTCAGCATGCCGAAGCCCGCGGCCCAGAACTGCGGGCCGAACGGCATCGTGACCTCGCCGCCTTCGGCCAGCGCGTCGAAGAGCTTCTTTCCCTCGTCCACGCTGTTGCCCTGAACCGACAGCGAAAAGCCCTTGTGGCCCTCGAAGGGCATGCCGGGCGGCATGTCGGAGGCCATCAGCTGGTGGCCACGGGCCTCCAGCGTGGCGTGCATGATCTTGTCCTTGTAGGCGGCCGGCGTTTCGGCACCCATCGGGCTTTCGCCGAAGCTCATGCTGAAGACGACCTTGCCGCCCAGCGCCTTCGCGTAGAAGGCCAGCGCCTCGGCCGCGTTGCCGTTGAATGTCAGATAGGCTTGCATCGCTCTTTCCCTTCGGTTGAAGTTGCGGGAGGGCGATGCTACGCCCACCTAAAATCCCCCCATGCTTGACATCACTCTGCTCCGCAAAGACCTGGCCTCCGCTGTGGCCGGCCTCGAAAAACGCAAGAAGAACCAGCCCTACCTCGACGTGTCGGCGTTCACCGCGCTCGAGGCCGAGCGCAAGACGCTGCAAACCCGCACCGAGGAAATCCAGGCCCGGCGCAACGCGCTGAACAAGCAGATCGGCCCGCTCAAGGCCAAAGGCGAGCCGGTCGATGCGCTGATGGCCGAGGTCAATGCGCTCAAGGCCGAGCAGGAATCGCAGTCCGCGCGGCTCGACCAGATCCAGCCCGAACTGCAGGCACTGCTGCTGGCCGTGCCCAACCTGCCGCACGCCAGCGTGCCGGTCGGCGAGGACGAAACCGGCAATGTCGAGATGCGCCGCTGGAGCCCGCAGGGCGGTGCCGGCGCCAATGCCGCGCCGCTGCCCTTCGCGGCCAAGGACCACGTGGACCTGGGCGCGCCCCTGGGGCTCGACTTCGAGATGGGCGCCAAGCTCGCGGGCTCGCGCTTCACCGTCATGAAGGGGCCGATCGCCCGGCTGCACCGCGCGCTCGCGCAGTTCATGCTCGACACCCAGACCGAGAAGCACGGCTATGCCGAGTGCTACGTGCCCTACATCGTCAACGCCGCCACCCTCAGCGGCACCGGCCAGCTGCCCAAGTTCGAAGGCGACCTGTTCGCTGCCAAGAAGGGCGGCCAGGAGGGCGAGCCCGCGCCCGACCATTCGGCGCTCTACCTCATTCCGACCAGCGAAGTGCCGCTCACCAACTTCGTGCGCGACGAGGTGGTGGCCGAGGCCCAATTGCCGATCAAGCTCACGGCCCACACGCCGTGCTTTCGCTCCGAAGCGGGCAGCGCCGGGCGCGACACGCGCGGCATGATCCGCCAGCACCAGTTCGACAAGGTCGAGATGGTGCAGATCGTCCACCCCGAAAAGAGCTACGACGCGCTCGAGCAGATGACCGGCCACGCCGAGGCCGTGCTGCAGGCGCTCGAGCTGCCGTACCGCGTGGTGCTGCTGTGCACCGGCGACATGGGCTTTGGCGCCACCAAGACCTACGACCTCGAGGTGTGGCTGCCGGCGCAGAACACCTACCGCGAGATCAGCTCGGTGTCGAACTGCGAAGCCTTCCAGGCGCGCCGCCTGCAGGCCCGTTTCAAGAACGCGCAGGGCAAGAACGAACTCGTCCACACGCTCAACGGCTCGGGCCTGGCGGTGGGCCGCACATTGGTCGCGGTGCTGGAAAACCACCAGAACGAGGACGGCTCGATCAACGTGCCCGCGGCGCTGCGGCCCTACCTCGGCGGACTGGAACTGTTGCGCAGTTGAACGAACGGGGCTTCAAAAGCCCGGTTTTGGTCTGCTATAATCGCAGGCTCGACAGCACCGGAGAGGTGGCAGAGTGGTCGAATGTACCTGACTCGAAATCAGGCGTACTAGCGATAGTACCGAGGGTTCGAATCCCTCCCTCTCCTCCAAGAATGGCCCCGCAAAGGGGCTATTTTTTTGCCCGTTCCGTGGCCCGGCCATCCGCGCCGGCGAAACCGGAGCCTTTCGTTTCCCATGCCTTCGCGTTTTTCGCGGCCGCTGCTTGAGGCGTCCAGCCAAGCTTCGAAGCAACTGTATCGGGCCGTTAAGATCGCACCTCCCCATGCCCCCCGCATGCCGGGATTTTTTCCTTGTAGTCCCGAATGAACAAGAGGCTCCGCGCCACATGGCCAATCCGTCGATCGCGAGCGTGACACCGGTCCCGGCTTCGGCCGACGAAGCTGAATCCTGGGTACGCGGCGAGCTGATCCGCAGCCTCATGCGCTCCGCGCGCGGGTCCTACATTGTTTCGGCGGCGCTCATGCCGGGGATGGTCGGCCTGAACTGGAGCTATGTGCCCCGATGGGAACTGCTGACCTGGCTTGCCGCGGGCCTCATTGCCACGGCTTGCCGGGCCTGGGGCGCCAGGGTCTATGCCGTGCGCTACGCCGGCCGGAGCGCGGCGGCGCAGCAGCAGTTCACCGAACGCTATGGCTTCATCTGGAGCACCAGCGCGGTGGTCTGGGGCCTGTCGATCCTGCTGTTCTTCGAGCGCACGCCGCAGGTCAACCAGTTCATGAGCTGGCTCATCGTGGCCGGCGTCGGCACCTTTCCGCTCAACGGGCTGGCGCTGCATCCACCGCTGCTCAAGCGCTACGTCAACACGCTGTTCATCACGATGCTGGGGGCGGTTCTGATCCGGCTCGTGAGCATCAACCTCGTGGAGCCGCATTTCCAGTACGGCTTCCTGATGCCGATCCTGCCGATCCTGCACTGGTTCCTGCTGCTGCGCGCGGGGCGCCACATCCACGAGACGGCGCGCAACAGTCTGGAGCTGCTGTTCCACAACCACATCCTGATCAAGTCGCTCACGCAGCAGCGGCAGGCCGCGGTGGCGGCCGTGGCCATGAAGAACCGCTTTCTCGCGAGCGCCGCGCACGACATGCGTCAGCCGGTGCTGGCCTTGTCGCTCTACGCCGACTGGCTGCGCAACGAGCCCGAACTGGTGCTGGAACTCGCGCCCAAGATCGTTCGCGCCACGCACGCGGTGAACGCGCTGTTCGATTCGATGTTCGACCTCGCGCGCATCGATTCGGGCCAGGTGCGCCTGCACATCGAGCGTGTGGACGTGGCCGAACTGCTGCACGACCTGGAGCTGCAATACCGCCCGGTAGCGGAAAGCCGGGGGCTCGATTTCCGCGTGCACGTGACCGAGGGCAGCTTCCTGACCGACCCGATCCGGGTGCGCCGCATGCTCGGCAACTTGCTGGCCAACGCGATCAAGTACACCACCGACGGCGGCGTGCTGCTGGCCTCGCGGCAGACGCGCGACGGCCTGCGCGTGGAGGTGTGGGACACCGGCATCGGCATTGCGCCCGAACACCTGCGCGACGTGTTCCTGGAGTTCTACAAGGTGGCCGACCACGCCGGCACCTCCGACGGCTTCGGCCTGGGCCTGGCCATCGTCGCGCGCCTCTCGCACGTGCTGGGCCATCCCGTCAGCGTGCGCTCCCGCCTCGGCAGCGGCAGCGTGTTCCGCGTCGCCCTGCACGACGCCGACGAAGCCGTGGCCCAAGCCCGCGTCAGCGCCTCCGGCGGCTGAGCCGGCGGCCAATAAAAAACCGCGCATAAGGCGCGGTTCAACCCTTCCAGAAACACCGAGGAACCGGCTTTGCCGGGCCTCCGGTGTTGCCCCCGGTAGGGGGTTGGCGAAGCGACACGAAGTGCGCGAAGCTTGGGGGGGAGCCTAGTGCCACCGTGGAACCGGCTTCGCGGGGCCACTGGTGTTGCCCCCTTGAGGGGGAGGCGGCTACACGAAGTGAGCCGCTTCGGGGGTGGGCTCAGCTTCCGGAAAGCAACCCATTGGTCCGCGCGTAATGCAGCGCCTGCGTGCGGCTCTTCACGCCCAGACGGCGGAACAGGCGCCACAGGTGCACCTTCACGGTGTGCTCGCTGATCTCGAGGTCGGTGGCGATGTCGCGGTTGCTCATGCCCTTGTCGAGCATCGCGATCAGCTGCGTCTGGCGCTTCGACAGCTTGCTGTTGCTGGCCAGCGCCGGCTCGTCCGCCTCTTCCGAGCCCGCCATCAGCAGGCCGCGCAGCGCGGCGGCCAGTTCGGCCGAGCTGGCCGACTTCTCGATGTAGGTGTCGGCGCCGGCTTCGATGCAGGCGTCTTCCATGTCCCCGGCCGGTGCTGCCGAATAGACGGCGATCGGCACGTTGGGATAGACCTGCTTGACAGCGACCACGCCCGAGACGCCATTGGTGTCGGGCAGCTTCAGGTCGAGGCAGAAAAGCGTTGGCTCGCCGCGCTGCTGGACCGCACTCGCGAGCTTGTCGAGGCGCTCGAGCTCGACGATGTTTTCGGCCGGCCGCAGACGCCGCAGCACCATCACGATCGCGTCGCGCATCAGGGGGTGGTCGTCGATGACATAAATGCTCATGTTTTCTTCCTTAGTGATCGCACGGTCTTCTCTCGTCAGTCCTCGGCGGGTAAGCCGATGGATATTGCCGGATCAACTTCCGTTGGTAGAGGTTGTTGTCTCCGCCAGTGCTTCCAGCGCCTCGTTCGCGGCGCGCAATTCTTCCGGGCCGGCCGGCTCGAGCTGCTCGGCGAGCGCGGCCAGTGCCGCGCCGCGCTGCTGCTGCAGGGCGGCGATGGCGCGGCCGGCTTCCTGCGGCGAGGCGAATCCGCGGCTCTGCAGCAAGGTGGCGCCGTGGGCGTCGAGCAGCTTGAAATAGAACAGGCCATCGCGCTCGCGGTACTGCTTGAAACTCGGCTTGGCGACCTTGGCCGCCTTGCGGGCACCGCCCTTGTCGCGGCCCGATGCAAGGTTGCGCAGCCCCACCGCGTGGCGCAGCTCGGCCATGAAGGGGCGCGAGAGCTTGCGGGCCTTTTCGGCGCCGATGAGCAGGATGCGCTCGATCTCCGCCGGGTCGTTCATCAGTGCTTCGTAGCGCGCGCGCAGCGGCGCCACCTCGAGGTCGATGCGCTCGAACAGCATCTGCTTGGCGTCGCCCCAGCCGATGCCGTCGGCGTACGCCTTGCGCAGCGCCTCGGTTTCTTCGGCGCTGGCAAAGGCCTGGTAGATCTGGAACAGCGCCGAGCCTTCGGTGTCCTTGGGCTCGCCGGGCGCGCGCGAGTCGGTCACGATGCTGGCGATCTGCTTTTGCAGCTGCGCGCGCGGCGCGAACATGGCAATGGTGTTGCCGTAGCTCTTGCTCATCTTGCGGCCGTCGAGGCCGGGCAGGGTGGCGACGGCATCGTCGATCTCGGCTTCGGGCAGCGTGAAGTGCTCGCCGTACTGGTGGTTGAAGCGCTGCGCCATGTCGCGCGCCATTTCGATGTGCTGCACCTGGTCGCGCCCCACGGGCACCTTGTGCGCGTTGAACATCAGGATGTCGGCGCCCATCAGCACCGGGTACATGAAGAGGCCGGCCGTCACGTCGGCGTCCGGGTCTTCGCCCTTGGCGATGTTCTTGTCGAGCTGCGCCTTGTAGGCGTGGGCGCGGTTGAGCACGCCCTTGCCGGTCACGCAGGTGAGGAACCAGGTGAGCTCGGTGATCTCGACGATGTCCGACTGGCGGTAGAAGGTGACGCGTTCGGGGTCGAGCCCGCAGGCCAGCCAGCTCGCGGCGATCTCGAGCGTGGAGCGCTGGATCAGCGCCGGCTCCTGCACCTTGATGAGCGCGTGGTAGTCGGCCAGGAAGAAGAAGCTCTCGACGCCCGGCGCGACGCTCTGGCGTACCGAATGGCGGATCGAGCCGACGTAGTTGCCGAGGTGCGGCGTGCCCGACGGCGTGATGCCGGTCAGGACGCGCAGGGGAGCGGGGGAAGACGAAGCCATGGCAGGAGAGGAGAACTTAACGCAGCAAAGCCGTGAGCGGAGAGATGAGCAGGTTGATGGCCATGTAGCCGAAGTCCATCAGCGGACGCAGCCAGAAGGTGCTGACGATGCCCGCGAGCACCAGGCCCATCACGATGAAGAAACCGAAGGGCTCGATGCGCGCGAGGAAATTCTGCGCCGGTCCGTTGGGCAGCAGGCCTGCAAGAACGCGGCCGCCATCGAGCGGAGGCAGCGGAAAGAGATTGAAGGCCCACATCACGAGGTTGACCAGCACACCGCCCTGCGCCATCTTGATGAAAAAGGTTTCATCGATGCCGGCCGCTACCAGCCCCACGAGCACCAGCGCCCAGAGGATGGCCTGCACGAAATTGGACGCAGGCCCTGCCAGAGCCACCCAGATCATGTCGCGCTTCGGATGGCGAAGGCGCCCGAAGTTCACCGGCACCGGCTTGGCATAGCCGAACAGGAAGGCCCCGGAGGTTGCGAAGTACAGCATCAGTGGCATCAGGATGGTCCCGATGGGGTCGATGTGCTTGATCGGGTTGAGCGTGACGCGGCCCATGGCCTCGGCCGTGTTGTCGCCGAAGTGGCGCGCCACATAGCCATGCGCCGCCTCGTGCACCGTGATCGCAAAGACCACGGGCAAAGCGTAAATAAGTACGGTCTGTATCAGGTTGGAAATATCCACTGGGCGATTGTGTCAGACGGAGTGAAAGCTGCGGTGCCGCTTGTCAGAGGCCAAGCACCGCCAGCGTGCCGCGGCCCTGCCGCACCACCACCGGATCGTCGCCCGTGCCCATGGGCGTGAGGTCCACCACGGTGGTGGGTTGCGAAGGGCAGGCGCCGGCGTCGATGACGGCGCCGATCTGCTTTTCGAAGCGCTCGCGGATGGTCTGCGCGTCGTTCAGCGCCTCGGTCTCGCCGGGCGCGATCAAGGTGGTGGCCAGAAGCGGCGCGCCATGCAGCATCAGCAGCTCGAGCAGCACCTTGTGGTCGGGCACGCGCAGGCCGATGGTCTTGCGCTGCGGATGGCTCACGCGCCGCGGCACTTCCTTGGTGGCCTCGAGCAGGAAGGTGTAGGGCCCGGGCGTCGCGGCCTTCAGCAGCCGGTACTGCTTGTTGTCGACGCGCGCGTAGTTGGCCAGCTCGCTCAGGTCGCGGCACAGTAGCGTGAGATGGTGCTTCTCGTCGACCTGGCGGATGCGGCGCAATTGGTCGACCGCGTCCTTGTCGTCGAGGTGGCAGGCCAGCGCGTAGCTCGAATCGGTGGGCACGGCCACGATCTCGCCGCGCTGCAAGAGCGCGGCGGCCTGCTTGAGCAGCCGCTGCTGCGGGTTCTCGGGGTGGACTTCGAAATACTGGGCCATACAAAAGACTCCTGATCAGGATTCGGCCGGCTCGATCGGCACGCGGCGCTCGCGCACCGTGAGCCAGGCGCCGGCCGCGCCGCACTCCGCGATCATCGACATGCCGATGAGCGAGAAGCGGTCGGGCACGTGGGAAAAGACCAGCCAGCCACCGAACATGGCAAACGCGATCTGCGCATAGAGGTAGGGCGTGAGCGTGGATGCCGGTGCGCGCTGGTAGGCCAGGATGAGGATGAAGTGTCCCACCGTGCCCATGAACCCCATGAGGCACAGCAAGGCCCACCAGTGCCACGAGGGCAGGGCGGTCCACACGAAGGGCAGCGCCAGCGAGGCGATCAGCGCGCCCACCCAGCCGGTATAGAAATGCATCGTGAGCGGATTCTCGGTCTGCGCCAGCTTGCTCGTGAGCACCTGGAACCAGGCGTTGGTCAGCACCAGCCCAATGGGCAGCAGCACGGCCCAGCTGAACGCATCGCCGCCCGGGCGCAGGATGACCAGCGTGCCGGCGAAGCCGCCGGCCACCAGCACCCAGCGCAGCGCAGAGACCTGCTCCTTGAGCGTGGTGGCCGCAAGCAGGGTGATGACGAGCGGCGCAATGAGCACGATGGACGTGAACTCGGCCAGCGGCATGTAGCGCAGGCTCAGGAAGGCCAGCGTGCTCGACACCAGCAGCAGCGCGCCGCGCAGCAGCTGGTAGCGCGGATGCTGCGTGCGCAGCAGGGCGGTGCCGTGCCGCGGCAGCAGCACCGCGGTGGTGGCCACGGCCTGGAAGGCATAGCGGAACCACACGCCCATCAGAATGGGCACGGCGGCGGTGGAGGTCTTGGTGGCGGTGTCGAGCGTGGCAAAGCAGGCCACCGCCACCAGCACCATGCCGATGCCCGCGAGGATGCGTTCGGACTCGAGGTCGCGCGTCTGGCGTGCCGCGGCGCGGGCGTTCGCCAGTGCCGCCGTTGCCGCGCTGTCGCTGCCGGACCCGGGGCTCTGGCTCACTGCTGGATGCGGTGGCTGAGCAGTTCCCACACCGGCGTGAGCGCACCGGGCAACGGTGGCAGCTTGCCGAGATCGCAATGGCTTTCGTCGGGGCTGTGGAAATCGCTGCCGCGCGAGGCGGCGAAATCGAACTCGAGCGCCTTGTCGGCGTACTCGACGTATTCGGCGGTCGTGTGGCTGCCGGTGACGACCTCGATCGCCCGCCCGCCATGCGCCTTGAATTCGAGGAACAGCGCGTATTCCTCGTTGGCGGTGAACTTGTAGCGCCCCGGATGCGCGATGACGGCCATGCCCTTGGCGGCCGTGATCCAGTGCACCGCATCCTTGAGCGAGGCCCAGCGGTGCGGCACGTAGCCGGGCTTGCCTTCGGTCAGGTACTTGCGGAACACCTCGGGCGTGTCGCGGCAGTGGCCCTGCTCGACCAGGAAGCGCGCGAAGTGGGTGCGCGAGATCAGCTCGGGATTGCCGACGAACTTGAGCGCGCCTTCGTAGGCGCCGTGGATGCCGACCTTGGCCAGCCCCTCGGACATTTCCTGCGCGCGCTTGCCACGGCCGCCGCGCGTGTCGTAGAGGCCCTGCGTCATGGCGGCGTCGTCGGGGTCGAAGCCCAGGCCGACGATGTGCACGGTCTCGTTGGCGAAGGTCACCGAGATCTCGGTGCCGGTGAGATAGCGGATGCCGTTGGCGCGCGCCGCGGCGGCCGCGCGGTGCTGGCCGCCGACTTCGTCATGGTCGGTGAGCGCCCAGAGCTCGACCCCGTTGGCGGCGGCGCGCGCGGCCAATTCTTCGGGCGTCAATGTGCCGTCGGAAACCACGGAATGGCAGTGCAGATCGGCATTGAGAATGGAGGACACATTTGCATTCTATTGGGTCTGGAACATCGATGCGGGCGCATGGATGCTATTGTGGTTGCTATTAAATAAATAGCATTACTGCGGCGGCCGGCGCGGCTCAGCGCTTCTTGCGAAAAGCCGCCCACGCGGCCACCGCGGTGAAGCTCGCGACGATCGCCACCACGATCCAGAACCCGTGCTTGTGCTCGGCCAGCGGAATGCCGCCCACGTTCATGCCGAACAGGCCCGCCAGGATATTGATCGGCAGCGCGAGCACGGTCACCACCGTCAGCACGAACAGGCTGCGGTTGTTGTCCTCGTTCACGTTGGCGGCGATTTCTTCCTGCAGCAGCTTGATGCGCTCCTGCAGCGCCTGCATGTCGCGCAGCACCACCGAGAACTCCTCTGTCGAACCCCGAAGCTCCTGCGCATCGGGCTCCGCCATCCAGGCCGGCGGGCCCTGCAGCAGGCGGAAGAGGGCGGCGGGCTCGGGGGCCAAGAGGCGCTGCAGCCGCACCAGCAGCCGGCGCAGCACGCCGAGCCGGGCGCGCTTGTGGTCGAGCCGGCCGGCCAGCAGCTCGTCCTCGATGCGGTCGATGCGCGAAGTGACGCCGCGCACGATCTTCACCAGCACGTCGGCCTGCGCGCGCAGCAGGTGCTCGAGCAGTTCGGTGCTCGAGCGCGGCGCGTCGCCGGCCTTGACCGCCGTGCGCAGCGCGTCGACCGAGCGCAGCGGCTTGGTGCGCGCCGTGACCACCAGCCGCGGCCCCACGCTGATCCAGAGCGTGGAGATGTCCGAGGGCTCGAAGCTGAACTCGAAGTGCACGTCATTGATCACGGCGATCAGCGAATCGTCGGCGCGCTCGATGCGCGTGGAGGGCAGGCCTTCGTGCAGCGTTTCGTAGAAGGTGTCGGACAGGCGCGCATGGCGCAGCAGCCAGCGCTCCGCTTGCGCGTGGCTCAGGTTGAAGTGCAGCCAGAGGAAGGAAGACTCCGGCGAAGAGGGCGCAGCGGCGTCCAGCCAGGCCGCAGCCTGCGCCGAGTCGATCGCGCGCACGGGTTCCGGCGCCGCGGCGTCGAACAGGTAGCCGCAGATCAGTCCGGCTTCGTCGCCGCCATATGAATTGGCGGCCAGGTCATGGAGTGCCGGCAAGGTGCGTTGGATCAGGAAGGACGGAGGGTGTGCACCGGATGGTGTTCGCCATATGTGACAACTTCGTGTCGGCGCCATGCGGCCCGTCACGCAACCGTCATCTGCGGCGGGCAGCATGCCCCGTTCCACCCCACACCTTCTTTTTGCCCATGATGCTGACGAGCGCACTTCCGGACCACGAGGAGCTGATGCAACGCATCGCCCGCGACTTGATCGACAGCTACGACGAGGAGCTCGAACTGGAGATCGAGGACCGCAACATCGACGGCCTCGACCCCGCGTCGCGCACGGACGACAAGGCGGCGCGCCAGGCCTACTTCAAGGAATTGTTCCGGCTGCAGGGCGAACTCGTGAAGCTGCAGGACTGGGTGCAGCACAGCAGGCAGAAGGTGGTCATTCTTTTCGAGGGCCGCGACGCGGCGGGCAAGGGCGGCGTCATCAAGCGCATCACGCAGCGCCTGAACCCGCGCGTGGCCCGCGTGGCCGCGCTGCCTGCGCCCAACGACCGCGAGCGCACGCAGTGGTACTTCCAGCGCTACGCCGCGCACCTGCCGGCTGCCGGCGAGATGGTGCTGTTCGACCGCAGTTGGTACAACCGCGCCGGCGTGGAACGCGTGATGGGCTTTTGCAGCGACGACGAGTACGAGGAGTTCTTCCGCACCGTGCCGGAGTTCGAGAAGATGCTGGTGCGCTCGGGCATCAAGCTCATCAAGTACTGGTTCTCCATCACCGACGACGAGCAGCACATGCGCTTCCTGGGCCGCATCCACGATCCGCTCAAGCAATGGAAGCTCAGCCCCATGGACCTGGAAAGCCGCCGCCGCTGGGAGGAATACACCAAGGCGAAGGAAATCATGCTGGAGCGCACCCACATTGCGGAAGCGCCGTGGTGGGTGGTGCAGGCGGTGGACAAGAAGAAGGCGCGGCTGAACTGCATCAGCCACCTGCTGGGCCAGCTGCCCTACCAGGAGGTGCCGCATCCGCCGGTGGAGCTGCCCGCGCGCGAGCGCCATGCCGACTACCTGCGCCAGCCGGTGCCGGCCAGCATGATCGTGCCGGAAATCTACTAGGGCCTCGGCCGCTGTTTGGATGGCCGGCGCTTTGCGTCACACTGCGCCATGGCCCGCCGTTCCACCGCTTCCCTGTTCGCCCGCGCGTATGAGCGCAACCTGAAGGCCCTCACGAAGATCACGCTCGGCAACAGCAAGCGCGTGGCGGGCCAGGTGCAGCGCGCAACCGCCAAGCGGCTCAAGCCGCCGCCGGGCAAGGGCGACTGGCTCGGCGGCATGGCGCTGGGGCCCGGCGGTGCGCGCGGCTACCACCTGTTCCGCCCGGCCGGCCTGCAACTGCAGCCCGGCGAGAAGTTGCCGCTCATGGTCATGCTGCACGGCTGCGGCCAGACCGGGCGCGACTTCGCGGCCAGCACGCGAATGAACGCGCTTGCGGTGCGCCAGCGCTTCCTGGTGCTCTACCTGGAGCAGGACAGGCTGGCCCATCCCCAAGGCTGCTGGAACTGGTACGAGCGGCGATCGGGCAAGGCCGACGCCGAGGCCGCCACCTTGATGGCGGCCATCGACCAGGCCTCGATGCTCTATCCGGTGGACCGCGAGCGCATCGCGTTGGCGGGCCTGTCGGCCGGGGCCAGCATGGCGGCGCTGCTGGCCACGCGCTATCCGGCGCGCTTTCGCGCCGTGGCCATGCATTCGGGCGTGGCGCCGGGCGCAGCGAAGTCCTCGGCCACGGCCCTGGGCGCGATGCGCGGGCAGCACGCGCCGCCGATGCCGACCACCGCGGTCGGCAAGGCCATGGGCGCGGCCGCCGTGTTCGCGACCCTGCCGCCGATGCTGGTGATCCATGGCGAGGCCGATGCCGTGGTGGCGCCGAGCAATGCCGTCAACAGCGCGGCCGTGTGGGCCACGGCCGTGGGCGCCAAGCCGGGGGCCGCACGCACGCTGCAGCGCGGCAAGCGGCACGCCATGCGGCTGACCGAGTTCCGGCGCAAGGGCCGCACGCTGGTCGTGCTGTGCGAGATCGCGGGACTCGGCCATGCCTGGAGCGGCGGTGCCGCCCAGCTGCTCTTCAGCGACCCGGCCGGGCCCGATGCCACGCGCATGGTGTGGGCCTTTGCGGCGGCGCAGTTCAAGCACGCGGCCAAGATCAAGGCGGGCCTTCCGGCGGGCGCCTAGGCGGCAGAGCCCTCGCGCGCCGCGGCGCGCCATGCGCCCGGTGCCATGCCCATGCGGCGCTTGAAAGCCTTGCTGAAGGCAGCTTCCGATTCGTAGCCCACCGCGCCTGCGATCGCACCCACGGCCGCATGGCCCTGGCCGAGCATGTTGCCGGCCTTGAACATGCGCCACTGCGTGAGGTATTCGAGCGGCGCCTGGCCCACGCGCTCGCGAAAGCGCTGCGCGAAGGCCGAGCGCGACAGGCTTGCCGTCGAGGCCAGCGCTTCCACCGTCCAGTCGCGCGCCATGTCCTTGTGCATGGCGCGCAGTGCGGGGCCGATGCGCGCGTCGGTCAGCGCGGCCAGCCAGCCCGTCTGCGATTCGCCATGGGCCGCCACGTGGGCACGCACCGCCTGCACGAACACGATGTCGGCCAGCCGGCTCACGAGCAGGCCCGAACCCAGGCCCGGCTCGCCGGTTTCCATCGCGAGCAGCTGCAGCGTGCCCTGCAGAGCCAAGGCGCGCGCCTCTTCCATCTTCACGTGCAGCAGCACCGGCAGCAGGTCGAGCAGCGGGCGCGCGGCACGCTGGTCGAAGTGGAACCAGCCGCAGATCACCGAGGCCGCGGTGCCCGTGCCGCCCAGCTCGACCACGCCGCCGATGCGGTCGCGCACCACCGAGGCGCAGCTCACCGTGGGCGTGTTCGGGTGGTCGCGCAGCACATAGGGCGTGCCGTGCGCGAGCACGTAGCAGTCGCCCGCGGCCAGGGGCACGGGCTGTGCGACGCCCGGCGCCTCGAGCAGGCAGCTGCCGCGCACCACGAGTCCGAAACGCGCGCTCTCTCCGCCAGCCAGGCTCACGCCCCAGGGCGCGCCGGCCTCAAGCCGGGCGTACAGCGCGCTGCGCACTCGCATGGCGGCGAAAACATCGTCGAGTGGGTCCATGAAGGCTCCGGTGGCAGTGGACGAATGGACAAGATTGTCGGCTTTACGGGCATTCACTGTCCACTCGCCGCGGCGGAAACTGCGACTTCACTCTCACCGCACAGGAGCAGACACATGCATGCCGACACCCACGCCGCAGAGCTCGCCGAACGCTACGTCGCCCTCTGGAACCTGCCGGACGCCGGCGCCCGCCGCGACGCCATCGCCAGCCTCTGGGTGCCGCAGGGCGAGCACTACGTGCGCACGCTGCAGGCCAAGGGCTACGAGGCGCTGGAGCAACGCGTCGCCAGCTCGCACGAAAAGAATGTGCGCGGCAACGGCTTTCGCTTCATTGCCACCGGCGATGCCCAGCTGCTGCGCGACACCGTGATGTTCCATTGGCAGATGGTCCCTGCCGCGGGCGGCCCGGTCGCTGCGCTCGGGCTGGAGTTCCTGCTGCTGGCCGAGGACGGCCGCATCGCCATCGACTACCAGTTCATCCTGCCGACGCCCGCCGCCTGATCGCTTGGACAAAGGCCGGCCATGACCTGCGAGGTCATTGCCGCCATACGCCGCCACCCCAACACTCGAGGCCATCATGACCCAGTCCAATCCCGCTGTTCCCGCCGCATCGCTTCCTTCCCCGGGCATCCACGGCACGGGCGCGACGAAGCCCGGCCCGCTGGCCCTGTGGGTCATGCTCAGCGGCACCTTCCTGGTGGTGCTGGACTTCTTCATCGTCAACGTCGCGCTGCCCTCGATGCAGCGCGAGCTGCTGGCGAGCACCGCCACGCTGCAACTGGTGGTGGCGGGCTACGGCCTGGCCACTGCCGCGGGCCTCATCACCGGCGGCCGCCTGGGCGACCTTTTGGGCCGCCGCCGCATGTTCATGCTCGGCCTCCTGCTGTTCACGCTGGCCTCGGCCGCCTGCGGCTTTGCGCCGAATGCCGAATTGCTGGTGGCGGCGCGCGTGCTGCAGGGGCTGGCCGGTGCGCTGCTGCAGCCGCAGGTGCTCGCGATGATCGGCCTGGCCTACACCGGCGAAGACCGCGCGCGCGCCTTTGCGGCCTACGGGCTCACGCTGGGGCTTGGCGCCACGCTGGGGCAGCTGGTGGGCGGCTTGCTGATCCATGCGGACCTGGCGGGGCTGGGCTGGCGCAGCTGCTTTCTCATCAACGTGCCGATCGGGCTGCTGGCGCTGGCGTTGGCACCGCGCCTCATTCCGCCGCTTGCGAACAGTGGCAGCAACAGCAAGCTCGACCTTGCCGGCATGCTGTTGGTGGCCGCGGGTTCGGTCGCCGTGGTGCTGCCGCTGGTGGAAGGCCGCCAGCAGGGCTGGCCGCTGTGGAGCTGGCTGTGCCTTGCCGCCGCGCTGCCGCTGCTCGCTGCGTTCGCTTTCCAGCAGCGCCGGCTGGCCGCGAACGGCGGTGCGCCACTGGTGGCGCCCGTGCTGCTGGCGAACCGGCGCTTCGTCATGGGACTTTTCACCACGCTGGCCTTCTATGTCGGCAATGCCTCGCTCTACTTCGTGCTGGCGCTCTACCTGCAGCAAGGCCTGGCGCTCGGCCCGCTGAGCTCGGGCATCGTCTTCACCTCATTGGCGGTCGGCTTCTTCGCAACCTCGATGGCCGGCGCGCGCCTGGCACGCCGCTTCGGCGGCAAGCCTCCGATCGCGCTCGGCGCCCTGGTGCTGGCCGCGGGCCATGCATTGCAGTTCGTCAACGTGGCGGGGTGGGCCGGACACACGCACGTGGCCGCGTGGATGGTGCCGCTGCTGCTGGTGCAGGGCGCGGGGCTCGGCATGGTGATGGCGCCGCTGGTGTCCACCGTGCTGGCCGGCCTGCCGCCGCAGCATGCGGGCGTGGCGTCGGGCGTGTTGTCGATGGTGCAGCAGGCGAGCAATGCGCTGGGCGTGGCGCTGATCGGAATCCTGTTCTATGGGCGGCTGGGCGATGCACCGGATGCGGCGGCCTATGCCAGCGCGTTCGGTGTGGCGCTGGTGTACCTGATGGTGTCCGCGTTGGTGGTGGCCCTGCTGCATCGGCGCGGCAGCCGGCTGCCGCCCTGAGTACCTCCGTGTACGCCACCCGGCGTATTTCTCGCGGACGGGCGAATCCGCAGACTCTCCTCCATCGTCCGGCTCGACCGGCGACCAGGTTTCAACCACCCCGGAGCAGGAGTCCACATGCAACGTCGTTTCACACTCAAGGCGCTCACCGCCGCCGTCGCCCTGGCCAGCATCTCCGCTGCGCCGGCCTTTGCCGCCGACACCATCAAGGTCGGCGTGCTGCACTCGCTGTCGGGCACGATGGCCATTTCGGAAACCGTGTTGAAAGACACCGTGCTGATGGCCATCGACGACATCAACAAGAAGGGCGGCGTGCTGGGCAAGCAGCTCGAGCCCGTGGTGGTCGACCCGGCGTCCAACTGGCCGCTGTTCGCAGAAAAGACCAAGCAGCTGCTCGGCCAGGACAAGGTCTCGGTGATCTTCGGCTGCTGGACCTCGGTGTCGCGCAAGTCGGTGCTGCCGGTGGTCGAGGAAATGAACGGCCTCTTGTTCTACCCCGTGCAGTACGAGGGCGAAGAGCTCAGCAAGAACGTGTTCTACACCGGCGCCGCGCCCAATCAGCAGGCCATTCCGGCGGTCGACTACCTGATGAGCAAGGAAGGCGGCGGTGCCAAGCGCTGGGTGCTGCTGGGCACCGATTACGTCTACCCGCGCACGACCAACAAGATCCTGCGCGCCTACCTCAAGAGCAAGGGCGTGAAGGACACCGACATCGACGAGAAGTACACCCCCTTCGGCCACAGCGACTACCAGACGATCGTCGCCGACATCAAGAAATTCTCCTCGGGCGGCAAGACCGCGGTGGTCTCGACCATCAACGGCGACTCCAACGTGCCCTTCTACAAGGAGCTCGGCAACGCCGGCCTCAAGGCCAAGGACGTGCCGGTGGTGGCCTTCTCGGTGGGTGAGGAAGAACTGCGCGGCGTGGACACCAAGCCGCTGGTCGGCCACCTCGCTGCATGGAACTACTTCATGTCGATCAAGAACCCGACCAACACCGCATTCATCAAGCAGTGGGGCGACTACGCCAAGGCCAAGAACATCGCCGGCCACAAGGACAAGCCGCTCACCAACGATCCGATGGAAGCCACCTGGATCGGCATCCACATGTGGAAGCAGGCCGTGGAGAAGGCCAAGAGCACCGACACCGACAAGGTGATCGCGGCGATGGCCGGCCAGACCTTCACGGCGCCCTCGGGCATCGTCTCGAAGATGGACGAGAAGAACCATCACCTGCACAAGAGCGTGTTCATCGGCGAGATCAAGGCCGACGGCCAGTTCAGCGTGGTGTGGAAGACGCCGGGCCCGGTCAAGGCCAAGCCGTGGAGCCCGTACATCGAAGGCAATGACAAGAAGCCGGACCAGCCGGCCGGCAAGTCGCTGTAACTGGCTCATTGCCAAGCCCCTTCTCTTGCTCCCTCTCCCCTCGGGGAGAGGGCGGGGGTGAGGGCAGCGGCGGTCGATCTGGCCGCCGCGTCTGTTGGAAGGCCGCCGGCCCTCACCCCAACCCTCTCCCCCAGGGGAGAGGGGGCAACACGAAACTCACGATGCTTCGACGATCCCTTCACTGTGCACTCGCCGCCATGCTGTTCATGGCATCGGCCGTCCACGCGCTGACCGCCGACGAAGCCCGCGCCATCGCCTCCGGCGAATCCGAAGCGCGCATCACGGCGCTCAACAAGGCCGTGCTCACGGCCGACGACAAGACTGCCGCGTTCATCCAGGCCATGACCGAGGACGCGGTCAAGTACACCGAAGACAAGGTCTTCGTGATGAAGGATGACAAGGGCTACGACCCCGTGACCGGTGCCGAGCTGAAGGTGCCCGACACGGCCGAGGACGTGGTCAACAACAACCTTATGCGCGGCGCGCTCGATGCCGCGCAGGCCGTGCTCAAGCTCACGAGCAAGGACGACGCGGTGCGCGCCGAAGCCGCGCAGGCGCTCTTCAAGGAGCCCGACGAATCGCGCGTGCCGATGGTCGAGAAGGCGCTGGCCGCCGAGACCAACCCCGGCATCAAGGCGCAGCTGCAGCTGGTGCGCGCCGCCAGCATGCTCACCAGCGCCGACAAGGCCAGGCGCCTTGCCGCGGCCAAGGAGCTCGGCGCCAACACCAGCCCCGACACCAAGCTGCTGCTCAACCAGCGCCTGGCGGACGAGACCGAGGCCGACGTCAAGGCCGCCATCGTCGCCTCCATCGCGAGCATCGACGGCTCGCTGGTCTGGGGCGACCGCATCAACGCGGTGTTCAGCGGCATCAGCCTGGGCTCGGTGCTGCTGCTGGCCGCGCTGGGCCTGGCCATCACCTACGGCCTGATGGGCGTCATCAACATGGCGCACGGCGAGCTGATGATGATCGGCGCCTACGCCACCTACGTGATGCAGGGCATCTTCCAGAAGTACATGCCCGAGGCGGCGTTCGGCTGGTACTTGGTGGCCGCGATTCCCGTGTCGTTCCTCGCATCGGCGCTCGTGGGCGCGGTGCTCGAGCGCGGCGTCATACGCTTCCTCTACGGCCGCCCGCTCGAGACGCTGCTCGCCACCTGGGGCATCAGCCTGATGCTGCAGCAGCTCGTGCGTTCGCTGTTCGGCGCGCAGAACGTGGGCGTGGAAAACCCCGGCTGGATGAGCGGCGGCTTCACCATGCTGAGCAACGTCACGCTGCCGTGGAACCGCATCTGCATCATCGTCTTTGCGGTGCTGGTGCTGCTTGCGATGGGCTGGCTCATCGGCCGCACGCGGCTGGGCCTGTTCGTGCGCGGCGTCACGCAGAACCGCCCGATTGCTTCGTGCATGGGCGTGAACACCGCGCGCATCGACACCTACGCCTTCGCGCTCGGCTCCGGCATTGCGGGCCTGGCGGGCTGTGCGCTGAGCCAGATCGGCAACGTCGGGCCGGACCTCGGCCAAAGCTACATCGTCGACAGCTTCATGGTGGTCGTGATGGGCGGCGTGGGCCAGCTCGCGGGCACGGTGTATGCGGCCATGGGCCTGGGCATTCTCAACAAGTTCATCGAAGGCTGGGCGGGTGCGGTGCTCGCGAAGATCGCGGTGCTCGTTTTCATCATCATCTTCATTCAAAAGAGACCTCAAGGCATCTTTGCCATGAAGGGCCGGAGCGCAGAAGCATGAGCAAGGTTGTGTTGCCAACCAAAGGTCCGCTGTTGAGCGGCAAGGGCTGGACAGCCTTCTTCGTCGCGCTGATCGTGGTGTGCGCGGTGGCACCGGTGCTCAACATGGTGGTGCCGGCCGGCAGCCCGCTGCACATGAGCGACTACGCGGTGGCGCTGGTCGGCAAGATCATGTGCTACGCGATCTGCGCGCTGGCCATGGACCTGATCTGGGGCTACACCGGCATCCTCTCGCTGGGCCACGGCCTCTTCTTTGCGCTCGGCGGCTACATGATGGGCATGTACCTGATGCGCCAGATCGGCCGCGACGGCAACTACAAGAGCGACCTGCCGGACTTCATGGTGTTCCTCGACTGGAAGACGCTGCCCTGGCACTGGACCTTCAGCGACAGCTTCATTGCCACGTTGATCCTGATCGTCGCGGTGCCGGGCCTGATTGCCTTCGTGTTCGGCTTCTTCGCGTTCCGCTCGCGCATCAAGGGCGTGTATTTCTCGATCATCACGCAGGCCATGACCTTTGCCGCGATGCTGCTGTTCTTCCGCAACGAGACGGGCTTTGGCGGCAACAACGGTTTTACCGACTTCAAGCGCATCCTGGGCATTCCGATCGCCACGCAGGAAATGCGCATGACGCTCTTCGCGCTCACGGGCCTTACGCTGCTGGGCTTCTTCCTGTTTGCGAAGTGGCTCATCGCAAGCAAGTTCGGCCGCGTGCTGCAGGCCATCCGCGACGCCGAAACGCGCGTGATGTTCTCGGGCTACAACCCGCTGCCCTACAAGCTCACGATCTGGGTCATCTCGGCCGTGATGTGCGGCGTGGCCGGTGCGCTGTACGTGCCGCAGGTGGGCATCATCAACCCCGGCGAGATGAGCGCGGCCAACTCCATCGAGATCGCGATCTGGGCCGCGGTGGGCGGGCGCGCGACGCTGATCGGGCCGATCATCGGCGCCTTCATCGTCAACGGCGCGAAGAGCTGGCTCACGGTGGCCTACCCCGAGTACTGGCTGTACTTCCTGGGGGCCTTGTTCATCGCCGTCACGCTGTTCCTGCCGAACGGTATCGTGGGCCTGGTGAAGAAATGGCTGTCGCGTGAAAAGGCGGCGCCGAGCGCCGGCCGAGAGGAAGCACAGCGCGCCATGGCTGCCGCGCAAGGCGTGGAGCCGGAGGCGCTGCACGCGCCGCTGGTGGCCGAAGTGAAGGGAGCGCGTGCATGACGCCCGACCTGATGGAAGCCGGCGCCGAGCGCGCCGCCCGCGCCAAGGGCATGCACCACGCGGGCGGCAGCACCGAATCGGGCGGCCGTTCCGCGGACTTCGGCCGCATCGCAACGCCGGGCGAAGTGGACGTGACGCACGGCCGCATCCTCTACCTCGAAGACGTGAGCGTGAGCTTCGACGGCTTCAAGGCCATCAACAAGCTCTCGCTCGACATCGCGCCGGGCGAGCTGCGCTGCATCATCGGCCCCAACGGCGCGGGCAAGACCACGATGATGGACATCATCACCGGCAAGACCCGGCCCGACTCGGGCACCGTGTTCTTCGGCAGCACCATCGACCTGCTGCGCCATCGCGAGGCCGACATCGCGCAGCTGGGCATCGGCCGCAAGTTCCAGAAGCCGACGGTGTTCGAGCATCTCACGGTGTTCGAGAACCTCGAGCTCGCACTCAAGACCAACAAGGGCGTGCGCGCTTCGATGCTGTTCAGGCTCGACTCGGCGCAGAGCGACCGCCTCGCCGAGGTGCTGCAGACCATTCACCTGGCCGACAGCGTGTCGCGCCTGGCCGGCAACCTGAGCCATGGCCAGAAGCAGTGGCTCGAGATCGGCATGCTGCTGATGCAGGACCCGAAGCTGCTGCTGCTCGACGAGCCCGTGGCCGGCATGACCGACGAGGAAACGGCGCGCACCGCAGAGCTGTTCCTCACGCTCAAGGGCAAGCATTCGCTGATGGTGGTGGAGCACGACATGAGCTTCATCCGCACCATTTCCGAGATCGTCACCGTGCTGTGCGACGGGTCCGTGCTGGCGCAGGGTACGCTGGACGAGGTGCAGGCGGATGAACGCGTGATCGAGGTCTATCTTGGGCGCTGATCTTGTCCGGGGCTCGGCGACGGGGGCTGTGCCCTTGGGCGGCCGACGTCACCGGCCCTTCGGGCTTCCCTGCGCTGCTCGCGACGGGCGGGGTCTCGCAGAACTCGCTTCGCTCAAACAGCTGCGAGCCCTGATCCGCCCGTCGCTGCGCTGCTCGGCGGTGCCTCAACGGCCGCCCAAGGGCACAGCCCCCGTCGCCGCGGTCAGAGCCGCGGTGCACCCCCTGCCTTCCTCCCTCTCCCTCCGGGAGAGGGCCGGGGTGAGGGCCGACGGCAGACACGCCACGACCAGCGCCCGGTATGCGGCGCGGTGTGGACGGCCCCTCTGTGCCGCCGAGGAGCGCAGCGTTTCGCGGATCAGGGCTCGCAGCTGTTTGAGCGAAGCGAGTTCTGCGAGACCCCGCGAAACGCGAGCACCGCAGGGCAGCCCGAAGGGCCGGCACAGTGGGGCCGACCGCGCCGTGCCGCATACCGGGCGCCTCCAAAAAGAACAAAGGAAGGCGCCAACAAAATGCTGACAGTCAAAAACATCCACCAGTACTACGGCGGCTCCCACATCCTCAGAGACGTGAGCTTCGAGGCCACGCTGGGCAAGGTCACCGTATTGCTGGGCCGCAACGGCGTAGGCAAGACCACGCTGCTCAAGTCGCTCATGGGCTTGGTGCCCATCAAGAGCGGCAGCATCGAGCTCGAAGGCAAGCCAATCCACAAGGCCACGCCTTACGACAGGGCAAGAGCAGGCATCGGCTTCGTCCCCCAGGGCAGAGAGATCTTTGCCAGGCTCACGGTAGAGGAAAACCTGCGCATGGGCCTGGCCTACAAGAGCGGCAGCACGCCCATTCCGTCGGAATTGTTCGACCTCTTCCCCGTGCTCAAGCAGATGATCAACCGGAGGGGCGGCGACCTCTCCGGCGGGCAGCAGCAGCAGCTTGCGATTGCCCGCGCGCTGGCGCCCAAGCCCAAGCTCTTGATCCTCGACGAGCCCACCGAAGGCATCCAGCCCAGCATCATCAAGGACATCGGCCGCGTCATCCGCATGCTGGCCGACCGCGGCGACATGGCCATCGTGCTGTGCGAGCAGTACTACGACTTTGCGCAGGAGCTGGCCGACGACTACCTCGTGATGGAGCGCGGCGAGGTCATTGCGCGCGGCCTTGGCAAGGACATGGAAGCGCAGGGCGTGCGCCAGCTCGTCGCGATCTGACGACGGGCCACAGGCCGGCATGCCGGTATCGGCCCCGCCGCATCGCCGTATCGGCAGAAATTCAGGGTTTACCCTAAAATTGGGCTCCTGCCCGCTACCGCCGGGCACCCTCCCAGGAGCCTGGCCTTGAACGCCTCCCCACCCGCGCTGGACGGCGCGGACACCGACATTCCCGTTGTTTCCCCCGCCGCACGGCCCGTGAATTTCCTGCGCGCCGTGCTTGCGCTCGGCGTCGGCGGCTTCGCCATCGGCACCGGCGAGTTCGTCATCATGGGCCTGCTGCCCGAAGTGGCGAAGGACATCGACGTCAGCATTCCGCAGGCCGGCCACGTCATCAGCGCCTATGCGCTCGGCGTGGTCATCGGCGCCCCGGTGCTCGCGGTGCTGGCGGCCGGCTGGGGCCGCCGCGCGCTGCTGATCGCGCTCATGACCGTGTTTGCCGCCGGCAACTTCGCGAGCGCGATGGCGCCCGGCTACCTGTCGCTCAACCTGCTGCGCTTTGCCACCGGGCTGCCGCACGGCACCTACTTCGGCGTGGCCGCGCTGGTGGCCGCCACGCTCGCACCGCCCGGGCGCCGCGCACGCGCGGTGGGCCTCGTGATGCTGGGGCTCACCGGCGCCACGCTGGTCGGCGTGCCGATCGCGGCCTGGCTCGGCCAGCTGTTCGGCTGGCGCGCCGCCTTCGTGTTCGTCGGCCTCATCGCGCTGGTGGCCGTGGCGCTGCTGCGCCGCGACATCCCCGACCTGGCGCCGCCCGCAGGCGCCAGCCCGTGGCGCGAGCTCGGCGCGCTCAAGCGCAAGCAGGTGTGGTTCACGCTCGGCATCGGCGCCATCGGCTTCGGCGGCATGTTCTCGGTGTTCAGCTACATCAAGCCCACGCTGATCGAAGTGGCGGGCCTGCCGCTGGGCGGCGTGCCGTTCGTGCTTGCGCTGTTCGGCCTGGGCATGGTCACCGGCAACCTCGTCGGCTCGCGGCTGGCCGACAAGTCGCTGATGCGCACCATCGGCGGCCTGCTCGTCTATGCGGCGCTGGTGCTCGCGATGTTCTCGTTCGCAGCGCACCATGTGGTCGCCGCGGCGATCAACGTGTTTCTCATCGGCACCACCGTGGCCATCGGCCCGGCGCTGCAGATCCGCCTGATGGACGTGGCCGGCGACGCGCAGACGCTCGCCGCGGCGCTCAACCACTCGGCCTTCAACATGGCCAATGCGCTGGGCGCCTGGCTCGGCGGCGTGGCCATTGCGGCCGGGCTGGGCTGGACCTCGACCGGGTGGGTGGGTGCGCTGCTCGCGCTCGCGGGCATGGGGGTGTTCGGCTGGGCGATCGCGAGCGCGCGTGCCGAGGCGCGGCCGGGCAAGATCGCCTGCGAAGGTTCGGCGGGCTAGGGCTGCTACGGCCCGGTGCGCTCGCGCATCAGCGAGGCAAACTTCCGCAACTCGGCCGCATTCAGGTCCGACACCGCCCACGCCTGCATGCCGCCCTCGGCCCAGTGCGCGAGCTGGTAGCCCTGCCGCGTGGAGAACGCGGGCGGCTGCACCTTCGCATCGGCCGCGGGCCAGACAAACAGGTTGATGACGTGCGGCCCTGAGCGATAGACCAGCGCCGCCACCGTCCGCCCGTCGAGGTAGTCGAGCCGCCCGCCCGCCAGCGGAAAACCGTCGGACGCCAGGTCCACCACCGGCGGCGAGAAGTCGAGCTTGCCGGCAAACCAGGGCTTCACCGTGTGCTGGTCGGACGAGGCCACGTCCGCCAGGTGCGCCGCCATCAGCGAGCGCACGTGGTTGGCCGTGACCGCCTCGCCGAGCGCGTCCTGCGGCGGCACCGGCGTTGCCAGCAGAACGAGCGCGAGACCCCAGGCCGCTGCCGCCCCCGTACCGAACCAGGCGAGCCCCCGCCACCAGCCGTGCCGGCCGGGCACTGCAGCGGCAGGCGCGGCAGCCGCTCCGGCCTCGGACCGCACCGACTGCGCGATGCGCTCGGCCAGCCCCGCGGGCGGCGCGTGCCGCACGGCGTGGCGCCGGATCAGCGGCCCCAGCTCGTCGTCATGAATTTGCATGCTGTGTCCTTTCGGTCCCGTCCCCGGGGCGTTCATCGCGCAGGCTTTCGCGCAGCAATGCCCGCGCACGCGACAACCGCGACATCACCGTGCCCAGGGGGACACCGGCGATGCGTGCGATGTCCTCATAGCGCATCTCTTCGAGCTCGCGCAGCACGATGACTTCGCGATAGGCCGCGGGCAGGGCGTCGATGGCGGCGTTGATGCGCTCGCCCTGCGCGCGCTGCTCCCACTGCCGGGCCGGGTCGGCGCATTCCGCGGAAGCGGGTGGCACGGCCCCGCTGTCGCGCAACTCGTCGAACTCGAGTTGGTCGGCCAGTTGCCGGTTCTGCCGCATCCAGTCGTAGCAGGCGTTGCGCACGATGCCGAGCAGCCACGGCCGCGCGCTCTCGCCGCGCAGCCCGTCGAAAAAGCGGAAGGCGCGCAGGTACGCCTCCTGCACCGCATCGTCGGCCAGCTGGTCGTCGCGCAGCAGCCAGCGCGCAAGGTTCCACGCCGCATCGAGATGCGGCAGCGCGGCGGCTTCGAACTGGCGTGTGCGGTCGGTCAACGGGCTTCTTCTTCCTGCATGACGTGGCAGCTGCGCGTTCTATTCCATCTTTTTTTTGGACCGGGGAATAAGCAGGGCGCGCCATGCGTCATGCCCTGTGCCGATTCTCTTCCTACTCTTTCAGGAGTTCTTCATCATGATCGCCATTCCCGGGTTTGTGCGCTTCCTCGTCGTTCTCGCGGCGCTGGGCGCTTCGGCCTTCTGCGCGTTTGCAGCCGGCCCCAAGGCCTACGTCGGCAATTTCAAGGACAGCACGGTCAGCGTGATCGACACCGGCACCGAGCGCGTGCTCGCCACCGTGCCGGTGGCCACGGGGCCGGACGGCATCGTCATCTCGCCGGACGGGCGCACCGTGTTCGTCAGCGGCTCCGGCGCCTCGGCGGTGAGCGAGATCGACGCAGCCAGCGACGGCGTGGCGCGCACCATCGAGGTCGGCAAGGGCCCGCAGGGCCTCGCCGCCACGGCCGACGGACACTGGCTGCTGGTGGCCGTCAACGGCGACGACCGCGTGGCCTTCATCGACACCGCGACGCACGCCGTCAGCGCCACCGTGCCCGTGCCCAAGCCGCACACCATCGCCGTGCGGCCCGACGGCCGGCAGGCCTACGTCGCCTCGCAGGAGCCGGGGCACTTCGCACTGGTGGTCGTCGACCTGGCGGCGCGCACGGTGGTCGCGGAGATCCCGCTCGAGAAGGCGCCGCGCGACCTGGAGTTCGGCCACGACGGCAAGGCGCTGTACCTGACCCTGGCGGGCGTGCCCGCCGTGCAGGTGCTGGACCCGGCGACGGACCAGTGGCTGGCGCCGATACCGACCGGCGTATCGCCCCACATCGCCCAGCACTTCGCCGGCATGGCGAGCGGCGTGGTGGTCGTGCAGGGGCCGGGCGAGGTCTTGCTCTTCGACCCGGCCACGCGGGCGCCGGGCCGCAGCATCGGCGTGGGCAAGCAGCCGCACTGGCTCGACCTGTCGGCCGACGGCAAGAAGCTGTGGGTGAGCAACGAAGGCTCCAACGACGTCAGCGTGGTCGACCTTGCGGGCGGCCCGATGCACACCGTGCCGGTCGGCAACGCGCCGCGCAAGGTGGCGGTGCAGCGCGCCGCGTCCGCAGGCACCGCGCATGCATCGCAGGCTGGCGTTTCCGCGCAGGTGGTGGCGATCCGCAACTTCGCCTTCGAGCCGGCGCAGATCACCGTCAAGGCGGGCCAGAGCGTGACCTGGAAGAACGACGACGGCGCGCCGCACGGCGTGGCCTTCAAGGACGGCACCGCGGGCATGGACCTCATGCTGCCCGGCAAGAGCTTCACCCGGACCTTCGACAAGCCGGGCGTGCACGACTACGCCTGCTCGGTGCATTCCTACATGACGGCGCGCGCGACGGTGCTCGCGCCCTGAGGGAAGGCTCAGCGCTCCTGCAGCGCCTGGTAGAGCTTCAGCGCCGTGCGCGCCGTCTGCTCGTCGCAGATCAGAACCGACAGCAGCCTGGCCCGCAGCACCGCCGCAATGATCGGCGCCTTGTTCTCGCCGCCCGAGGCGACGATCACCGTCGGAATGCGCGCCAGCTCCTCGAGTGAAGGCGCAACCACGCGCAGGTTCAGCGCATGCTTCACCGGGTTGCCGTGGCGGTCGAGGAACTGGCCGATGATGTCGCCCACCGCCTTGGCCTGGCGCAGCTCGGCCACCGGCACGTCCTTCGGCAGGCCGTAGCGCACCAGCAGCGAGCGCGTGCTCAGGTCGCCCACGCTCAGCAGCGCGACGTCGTTGGCCGCGATCTGGCCGAAGGCTTCCTTGAAGACATCCTGCGAGACGATGGTGTCGCGCGACCTGGCGCTGCCCGCATACAGGGGCGCGGCCAGGTAGCTGCACTGCGCGCCCAGCCGCGCGGCCAGTGCGCTGGCCGTCTCGAAGGTGTTGATCTCCAGGCCGCGCGTCAGGCCGCCCATCATCGAGTTGACGTGCACCTCGGGCCATTGGCCCGGTGCGACGTGGCGTATGGCCTCGCGCAAGGTGGCGCCCCAGCCCACGCCCACGCCGCGCACGCGGTTCGTCTCGAGGTGCTTCGAAAGATATTCGCCGGCCGTGCGCCCCAGCAGCACGGGGATGAGCTCGGGGCTCTCGGGCGTCGGAATGATCGTTGCCTCGCGCAGGCCGCAGACGCTGCGCAGTTCTTCTTCCAGCCGCAGGCAGCTTTCGTGGCGCGAGTTGATCTTGATGCTGACCAGCCCGCTCTCGCGCGCCTCGCCCAGCAGGCGGTTCACGCGCAGCCGCGTGAGGCCGAGCTTCGTGGCGATGCCGTCCTGCGTCAGGCCCTCCATGTAGTAGAGCCAGGCCACGCGCACCGCCACCTGATCTTCCTCAGCCATCCGAATTCTCCGTGGTTGTCGTCGTCGATTCTGCGGCCGCGATGGTGGCACGGGTGTGGCGGATTCCGCGCCGCGGGCCCGCCGGTCTACGGGTAGTCACGTGGTTGAAACAAATGTCTTTCAAACTATACACTTGTTCATCGACCGGAAAACGGCGTCCAGATTGCAGGAGACATGAGCGATTCGTCATCCCCCCTGAAGGCCGCGCTGCGCGATGCGGCGGTCACCAAGGAAGTCGTCATCGAGCACGCCGCGGTGCGCTCGCTGCCCGGCGTGCTGCAGCGCTGCGCGCCGGGCCGGCGCTGGATGCTGGTGGCCGACGAGAACACCTGGGATGCGGTGGGCGCGTCGGCGCAGGCCCTGCTCGAATCGCAGGGCGTGTCCTGCGCGCCGCCGCTGGTCTTTCCTGCGAAGCCTCGCCTGAAGCCGCGCGTGGCGCGCTCGGCGGCCATCGCACAGCAGCTTTCCGCGCAGGCGGCCACGCCGATCGCGGTGGGCTCGGGCGTCGTCAGCGACCTGGCCAAGCATGCGGCCTCGCTCGCCGGCCAACCCTATGTGTGCCTTGCAACCGCCGCCTCCATGGATGGCTACGCGGCCTCCGGCGCCGCACTGCTCGATGAAGACGGCTTCAAGCGCACGCTCGCATGCCCGCCTCCGGTGGCGGTGCTGGCCGACCTCGACGTGCTGCGCGCCGCGCCCGCGCGCATGACGGCCTGGGGCTACGGCGACCTGGCCGGCAAGTCCGTGGCCGGCGCCGACTGGCTGCTGGCCGACGCGCTCGGCGTGGAGCCCATCAATCCGCGTCCCTACGCGCTGGTGCAGGACCATCTCGGCGACTGGCTCGGCGCGCCGCAGCGCCTGGCCGTGCACGAGCCGCAGGCACTGGCCGGCTTGCTGGCCGGCCTGCTGGTCAGCGGCTTCGCCATGCAGGCGCATGGCAACTCGCGCCCCGCGAGCGGCAGCGACCACCAGTTCTCGCACCTGTGGGAAATGGAAAACCTGCAGGTCGATGGCGAGCCCGCGGCGCATGGCGCCTGCGTGGGCGTCGGCTGCGTGGCCATGCTGGCGATGTACGAATGGCTCATTGCGCAGCCCGATGCCGCAATCGCGGCTGCCGCAGCGCAGGCGCATGACGGCCAGGACGAGGCCGCGCTGTCGCGCGAGATCGAGGCCGCCTTCGGCAATGAGGAATTCAGGGCCGCTGCGCGCGGCGAGATGAATGCGAAGGCCACACTCGGCAGCCGCCGCGCCCGCCTCGACCAGCTGGTGCGCACCTGGCCCGCGCTGCGCGCACAGCTGAAGCGCCAGCTGATCGGCGCGCGCGACATGCAGCAGCGGCTGGCCACCGTCGGCGGCGCGAGCCATCCCGAAGAACTCGGCATCGGCGCCGCCAGGTTCGCCGCCGACCACCGCCGCGCACGCCTCATCCGGCGCCGCTACACGCTGCTCGACCTGCTCGACGACCTGGGCTGGCTCGACCGCGCAATCGCCGGGCAGTTCGCGCCCGGCGGTTTCTGGACCGCCTGAACGCAAGAACACCCCCGGCATCGACACACCCCACAGGAGAACGCGATGAAGATCCAACGACGCAGCACGCTGGCCATGCTGGCCCTTTCATCCACGCTCTGGCTCGCGAGCGGCACACCCGCCGCCGCGCAGCCGGTGCAGGTGCAGTGGTGGCACGCGATGGGCGGCGCGCTCGGCGAGCGCGTGGAAGAACTGGTGAAGAATTTCAACAGCTCGCAGAACAAGTACGCCGTCACCGCCGTCTACAAGGGCAACTACGACGAGGTCATCAACGGCACCATTGCTGCCTACCGCGCCAAGCGCGCGCCGGCGCTCGTGCAGATCTACGAGCGCGGCTTCATGACCATGCTGCTGTCCGATGCAACCATGCCGGTGCAGGACCTGCTCGACCAGCGCGGCTACAAGGTCGACTGGGCCGATTTCGTGAAGCCGGTGGCCGGCTTCTACAGCTACAAGGGCAAGCTGATGACGATGCCCTTCAATTCGTCCTCGCCGATCCTCTGGTACAACAAGGCGCACTTCGAGAAGGCCGGCTTCGCCGGGCCCGCGCAGACCTGGCAGGAGCTGGAGAAGCAGCTCTACGCCATCAAGCAGAAGGGCATCTCGGCCTGCGGCTCGGTGCTCGCGGGCGACTACCACTGGAGCCTGCTCGAGAACTACAGCGCCATCAACGACCTGCCCTATGCCACCAAGGCCAACGGCTACCAGGGGCTGGACACCGAGTTCGTCTACAACAAGACCTCGGTGGTTTCGCAGGTGGCGCGCATCAAGAAATGGATCGACGACGACGTGATGCAGATCGCCGGCCAGGGCCTGAGCCCCGAGCAGCTGTTCACCTCGGGCAAGTGCTCCACCTACTTTGCCTCGACCGCTGCGCACAGCGGCATCGAGCGCGAATCCAAGATCGGCTGGAGCGCCACCTACCTGCCGTGGGAAGAGGGCAAGCAGCCGAAGAACAGCACCATCGGCGGCGCGTCGCTCTGGGTGATGAAGGGCCAGAAGCCGGCCGAGTACGAGGCCGTGGCCGCCTTCCTCGACTACATCGCCAAGCCCGAGACGCAGTTCTGGTGGGTCAAGGCCACGGGCTACGTGCCGCTGACCAACAAGGCCTACGAGTTGGCCAAGTCGCAGGGCTACTACAAGGAGCATCCGACGCGCGAGATCGCGATCCTGCAGCTCACGCGCGGCACGCCCACGGCCAACTCCACGGGCTTTCACTTCGGCAACTTCACGCAGACCATGATGGCGCAGCGCGACGAGTTCCAGAACGTGGTGGCCGGCAAGAAGACGCCGCAGGTGGCCATGGACGATGCCGTCAAGCGCGGCAACGAGATCCTGCGGCAGTACGAGAAGCTCAACAAGGGCCGCTACTGAGCGGGCGGTACCCATGGCGGCAGCGATCGAAGCGGGCCTGAAGCGCGCGCACTTCAAGGACGTGCGCCTGCCGGCGCTGCTTTTGCTGCCGCAGCTCGCGATCCTGCTGTTCTTCTTTTTCATTCCGTCGTTCCGCGCGCTCGGGCAGGCCTTCTTCCTGTCCGATCCGTTCGGCAACACGGTGCACTTCGTCGGCTTCGACAACTTTGCGCAGCTGCTGCAAAGCGCCACGTACCACGAGTCGGTGCAGGTCACGGTGGTGTTCACCATCTTGCAGAACCTGCTGACCATCGCGGTGGCGCTGGTGCTGGCCTTTGCGAGCGACCGCGTGATCCGCGGCCGCGGCGTCTACAAGGCGATCATCCTGCTGCCCTATGCCATTGCACCGGTCATCGCAGGCATCCTGTGGGCCTTTCTGTTCAACCCGGCGGTCGGTCCGCTCGCGCAGCTGGTGCATGCGATCGGCCTCGCGTGGGACCCGAATCGCGTGGGCTCGGACGCGATGATCCTGGTCATCCTGGCGGCCTCGTGGAAGCACGTGTGCTACGACTACATCTTTCTGCTGGCCGGCCTGCTGGCAGTGCCTTCTTCGCTGCTGGAGGCGGCGGCGGTCGACGGCGCGGGGCCGCTTCGGCGCTTCTTCACCATCGGGCTGCCGCTGCTCATGCCCACGATGTTCTTCCTGGCCGTGATGAACTTCGTCTACGGCTTCTTCGAGATCTTCGCCATCGTCGATGCGGTCACGCAGGGCGGGCCGGCCGGTGCGACCAACGTGCTGGTGTTCAAGGTGTATGTCGACGGCTTCATCAACCTGGACCTCGGCTCGTCGGCGGCGCAGTCGGTCATCCTGATGATCTTCGCGCTGCTGATGACATTGCTGCAGTTCCGCTACGTGGAGCGGCGCGTGAGCTACGACGTATGACGCGCGGCGCAAAGGATTCATCGCATGGTTGAACGCGCTCCCGTTCTCGACGGCATCTGCCACGCCATCCTGCTGGTGGGCGTGGCCTTTGTCTGCGTGCCGCTCTACCTGGCCTTCGTCGCGGGCTCGCTCACCATCGCAGAAGTGCAGCAGGTGCCGCTGCCCTGGCTGCCCGGCGACCAGTTCGTGCAGAACCTGCGCACCGCATGGACGCAGGCCAACTTCGGCCGGCTGTTCTTCAATTCGTTCATCGTGGCGGCGGGCATCACCGTGGGCAAGATCGCGGTGTCGCTGCTGTCGGCCTTTGCCATCACCTACTTCCGCTTCCGCTTTCGCATGACGGCGTTCTGGCTCATCTTCGTGTCGCTGATGCTGCCGATCGAGGTGCGCATTTCGCCCACCTACGAATCGGTGGCGAACGCGGCGCTGCCGCTGCAGTGGCTGGTGGAGGCGCTGCACCTTTCGTCGGTGTGGAATGCCATCACGGGCCATACCATCGACATCCAGCTGCAGTGGAACATGGTCGACACCTACCCGGGCCTCATCCTGCCGCTGATCGCCTCGGCCTCGGCCACCTTCCTGTTCCGCCAGTTCTTTCTCACGGTGCCCGACGAGCTGTGCGAGGCGGCGCGGATCGACGGCGCCTCGCCGATGCATTTCTTCTGGACCATCCTGCTGCCGCTGTCGCGCTCCAACATCGCGGCGCTGGCGATCATTCTTTTCCTGTACGGCTGGAACCAGTATCTCTGGCCGCTGCTCTTCACCACCGACAAGGACATGGCCACCGCGGTGATCGGCCTCAAGCACCTGATCCCGCGCGCCGATTCGCAGCCCGCCTGGAACGTGGCGATGAGCGCCGCGCTCCTCACGATGCTGCCGCCCATCATTGTGGTGGTGGCGCTGCAGCGCTCGTTCGTCAAGGGGCTGGTGGACAGCAGCAAATAAGGACATTGCAGAAATGATCATCGTCGGACACCGCGGCGCGCGGAACCTCTGGCCCGAGAACAGCATGGGCGGCTTCCGCCGCCTGATCGCGCTGGGCGCGGATGCGGTCGAATTCGACGTGCAGGAAACGCGCGACGGCAAGGCCGTGGTCATCCACGATCCGCTGCTCGACCGCACCACCGAAGGCACAGGCGCGGTGCGCGAGCACGATGCGGCCGAGGTGCTGGCCACGCGCCTGCGCAAAGGGCAGGGCGCACAGGAAGAACAGCGGGCCGATGAAGCCGGCGAATGCGTGCCCTCGCTGGCCGAGGTGCTCAAGCTCTTCGCGCCCACGCGCATGGAGCTGCACGTCGAGATCAAGACCGACGCCGCCGGCGAGCTGCCGCCCGGCGCCATCGCGCGCACGGTGCAGGCGCTGCACGATGCGGGCGTGGCCGAGCGCAGCATCCTGACCTGCTTCGTGCCCGAGGTGCTGGCGCAGGTGCTCGCCCACTGGCCGCGCGGACGCGTGCTGGCCTCGCTCGACCATCGCTCGGCCGAAATGCTGGGCGGCATCACGCGTGCACTGGCGCGCTACGCGGCGCTGCCGGGCTGCATCGTCGCGGTCGAGAAAAAGCTCTTGGCCGCCACCTGGCCGCAGTGCCTGGCCGCGCTCGGCAGCGAGCGGCTGGGCGCCTGGGTGGTCAACGAGCCCGATGAAATTGCACAATGGCTCACCATGCCCCTGCGCCAGATCACCACCGACCGACCCGACCTGGCGCTGGCCGCGCGCGCAAGGACATGAGGGTCTCGCGCCGCCGCCTGCTGCTCGGCGGAATGGCCGCTGCATCGCTGGGCCAGCCGTTCCTCCGGCTCCACGCGCAGCGGGCCTCGCGCGGGTTTCCCTTCACGCTCGGCGTGGCGTCCGGCAGCCCCAGGCCCGACGGCATGGTGCTGTGGACCCGGCTGGCGCCCGATCCGCTGCAGGGCAGCGGCATGGGCGAGGCCGCGGTCGATGTGCAGTGGGAAGTGGCGCATGACGAGGGCTTCTCGCGCATCGCGGCAAAGGGCAGGGCGACGGCCACCGCGGCGCTCGCGCATTCGGTGCATGTCGAAGTGCAGGGCCTCGCACCCGGCCGCCCCTATTGGTACCGCTTCACGGCCCTTGGCGCGCGAAGCCCCGCCGGCCGCACCCGTACCGCGCCGGCCGAGGGCGATGCCGCGCTGCAGCCGCTGCGCTTCGCCTTCGCGTCGTGCCAGCAGTACGAGCAGGGCTACTACGCGGCCTACCGCGACATGGCCACGCAGCCGCTGGACTTTGTCGTGCATCTGGGCGACTACATCTACGAAAGCTCCTGGGGCTCGCGCCACGTGCGCCACCACCAGGGCGGCATTCCCACGCAGCTCGGCGAGTTCCGCGACCGCTATGCGCTCTACAAGACCGATCCGCACCTGCAGGCCGCGCACGCCGCCTTCCCCTGGCTCGTGACCTGGGACGACCACGAGGTGGCGAACGACTACACCGACGACATCTCGCCGCGCAGCATCGATCCCGCGCAGTTCCTTGCCATGCGCGCCGCGGCCTACCAGGCCTGGTACGAGCACATGCCCGTGCCCGCCAGCATGCGGCCGACCGGCGCCGCGGCCACCATCTACGGCCGCCACCGTTTCGGCCGCATGCTCGACGTGTTCCTGCTCGATGGGCGGCAGTACCGTTCGCACCATGCCTGCCTCGCGGGCCGCAGCGCCTCGCCGCTGGCCGACTGCGCCGACCGGCTGTCACCGGAGCGCAGCTTCCTCGGCGCGAAGCAGGAGGCCTGGCTCGCGAACGAACTGGCCGCACCGCCGGCCCGCTGGACCGTGATCGCCCAGCCCACGCTGCTGGCCGAGGCCGACCGCAAGCGCGGCCCCGAGCACGGCTACTGGATGGACGGCTGGGATGGCTACGCTGCCTCGCGCACGCGCCTGCTCGACGGCCTGGCCGCGAACCAGGCGCGCGGCGGCGATGCGCTGGTCATCAGCGGCGACGTGCATGCCTTCTGGGCCGCCGACCTGCGCCGCGAGCCGCAGGGGCCGGCGGTGGCCACCGAATTCGTCGGCGGCGCCATCACCTCCGAAGGCCCCAGCGCCGCCGGCGTGGCCAACATGCTCGCCAAGAACGAGCACCTGCGCTACGGCCGCGGCGACAAGCGCGGCTATGCGCAGATGGCGCTCGATGCGCGCGGCTGCACGGTCGAGTTCCGCGCCGTGGACGACGAAAAGGCCGAGGACGCCGCCGTCGCGCCGATGGCGCGCTTTGCGGTGGAACGCGGCGCGCCCGGCGTACATCTTGAAAGCACCTGATCGCTGCAGCCTTGCGCCGTCGTGACTATGATGGCCGTCGCACTTCCATCGCCCGGAGCGACACCCCCATGAGCATTCCGACCACCCGACTCGGCCGCACCGGCCTCACCGTCTCGCGCCTTGCGCTCGGCACCATGACCTTCGGCCTGCAGACCGACGAGGCCGTGTCGCACCAGATTCTCGACAAGGCCGCCGAGGGCGGCATCAACTTTCTCGACACCGCCGACGTGTACCCGCTCGGCGGCACCGTCGAAACCACGGGCCGCACCGAAGAGATCATCGGCCGCTGGCTGCAGAAGCAGGGCGCCGCGGGACGCCGCCGCTTCGTGGTGGCCACCAAGGCCGTCGGCAAGGTCGGCCCCAGCAGCTGGGACCAGGGCGCCTCGCGCAAGCACTTGCTCGATGCCATCGATGCCTCGCTCAAGCGGCTGCAGACCGACCACGTCGACCTGTACCAGCTGCACAGCGACGACCGCGAGACGCCGCTCGAAGAGAGCCTGGAGGCGCTCGACGTCATCGTCAAGTCGGGCCGCGCGCGCTACATCGGTGTCTCCAACTTCCTGGCCTACCGGCTGGCACGCGCGCTCGGCAAGGCCGAGCTGCACAAGCTCACGCGCTATGTGTCGGTGCAGCCGCGCTACAGCCTGCTGTTCCGCGAGATCGAGCGCGAGCTGCTGCCGCTCGCGGGCGAAGAGGGCCTGGGCGTGATTCCCTACAACCCGCTGGCCGGCGGCCTGCTCACCGGCAAGTACAAGCCCGGCGCCGCGCCCGAGCAAAACACCCGCTTCACGCTCGGCACGGCCGGCGGCATGTACCAGGACCGCTACTGGAACGAGCGCAGCTTCAACACCGTGACCCAGCTGCACAAGCTGGCCGACGAAGCCGGCGTGCCGCTGGCCACGCTGGCGGTGGCCTGGGTCATGGCCAACCCGCTCATCACCGCGCCGCTGCTCGGCGCGAGCCGTCCCGAGCAGCTCGACGCCACGCTGGCCGCGGCCAGCTACAGGCTGGACCCCGCGCTCAAGCAGAAGCTCGACGAGCTCACGGCCGAATACCGCAAGGGCGACGCGCCCAGGTAGGCAGCCAAGGAGTGAACACCCCCCAACTCGCGCTGCTGCCATGGCACAGCTGATGTCGCTGCTGGTGCAGAACGCGATCGCGATCGTCTTCGCGGCGAGCTTTGCCGCGCGCCTCGGACTGCCGGTGCCCGCGGCCGCGGTGCTGGTGGTGTCGGGTGCACTGCTGGCGGCCGGCAATGTCTCGGTGGCGGGCGTGGTGCTGGCTGCGGTGCTGGCCAACGTGCTGGGCGATGGCGCGTGGTTCTATGCCGGGCGCCGCTTCGGCTACCGTTTCATGCGGCTTCTGTGCCGCATCTCGCTGTCGCCCGATTCATGCGTGCGGCGCGGCGAATCGCTGATCGGCCGGTGGGGCGGCCTCTCGCTGGTGGCCGCCAAGTTCGTGCCGGGCGTGTCGGTGGTCGCGCCGCCGATGGCCGGTGCGCTGGGCATGTCGGTGTGGCGCTTCATCGGCTTCGACATTGGCGCCGCGCTGGTCTGGACCGTCGTCTTCCTCGGGCTGGGCTGGGCCTTTCGCGACCAGATCCAGGAGGTGCTGGCGATGCTGGCCCAGGCCGGCGGCATCGCCACCTTGGCGCTGGTGGTGGTGCTGGCCGTGATGCTGGCGGTGCGCTACTGGCGCCGGCGCGCCTTCATGCGGCTCACGGGCATGCCGCGCATCAGCGTGGACGAGCTGCACGAGCTGCTCGCGAGCGAGGCGCCGCCGCTGGTGATCGACGTGCGCGGGGAGGCCGGCGTGCAGGTCGATCCGCGCCGCATTCCCGGGGCGCTGCCGTACACGCTCAAGGCACTGCAGCAGCGGCATCCGGAACTGCCGCTGGTCGGCGGGCGCGACGTGGTGCTTTACTGCAACTGCCCCAACGAGGTGTCGGCCGCGCTGGCTGCGCGCGTGCTGCTGGCGCGCGGTGCGCGGCGCGCACTGCCGCTCACGGGCGGGCTCGATGCCTGGGTGGCCTCGGGCCGGCCGACGAGCCTGCACTGAGGCCGTTCGGCGACGGCCAGGAAACGCCGCGCTCAGTCCAGCCGGACCATCGGGCAGGACAGGACCATTCGTTCATCGCGGGGCGAATGGTGCCAGCCGGGCAGGGCGCGCTTCTGGTACGCCTCGATCGATGGATAGCCCTGCACGCTCCAGCCGTAGGTGCTGATCTGTTCGGCCTCGACCACCTCGTAGCGGCACTGCCGGCTGCGCGCCATGAGGCGAAAGACGATGCGGCCATGCTCCGCGGCAAGGTCTTTCTCCAGCACGCTGTAGCGGCCGGGCTTGCAGATGCTGAAGCTCGAATTCCATTCGATGGTTTGCGTTCGCACGTACAGCCCGCCCGAACATGCGCGCCCCGTGCCGCTGAACACGGCCGTGAAAGGCGCCGCGGCAATGGCCGTGCCAGCCAGGGCAAGAAGGGCCAGTGCGGCCATCCAGCGGTTGTGCATGCGATCTGCTCCCGTGTGTTGCGTCCCCCGTGCCCTTGCGATCTTAAGGTTCGCGGCGCCGCCCGGTGGTAGTCTTGCCTCCCGATGAACCTCCGCACCAAGATCGTCGCGCTGGCCGTTGCACCGCTGCTGGTTGCACTGGTGCTGGTGGCCCTGGCGGTGCGCCACCAGGAGCATGACCTGGCGCAGCGCGAGCGCGCGCTGATCGAGAAAAGCTACATGGCCCAGCGGCGCAGCGAACTGCGCAGCTACGTCGACCTTGCCGTGAGCACCGTGCGGCCGCTGTACGACGCCGGCCAGGACGACGAGCAAGCCCGCAGCGAGGCCCTGCGCCGCCTGGCCGCGCTCGACTACGGCGACGACGGCTACTTCTTCGTCTACGACATGCAGGGCCGCTCGCTCATGCATTCGCGCCAGCCCGACCTGGTGGGGCAGAACCTCTGGGACATGCGCGACTCGCGCGGCCGCTTCACCATCCAGGACCTGATCGCGGGCGCGCGCGCGGGCGGCGGCTATGTGGAGTACGAATGGCGCAAGCCCTCCAGCGAGCAGATGGCGCCCAAGCTCGGCTACGTCACTGCGCTGCCGCGCTGGAACTGGATGGTCGGCACCGGCCTGTACCTGGACGACATAGAGACCACCATGCAGGCGCTCGACCGCCAGATGAGCACCAACGTCACCACCACGCTGCTGTGGATCGCCGGCATCGCGGCGCTGTGCCTGGGCGTGGTGAGCGCCACCGGGCTGCTGCTCAACCTCAGCGAGCACCGCACGGCCGAGGCCAAGCTGAGGTTGCTGGCGCGGCGCGTGGTGCAGTCGCAGGAAGAAGAGCGCGGCCACCTCGCGCGCGAGCTGCACGACGGCACCAGCCAGACGCTGGTGTCGGCCAAGCTGCTGATCGAATCGGCCGTGGATGCGCTCGACCGCGAGCGCCAGCCCGCGCCGCCCGCGCTGAGCAAGGCGCTGCAACGGCTCAACGATTCGCTGATCGAGGTACGCCGCATCTCGCACCGCCTGCGGCCGGCCCTGCTCGACACGCTCGGCCTGCCCGCCGCGCTCGAGCGCCTGGGCGACGAATTCGCCGAAGAGGGCGCCATCGACGCCTCCATCATGATCGAGGGCGAGGCCTTCGAACTCTCGCAGGAGGCCAAGACCGCGCTCTTTCGCGTCACGCAGGAGGCGCTCACCAATGTGCGCAAGCACGCGCAGGCGCACCGCGTGCACATTGCGCTGGGCTTTTCCGACGAGGACGGCGTGCGCCTTTCGATCGGCGACGACGGCATCGGCTTCGACGTGGAGGCGATGCAGCTCGATGCGCGGCGCGGCATCGGCCTGCGCAACATGCGCGAGCGCATGGAGTCGATCGGCGGGCGCCTGGACGTGCAATCGGGCGAAGGCGGAACCACCATCGTGGCCGAAGTGCCGGCCCGCAGCGCGAGGCCCGAGCCGGCATGAAGAACGACGCCGCCCCCGTCCGCCTCTTCCTGGTCGACGACCATCCGCTGGTACGCGACGGCCTGCGCGCGCGGCTCGGCGCCATGCCGGGGCTGGAGATCGTCGGCGAGGCCGGTAGCGCCGCCGAGGCGCTGGCGCTCATTGAAACGCTACAGCCCGACCTGCTGCTGATGGATGTCGGCATGAAGGACATGAACGGCATCGACCTGGCCGCACTGGTGCTGCAGCGCCATCAGCCCGCGCCGCACGTGGTGATGCTCAGCATGTACGACAACCCCGAATACGTGCAGAAGGCCCTGCAGGTGGGCGCGCGCGGCTATGTGCTGAAGGACGCGCCCGCGGCCGAGATCGTCGCGGCCATCGAGGCGGTGTCGGCCGGCGGCACCTTCCTGAGCCCGGCCGTGTCGAAGAAGCTGTTCCGCAACCAGGCGCCCAGGCCGCTGCTCACGCCGCGCGAGAGCGAGATCCTCAGCGCGCTGGGCCGCGGCGAATCGAGCAAGCAGATCGCGCGCGACCTGGGCCTGAGCGTGCGTACCGTGGAGGCACACCGGCAGAGCATCAAGCGGCGGCTCGGCATCGAGGGGCAGGCGGAACTCATCAAGTATGCGGTGGAGCATGCGCGGGAGTTCGGGCAAGGCTGAACCGCACTGTCTTTCCCAATCAAACCACACCTATCCAAGCCGATTTCGCATGTCCGACCTTCCCCACAGCCCCGCCGCCGACCGCAACAAGCAGCCCATCCTCGAGGCGCTGGCCCGCATCCTCGGCGAGCGCGGCAGCGCGCTCGAGATCGCATCCGGCACAGGCCAGCATGCCGCATGGTTCGCCGCGGCCATGCCCGGGTGGACCTGGCAGCCCACCGACGCAGACGCGCGCATGCTCCCCGCGCTTGCAAGCCGCGTCGCGCAGGCCGCACTGCCCAATCTCCGTGCGCCGCTGCTGCTCGACGTGACGGCGCCTCGATGGCCGTCGCAAGGCGCCTTCGTTCGGGGAGAAGAAAAGTTCGACGCGATCTACTGCGCCAACATGCTGCACATCGCGCCCTGGGCCGCATGCGCCGCGTTGATGCAAGGCGCCGCGCGGCATCTGCTTGCCGATGGATTGCTGGTCACCTACGGCCCCTACTTCGAAGAAGAAGCCCCAGCGGCGCCGAGCAACCTGGCATTCGACCAAGACCTGCGCGCCCGCAATTCCGAATGGGGCATACGGCGCCTGGAGGACGTGGCGGCCGAGGTGCGCCGCGCAGGGCTTGCGCTACGCGAGCGGCATGCGATGCCCGCGAACAACCTGCTGCTGGTCTTCGGCTTCTAGGCTCAGCGCACGCGGGGCACCGCAGCGGTCAGCAGCGCCAGCGCCTGGTTCAGCGTCGAACCCGCGAAGCGCTCTCCCTTCGAATGCCCGATCCGCACCACGACCAGGTCGTGCGACGGAACCACCAGCACGAACTGGCCTCCTGCGCCGAGCATGTAGTAGGCCGAGGCCGGCACCGCGAGCGAGCCCATCCCGTTGATCCAGAAGAAGCCGCCGTAGATCGGACGCTTGTCCGCGGCCCAGGCCGGCGCCGCGCTGCTCACGAAGTTGACGAAGCCCTCGGGAAGAATGCGCTCGCCATTCCACATGCCGTCCTGCAGGTAGAGATTGCCAAGGCGCGCCCAGTCGCGCGCCGACATGAAGTCGTAGCCCTGCGTGAGAAAGTTGCCGTAGGGGTCGGTCTCGATCACCATCGAGCGGATGCCGATCTTGTCGAAGAGCGCGCGCTGCGGAAACGACAGGTAGTCCTCGCCGCGCTTTTCCACCGCGAGGCGGACCAGGTAGTTGGCCAGCACCGGATCGGTGTTGCGGTAGCGGCCCACGGCACCGGGCGGCCATTGCTGCGGCCGGGTGGCGGCATAGCTGAAGGCGTTGATGCGGCCCGTGTAGTAGTAGATGTGATCGGGGTAGGTGCCGTTGGGGTCGAAGTCCGGATCGTCCGGCGCCTTGATGCGCAGGCCGCTCGACATCTGCAGGATGTCGGAGATCTTGATCTGCTGCCGCGCATCGCCGGCGCCTTGCCATTCGGGAATCGGCGCCGGCTGGTCGAGCTTGTACACGCCCTGCTTGATGAGCACCCCCATCATCGTGGCCACGACGCTCTTGCCCATCGACCACGATTCGAGCGGCGTCGCCGGGCCGATGCCGCTCATGTAGCGCTCGGCGACGATGCGGCCCTTGTGCGTGACCACGAAGGCCGATGTGTAGGCCTCGGGCACGGCGAACGCGGCATCGACGGCCCGGGTCACCTTGGCCATGTCGACCTCGGCGGGCGGCGCATCGCCCGGCAGCACGTCGCCCATCGGCCATGGCTGCGTCGCGGGGTCGGGCAGCGTGCTCCTGACTTCGACCGGCGTGAAGAACACGTCGTCCCGGCCGGCCGGCAGCGTGACGCAGCCCTGCGAACCGAAGTGGCGCGCCACCAGCGTCGGGCCATTGGGAATCGAGATGCGAACCTCCTTTTTCACGCGGTCGACCACGGGCTTGCCGACGTTCTTGCGCTGGTCATAAGGGCCCACGAAATAGCCCAGGCTTTCGGCGGCGACGTCGGGGTCGATGCCGGTGATGAACACGGCAGAACACATCGTCTTGGCATAGCCGGAGGTGTGGTGCTCCAGCACGTTGCCGGGCGGCGGCACGTAGGGCGTGTTGATTTCGAGGGCCCGTGCGCGGGCAATGAGCGCCTCGCGCTCCGGCAGTTGTGCCGTGGTCGGCGGCAAGGGTGCGCCGATGCCGATCCCCCCGCCACCTCCACCCCCGCCGCCGCCGCCCCCACCGCAGGAGGCCAATGCAACTGCCAGGCCCAGTGCCGCGGCGGTGGTGGCGAGGGAGCGGCGGATCGAGCACTTCATTGGCGGTCCTTGGGTTTTCGCGAGGGTCGATGGCGATGCGCAACTTTCGGCACCGGCGGGATTGTGGGTGAATCCCGTGAGGGCGGCCAGCGCTTTCGGGTGCAGGGCGCGTGATGTAGCGCCAAGGTTCTCACCGTTGGATTCGATGATTGGAGAGTCCCCGCATCGTGCTTGCCTGCAGGACGCGGCAATATTTCATGATCGCAGGAGACGGCCCGTGCGAACGTAGCCTTTCGGGTGGCTGGCAGCACGAACTTGAGTCGATAAGATGCGGCGGACTCACAGTAGTCCATGGTCAGTTCGCTGGACCAAGCTAGATAAGCACAGGAAGGAAAAACAGATGCCACTTCCCGAAATGGCAAAGCCGATATCGTTCGAAGCGATATGGAAGAACTACCCCAGTGATGACCCTTGCGTGAACCCTCGCACAGGCAAGAAGGCGTATGACGATCAATGCGCAATACGGGTCGGCATTGCGTTGGAAAAGTCGGGTGTCAGCTTCAAGACATTTCCCGGCCCACGCTGCGAATTTGGCCCTTCCGGAAACGGAATGGTGCTGCGCGCGGCCGAATTGGCCAACTGGCTGATGCGTCGTCCGTTCGCTGGCTGTCCAGAGGCGGAAACACACCAGGGAAAAAGCTTCGACAAGAGTCTCTCCGGTCGCACGGGCATTATCTATTTCGAGGACTACTGGTTGCGTACCGCTGAGGCAAAGTTTCCCACTGGAGATCACATCGACCTGTGGGATCGAAATCGATTGACGCCGTCATGGACGACGTTCCTTCGCTTCTCGCTCGGCATTGATACCTTGCGATCACCGTGGAGCGGCAACGGATACCTCTACTCCGATCTGCACGCGTCGCGTCGAGTTGTCTTCTGGCCGATAAGCTGATGAAACATCCGATCTTCACCCTGTGCGGGGCTTTGGTCGGCGTCGCTCTGTTCCTGGGCTTGCCCATCCTCTTTTCGCTCGCGTTTCCAGGTACGGGGATCGGGCATCACGGCGAGGATGAAGCCGCTCGGATGCTGCGCGTGTATGTCCTGATGGGTGGCGTGGCCTCTGCCGCGTTGGGTGCTTGGGTCGGCTGCGTCGCCGCGACGAGTCCGCGTCGGGCGCTTGGAATGCTTGCTGCCATTGCGGCCGCCAGCATTGCCTTCAGCATCGTTCCGATCCAATTGCCGATGAAGCCCGAGAACGCGATGGCTGTTGGCATTGGAGCCTGGGCCATCGTCAGCGCAGGTCTCGCGGCGTTGGTGGCACGCAAGAAGAGCGAAAGCTCTGCGTAATGCCAGCGCTTCGGGATGCTAGCGGCACATGTCGTACCCGCCGGTCTCCAGATGGAAGTGGTCCTTGTGCGCGGCGTTGTAGTCGGGGCCCAGCACGCCATTGAAGAAGCGGCAGGCGCCGCGGTGCGCATCGCGCAGCAGCAATGCCGCGGGATCGTCCGTGCTTGTGGCACTGCTGCGGGGCCAGTCGTGCAGCACCGTGATGCGGCGGCTGTCGGCCAGCGTGAGTCCGGCGACGTCCAGTGCATCGGCCGTGGCGTGCCGGCTGCGCGAAGCGCCCGGCACGGCGCCTTCGCCGCGGTTCACGTTGCGGCAGGCGTAGCTGCCGAGGTGCTCGATGCCCACCACCGGCTGGCCGAAGCGCAGCCTGGCGGCCGGCTGCAGCGCGTGCCGCTCCCACATGAAGAAGGACAGCGCCATCGGGCAGCTCAGCGAAGGCGAGGTGCCCAGGCGCACGCCGGCGGAGCGCAGCCGCACGGCGTTCTCGAAGCCGCAGCCGGGGCCGGTGACGCGGTCGGGCAACAGGTCGTACTGCATGCCGGTTTGCGCCAGCGCCGCAAGGCAGCGCGCGGGTTCGCGGCGGGCCCGCTCGAGCTTGAAGCCGGTCAGCCAGTTGGGCGGCGCCGCCACGTCGAGCGGCGCCCACGGATTGAAGCGCTCGGGAATCTCGACGGTGCCGGTGGCGACGGCCCATGCAGCTGCGGCGAGCGCGGCGCCCGCCGCGGCCGCGGCGAGCAGCCGGCGCCTGCGGTGCGAAGGCGCGGGCTCTGCCGGACGCCCCGGAGGATCCACGGCCATGGTCCCGATCCTCAGGGCTTCGCGGCAATGAGCGGATCGAGTTCGGCGCGCACGCGCCGGATCGCCACTTCATGCCGCAGCGTCTGGGCGCCGCGTCCGTAGGTCATGGCCTTGCGGATCAGCCGCAATTGCTCGCGCTGCAGCTGCGTCTTCAGGCGCCTGGCCCGCAGCCCGAAGGTCCAGCCCATTTCCCGGCGAACCTTGTAGCGCTGCAAGGGCGCGCCCAGGCGGATCCACTCGTCGTCGCGGATCAGCTCGCGCTCCGGCACGAAGTAGGCGGCCAGCGCATGCAGATAGGCGCCGTTCTCGCGTGCGGCAACTCGCCAGAAGAGCCCGGCCGCAACCATCGCGGGAATGCCCTTGACGGCGAGCATCACGGCCATGTCGCCGTAGCCGCCGTCGAAGAGGTCTTCGAGCCACGGCGAGTTCCAGATGAAATGCATCGCCCACGCAAGCGCGAAGCACAGCAGGGCGCAGGCGATCCTCGCCGCCAGCGAACGCTCCGGATGCAGCAGGAACCATGCGACGCCGAAGGACGCGATCGTCGTGTAGGCCGCATGGCTCCACAGCCCGCTCAGCAGCCCGCGCGTCAGCAGGTTGACGAGCACCGGGGACACCTGGTTCTCGAGCGGAAAGTGCATGGAGGCGTTGACGGTGTACGTGAGGTTCTCGACCACCTGGAAGCCCAGCCCTGCCATGGCACCCACGATCAGCACCGACAGGTAGGTCTGGAACTGGTTGCGCGCCACCAGCACCAGCAGGATGACGCCGGCGATCTTCAGGAACTCCTCGGTGACCGGCCCTGCGACGGCGGCCCCCCAGAGCGCCGCGAAATCCGGCGACACCAGCTTGGCGCACAGGCTCTGGATGGCGATGTTCGCCGGCGCGGCAAAGTAGACGGCGCCGAGCCCGCCCCACGCAAAGGCCAGCACGAAGGCTTCCGGCGGATGCTGCTCGAGCAGGTCCAGCGTGCGGAAGACCAGGAGGAAAAGCAGCGTGTAGATGCCCCACACCAGGATGCCCAGCAGGGCCGTGACGGGCACGACGCGGAACCCCATCGAGACCATGTTGACCGTGTAGAACAGCCCGTTGACGATCAGCGCCGCCAGCAGCCAGAAGGCCGCGCGCTGCGGCTGGAAGAACGAATCGGTGCCGATCGGCCAGTCGCCGCGGTCCTGCTGGCCTTCGAAGGCGGGCGGGCTCACTGCGGTGCCTCCAGGTCCATCGATTCGAGCATGCTGCGCGCATCGGCCATTGCCTCGTTCAGGCCTTCGCTGGCGCCGTAGCAATCGATCTGCACGAGCGAGCGGCGCTGCAGGTCGACCACCTGCCAGAAGCGGCCGGCCAGCTTCGATCCGTAGTACGCAAAGGTCTTGCCCTGCAGGCCCCACGAGGTGACGAAGTCGGACACGTCGCCATCGATGTTCAGGCGCTGGCCGCGCTCCATGAGCCTTTGCTGCCGCATCAGCGGACCGTCGGGCCCGCCGGCCCAGGCGCGCGTGGTCACCAGGAACTTGTGGCCGCCCTTGAACAGCATCAGCGACTGGCCGGCCCTGGAGCGCGACACGTCCATCTCCCATCCGCTGGCGGGAACGAACCTCGCATGGCCGACGGACACCGTTTCTCCCGCAGCCAGCGGCCGGCTCCCGGGCGTACGGCTGTCCCAGAAGCTCAGGCCGCCCACGTAGGCGGCAATGGCGAGCAGCACCGCGAGCGCGCCTGGCCAGGTGCGGTACGGTATGCGGCGGGAGGGCTCTGGCATGCGGCGATCGTGCCATATGAACGGGCGGGACACGGGCCATGCTTGCATTGCTTCGATGCATGGCTATCCTCCACGGTCATTGCAATGAAGCTGCTTCGGAACCTCCAGGACAGAACATGAAAAAGTCGGACGCGAGCACCGGCCAGCCGGCATCGGAACTCATCTCGCAACGCATCGCCGAGCTCGGCGGCTGGCGCGGCGAAACGCTGGGCCGCATGCGCAAGCTCATCCAGCAGGCGGACCCGGACGTCGTCGAGGAATGGAAGTGGATGGGCACGCCGGTCTGGTCGCACGGCGGCATCATCTGCACGGGCGAGTCCTACAAGGACAAGGTGAAGCTCACCTTCGCCAAGGGCGCCTCGCTGCCGGACCCGGCCGGCCTCTTCAACGCGAGCCTGGACGGCAACATGCGCCGCGCGATCGACATCTTCGAAGGCGAAGAGATTGACGCGGCCGCCTTCAAGGCGCTCGTGCGCGAGGCGGTGGCGCTCAACAGCGCCGGCAAGTCCAAGCCCGCGAAGAAGACCGCCAAGTCCTGAAGGAACCACATGCACGACGCCTCCGCACCCACGCCACGTCCCCGCATGCCGCTGGCGCTGCTTCGGCTGCTCCCGATCGGCGCCTGCCTGCTGGTGCTGGGCTGTGCAGGACCGCGGGCGCCGCAGCCCGGGGCCGCCTATGCGCCGCCTCCCGTGCTGACGGCCGAGCAGTCGAGCAGCGTCGCGATCCATGCGCTGGGCCTGGTCGGCACGCCGTACCGCTACGGCGGCAACACGCCGGAGGGCGGCTTCGATTGCAGCGGGCTCATCGGCTACGTGTACAGAAGCAGCACGGGCCAGGCCACGCCGCGCACCGTGGCGCGCATGGCCGGCTTCGGCCGTCCCGTGCCCGCATCGGAACTGCGCTCGGGCGACCTGGTGCTCTTCGGTTCCTCCACGCCGTCGCACGCGGGCATCTACGTGGGGTCCGGGCAGTTCGTTCATGCGCCCTCGACGGGCGGCGAGGTGCGGCTCGACCGGCTGGACGGCATCTACTGGTCGCGCCAGCCGATGCAGGCGCGCCGGCTCTAGCCCGGAAAAAAGCGGCCCGAATCCCACTCAACGCGCGGGTGTTGCCGTTGGTTCTACGGGGATGCCTGCGTTGGGACGGCCTGGCCGGTGTGGCATGCTGTGCCGGTATCACCGAAGCTCGGAGAGGTCCCCCATGAAAAAAATCCTAGCCCTGGCCGTCCTGGGCATTGCCACCATCCTCCCGGCGTTCGCGCAGCGCGGCGACTTCTACGAGAACGACCGCCGCTACTGCGCCAGCGGCCGTTCCGGCGTCGACTTCAACACCTGCATGTGGCGCATCCAGCGCGACCGCGAAGAGCGCTATGACGGGCGCGAGCAGCGCGCCTACGAACGCGAGCAGCGGCGCGAATACGAACGCCGCGAGCGCTGGGCCGAACAGCCGCCTCCGCCGCCGGCCTACCGCCAGTGGGACGGCCCGCCGCCCGGCGAGCAGCCCCGGCTCAGCGACATGCAGCAGCGAGCGCTGGACAACTGCAACCTGCTGGCGCCGCGCGACCAGCCCCGCTGCCGCGCGACGGTGATGTCGACCGTGCGCTAGGGCGAGGGCGTCCACCGGCGCGGGCAGGGTTTTCCATTACGCAAAGCCACGCACGCGGGCCGCGCGGTCCGACGGATGCGCCCGCGCGCCCATGCGGCAAAACTCCCGGGTTCATTCCCAGGAGACATTCCCATGCACAGCATCCGCCGCCACCTGGTGTGGCTCGTCGTGGCCGTGGCCGGCGCATTCGCGCTCGGCACCGTGGCCCTCACGCGCGGTGAAAGCGTCAACGCCCTGTGGGTGGTGACCGCCGCGGTCTGCACCTACCTGATCGCCTACCGCTACTACAGCCTGTTCATCGCCGAGAAGGTGCTGGGGCTGGACGGCAACCGCAAGACGCCGGCGCACCGCCACAACGACGGCCTGGACTACGTGCCGACCGACAAGAACGTGCTGTTCGGCCACCACTTCGCGGCCATTGCGGGCGCCGGTCCGCTGGTGGGCCCGGTGCTCGCAGCGCAGATGGGCTACCTGCCCGGGCTCTTGTGGGTGCTGGCGGGCGTGGTGTTCGCGGGCGCGGTGCAGGACTTCATCATCCTGTTCATCTCCACGCGGCGCGACGGCCGCTCGCTCGGCGACCTCGTCAAGCAGGAGATGGGCACGGTGCCCGGCATGATCGCGCTGTTCGGCACCTTCATGATCATGATCATCATCCTTGCGGTGCTGGCGCTGATCGTGGTGAAGGCGCTGGCCGAATCGCCGTGGGGCACCTTCACCGTGGCGGCCACCATTCCGGTGGCGCTCTTCATGGGCGTGTACCTGCGCTACATCCGGCCGGGGCGCATCGGCGAGGTGTCGCTGATCGGCTTCGTGCTGCTGATGCTCGCCATTTTCGGCGGCCAGGCCGTGAGCCAGGACCCCGCATGGGCGCCGCTCTTCACCTTCGACGGCAAGGCGCTCACCTGGATGCTCGTGGGCTACGGCTTCGTGGCCGCGAGCCTGCCGGTGTGGCTGCTGCTGGCGCCGCGCGACTACCTGTCGACCTTCCTGAAGATCGGCACCATCATCGCGCTGGCGCTGGGCATCGTGTTCGTCATGCCCACGCTGCAGATGCCGGCGCTCACGCAGTTTGCGAATGGGGGCGGGCCGGTGTGGTCGGGCAGCATGTTCCCGTTCCTGTTCATCACCATCGCCTGCGGCGCGGTGTCGGGCTTCCATGCGCTGATCTCCTCGGGCACCACGCCCAAGATGCTCGACAACGAGCGCCATGCGCGCTTCATCGGCTACGGCGGCATGCTGGCCGAATCCTTCGTGGCGGTGATGGCGCTGGTGGCGGCTTCGTGCATCGAGCCCGGCATCTACTTTGCAATGAACAGCCCGGCCGCGCTGGTGGGCAGCACCGCGCAGCAGGCGGCGCAGACCATCTCGAGCTGGGGCTTCGTGGTCACGCCCGAGCTGCTGATGCAGACCGCCAAGGACGTGGGCGAAAGCACCGTCCTCGGCCGCGCGGGCGGTGCGCCCACGCTGGCCGTGGGCATGGCCCACATCCTCCACCAGGTGATCGGCGGGCAGGCCATGATGGCCTTCTGGTACCACTTCGCGATCCTGTTCGAGGCGCTCTTCATCCTCACGGCCGTGGACGCCGGCACCCGCGCCGGCCGCTTCATGCTGCAGGACCTGCTGGGCAGCTTCGTGCCCGCGCTCAAGCGCACTGATTCGCTGCCGGCCAACCTGTTTGCCACGGCGCTGTGCGTGGCGGCCTGGGGCTACTTCCTGTACCAGGGCGTGGTCGATCCGCTGGGCGGCATCAACACGCTGTGGCCGCTGTTCGGCATCTCCAACCAGATGCTGGCTGCGGTGGCGCTGCTGCTGGGCGTGGTGGTGCTGTTCCGCATGAAGCGCGAGCGCTATGCCTGGGTGGCGATTGCGCCGGCCGCATGGCTCCTGGCGTGCACGCTCACGGCCGGCTGGCAGAAGATCTTCTCGCCCGATCCGAAGATCGGCTTCCTCTCGCATGCAGCCCGCTACACCGAGGGCCTGGCCAACGGCGTGCTGGTGGCGCCGGCCAAGACGCCCGAGGCCATGTCGCGCATCGTCTTCAATGACCGGCTCGACGCGGCGCTGTGCGCGCTCTTCATGTTCGTGGTGCTGAGCGTGCTGGTCTACAGCATCAAGGCCTGCCTCGCGGCACGCGCGGCCCACCGGCCGACCGCGCAGGAGACGCCGTTCGAACCGCTCGCCGCCTCGGCGGCGCGCTGAGCGGGAGGGTGCCATGGCTCTCGCATTGCCGGAAGCCGGGCGCTACTTCGCGCGCTCGCTCAAGCAGTCGCTGCGGCTCATGGTCGGGCTGCCCGACTACGACGCCTACCTGACCCACATGGCGGCCACGCACCCCGAGCAGCCGCCGATGAGCTACGAGGCCTTCTTCCGCGAACGGCTCGAGGCGCGCTACGGCGGGGGCAAGGGGCGCTGCTGCTGAAGAGGGGCGGCGGCGGCGCCGCGCGCAAACAGCGCGGCTGTGTTTACAATCCCGCCGTTCGCGCGAAGCGAACTTTTGTTGCAGGAAGCCCCGGCCACGCGCCAGGGCGAACCGGGCAAAGGACCCAACCCAGATTTTTCTCCAGGCAGGGCGCATGCGGTTTCTCCATCGGTCGATGGAAGAAGCGGCATGGCGCTTCGCGATCCCAAAAAATCGCCCTGAGGGAAATTCTCCATGTCCGCTCGCCCGCCTGCCGTGCGTCGTCGCCGCACGCCGCTCTTCCTTGCCACCCTTGCCGCACTGCATTGCGCGGCCGAGGCCCAGACCTCGGCCAGCACGCTGCAGGAGATCACCGTCACCTCCGAGCAGGAGCCCGGCTATGCACCCTCGGTCGGCAGCACGGCCACGAAAGGCAGTGCGCCGCTGCGCGACATTCCCCAGGCGGTCAACGTGCTGCCCGCGCAGCTGCTGCGGGACCAGGGCGCCACCTCCATGCAGGACGCGTTGCGCAATGCGCCCGGCGTTTCCTTCAATGCGGGCGACGGCCAGCGCGACCAGGTGGTGATCCGCGGCTTCACGGCCATTGCCGACTGGTTCGTGGACGGCGTGCGCGACGACGCGCTGTACTTTCGCGACCTGTCGGACACCGAGCGCATCGAGGTGCTCAAGGGCCCGGCCGCGGTGCTGTACGGCCGCGGCTCGTCGGGCGGGCTGATCAACCGCGTGACGAAGAAGCCGATCTTCGAGCGCCCCTTCGGCGAGGTGTCGCTGGGCCTGGGCACCCATGACTTCAAGCGGCTCACCGCCGACCTCAACCGGCCCATCGGCGAGAACATGGCCTTCCGCCTGAACGTGGCGCGCGAAAAGTCGGGCAGCTGGCGCGACCAGCAGTTCATCGACCGCTACAGCATCGCGCCCTCGCTGGCCATGAAGTTCAGCCCGCAGACCGACCTGCTGCTGCAGTACACCAACGCCTACGACCAGCGGCTGACCGACTTCGGCATTCCGGCGCTCAACGGCCGTCCGGTGAACGTGCCGATCGGCACCTACTACGGCTCGGCCTTCGCGAAGCGCGACGACACCACCACCACGCGTGTGCAGTCCTTCACCGCCACGCTCAACCACCGCTTCAGCGACACGCTGAGCCTGCGCAACACCACGCGCTACTACAGCTACAAGCTCGACCGCTTCAACACGCTGCCCAGCGGCACCACCGACCCGGTGCGCATGACCGTCGGCCGCACCCGCGGCTTCGTCGACCGCGACGAGAGCGGCTGGTTCAACCAGACCGACCTGACATGGCGCAACGAGCTCGGCGGCTTCAAGCAGGAGTGGCTGATCGGCGCCGAACTCGGCAAGCAGGACAAGCGTGCGTACACGGTGTCCTCGGCCACCGGCTTCGAGCGCGTGAGCATCCTGAACCCGGTCTCCGCGCCGCCGCCCATCCCGCTCGCCAGCTACCTGGCCAACAGCGCGATTCCGAGCAACTCCACCTTCAAGACGGCCGCGCTCTATGCGCAGGACCAGATCACGCTGGCGCCGCAGTGGAAGGCGCTCGTCGGCGGACGCTACGACGACTTCCGCCAGGAGACTTCCTTCGAGCGCACGCTGGCTCCCTTCTCGCGCACCGACCGCAAGTTCAGCCCGCGCGCGGGCCTGGTCTGGCAGCCGAGCGACTCGCAGTCCTACTACGTGTCGTACAGCCGCTCGTTCCAGCCTTCGGCCGAGACCTTCGCGCTGTCGGCCAACAACGCCGCCAACGATCCCGAGATCACCGTCAACAAGGAGATCGGCGCCAAGCTCGACTTCCTGGACGGCGCGCTCAACCTCACGGCCGCGCTCTTCAACCTGGAGCGCTCGGGCATCAAGAACACCGACCCGTCCAACCCGGCGCGGCAGATCAACGTGGGCACGCAGCGCACCAACGGCATGGAACTGGCGCTGGCCGGCAAGCTGCCGGGGCGCTGGGACGTCAGCGCGGGCTACGCCTACCTGGACGGTCGCATGGTCAAGTCGCTGGCCACCGTGAGTTCGCTGCAGCTGCCCATCGGCGCCGCGATGCCGGTGCAGGGCAAGGTGGCGCCGCTCACGCCGCGGCACTCGGCCTTCGTGTGGCTCATGAAGGACCTGGGCCATGGCCTGAGCGCGGGCGGCGGCGTGAACTACGTGGCCGCGCGCTATGCCTCGCTCAGCAACCTGGTGACGCTGCCTTCGTACGTCACGGCCGACCTGGCCGCGAGCTACAAGACGGAGCGCTACGAGCTCTCGGTCAACCTGAAGAACATCACGGGCAGGAAGTACTACGTGTCCGCGCACGGCAGCGTCGACAACCTGATCATGCCGGGGCCGGGGCGCGAGCTGCAGGTGGCGCTGACCGCAAAGTTCTGAAGCGCATGACGACGCGCAAGGGCTCAGGCGCCGGCTGAGCCTGGCTGCGCGAAATCCAGTTTCTCGCGGCCGCCGCCTGCTGCCACGATGGCCTCCACGCAAACGAGTGGTGGAGTACATCGATGGCCTCCGAATTGAATCAAATCGCAAGCTGGTCGCTGCGCTGGCGCATCGGCCTTTCGGGCGCCCTGTGCCTTGCGGCGGCGCTCTCTGCGGCGCAGCCGCCCGATGCGGGCGTCGTGCTGCACGCCGAGCAGCGCTTCCAGCTGGCACTGGAAGCGCAGGCCGCCCGCGACTACCGCGCGATGCTCGAACAGCTTCGGCAAGCGGCGGCCGAGGGCCACGCCGAGGCGCAGGAGATGCTGGGCATGGTGCTGCTGGCGGGGCCGACGCTGTACGGCGCCGCCATCAGGGCCGACCGCTGCGAGGCCCGCCAGTGGATGCTGCGCGCCGCCTCGCAGGGCAGCGAGACGGCCAGGGTGCAGCTTGCCTTCCTCAACAGACTGCGCCAGTCTCCGGCCGGCAGGAACGCCTGCGGCTGAGCCTGCGAGTGCGCGGTACGGGCAGTGACGCCTGGTTACCGCATCGTGCGCGAGGATGCGTCGCCGGAAAATGAAGGGCTAGACTCTTTGTTTGCCAAACCCTCCGCTGCGAGGCCGACTCATCATGAAACCCTGGTTGATTCCCATGGCGCTTGCCCTGACGGGCACCGCCCACGGCGCCGAAAACTGCGAAGCCCTGCGCACCCAGATCGAAGCGAAGATTGCCGCGGCCGGCGTGACGCGCTTCGCCGTCATCACCGTCGATGCCAACGCAGAGGCGCCCGGGCAGGTGGTGGGCAGCTGCGATCTCGGCAGCAAGAAGATCGTCTACCAGCGCGAAGACGCTCCCGCCGCAGGCGCGGCCCCGGCGCGTCCGAGCGCAGGCCCGGCCGGCGAAGAGATATTGACGGAGTGCAAGGACGGCACGGTGTCCGTCGGCGGCGACTGCAAGAAGTAAGCAGGAGCCAAGCCTTGTCATCTTCCAAAGCCTTTCGCATTGCACTCTCGGCCTCGGCCGCCGCCATTGGCGGCATGGCGGCGTACTGGACCCTTCTTGCCACGCGGCAGGGGCACATCCTCTTCAACGCCAGGAAGCTTCCGGTCGTCCACCTGTCCGACGACTTTTCCACCTACTCCCACACCGTGCCGGGCGGCATGGTGCGCGGCTACGTCTACCACCCGCAGGGCGAAGACGCGCTGCAGGACCTGTTCATCTATTTTGCCGGCCGGGGCGAGGACGTCCGCGCCACCGCGCAGGCGCTGCACTGGCTGCCGGAGGGCTTCGGGTTTGCGGCGGTCAACTACCGCGGCGTGGCCGACTCCGAAGGGCATCCCTCCGAGATCGCCTCGGTGGCGGACGCGATCCAGTTTGCCAACCACCTGCGCAAGGCCTTTCCGCAGGCGCGCCTGCACGTGGTCGGCCGCAGCCTGGGCACGGGCGTGGCCATCCAGCTGGTGGCGCAGCAGGACTTCTCGAGCCTGCAACTGGTCACGCCCTACGACTCGATGCTCGAAGTGGCGAAGAAGCGCTTTCCGCTGGTTCCGCTCGCGCTCTTGCTGCGGCACCGCTTCGACTCGCTCACGCACTGCAAGGAAGTGGCCGCCAAGACCCAGGTGCTGCTGGCCGAGCGCGACGACGTGGTGCTGCCCGAGCGCTCGCAGAAGCTGATCGCGGCCTGGCCCACGCCCATCAGCGTGCAGACCGTGCCTGCCTCGGACCACCACAGCATCATGGGGCTCGAGGCGACCTGGCTCCATCTGGTCGACTTTGCGCTGACGGCCATTCTTCCCGAGCCGATCGCGGCCTGAGCTGCTGCACAGGTGCCTCAGCCGGCACCCAGCGCCGCAAAGCCGCATTCAAGATCGCGCAGCAGGTCCGAGGGCGACTCGAGCCCCACGTGCAGCCGCACGACCGCGCCGCGTGCGCTCCAGTCGGTCACGCTGCGCGCCGCGCGCATGTCGGCCCAGGCCACCAGGCTTTCGTAGCCGCCCCAGGACGAGCCCCGGCCGAACAGCGACAGTGCATCGACGAAGCGCTCGACCGCGGCGTTCTCGGTGCCCGGCTGCAGCTCGAACGAGACCAGCCCGTTGGTGCCGCGGCAGTCGCGCTTCCAGAGCGCGTGGCCCGCGTGCTGCGGCAGCGCGGGGCAGAACACCGCCGCCACTTCGGGCCGCGCCTGCAGCCAGTACGCCACTTCCATTGCATGCCGCTCGTGCATCTGCAGCCGCGCGGACAGCGTGCGCATGCCGCGCAGCACCAGCCAGGCATCGTCCGGGCTCACCGTCATGCCGAAGGCGTCGCAGCGCTCGTTGAGCGGCTGCCAGGCTTCGCGCGTGGTGGCCACGGTGCCCATCATCACGTCGGAGTGGCCCGAGAGGTACTTGGTGGCGGCCATCAGCGAGATGTCGGCGCCCAGTGCAAGCGGCCGGTATTGAACGCCCGAGCCCCAGGTGTTGTCCGCGGCAACGAGCGCGCCGCGCGCATGGGCCAGCTCGGCCAGCTTCGGCAGGTCGCACATCTCGTAGACCAGCGAACCGGGGCATTCGGCATACACGAGCTTCGTGTTGGGCTCGAACAGTTCCTCCACACCGCTGCCGTCCGCGGCAAAGAAGCTGCAGCGGATGCCATAGGGATCGAGGAAGGAATGCACGAGCTTGCGCGCCGGCTCGTACACGCTGTCCGACATCAGCACATGGTCGCCGGGCTTCAGGTACGACAGCAGCACCATGCCGATGGCGGCCAGGCCGGTGGGAAAGAGGCGCGTGCGGTGGGCGCCTTCGAGTTCGCTCACCGCGTCCTCGAGCGCGAAGGTGGTGGGCGTGCCGCGTGCGCCGTAGCTGAAGGCGCGCTCTTCGCCGCGCCGCGCGCGCGTCTCGCGCATGGCGGCCACGCTGTCGAACAGCACGGTGCTCGCGCGCACCAGCGGCGTGTTGACCGGCGAGCCGCCGAAGTAGGCCGGGGCCTTGCCGGCGTGGGCGAGCCGGGTGTCGAGGGAGTGGCCTGCGGTGTCTTTGGACGAATCGGACATGGTGTGTTCCAGCGAGCGCGGGCCTCTATGGTGCGTCAATCGGCCTTGGCGCCCGAAAGCTTGACGATGCGCGACCAGCGGTCGATGTCCTGGCGCAGCTGCGCGGCAAAGGCTTCGGGCGTGTTGGCCACCACCTCGCTGCCGCCGTCGTTCACGAGCTTGGTCACCTCGGGCAGGCGCAGCGTGCGCACGATGGCTTCGTTCAGGTAGGCCACGCGCTCGGGCGGCGTGCCGGCCGGCGCAAAGAAGCCGTACCAGTCCTCGAAGCGGGCATTGGCATAGCCCAGCTCCTCGAGCGTGGGTGCCTTGGCGAACACGCCGATGCGGCGCGGGCTGGTGACGGCCAGCACGCGCAGCTTGCCGTTCTGCACCATGCCCGCGACCGAGGAGGTCGAGGTCACGAGCACGTCGACCTGTCCGCCGAGCAGGTCGGTGAGCGCGGGGCCGGCGCCCTTGTAGGGCACATGCGTCATGTCCACGCCGCTGTCCTTTTGCAGCACCACGCCGACCAGGTGCGAGAGCGTGCCGTTGCCCGGCGTGGCATAGGTGAGCTTGCCGGGGCTGGCCTTGGCGCGCGTGGCCAGGTCGGCGAAAGTCTTGTAGGGCGAATTGGCTTCCACCACCAGCGCGAGCGGCGCCGCGTTGATCTGCGTGATCGGCACGAAGTTCTTGATCGGGTCGAAGCCGGGCGCCGAGTAGAGCGAGGGGTTCACCGCCATGATCGACACCTGCGAGGTCAGCACCGTGTAGCCGTCGGGCTTGGCCTCGGCCACCGACTTGGCGCCGATGTTGCCGCCCGCGCCGCCGCGGTTGTCCACCACCGCGGCCTGTCCCATGATTTCCGGCAGCCGCGTGGTCACCAGCCGCGCCGTGGCGTCGTTGCCGCCGCCCGGGGGAAAGGGCGAGACGAACTTCACCGGCTGCGACGGAAAGCCGTTGCGCGCAGGCAGCGGCTGGGCCGAGGCCGGCTGCAGCGCCATGGCCGCGAGCCATGCGGCAGCGATTGAAAGACGGGCAAGGCTCGGAATGCGAAAGGCAGACGACATGACGAAACTCCTGGAATAGGAACTGACAACGGCGAACGGAGAAAGCGAAACCGGGGGAGCTAGGCGTGCCGCGCGGCGGAAGCGGTGGGCAGCCTGAAGGCCGAGCGCTCCTGCGCATCGAGCTGCGCGACCAGGCCGGTCTCCCAGGCGAGGTAGCGGCGCGCCGCTTCCTTGTTGCCGTCGTGGCGGTCGTGCACGAAGAACAGGTAGTCGATGCAGTCCGCGTCCGCGGGCAGGGCGGGCGTGGCCTGCACCGGCAGGCCGGCATTGCGCCATGCGGCCATGCCGCCTTCGAGCAGCAGCGGCGCGGGCGAGAGGCCGGCCAGCTCGGACGCCGCGGCCCATGCCGCGAGCGCAGCGTCGTCGGCCACCAGCACGAGCTGGCGCGTTTCGCTCTTCACGTCCTGGGCGAGGCGCGGGCGTATCGACCAGCGCGCCTGCGGGATGTGGCCGGCGCGGAACTGCATGCTCGGGCGCAGGTCGACCAGCGCCACCTCGCCCTGCGCAAGGCGGGCGGACAGCGCCTCTGCATCGATCGTCGCCAGCGCGGGTGCAGCGGGCGCGGCGGCGGGCGCGAGCGACAGCCCGCTCGCGAGTCCGCCTTCGAGCACGCTCGCTTCGTGGCCCATCTGCCGCAGCCAGTGCGCAATGGTGGGCGCGCGCACGCCGTCGTCGTCGAACAGCACGAGCCGCGCGCCGCGCACGCCGACGTACTGGTCGCCGGCCTGCATCAATTGCCCGCCGGGCGTGTGCTGCGCGCCGGGCAGCGTGCGGGCCGCGAATTCCTCGGGCGTGCGCACGTCGCAGAGAAACAGGCTGCGGCTGCCGTCGCCGGCCCATTGCTGCACCGTTTGCGCCGTGACCGTGGGCACGCCGAAGCGCTCGGCCAGTGCCTTGGCGGCCGGCCGCAGGTCGGTGTTGCCGCTGTCCGGCGCATAGCGCCGCGTGCCGCCGTGCTCCAGCGCGTGGTCGTTCAGGTACCAGCCCTGCGTGCCGTTCTCCAGCGCATAGACCGGGTTGGGCAGGCCCAGGTTGATGAGCGTCTGCGCGCCGATGATGCTGCGCGTGCGGCCCGCGCAATTGATGACGATGGGCGTGGTGGTGTCGGGCACCAGCCGGCGCACGCGATAGGCGAGCTCGCCATTGGGGCAGCAGGTGGCCGTGGGGATGTTCATCTTGTGGAACTCGCTCACCGGCCGGCCGTCGAGCACCACCACCTTGTCCTTGCGCGCCAGCATCTCGGCCAATTGGTCGGCGCTCACGCGCGGCGTGTGATAGGCCTCTTCGGCCAGTTCGCCGAAGGTCTTCGACGGCAGGTTGACGCCCGCGAAGAGCGCATGGCCTGCGGCCTTCCAGGCGCGGGTGCCGCCCTGCAGAACGTGCACGTCGGTGTAGTCCAGCGCGGCGAGGCGGCGGGCGGCGCGCTCGGCCACATCGGAATCGCCACCGTCATACGCGACCACGCGCACGCTGCGGCGCGGCATGAGGCGCGGCGCATCGAGTTCGAGCCGGCTGAAGGGCAGCGGAATGCCGTAGAAGAGGTGCGCCTCGCCGTACTGACCGTGCTCGCGCACGTCGAGCAGCGCGATCTCGCCGCCGTCGTGCAGCCAGGATTTGAGGGTCTTCGGGTCGATGAAAGAGGTCATGGAAAGCAAGCCGTTGGAACGAACGCGGTCCTGCGAGGCCGCGCCCGGCGCGGCCCGCATGAAAGAGACGAGGTTGGAAGAAGAGGGGCCTAGCGGCGCGTCTGCACGCCGATGCCCATCGTCTGGCAGGTGCCGGCTTCCAGGTCGTACGCGGTGCGCTGGTTCAGCGTCTCGAGCGCGCGGCCATACATGTGCAGGTGCCGAATGACCTGGTCGCCCTGGATCTCGACCGAGTGGATGTCCTCGGGCATCAGCGCAATGCCCTTGCCGGGCGCGACCACCACCAGCGCGGTTTGCTCGAGCTTGCCGACGCCCGGCACCGAGCCGTCGTCGCGCCGCTCGTACACGCGGTTGTGCTCGGTGCCTTCCACCGCGGCAATGCAGGCCCAGGTGGTGTGGTTGTGCGGCACGATCTTCTTGCCCGGGCGCATCACGTTGAGATAAAGCGCATAGCTCTGGTCCGGGTCCTCGGCAATCAGGTAGCGGGCCTGGTGCTCGCCGGCCTCGGGCGCCGGAAAGTCGGCGGGCCCCCAGTAGTCGGTGCGCGCGGCCAGCCCTTGCAGCGCGTCGAGCACCGCATCGAGCTTTTCGCGGGTTGGTTCAGCGCCGCCAATGGCTTTCTTCATCCGGTCGATGGACGCGGCGACCGCCTCGCGGCGTGGGTCGGACAGGGTGCTCATGCAGGGTTCTCCAGTGGGGATGCGTGTCTTGGTGTGCATTCACTGTAGTGACCAGAGCGTGACCCGACAATCCAGCCGGCGCAACAAATACATCAATAAAATTAATGTATGCCCACGCTCGATCTTGAATTGCTGCGCTCCTTCGCGGCCGTCGTCAGCCACCATAGCTTTGCGGCGGCGGCCGTGCACCTGGGTCGCACGCAGTCGGCCATCACGCAGCAGATGCAGCGGCTCGAAGAGCAGGTGGGCCACGCGCTGTTCGCCAAGCAGGGCCGGCAGAAGCGCCTCACCGAGCATGGCGAGCGGCTCCTGACCTACGCGCACCACCTGCTCGCGCTCAACGACGAGGCGCTGCGCAGCCTGCGCCAGGGCGAGCTCGAAGGCAACCTGCGCATCGGCGCGCCGCACGACGTGGCCGAGACCATGCTGCCGCTGCTGCTCACCGAGGTGGCACGCACCTCGCCGCTGCTGCAGCTGGACATCCACATCGGCCGCAGCCCCTATCTCATGACCTCGCTCAAGAGTGGCGAGGTCGACATGATCATCTCGAACCGCGCCGACCCGCAGTTCGACGGCGTGGTGCTGCGCAATTCGCCGACCGTGTGGCTCTGCGCCGCCAGCTACGTGCACGACCCATCCAAGCCGGTGCCGCTGATCATGGCCGACGGCCCCAGCATCTTCCGCCGCATCGGCCACGAGGCGCTCGACGCCGCCGGCGTGGCCTGGACGCCGCGCTACACCTCGTCGAGCCTGATCGGCATCAAGGCCGCGCTGCGCGCGGGCCTCGGCGTCACGGCGCGCGGCGTGGAGCAGCTCGACGCGGGCCTGCGCGTGCTGGGCGCCGGCGACGGCATGCCGCGCCTGCCCGACCTGGCGTACTACCTGTACGTGCGCAGCCACGTGGTGAATCCGGTCACGCGGCAGGTGTTCGAGACATTGAAGAAGCACCTGCGGCTGCCGCGGACCGACATGCCGGCTTGAAATGTTCCGCACGCGTTGTGCGCCGCTTGCTCACCTTGGCTTGGCGCGCGTCCCCGTCACCACCAGTGCGACCCCGCCCATCACCAAGGCAATTCCGGCCAGGGTGAGCGCAGCCGGGATTTCCTTGAGAAACAGCGCACCGATCAATGCAGCGAGCGCCGGCGCGAGGGCACCGAAGATGGCCGCCCTGGGAGCGCCGAGCCGGCGCACGGCCTCGGTATAGAAGTACATCCCGAGGATCGCGACCAGAATGCCTTGCGCGACAACCTGGAACCCGACGGCCGCCGGTGGCGCAGTGAAGATGTTCGGGGTGAACCAGAAGAAGTAGATCGGTGCGAACAGCACGGCGGAGCACACGTTCACCAGCGCGGTTGCGTGCCAGGGACTGATGCCGGAGCGGCGCTGCGCAATGGTGAAGCTTGCAAAGCACAGGCCAGCCAGCAGGAACAGCAGATCGCCTCGCCACTCGCCCGCCGCACGGTTGGCAAGGAGCGCATAGCCGCCGATGCAGAGCACGCCGGCGAGGACGACCGCCATGCCGCCGAGTTGCTGGCGGCTGAACTTTTCACCGAACAGAACGCCGGACAGCACCGCCACCCAGATCGGCATCGTTCCGATCATGAGCGTGGCGACATGCGAGGCGGGTGCGAAGCGCATGCCTACAGAACCGAGCATCATGAAAGGCACTCCCGCGCCCAGCACCATCACCAGCAGCCGCGCGACGCCGATCTGTGCGAGGCCAAGGCCCTTTCGAGCCAGGATGGGCCACAGGAGCAGGGCCGAAACACTGAAGCGAAGGAACGTCACGTCGTGCGGCCCCAGGGTGGTGGTCACGGCAAACCGCGTGGCCACCGACCAGCTCGACCAGATCAGCGCAACCGCAAGGCCGCACAGCACGCCCGCGGCCAGCGAGTGCCGTCCCGTGGATGCCGAGAGCGCGGTGGAAGAAGCTGCGGACATGGCTACCTGCCCCTGCGCAGGATCTTGATGATGCCGATGGCATCGTCCTGCGATTGCCCCGCCTGCATGGCCTCCGCAAACAGCGAACGGTTGGCCGTGGCAATCGGAAGCCACACGCCGCGTTGCTCCGCTTCGTCGCAAACCAGCCCGATGTCCTTGGCCACATGGCGGATCGGGGCCTGCTGGGCAAAGTCGTTCGACACGAGCTTGGCGACTTTCGAGCGCAGCACGTCGTTGGCCAAAGGGCCGGCCTGCGCCATGTCGAGAAACTGCTGCACGTCCAGGCCGATGCCTGCAGCGAAGTGCGTCGCCTCCGAAATCGCCTCGAAGCAGGCGATCAGCAAGAGCTGATTGGCCAGCTTCATGCGCATGGCCATGGGAACCGGGCCGCAGCGAACCGTCTTCTTTCCGATCGCGTCGAACAGTGGCTGCACGTGGTCGATGTGCGCCTGTTCGGTGGCCGACGCCAGGATCACGAGCTGCGCCGTTTCGGCGGGCTGCCTGGAGCCCGAGACCGGTGCTTCGACGTAGTGGGCGCCCGCGGCCGCGAGGCTGGTGCCAAGCGCCGTCGAGTACGCCGGTGCCACGGTGGCCATCAGCACGATGGTCCGGCCGCTCACAGGCGCGGTGATTGCGCCCTCCGGGGAGCGCTCCAGGACCTGGTCCACCTCCAGATGGCTCGGCACCATGATGATGACGGCCTCCGCGGCCTCGAAGACCTGGCCCGGCGTGTCTGCGACCTCGATGCCCAAGGGGCGCAGCACATCGCAGCGAGCAGGCGTCCGGTTGTAGACCGTGACGCTGTGTCCCGCCTTCTTGAGATTCTTCGCCATGGGTTCTCCCATGACGCCAACACCGATAAGCCCGATTTTCATGATGACGTTCTGCGGGTATTCCTGACTCAGGAAACCATTGCCTTGTTGAAGTTGCAGAGAACTCTAAAGAGAATGCGCTTGGCAAAGAAACGACAAATACAGAACGAACAGTTCAGGGAAGGCGATGCATGGAGTTCTCGGATCTGCAGATTTTTCGGACCGTGGTCCAGGCCGGCGGCGTGGTGCGGGCGGCCGAGGTGCTGCATCGCGCACAGTCGAGCGTGACGGCTCGCATCAAGGTGCTGGAGGAAAAGCTGGGCGTCCCGCTGTTCCTGCGCGAGGGGCGCCGAATGCAGCTCACGCCCTCCGGCAAGATACTTGTCGGCTACGCCGATCGCATGCTCGACCTGGCCAGGGAAGCGGCCAATGCCATCAAGTCGGACCGGCCCACCGGCGTGCTGCGCCTCGGCGCGATGGAAAGCACGGCGGCGGCCCGCCTGCCCGAGCCACTCGGCCGCTTCCACGAGCGCTACCCCGATGTGGCGTTGGAACTCTTCTCGGGCGATCCTCTCGACCTGGTCAAGCAGGTTCTTTGCTCGGAACTGGATGCGGCGCTCATCGCGGATCCCGTCGCCGATCCTCGGCTCGAGTCCATCGAGATCTATGACGAGGAGCTTGTGATCGTCGCCGAGGCCAGACACGCACGCATTTCGTCGCCGAAGGATCTGCCATCGAAGACGATCCTGGCCTTTCATCCAGGCTGCCCGCATCGCAAGAGGCTCGAGGACTGGTTCCTGCGCGGCCGCGTCGCGCCCGGCCGAATCGTCGAGGCCGGCTCCTACCACCTGATCCTTGGCTGTGTCGCTGTCGGCATGGGCATTGCGCTGGTGCCGTACAGCGTGCTCGACAGCTACGCGGAGCGCGATCGCCTGAGCGTCCACAGGCTGCATTCGAAATTCGGCCGCGCCAAGACGAGGTTGGTGTGGCTCAAGGAAGCCCCTCAGACCAAGATACTCGCGCTATCGGCCGTCCTGCTGGAAAGCTACGGCGCGCGATAGGCCCCCCGCGCTAGGTGGCCCAGATCCGCGGCGAACTCGCCGGCAACTGCCACAGCTCGGCGCGCCAGGCCTGCCACACCTGCCGCAGCAGCTGCATCGCGGGCTCGACCACCGGCGCGAGCACGCGCAGCACGACGATCTCCGCATGCGGGCTGGTCGCGCCGGCGCTCTCCTGCAGCCCGTGCGCATCGATGGCGGTGCGTGCGAGCGCAAGCAGCGCCTCGCGCCGCGCCCGCGCGGCCGGCGTGCCCGACACGAAGAACAGCGACGCGATGCAGCGATGCCCGCCGAAGCCCAGCGGGCTCTGCAGCAGCCGATGGTCGGCCGCGTCGATGCGCCCGCGCTCCAGCCACACGCCCGGCACTTCGATGTGCTGCAGGTAGGTGCCGCGCTCGAACGGCTGGTTGGCGTTCGGCAGGCCGAGGGCCGTCACGTCCCAGCCGATCATCTCGGCGCCGGGCTCGGCCTCGATGGTGAGCCGGTTCTCGGCGCGGCAGCCGCTGTAGCAGATGGCCTCCAGCGGCAGCCACTCGAGCCGCGCGCCCTTGGCAAGCCGGATGCGCGTGCGCTGCAGCGCAAGCTCGCCTTCGGAGCGGTAGAAGCGCGACGCGCCCGGCGTGGTGATCAGGCCATGGCTTGCGTCGGCCGCCTCGATGTCGATGTCCAGCGTGTCGCCGCCCACCAGCCCGCCCGGCGGATGCACCAGCACGTTGTGGCAGATCGCATCGCCTTCGGGGTAGAGGCTTTGCAGAATGCGCAGCGGCCCGTCATGGCGAAAGCGCGCGACGCTGCGGGCGGCTTCCTGCCGGTAGTCGAGATGAAGATGGGCGTGCCAGGACATCCAACGAGTCTATTCGCCCGGCACCGCCGCGCGCGGCAGCTAGCTGGCCCAGGCGCCGTCGTGCGCAGCGCTGGCCTCGTCGAGCAGCGCGGGCCCGATGCATTCGATCGGATGCGGCGAGGCGCGGAACACGTCGCGGCACGACAGCTCGGCATCGCGCTGGTCCTGCCGCTCGCCGCGGAACACGCGCAGCCGCTCGGCGTCGATGCCGAACACCACGCGGCCGATGTTCGACCAGAAGATCGCGCCCGCGCACATCACGCAGGGCTCGCCCGATGCATAGATGGTGGCGCCGGCAAGCTCTTCGCGCGTGAGGCCGCGCCCCGCGAGCGCGCGCAGCGCGTTCATCTCCGCGTGCGCCGTGCAGTCGCCGGATTCGGTGTTGCTGTTGGCCGCTTCGGCCAGCACTTCGCCGGCCGCCGAGACGATGACCGATCCGAAGGGCCGGTTGCCGCGGCGGCGCGCCGCATGCGACCAGACGATGGCCTTGCGCAGGTAGCGCCCGTCGCGTTCGTCGAGCGTGGCTTCTTCGGGGAGGGTGGAATGGAGGTTGCTGTTGCTGAAGTTCATGCCTTGGTGGGAATCATGCGTTCGTTGCGCGATGGCAGCATCGACGTGTTGAAGATGGCGTCGGACGAGGGCTTGACCTTGAGGCCGAATACGTCGGCGACCTCGTCGACCTGCTGTTCGAGCGTGAGCTTGCGGATGTCGCCGAGACCATGGCCGCGCGTGTCGGCGGCGCCTACATATTGCGCCGTGACACCCCAGCGTTCAAGCTCCATTTTCTCGTCGAGGATGGGTTCGCGCTGGCGCATGGCCGCAATGCTGGGCGCCGGATTGGCAAAGGTCTCGACGATGGCGCGGTTGGTGGCGCGCAGGAAGGCCGCAACCACCCTGGGGTTCTGCGCGATCAGGTTGCTGCTCGCGAGGATGGCGTTGCCGTACAGGTTGACGCCCGCGTCCGCATACTTGAGCACCGACAGTTCCTCCGCCTTCATGCGCGCGAAGAGCGAAATGGCAGAGTCGTGAAAGTAGGTGGCGGCATCGACGTCGCCGCGCACCATCACGTTGTCGCGCGCGCTGAAGTCGGTGGTCTGCCACTGGAAGGCGTCGCTGCGCATGCCCTGCTTGCGCGCCACCATCGGCCATGCGCGGCGGGTCGATTCGACGGCTGCCGCGGCCACCTTCTTGCCCGCGAGGCTTTTGAAGTCGGCCGTCACGCCGCGGTCCTTGCGGCCGATGATCACGAAGGGTGCGCGGTTGTAGTACTGGTACACCGCCTGCACCATCGGGGTGCCGGGGTTCTGCGCATTGAACTCGACCAGCGAGCTGATGTCGCCCAGCCCCATCTGGTAGACGCCGCTCGCGATGCGCGTGATCGACGCGACCGAGCCGGCGCCGGTGTCGATGGCCACGTCCAGGCCTTCGTCCCGGTAGTAGCCCTTGCTGTGCGCGAGGAAGAAGGGCGCGGTCTGGCCGTTGATGCGGAAGTCGAGCGTGAACTTGAGCGGGGTCGGCTTGCCGCCGCCCTGGGCAAAGACGGCGGGAGCGGCAAGGGTGCTGGCGGCGGCACTGGCCGCAAGAAAAAAGAATCGACGACGTTGCATGGTGGGCCTCGGAATCCTCGGGTCTTGAATCCCTCCGCGCAGGGCGGAAGGCACTTCAAGAGCAATTTCCGGGCGGGCGCACAAGGGTGGTGCGTGCGCTGCTGAACGCTTCTACTCTTGCGGGAGTCGATGCACGAGCCATGCCAGGGCTTGAATGCGTGGCGGACCCAAGCCACAATGCAGGCGCGCAATTTGCATGGCAGGTGGCGCAGAGTAGAAGCGTTCAGCCCTTGCGGCAGGAAATTGCTCTTTCAGGTTCGTTCGTACCCACGCGCAACAACAGAAGGAGTCCACGCATGCTCGTCACCCAACAACCCGTCTTCCGCAAGTTCTGGCATGCCGTCATGCCGCTCACCGAACTGGCCAATGGCCCGAAGCCCTTCAGGCTGCTGGACGAAGACATCGTTCTCTTCATCGATGCTGGCGGCCAGCCCGCCGCGCTGCGCGACCGCTGCTGCCATCGCACCGCGAAGCTGTCGAAAGGCTGGTGCGTCGATGCCGAAGGCCAGGCCTGCGGGCAGGGCGCCATCCAGTGCGGCTACCACGGCTGGACCTACGACCGCAGCGGGCAGGTGATCCGCATTCCGCAGTACGAGGCCGAGCGCAAGATCTCGCCGGAGTACCGCACCACCGCCTACCGCTGCACCGCGCGCTACGGCTACGCCTGGGTGGCGCTGGAAGAACCGATTGCCGACATTCCGGCCATTCCGGAGTTCGACGATCCGGGCTACCGCACGATCTTCCAGTTCTATGAAGAGTGGCAGACCAGCCCGATGCGCGCGCTCGAGAACTCGTTCGACAACTCGCACTTCAGCTTCGTGCACCGCGCCACCTTCGGCGTGGCCGCGAGCCCGAAGCCGAGCAAGTACGAGCTGGCGGAGAACGACAACGGCTTCTACGCGGAGACAGTGATCGAGGCGGCCAACCCGGTGAAGTTCCACGCCATCAGCGGCGTGACCGACGCGATCACCACGCGCCACATGCGCAACGCCTACTTCCTGCCGTTCTCGCGCCGGCTCGACATCGAATACCCGAGCGGCGTGCGCCACATCATCATCAACTGCTTCACGCCCATCGACGACGGCCGCATGCAGCTGTGCCAATGGCTGTTCCGCAACGACACCGAGGCCGACTGCACGGCGCAGATGCTGATCGACTTCGACGAGGCGGTCACGCGCGAGGACAAGGACATCCTCGAATCGACCGACCCTGATGCGCTGGTCGACACGCGGCGGCGGGGTGTTGAATATTCGATGGAGTCCGATCGGCCGGGGATGCTGATTCGCAAGCACCTGATGCAGTTGCTTGCTAAGCATGGCGAGGCGGAGGTTTATCGCGGCATGAGCAGCGGGGCGATTCCGATTGCCAAGGCTGCTTGAGCGGTGTTGTTGTTGTCGTTCAGGGCGCGCTCCCGTCGACGGGGTACCTTGCTCCGCGAATGTCCCCCGGCCTTCGGCCTCCTCCTTTATTTCGCTGCGCAAGGCACCCCATCGGCGGGAGCGTTATGCGGAGCGGTCGTTGATCAGCGATGCACCCAGAGCGTGCCCAGGTGCACAGGGCATCGGGTGCTCCCCGCAGCGAAATAAAGGAGGAGGCGAAGCCGGGGGACATTCGCGGAGGGGAGTACCCGGTGGCCTGTGCACGCGCCCTGAATGGATCCCCAAAACGTAGACGTCAGTCAGGCCGGCGCAGTCGCGGGATTCGAACGCGCAGTGCGCGGCTTCCCTTGCGTATAGCGATCCATTGCCAGCCCGTCCGTGCGGATTTCAGGCCGCTGACCCATCACGAGGTCGGAGATGAGCTTGCCCGAGCCGCAGGCCATGGTCCATCCGAGCGTGCCGTGGCCGGTGTTGAGGAACAGGTTCTCATAGCGCGTGGCGCCGACGATGGGCGTGCTGTCGGGCGTCATCGGGCGCAGGCCGGTCCAGAAGGTGGCGCGCGGCAGGTCGCCGCCGGGGAACAGGTCGCTCACCACTTTTTCGAGCGTGGCGCGGCGGTGCGGGTTCAGGCGCAGGTCGAAGCCGCCGAGCTCGGCCATGCCGCCCACGCGGATGCGGTTGTCGAAGCGCGTCACGGCCACCTTGTAGGTCTCGTCGAGCACGGTCGATTGCGGTGCCAGCGATTCGTCGACCAGCGGCACCGTGAGCGAGTAGCCCTTGACGGGGTACACCGGAATGTCCAGCCCCAGCGATGCGATGGCGGCGCGCGAATAGCTGCCGAAGGCCATTACGTAGCGGTCGGCCGTGAGGATCTTGCCGCCGCTGGTGCGCACGCCCGTGATGCGGTCGCCCGCCATCTCCAGGCCTTCGACCGGCTGGCCGAAGCGAAAGTCCACGCCCAGGCCGCGCGCGATGTCGGCCAGGCCGCGCGTGAACAGGTGGCAGTCGCCGGTTTCGTCGTTCGGCAGGCGCAGGCCGCCCGCGAGCCGGTCGCGCGCACCGGCCAGTGCGGGTTCCACGCGTGCGAGCGCATCGCGGTCGAGCAGCTCGTAGGGCACGCCGCATTCCTCGAGCACCGCGATGTCGCGCTGCACCGCGTCGAGCTGCGCCTGGGTGCGGAACAGCTGCAGCGTGCCGCCGGTGCGGTGCTCGTAGCTGAGGCCGGTTTCCGCGCGCAGCTGCTGCAGGCAGCCGCGGCTGTATTCGGCCACGCGCATCATGCGTTCCTTGTTGGCCGCATAGCGTTCGGGCGAGCAGTTGCGCAGCATCGCGGCCATCCAGCGCAGCTGGAACAGTGTGCCGTCGTGGCGGATCGACAGCGGCGCATGCTTCTGGAACATCCACTTGATCGCCTTCAGCGGAATGCCGGGCGCGGCCCATGGCGTCGAGTAGCCCGGCGACACCTGCCCGGCGTTGCCGAAGCTGGTTTCCTCCGCGGGGCCGGCCTGCCGGTCGAGCAGTGTCACGTCGGCGCCGGAGCGCGCCAGGTAGTAGGCCGTGGTGGTGCCGATCACGCCGCCGCCGAGAACGATGACTTTCATGGGTATTTACGCGAATGAAGGTGAATGCATGGAATCTAAAGCGCACAATCCAGTGGATTCCATTGTTTTTTGAAGATTTGCAGTGGATTTCGCTGTGGATACCAAGCCAATTGCCAGCGCCGGAGTGAAATGCCCGAACTCGACCGTATCGACCGCAAGATCCTCGACCTGCTGCAGCGCCAGGGCCGCATTTCCATGACCGAACTCGCCGAGCGCATCGGCCTGTCGGCATCGCCCTGCGCCGAGCGCGTGAAGCGCATGGAACGCGAGGGCGTCATCAGCGGCTACCACGCGCATGTGTCGCCCGAGGCGCTGGGCAAGACGCTGCTGGTGTTCGTGGAGATCAAGCTCTCGGCCAAGTCGGGCGAGGTGTTCGACAAGGTGCGCAAGGAGTTGCTGCACATGCCCGAGGTGCTCGAGTGCCACCTGGTCTCGGGCAGCTTCGACTACCTGGTGAAGGCGCGCCTGAGCGGCATGAGCGAGTACCGGCACCTGCTCGGCGACATCCTCAAGAAGCTGCCCGTGGCGGCCGAATCGCACAGCTACGTGGTGATGGAGGAAATCAAGGAAACGCTGATGCTCGCGGTCGACCGCTGAAGCGGGTGGCGGGCTACCATCGCGCCCGGCATCCACACCCCACAAGGACATCGGCATGAGCATCACGGTCCGGCGCGACGGCATCACGGGTACGCGTCACATCCTCAAGATCCGCAACCACGAGATTCCCATCGATGCCTCGCCGGCCGGCGGCGGCAGCGATGCGGGGCCGCAGCCGCATGACCTGTACGACGCATCGCTGGCCGCCTGCAAGGCGCTCACCGTGCTGATCTACGCGCGCCGCAAGGGCATGCCGGTGGAAGACATCGAAGTGATCATCGACCGCGACGACAGCGAGGAGCGCAAGGGCGTCTACCGGCTCAAGTCGAGCCTGCGCGTGACCGGCGAGCTGACCGCGGCGCAGCGCGACGAACTGCTGCGCGTGGCCGGCAAGTGCCCGGTGCACCGGCTCATGACCGAGGTGAAGACCGAGATCGAGACCGGCTGGGCCTGAGTGGCGCCCACTCGCGCAGGGCGTGGGGTGCGGGTCCTGGACATCGCTGGACAGGGCCAAAAAGGGCCTGGTCAGGTCGAATTTGGGGCGACGAATTACACTACCCGGCTACCCCCGCGCCGTCTACAGGACACTTTCAACAATGAAGTGGGTCATTCTTGCCATCTTCGCGCTCAGCGCGCTCTACGTTCATTTCCGCGGCCAGGTCCGGCATCGTTTCTTCAGGCAGCTGTCTGATCACTCGACCTTCCTCGCGCCGCTGAACGCCTTCATGTACATCTTCTCGAAGGTGCCGAGCACGCCGTACCTGTCGCCCGCGCAATTTCCCGAGATGCGCGTGCTCGAGGAAAACTGGCAGGTCATCCGCGAAGAGGCGCTCGCCATGCGCAACGGCGGCAGCATCAAGGCGTCGAGCCAGTTCAACGACGTGGGCTTCAACTCCTTCTTCAAGAGCGGCTGGAAGCGCTTCTACCTCAAGTGGTACGACGAGGCCCATCCCTCGGCCGCCATCCTGTGCCCCCGCACCACCGAGTTGCTCAAGGGCATCGGCACCATCAAGGCGGCCATGTTCGCCGAACTGCCGCCGGGCAGCCGCCTGGTGCGCCACCGCGACCCGTTCGCCGGTTCGCTGCGCTACCACCTGGGCCTGTGGACGCCGGGCGTGGAGGGCTGCTACATCGACGTGGACGGCCAGCGCTACCACTGGCGCGATGGCGAGGCCGTGGTGTTCGACGAAACCTACATCCACTACGCCGAGAACACGACCGACCACGACCGCGTGATCCTGTTCTGCGACATCGAGCGCCCGCTGAAGTACCGCTGGGCCAGCGCCGTGAACCGCTGGTTCGCCAAGAACCTGCTGGCGGCGGCGGCCTCGCCCAATGATGCCGGCGACAAGACGGGCGGCATCAACCGCGCGTTCAAGTACATCTACCAGATCCGCGTGATCGGCAAGCGGCTCAAGGCCTGGGACAAGCGGGTGTACTACCTTGTGAAGTGGGCCATCTTCGGCGGCCTGGCGCTCTGGATCTTCTGGTAAGGCGCCAGCCTGCCGCGCGGTGCCCGGCCACCGCTGCCAGCCCATGTCCATCGCAGACAAAGACCTGCCCGTTCCGGTCGATCTTGCCAGTGCCCAGGCGCTGATCGCGAGCGTCCAGTCGCTCCTTCAGGCCCGGGGTCTTGCCTTGCGCATGCCGCCACCGGAGCCCACCACCTGCTGCGGACGCGGCTGCAACGGCTGCGTGTGGGAAGGCTGGCTGGCCGCCGTGGCCTACTGGCGCGACGAGGCCACGCTGCTGCTGGCCTAGCGCTACCTAACGCTCTAACGCGCCTCCCAGAACCCGCGGTGCGTGGCGATCATTTCTTCCGCCACCTCGGCCACCGGCCCGATCACCTCGATCTTCTTCTGCCCGCGCGCGAACACTTCGCGGCAGGGCAGGCTCAGCGTGGGGTTCTCGGGGTGGTCGCCCGTGAGCGCGAGCAGGGCGCTTTCTTCCGCGCCGTAGACGATGCGGCCGATGTGGGCCCAGTAGCTGGTGCCCGCGCACATGGCGCAGGGCTCGAAGGTCGTGACCAGCGTGCATTGCCACAAGTAGTCGGCCGGCCAGTTCTGCGCCGCGTGGCGCGCCAGCGTGGCTTCGGCGTGGTTCACCGTATCGATGTTGCCCTGCTCGGCCAGGATGGTTTCGCCGTCGGGCGCGACGAGCACCGCGCCGAAGGGGTGGCGGCCCATGGCCATGGCGCGGCGGGCCACTTCGTCGGCCCGGCGCAGCGCGCGGATGATCTGGTCGCGTGTCATCCGTGGTGCCCTATTGGTTTTGCGATCCGCGATGCGCCCAGCCGGTCGTGTGTTTTTCGATCACGCTGAAGAGCTCGTACATCAGCATGGCCATTGCGCCCACCACCATCAGGCCCGCGAAGGCCAGGCCCATCTGCATGGCCGAGCCGGCCGAAATGAGCAGGTAGCCGATGCCTTCGTTGGCCGCGGTCATTTCGCTCACCGTGGTGCCGACGAAGGCGAGCGTGATCGCCACCTTGAGCGAGCCGAAGAAGTAGGGCATGGAGCGCGGCAGGCCGATCTTCATGAGCACGTCCCAGCGCTTGGCGCCGAGCACGCGCAGCACGTCCTCGAGCTCGGGCTCCAGCGTGGCAAGGCCGGTCGCGATGTTGACCATGATCGGGAAGAAACTGATCAGGAAGGCCGTGAGGATCGCCGGGCCGACGCCAATGCCGAACCACACCACGAGGATCGGCACGAAGGCCGCCTTGGGCAGCGCGTTGAAGGCCGTCATGAGCGGATAGATCGCCGCATACGCGATGCGCGAGCTGCCGATCACGAAGCCCAGCAGCACGCCCACCACAATGGCCAGGCCGAAGCCCGCCATCGTGACCCAGAAGGTGCGCCACGCATGGCCCGCGATGATCTCCTTGAACTCCCAGAACTGGGTCCAGATGCGCAGCGGGCTCGGAAAGATGAAGTCCGACACGCCGAAGCCCGCGCAGATCACCTGCCACAGCAGGATCACGGCCACGAGCAGCAGCCAGGGCGACCAGCGTTCGATTTGCTTGGTGTTCTTCATGGCCCGCCTTCAGTGGGACACCGCGGCAGCGGCCGTTTGCGCCGCGCTGATGCCCGTGTTGCGGATGGCGCCGATGTGGCCGCGCAGCTCGAGCACGATGTCGGTGAATTCCTTGGTGTAGGTGAGCTCCAGCTCGCGCGGACGCGGCAGCTCGATCTCGCGCTTGACCACGAAGCGGCCCGGGCTCTTGCTCATCACGTACACCGTGTCGGCCAGGAACACCGACTCGCGCAGATCGTGCGTCACCAGGATGACGTTGAACTGCTGCTCGGTCCAGAGGTCGCGCAGGATGCACCAGAGCTCCTCGCGCGTGAAGGCGTCGAGCGCGCCGAAGGGCTCGTCGAGCAGCAGCATCTTGGGCTCGTGGATGAGCGCGCGGCAGATGCTGGCGCGCTGCTGCATGCCGCCCGAAAGCTGCCATGGAAACTTGTCTTCATAGCCCGCGAGGCCGACCTTCTGCAGCAGCTTGCGCGCGCGCTCGACGTATTCCTTGCGTTTGGCCTTGAAGCTCGAGCGGTAGGGCTCGACGATCTCGAGCGGCAGCAGCACGTTGTCGACCGTGGTGCGCCACGGCAGCAACGACGGCGCCTGGAACGCCATGCCCGAGATCTTGAGCGGCCCGGTCACGGGCTGGCCGTCGATGCGGATCTTCCCCATCGACGGCATCTTGAGGCCCGTGGTGAGCTTCATGAAGGTCGACTTGCCGCAGCCCGAGGGCCCGACGATGGCAATGAATTCGCCGCGCTTGACCTTCAGGTCGATGGCCTCCACCGCGAAGTGGTTGGCGCGCAGCAGCTCCTCGTTGTAGGCGAGCCAGACGTCCTGGAAGTCGACGAAGGGAGCAGCGGCCGCGTTCGATGCGTCCGCCATCACTTGCGCAGCACGCCGCTCAGTTCGGCCGCGGGCGGCAGCAGCGCGGCGGTCCACACGGCATCGGGGCTCACGCGGGTCTTGGTGTTGAACGCGTCCGACACCTGCGAGGCCATCAGCGACATGCGGCCCGCGTTGACCACGCCAAAGCCTTCGCTGCGCGCGTCGGCACTGTTGATCACGGTGTCGATGGCCAGCTGCAGGCGGCGGGTTTCGAGCTTGCTGTCGATGATGCCGTCGCGCGCTTTCACCGATTCGATGGCCACCGCCGGATTGGCGATCACTTCCTTCGCCCCCTTGGCAAAGGCCGAGAGGAATTTCTTCACCGCTTCCGGGTTCTCCTTGATGAGCTTGGGCGAGGCGATGATCACGTTGCCGTAGAGCTTCACGCCGTAGTCGGGGTAGGGCAGCACGACGATGTCGGCGGCCTTGGCGCCGCGCGCCTCGAGGTTCAGCAGCGAGGTGAAGGTGAAGCCGGTGATCGCGTCGATGTCGCCGCGGATCAGCATGGTTTCGCGCAGCGTCGGGTCCATGGCGGTCCAGTTCACGGCGCCGATGCTGTTGGCCTTGGCGAAGATCGGGAACGCGCGGCGGCCCGCGTCGAACACCGGCGCGCCGAGCTTCTTGCCCGCGAGGTCGCCCGGCTTGGCGATGCCGCTCTTCTTGAGCGCCATGACCGAGGCCGGCGTGTTGTTGTAGACCATCATCACCGCGACCGGCTTGTTGGGGCTGTCGGGGTTGTTGGCGTGGAATTCCATCAGCGCCGCGAGGTCGGCAAAACCCATGTCGTAGGCCCCCGAGGCCACGCGCGTGACCGTGCCGCCCGAGCCGTTGCCCGCGTCGATGGTCACGTCCAGGCCCGCAGCCTTGAAGTAGCCTTTGGCAGCGGGGTGCAGGAACAGCGCGGCCGGTCCTTCGAAGCGCCAGTCGAGCTGGAACTTGATCGGCGTCGTCGTCTGGGCCAGGGCCGGGGAAAGGCCGAAGCTGAGGGCCGAGGCGGCGAGGAAGGACTGGAGCAATTGGCGCTTGTTCATGCGGGATCCGTTGGAGGTGAATGCTTCTGCATTCAAGCAAAAACGGTGCCCGCACGCGATTGGTGCGAACCCTTCCGCGGAACTGTTGTGGTGCGCAATGGGGGGCAGCGGGGGCCACGGCGCACCGGCTTGGGCCGCAATGAAAAACGCCCCGCGGCGTACTGCAGCGGGGCGTTGATTCAGGGAAAGCGGCCTACTTGAGCGCGGTCGTCGCGTTCGCCACCGCCAGCGCCGTCATGTTGACCACGCGCCGCACCGTCGATGAGGGCGTGAGCACATGCGCCGAGCCTGCGGCGCCGAGCAGGATCGGGCCGACGGTGATGCCGTTGGCGCCCGTCATCTTCAGCACGTTGTAGAGGATGTGGGCCGAGTCGAGGTTGGGGCACACGAGCAGGTTGGCTTCGCCGGTGAGCGTGCTCTCGGGCAGGGCGGTGCGGCGCACCTCTTCGGACAGCGCCGCGTCGCCGTGCATCTCGCCGTCGCATTCGATGTCGGGCGCCATCTGCGCGAACAGGTCGCGCGCGAGCCGCATCTTGCGCGCCGAGCCGCGGCTCGAGGTGCCGTAGTTCGAGTGCGAGAGAAAAGCCACCTTCGGCGGCAGGCCGAAGCGGCGCACCTCTTCGGCGGCCATCATGGCGATGCTCGCGAGCAGCTCGGCACTCGGGTCTTCGTTCACGTTGGTGTCGGTGATGAACACCGTGCGCTTCTCGAGCGTGAGCGCATTGAGCGTGGCGAAGCCCGGCGCGCCGCGCTTCAGGCCGATCAGGTTGCGGATGTGCTCCAGGTGCACGTCGAAGCGTCCGACCAGGCCGCAGATCATCGCGTCGGCGTCGCCCAGGTGCATCATCAGCGCGGCAATGGTGGTGTTGGAGCGGCGCACCATGGTCTTGGCGGCCTCGGGCGTGACGCCGCGGCGGCCCATGACCTTGTGGAAGGTCTCCCAGTAGGTGCGAAAGCGCGGATCGTCCTCGGGGTTGACGATCTCGAAGTCGGTTCCCGCGCGGATGTGCAGGCCGGCCTTCTGGATGCGCGCCTCGATCACGGCCGGGCGTCCCACCAGGATGGGCTGGGCCAGGCCTTCGTCGATGGCCCACTGCGCGGCGCGCAGCACGCGCTCGTCCTCGCCTTCGGCATAGGCCACGCGCTTGGCGGCCGCGATCTTGGCGGCGCTGAACACCGGGCGCATGAACATGCCGGTCTGGAACACGAAGCGCGTGAGGTGCTGGCGGTAGGCCTCCAGGTCCTCGATCGGGCGCGCGGCGACGCCGGAGGCGGCCGCCGCCTTGGCCACGGCCGGCGCAATGCGCAGGATGAGCCGCGAATCGAAGGGCTTGGGAATGATGTAGTCGGGCCCGAAGGACAGCTCCTGCCCGGCATAGGCGGTGGCCACTTCCTCGCTGATGTCGGCCTTGGTGAGCTCGGCAATCTCGCGCACGCAGGCCAGCTTCATTTCTTCCGTGATCTTGCTGGCGCCGCAATCGAGCGCGCCGCGGAAGATGTACGGGAAGCACAGCACGTTGTTGACCTGGTTCGGGTAGTCCGAACGGCCGGTGGCGATGATGCAGTCGGGCCGCACGGCCTTGGCGAGCTCGGGGCGGATCTCGGGCTCGGGGTTGGCCAGCGCCAGGATGATCGGCTGGCCGGCCATGGTCTTGACCATGTCGGCGCTCATCACGCCGGGCGCGGAGCAGCCCAGGAACACATCGGCGTCCTTCACCACGTCGGCCAGGGTGCGGGCGCCGGTGTCTTTCTGGGCGTAGCGCGCCTTGGAGTCGTCGAAGCCGCCCGCGCGGCCCATGTAGATCAGGCCCTTGGAGTCGCAGGCATAGATGTTGGCGGGCTTGGCGCCCAGGCCCACCATCACGTCCAGGCAGGCAATGGCGGCCGCGCCGGCGCCGGAGACGGCGATCTTGACCTCCTCGATCTTCTTGCCGACCAGTTCGAGGCCGTTGATGAGCGCCGCGGCCGAGATGATGGCCGTGCCGTGCTGGTCGTCATGGAACACCGGGATGTTCATGCGCTCGCGCAGCTTCTTCTCGATGTAGAAGCACTCGGGCGCCTTGATGTCTTCCAGGTTGATGCCGCCCAGCGTGGGCTCGAGCGCCGCGATGATCTCGACCAGCTTGTCGGGGTCGTTCTCGGCCAGTTCGATGTCGAACACGTCGATGCCGGCGAATTTCTTGAAGAGGCAGCCCTTGCCCTCCATCACGGGCTTGGCGGCCAGCGGGCCGATGTTGCCCAGGCCCAGCACCGCGGTGCCGTTGGTGACCACGCCCACCAGGTTGCCGCGCGCGGTGAACTCGGCCGCCATCGACGGATCGGCCGCGATGTCCAGGCACGGGTAGGCCACGCCGGGCGAATAGGCCAGCGACAGGTCGCGCTGGTTCAGGAGCGGCTTGGTCGGGCTGATGGAAATCTTGCCCTTGACGGGCGAGCGGTGGTATTCGCGCGCTGCTTCGCGAAGTGCTTCTTCGGCGGGTGACAGGTTAGCAGCCATGAAAAGTCTCCTTGTTTCTGACGGGCAATGAGGCTACCCCAAAAAACGGCTGCCTCTTCTCCGGGTGGGCACGGGTTTTGGTGCTCCAGGCGTGAATTTCCTGCATGCCGACTCGCTAAACTCCCGGCTGTTACCAGGATTTAACGCTTGGCCAACAGCCCGTGCATCGGCCTTGCGGCCGTCACCATCCACAACGAAGAACGACCAGGAGGGGAGCGCATGACGCCCGGACCTTTCACGAGTACAGAGCCCGACGTCGTGGTCATCGGCGGGGGCCCGGCGGGTTCCACCGTGGCCGCGTTGCTGGCGGACAAGGGCCACGACGTGGTGCTGTTCGAGAAGGCGCACCATCCGCGCTTTCACATCGGCGAATCGCTGCTGCCGATGAACATGCCGCTGTTCGACCGCCTGGGCGTGCGCACCGAGGTCGAAGCCATCGGCATTGCCAAGCACGGCGCCGAGTTCGTCTCGCCCTGGCATGACCACACCAGCCACTTCTTCTTCGGCGAGGCCATGGACAAGAGCTTTCCGTATGCGGTGCACGTGCGCCGCTCGGAGTTCGACGAGCTGCTGTTCCGCCATGCCGCCCGGCGCGGCGCGCGTACCTTCGAAGGCCAGCGCGTCATGGGCGTGGACATGGACGCCGGCAAGGGCGCAGACAAGCGCGCGCTGGTGAAGATCAAGGCCGAGGACGGCAGCGAAACCAGCTGGCGCCCGCGCTTCGTGATCGATGCGAGCGGCCGCGACACGGTGCTGTCGAACCAGTTCGACGCCAAGCAGCGCAACCGCAAGCACGCCAGCGCGGCCCTGTTCGGCCACTTTGCCAATGCGGAGCGCCGGCCCGGCCGCTACGAAGGCAACATCTCGCTCTTCTGGTTCGACCACGGCTGGTTCTGGTACATCCCGCTGAAGGACGGCACCGTGAGCGTCGGCGCCGTGGCGTCGCCCGCGTACTTCAAGCGGCGCAAGGGCACGCTCGAGGAGTTCCTGATGGAGACCATCGCGCTCGCGCCCAAGCTGGCCGCGCGCCTGAAGAACGCCACGCTGATGGAAGGCGCCACCACCACCGGCAACTACGCCTACGACTCCAAGTTCTGCCGCGGCGACCGCTTCATGATGGTCGGCGACGCCTATGCGTTCGTCGACCCGATGTTCTCGTCGGGCGTGTACCTGGCAATGAACAGCGCCTTCGAGAGCGCCGCCGCGGCCGACTTCTGGCTCAGGGGCGAGATGAAGGAAGCCGAGAAGGCCTTCCGCCGCTTCGACAAGGTGATGAAGCATGGCCCCAAGATGTTCTCGTGGTTCATCTACCGCATCACCTCGCCGGCCATCCGCCGGCTGTTCATGAACCCGCGCAACATCTGGCGCATGCAGGAGGCGCTGCTGTCCATCCTGGCGGGCGACCTGTTCCGCAACACGCCCATCGGCCCGCGCTTCTGGGGCTTCAAGATCACCTACTACGCCTCGTGCATCGGCATCCTGCCGCAGGCCATCAAGACCTGGGCATGGCGCCGGCGCAACCTGAAGGAATCGCTGGAAGCAGCGAAGACCTGAGCCTCAATCTGGCGTAACGGTGTGCTGCGCGAGTGCCTCGAGCGCACGCACCAGCGCCGAGTGGTCCTGCTGGCCATGGCCCAGTGCGGCGCAGGCGTTCATGAGCTGCGCCGCGCCCGCCGTCTGCGGCAGCGCCACGCCCAGCGCCCGTGCGCTCTGCAGCGCCAGGTTCAGGTCCTTCTGGTGCAGCGAGATGCGGAAGCCCGGCGCGAAGGTGCGCTTGATCATGCGTTCGCCGTGCACCTCGAGGATGCGCGAGCTCGCGAAGCCGCCCATCAGTGCCTGCCGCACCTTGGCCGGATCGGCGCCGGCCTTGGAGGCGAACAGCAGCGCCTCGCCCACGGCCGCGATGTTGAGTGCCACGATGATCTGGTTGGCCACCTTGCAGACCTGGCCATCGCCCACGTTGCCCACGAGCGTGACGTTCTTGCCCATCTTCTCGAGCAGCGGCCGCACCTGGCCGAAGGTGCCTTCGTCGCCGCCGCACATGATGGTGAGGCTGGCGGCCTTGGCGCCCACTTCGCCGCCCGAGACCGGCGCGTCGATGTAGCCGCAGCCGAGCGCGATGATGCGCTTGGCGAAGCCCTTGGTGGCAATCGGATCGATCGAGCTGCAGTCCACCACGATCTTGCCGCGCGAGTCCTTCAGGCCCTCGGCCACGCCCTGCGTGCCCGGCTCGCCGAACAGCACCTTTTCCACGTCGGGCGTGTCGGGCACCATGATGAAGATCACGTCGGCCTGGCGCGCCACCTCGGCCGCCGAGGCGCAGATGGTGGCCTTGGAGATGAAGGGCTCGGGCGTGTTGCCCTGGGTGTTGACGAAGAGCTGGTGCCCCGCGTCGAGCAGGTGGCCCGCCATGGGCGCGCCCATGATGCCGAGGCCGATGAATCCGATCTTTTGCGATTGCGACATGTCTTTGTTTCCGATCTGAAGTTGTCTTTTATTGCGTGAGCGCTTCGCGCCAGCCGAGGCCGTCCACGGTGTCGCTGCGCGGCTTGTATTCGCAGCCGATCCAGCCCTCGTAGCCGATCGAATCGATGTGCCGGAAGAGCCAGGGGTAGTTGATCTCGCCCGTGCCCGGCTCGCCGCGCCCGGGGTTGTCGGCCAGCTGGATGTGGCCGATCTGCGCAAGATGCTTCGAGAGCGTGTTGCCGAGCTCGCCTTCCATGCGCTGCGCGTGGTAGATGTCGTACTGCACCTTCAGGTTCGGCGAGCCCACCGCCTCGATGAGCGCGAGCGCCTTGTCGGTGCGGTTCAGGTAGAAGCCCGGGATGTCGAAGGTGTTGATCGGCTCGACCAGCAGGCGCAGGCCCGCGGCCTCGAGTTCGCGCGCGGCCAGGCGCAGGTTGTCGATCACCGTGCGGTTCACTACGTTGATGTCGGCGCCCTCGGGCACCTTGCCGACCAGGCAGTTGAGCTGCGGGCAGCCCAGGGCGGTGGCGTAGTCGATGGCCATGGCAATGCCTTCGCGGAATTCGCCGGTGCGGTCCGGATGGCAGGCGATGCCGCGCTCGCCCTTGTCCCAGTCGCCGGCCGGCAGGTTGTGCAGCACCTGCTGCAAACCGTTGGCGCGCAGCGCGGCTGCGAGCTCCTTCTTCTCGAAGGGGTAGGGAAACAGGTATTCCACCGCCTCGAAGCCGGCCTTGGCGGCGGCCTCGAAGCGCTGCATGAACGGCAGCTCGGTGAAGAGCATCGTGAGGTTGGCTGCGAACTTGGGCATGGTGTGTTGTTCCTCTTCAGTCCAGCATCTCGGCCGCGACGGCGGTCGGCGCATCGGCCGGATGCTCGGCCAGCGGCTCGAACTCGGTGATGTTGTCGATCTCGGTGCCCATCGCGATGTTGGTCACGCGCTCCAGCATCACCTCGATGACGACCGGCACGCTGAACTCGGCCATCAGTGCTTCGGCGCGCTGGATGGCCGGCGCGATCTCCTCCTGCCGGTTCACGCGGATCGCCTTGCAGCCCAGGCCTTCGACCACTTTCAGGTGGTCCACGCCGTAGCTGCTTTCGATGCCGGCATCGGGCCCCGCGTTGATGTTGTCGAACGCGAGCTGCACGCAGTAGTCCATCTCGAAGCCGCGCTGCGCCTGGCGGATCAGGCCAAGGTAGGAGTTGTTGACCACGATGTGGATGTACGGCAGCTTGAACTGCGCACCCACCGCGAGCTCCTCGATCATGAACTGGAAGTCGTAGTCGCCCGAGAGTGCGACGATCTTGCGCGAAGGGTCGGCCGCCCGCACGCCCAGCGCGGCGGGAATGGTCCAGCCCAGCGGGCCGGCCTGGCCGCAGTTGATCCAGTGGCGCGGGTTGTACACGTGCAGGAACTGCGCGGCCGCGATCTGCGAGAGGCCGATGGTGCTCACGTAGCAGGTGTCGTTGCTGAAGTTGTTGTTCATGCACTGGTACACGCGCTGCGGCTTCATCGGCACTTCGTCGAAGTTGGTCTTGCGCAGCATGGTCTTCTTGCGCTCGATGCACGACCTGGCCCACTCGCGGCGGTCGCGCAGCTTGCCGGCGGCCTTCATCTCCTCGGCCACTTCGACGAAGAGCGCGAGCGCGGCCTTGGCGTCGGACACGATGCCGAAGTCGGGCGTGAACACGCGGCCGATCTGCGTGGGCTCGATGTCCACGTGCACGAAGGTGCGGCCCTTGGTGTAGACGTCGACCGAACCCGTGTGCCGGTTGGCCCAACGGTTGCCGATGCCCAGCACGAAGTCGCTCGCGAGCATCGTCGCGTTGCCGTAGCGGTGGCTGGTCTGCAGGCCGCACATGCCGGCCATCAGCGGATGGTCGTCAGGGATTGCGCCCCAGCCCATCAGCGTGGGAATCACCGGCACGCCGGTGGTCTCGGCAAATCGCACCAGCAGGTCGGCCGCATCGGCGTTGATGACGCCGCCGCCGGCCACGATCAGCGGGCGCTCGGCGGCCTGGAGCATGCCGATGGCTTTTTCGATCTGGGCGCGCGTGGCGGCGGGCTTGTAGGGGGTGAGCGGCTGGTAGGCGTCGATGTCGAACTCGATCTCGGCCATCTGCACGTCGAAGGGCAGGTCGACCAGCACCGGGCCCGGGCGGCCCGATCGCATCAGGTGGAAGGCCTGCTGGAACACCTGCGGCACCTGGCCGGGCTCGCGCACCGTGACCGACCACTTGGTGACCGGCTTGGAGATCGACTCGATGTCCACCGCCTGGAAGTCTTCCTTGTAGAGCCGCGCGCGCGGCGCCTGGCCGGTGATGCAGAGAATGGGAATCGAATCGGCCCAGGCCGAGTACAGGCCCGTGATCATGTCGGTGCCCGCGGGCCCCGAGGTGCCGATGCACACGCCGATGTTGCCGGCCACGGCACGCGTGTAGCCCTCGGCCATGTGCGAGGCGCCCTCGACGTGGCGCGCGAGGATGTGAGAGATGGTGCCGCGCTGGCGCAGCGCGGAATACATCGGATTGATGGCCGCGCCGGGCACGCCGAAGGCCTGCGTCACGCCTTCCTTTTCCATCACCAGCACGGCGGCCTGGACCGCTTTCATTTTTGCCATGGGACTGTCTCCTTGAGTGGCGTCCACTGTAGGAAGAGCGGGCCATTCGAAGAAGACGGCTGCGGACCATAAAACCTATTCCAACGCGGAATAAGTGATTAACATGGGTCGCCGCCGGGCCGCCCCAAGGCGACCGCGCCCCCTCGGGGGGCAGCGATACACGCAGTGATGAGCGTGGGGGCCCCAAGGAGTGACATGGACAGATTGTTGGCAATGGAAATGTTCGTGCGCGTGGTCGAGACCGGCAGCTTCTCGAAGGCGGCGCTCGAATTCCACACCACCCAGCCCACCGTGACCAAGCAGGTCGCGGCCACCGAGGCGCGGCTGAAGGTGCGGCTGCTCAACCGCAACACGCGCGGCGTGAGCCTCACGGAGCCGGGCGCGCTCTACTACGAGAAGTGCAAGAGCATCGTGCGCGAGGCCGAGGAGGCCGAGAGCATCGTGCAGCTGCGCCAGAACCAGGCGCAGGGGCTGCTGCGCATCGGCACCTCGGTGGCCTTCGGCCGCCGCGTGGTGGTGCCGCTGGCGCTCGAATACATGCGCCGGCATCCGCAGGTGCAGCTCGACCTGAGCTTCGAGGACCGCTATGTCGACCTCATCGCGCAGGGCATCGACGTGGCCATCCGCATGGGCAAGCTGGCCGATTCGTCGCTGGGCGCGCGCTACCTGGGCACCAATCCCTGGGCCATGGTCGCGGCGCCGGGCTACCTGAAGAAGCACGGCACGCCCAAACGCGCGCAGGACCTGAGCGCGCACGTGGCGCTCATCTACAGCAGCGTGGTGGGCGACGAGTTCTGGCGCATGCACACGCCCAAGGGCGATCCGGTGACGGTGCCGGTCTCTGGGCGTTTCCGTTCGAACAACCTCTCTGCCGTGCTGGCCGCGGCGCGCGACGGACTGGGCATTGCGCTGATGCCGCGCTATGTGGCGAGCGAATCGCTGGCCTCGGGCAAGGTGCTCGAAGTGCTGGGCGACCACAAGCTGCCCGAGCAGGAGATCCACGCCGTCTTTCCCTCGCCCAAGCTGGTGCCGGGCAAGGTGTCGGGCTTCGTGGCCTTTCTGCAGGGGCGCTTTGCCGAAGGCTGGTGGGGCGGCTGAGCGCGCCTCTTCTTCAGGCCGGCACGAAGGCGCCGTGCAGGCCCAGCGGCAGCGCATAGGGCAGGGTGGCCTGCGCCACCGGGCCCGCCGCCAGGTGGTCGGCCGCAAAGCACGACAGCACGGTCTTCTGCCGGCCGAAATCGAGCACCGTGCCCAGCACCCAGCCCGGCCCGGTGCCGTCCGGCACGAAGACATGCTCTTCCACCATGGCCTGCGCGCCGTAGCTGAAGCGCTGGCTGCGGCCGCTTTCGACATCGGTCCGCGCGATGGCGCCGAAGCCCGGCACATCGAGGCGCGTCTGGGTGGCATGAACCACCTGGCGGTGCCGCAGGCCGACGCGCCGCGGGTCGATGCGCGGAAACTCGGCTTCCTGCGCCAGCGCCTGCTGCGTGGCCCGGCCGGTGCCGAGGTTCAGCATGGCGACGGTCAGCCGCGGGTGGGTGCTCTTCACGCGGCGCGCGCGCATCACTTCGCGGTTGGTCGTGAACACCGAGTCGGCGTTGTCCGAACGCACGTAGTCGATGTGGACGAGGGTGCCGCGCGGCGTGTCTTCTTCCCAGGCATTGCCGACGTGGAACAGGAAGCCGGCCGGCAGCGCGAGCAGCTGGCGCTGCTCCCAGTTCTGCTTGTCGACCACCAGGGCGCGCATGCCGAGTTCCGGCCGCCAGACATGGGCGTCGAGAAAGCTCGCACCCGCCTCCTTGCGCTTGCCGTCGTAGACCAGCGGCGGCATCAGGAACACCAGGTGCCGTTCGGTCACGGCGAAGTCATGGACCATCGGCATGTCGGCCACCGGCACCACGGCTGCGCGCCGCAGCGTGCCTTCGGGCGCAATCTCGTACAGCGCCAGCAGGCCCTGGCCGGAGCTCACGCCAAAGTTCCACACCGTGCCGTCCGGATCGACCTTGGGATGGGCCGAGAACGGCATGCCCGCGAGGTCGGGCCGCCAGGTCTTCACGCCCAGCGTGTCCAGCGTGCGCGCATCGACGCGCGTGGCCGAGCCGCCTTCCCAGAGCGCCAGCACCTCGCCCTGCATCGGCAGCACGCTGGTGTTGGCGACGTTGATGCTGTCGGCCGAGGTCGGCGGCTCGACGCCCGGCGGCATGGTGCCGAAGGCCTCGAACAGGCGGCGGCCGGCCCGCACCTCGGCCACGCGCTTGGGCGTGGCGACATAGCGGCCCTGGTGCCGCACGTGGGCCCCGTCGATCACGAAGCGGTGCACCATGCCGTCGCCGTCGAACCAGTGGTGGTAGCGCTCGCCGCCCAGGTCGTGGCCGGCCGGGCCGATGCGAAACAGCGTGCCGGCCACGGCATCGGGAAAGCGCCCGCGCACCGTGGCGCGGGTCAGCGGCAGGTCGGCCGGGGGCGTGGCGAAGCCGGTCTTCCAGGGCGCACCGGCGGCTTCGAACTGGGCTTGCCAGTCGTCGGCAGCGCCGGCCGCGCGGGCCAGCGGTGGCAAGAGGTGCAGGGCGCCGGCCGAAGCCAGCAGGCGCAGGAGTTCGCGTCGTTCCATGGAGATTTGCTCCTCAGCGCAGGTGGATGACGGTCTGCAGGTCGGCATCGACGCTGATCGCCGCGGCGTCGAAGGCGGGCGCGGCGCGGTTGCCCTTCGCGTCGTTCGAGAAGCCGTAGCGCTCGGTCGGCATGCCCATGAGGTTGGTGTCGAGCTTGCCGTTGCCGTTCTCGTCGGCGAACGCCCGCAGCGCGTACCGGCCCGGCGCCAGTCCTGTGAAAACGAGCCGGGCCTTGCCGCCCTGCATGGGCGCGGTCTGCGAGGCCACGGCCTTGCTGTCGGCGTAGCTCGCGGCGTCGTTGTACAGCGCCAGGTACAGCGTGGCTACGCCGGCCGGACCGTCGGCCACGTTCACGTTCAGGTCGGCCGCGAGCGCGGCCAGCGGGGAGAGCAGCGCCGCGGCGCAAAGGGCGCGCAGGCTCGCTGGGGGCTGTAGAAAGTTCATGGGACAGAGGCCTCGTCGGAAGTTGGAGGCCCCGACGATCCCGCAAGCGCCGCGCGCCGCCCAGCGCGATGCGACGAAGCGCGCCAACACCCGCGCGAAATGCACCCGGCCGGCGCAGGGCGCGCCCGCCTCGGCCGTCCGGCCCGCGGCCGCGAGTCAGCCGGGCTTCAGCTGCCCTTCTTGTCCTCGCCGGGGCTGGTCTCCAGCTGGCCCGACTCCACGAACAGGCTCCACGCCGCCATGAACAGCGCCGCGATCACCGGACCGATCACGAAGCCGTTGATGCCGAAGATCGCCATGCCGCCGATGGTCGACATCAGCACGATGTAGTCGGGCATCTGCGTGTCCTTGCCCACCAGCACCGGGCGCAGGATGTTGTCGACCAGGCCGATCACGAACACGCCCACGAAGACCAGGATGCCGCCCTGCCAGAAATGGCCGGTGGCAAGGAAATAGATGGCCACCGGCCCCCAGATGAGCGCCGCGCCCACCGCGGGCAGCAGCGACAGGAAGGCCATCAGCACGGCCCACAGCAGCGCACCCTGCACGCCCAGCAGCCAGAAGGCCAGCCCGCCGATCGCGCCCTGCGCAATGGCCACCGCCACGTTGCCCTTGACGGTGGCGCGGATCACGGTGGTGAACTTGTTGAGCAGGTAGTGCGTGTGCGGCCTGGCGAGCGGCACGGCCTCGCGCATCGATTTCGAAAGCGCCGAGCCGTCGCGCACCAGGAAATACAGCAGGTACAGCATCACGAAGAAGCTGATGACGAAGTCGAAGGTGTTCTGGCCGATGGTCAGCGCCTGGCCCGCGATGAGCTGGCTGCCCTGTGCCGCGCCCGCGGAGATGCGGGCCTGCCAGGCCTCCATGTCGCCGAGGTTGAAGCGGTCGAACAGGTTCAGCAGCCATTGCGGCACGGCGTTGAGGATCTGCTGGAAGTAGGCCGCGAAATTGATCTGCCCCGAGCGGATGCTCTGCGTGACCTGCACGATCTCCTGCACCAGCGACACGCCCACCATGGCCAGCGGGAGAATCACGATGAAGAGGCAGATGGCCAGCGTCGACAGCGCCGCGGCATTGGGCTTGCCGGGCATGGCCTTGAGCAGCCGCTTGTAGAGCGGCGTGAACAGGATGGCCAGGGCCACGCCCCACAGCACCGCGCCGAAGAACGGCATCAGCACCCAGAGGAAGGCGACCGTGACGGCGGCGAGCAGGGCGAGGAACACGCCGCGCTGGAGTTGGGGTGAATTCATAGGTGATTCGGACTGTAGCCGAGCCTGAATGCACCGCCGTGTCGGTCGGCACGCCCTTGTGCGGTGGCGCCACCGGGCGCCCGGAGGTCAGCGCCTGGCGCGCGGCAGCGCCACCGGCGCCAGCGTGGCGCGCAGCCGGGCGGGCGCGTCGGGCCCGGCCGTGGTTTCGACCTCGAGCGAGCGCTCGACGTTGCCGATGTGCTCGATCATCAGCTGGCGCGCCCGGGCCGTGTCGCCGGCCTCCAGCGCGGCCACGATGGCGCCGTGCTCCGCGCAGGACTGGCCGGCCTCGTGCCTGGACTGGTAGAGCGTGGCGGCCAGCGTGGTGCGGGCCGTGAGGTCGCGCAGCACGTCGACCAGCAACTGGTGGCCCATCTGCTCGGCCAGGCAGACGTGGAAATCGGCCAGCAGGAAGGCGCGCGTGGCGGCGTCGGCGCCCTCGATGGCGCGCTGCTCGTCTGCAATGTGGTCGCGCAGCTTGCGGATGGCCTGCTGCAGCGGCCGGCCTTCGCTTTCGGCCAGGATGCCCGCCTCGACGATGCGCCGCGCCGAGAAGGCGTCGCGCGCTTCCTCGGCCGAGGGCTCCACCACGTACCAGCCGCGGCGCGACTGCACCTCGACGAAGCCGCGCGCCTGCAGCTGCATGAGCGCCTCGCGCACCATGGTCCGGCTCACCGCGAAGTTCTCGGCCAGCGCCTGCTCGCCCAGCCGCTCGCCCGGCGCGAGCTTTTGCGCCAGGATGGCCTCGACCACGCGCTCGGCGATGGAGGTGGGGTTGACGTCGGTCGCCATCGCGCGTTTTCAGCGGCTGGCGGCGCCGGCGCCCACGGGGACGGCCGGCACCTCGGGCTCGGCCAGCGGCTCGTCGTCCGGGGAGTAGGAGCCGTCGAGCACCGCATGGGCGCGCTCGCGGTCGATGTCGCCTTCCCAGGCCGCGATGGCCACCGTGGCCACGCAGTTGCCGATCAGGTTGCCCAGCGCGCGCGCGATGCCCATGAACCAGTCGACCGAGAGCACCAGCACCAGCCCGATGGCCGGAATGGCGGGAATCGCGTGCAGCGTGGCGGCCAGCACCACGATGGCCGAGCCCGGCACGCCGTGCGCGCCCTTGGAGGTGACCAGCGCGATCGCCAGGATGGTCAGCAGGTCCGCCATCGAGATCGGCGTGTTGGTGGCCTGCGCGATGAACACCGCCGCGAGCGTGATGTAGATCGAGAAGGCGTCCAGGTTGAACGAATAGCCCGTGGGAATCACCAGGCCCACTGTCGAGTCGCGGATGCCCATGCGGCGCAGCTTGGCCATGATCTGCGGCAGCACGCTGTCCGACGAGGTGGTGGCAAACACGATGGCCAGCTCCTCGCGCAGGTAGCGCAGCAGCTTCCAGAGGCTGAAGCCCGACATGCGCATGACCAGCCCGAGCACCACGAACACGAAGACCAGCACCGCGCCGTAGAAGAGGGCCACCAGCATGCCCAGCTGCTTGAGCGAACCGATGCCGTACTTGCCCACCGTGAACGCAATGGCCCCCAGCACGCCGAGCGGCGCCAGCTTGATGAGGATGCCCATGATCTTGAACAGCACCAGCGAAAGCGCATCCACCACCGCGGCCACCGGCTTGCCACGCTCGCCCAAGAGCGACAGCGCGCATCCGAACAGCACCGCGAACAGCAGCACCTGCAGCACGTCGCCGGTGGCAAAGGCGTTGACCACCGTGGTGGGGATCAGCTTCATCAGGAACTCGACCGTGCCGCCGCTGGTGAGCTTGTCGGCGTTCGAGGCATAGGCGCTCATGGCCGTGGCGTCGAGCTTGCCCGGGTCCACGTTCATGCCCACGCCGGGCTGGAACACGAAGGCCAGCACCAGCCCCAGCGCCAGCGCAACGGTGGTGAGCACCTCGAAGTAGATCAGCGCCTTCACGCCGACCCGCCCCACGCGCTTGAGGTCGCCCGCGCCCGCGATGCCGTGCACCACCACGCAGAACACCAGCACCGGGATGATCATCTTGATCAGCTTGATGAAGCCGTCGCCGAGCGGCTTGAGCTTGACGGCGAACTCCGGCAAGAAGAGGCCGGCGAGCACGCCGAGCACCAGGGCAATGACGACCTGGCCGAAGAGCGATTTGGCGAAGCGAGGCATGGAAGTCTCCTTGTATGTCTTGGCGGTGTTTGCATGCAAGGATCGCTTTTCTTGCATACAAGCAATGTAGGCAAGAAGACTTCGAGGGAGGCAGAGGGTATTCCCGGGCTCCTGGGTTGAAGGGGCCGGGGCGCAGCGTCTCCCAGTGTTGTTAACAGTCTCCAAGAATGTAACCAGACTGTTCGCGTCGTTTGTCGAGAGTTACATTCGATGGAACACTCGAGAGCGACATGAACGAAGAAGGCCAGAAGGCGCTGCAGCCAATGATTTACCTGCCCGTATCGGGCAAGTTTGTCATTGCGTTGATTGGCGCCAGCGCCTGGATGTGGTTCTCGATATGGGCCGCGGGCCCCTGGCTGGCCGACCTGACGGATCGGGTGGGGATGGCCCTGGCCATTTTCCTGGTGTATGGCATTGCCGTTGTTCCGGGCTTCATGAATGCGTTCCTGGCCATCAGCCTGCTGCTGGACAGGAGGCCGGCGCATCCCGCGTTGGCCGTCTATCCCCCGATCTCCATCCTGATTGCCGCCTACAACGAGGAAGCGTCCATCGACGAGACGCTGGTCAGCATCGATCGGCAGAACTACCCGGGCGAACTGCAGGTGATCGTGATCAACGACGGGTCTGCGGACGGCACCTCGCTTGTCGTGCAGCGTGCCCGGGAACGGTATCCGTGGCTGACCTTCCTGGACCTGGAAAAGAATGGCGGCAAGGCGCGCGCGCTGAACATCGGGTTCAAGGAGGTGGCGCACGACCTGGTCATCACCGTCGATGCCGACTCCTTCCTCTACCGTGGCGCTTTGACCAGCATCGTCGAGCGCTATCGCGCCGACCCGCCCCATACGCGGGCCGTCGCAGGAAAGATCCTGGTCCGCAACTCGCGGCTGAACTGGATCACCCGCTGCCAGGAATGGGACTACTTCCATGGCATTGCCGCCATCAAGCGCGTGCAGTCGCTGTTCCAGGGCACCCTGGTTGCGCAGGGTGCGTTTTCGATCTACGACCGGGCCGCGCTGGTCGAGGTTGGCGGATGGCCCGAATGCGTGGGCGAGGACATCGTGCTCACCTGGGCCCTGCTGAAAGCCGGCTACCGGGTGGGCCACTGCGAGGACGCGTGCCTGTTCACCAATGTGCCCACCACCGTCAAGCAATTGGTCAAGCAGCGCCAGCGATGGGCGCGGGGCATGGCGGAAGCCTTCATCAAGCACCCGGGGATCCTGGTCAAGCCGCGCCTGTCGACCTTCTTCATCTATTGGAACCTGCTGTTTCCGTGGCTGGACCTGGCATGCACCATCGGCTTCATTCCCGGAATCATCCTCGCGTTCTTCGGCCACTACTGGATCGTCGGGATCATGACCCTCGCGTTGATCCCGGCCACCTTCGCATTGAGCCTGCTCATGTTCCGGATCGAACGCCGGATGTTCAGGAAGACAGGCCTCGTGGTGCGAAAGAACGTCCAGGGCTTCTTCGTCTACGTGCTGCTGTACAGCCTGATCCTGCAGCCTGCCAGCGTGCTCGGCTACCTCGATGAGCTGTTCAGGAAGCCCAAGGCCTGGGGAACCAAATGAAGGGGCTGCCGAGGTGTCTTGCCGCCGCTTCCCTGGGTTGCCTGGTGCTGGCCGCTCCCTGCAGGGCGGAGGAAGAAAAGACAAACGAAAAACCGGCCGGCATGGCCTTTGGCCCGGAATTCTTCATCACCGGCGACAGCGACAATTTCCAGTCGCGCCGGGTGTCGGTGGAGTTCTTTCCCGCGTTTGAAAATGCCGACCGCTACCTGGGGTTCCGGCTCGGTGACTACCAATACAAGCAGGGCAACTGGCAAAGGGCCGGCAAGAAGATCTCGTTCCTGGCCCGTTCGGTCGAAACGAAAACCACGGACGGTGGCGCAATCGAGGTCGGCGCGTTCGAGCAGGGCGGGCACACGCTGCTCACGCTCGACGGCAGCTACCGCCTGTCGCCCACCAAGAGCACGGCGGTGGAATTCCTCGTGACGCGCGACTGGGTCGAAACGCCGAAGTCGCTGGACCGCGGCATCGATTTTTCCTTTGTCGGCGTGGCCGTCGACCAGGGGCTTGGAAGCCACGTGACCCTGGTCGGTCTCGCGGCGCAGCAGTATTTTTCCGACGGCAACCGGCGCGACCACGGCCGCCTGCGGCTGATCTACCAGCCGTCGCTCGACCTGGGCCTGACCCTGCAGGCGCGCTATCGGACCTACCGCAGCAGCCACGAGGACGTGGACCGGGCCTATTTCAATCCGAAGAACTACAGCGAGGCGATGCTGGCGGTCGGCTGGCGGCAGCGCTTTTCGGGCTGGACCCTCGCGGTCACGGCCGGGCTCGGCACCGAGACGATCAACCACGAGTTCCGGCAGCCGACGCGGCTTTTGGACGTGAACCTGCAAAGCCCCGTGAGGGGATCGCAGGTCTTTCGCTTTGGCGCCGGCTACAGCCGCAGCACCACCTTCTCGGGGCCCAGCTACCAGTACCGCTACCTGCGCGGGGAGTGGGTGATCCTTTTCTGAGGCCGCACGCCGCTTGCGCGGCTACTTGTCGTGGTGCAGGTAGCTTGCCTGCTTGGGCAGCAGCAGGCTCACCATGAAGGCCACGCCCATCATTGCGGTCACGTACCAGTAGAAGTACGACTCGTGGCCGATCGACTTCAGGCCCAGCGCCACGTATTCGGCGCTGCCGCCGAAGATGGCATTGCCCACGGCATACGACAGGCCCACGCCCAGCGCGCGCACTTCGGGCGGGAACATCTCGGCCTTCACGATGCCGCTGATCGAGGTGTAGAAGCTCACCACCGCGAGCGCCAGCGTGATCAGCACGCCGGCCATCAGCGGGCTGCCCACGCTCTGCAGGTTGCTCAAGACGGGCACCGTCATCAGTGCGCCGAGCGCGCCGAACAGCAGCATGTTGCTGCGCCGGCCGATGCGGTCCGACAGCGCGCCGAACAGCGGCTGCATGCACATGTAGATGAACAGGCAGGCGGTCATCACGTTGCTGGCGGTCTTGATCGACATCCCGGCCGAGTTCACCAGGTACTTCTGCATGTAGGTGGTGAAGGTGTAGAAGATCAGCGAGCCGCCGGCCGTGTAGCCCAGCACCACGAAGAAGGCGCGCTTGTGGTGTTTGAACAGCTCGGCGACGCTGCCGGCGCCCTTGGCGGCGCGGGTCTGGGTGCTGGCGGTCTCGGTCAGCGTGCGGCGCAGCATCAGCGCCACGATGGCCGCCACGGCGCCCAGCACAAAGGGAATGCGCCAGCCCCAGGCCTTGAGTTCGGCATCGTCGAGCAGCTGCTGCAGCACCACCACGACCACCACCGCCAAGAGCTGGCCGCCGATGAGCGTGACGTACTGGAACGACGAGAAGAAGCCGCGCTGGCCGCGCATGGCCACCTCGCTCATGTAGGTGGCGGTGGTGCCGTACTCGCCGCCGACCGACAGGCCCTGCAAGAGGCGCGCGGCCAGCAGCAGCGCGGGCGCCCAGGCGCCGATCTGCGCATAGGTGGGCAGGCAGGCAATGACCAGCGAGCCCACGCACATCATGACGACCGAGGTCACCATCGAGGTCTTGCGGCCCTTGCGGTCGGCCAGCCGGCCGAACAGCCAGCCGCCGATCGGGCGCATCAGGAAGCCGGCAGCGAACACGCCCGCCGTGTTCAGCAGCTGGACCGTGGGGTCCGACTTGGGAAAGAACGAGGGCGCGAAGTAGATCGCGCAGAAGGCGTAGACGTAGAAGTCGAACCACTCCACCAGGTTGCCGGACGAGGCGGCAAAGATGGCGAAGATGCGCTTGCGCTTTTCCTCGAAGGTGTAGGGCGTGGTGTTGGGCGCGTTGGCGCTGGTCGCGTCCGGGCTGGAGGCACCGGCGGTGGCGCTGGCAATGGCGGTCATTCGGGGGTCCTTGTCTCTGGCTGGGGGCCCCCGCGGAGCCGCGGAAAGCCGTGCCGGCAAGTCTGTCCGGCCGGGGCCGCGCTGTCGTCCGTAGCCGCCCGCCGCGGCGCTACGTACGTGTACGCAAGGGTAAATACCTAGAAAGAGTTACAAACCGTGCTCGCGCAGGAAGCGGTCGAGCTCGTGGCTGTTCGACAGGCCGAGCTTGGCGAACACATGGGCGCGGTGTGTTTCCACCGTGCGCTGCTCCAGCGGCGCGAGCTCCAGCGCAATGCGCTTGTTGGGCAGGCCCTGGGCGACCAGCCGGGCCACCTGCATCTCGCGCGGCGTGAGCTTGGACCACAGGGCCTCGGCGGCCTGCCGGGCCTGCCGGCGCACGGCGATCTCCTCGGCCTTCTGCAGTGCCCTGGCGATGCTCTCGAGCAGGCGCTCGTCGTTGCAGGGCTTCTCGAGCCAGCCGAAGGCGCCGTTCTGCACCGCCTCGACCGCCATCGGAATGTCGCCGTGGCCGGACAGGAAGATCACCACCAGCGGGCTGTCCTGCGCGCGCAACGCATCGAACACCTGCAGCCCGCTCATGCCCTCCATGCGCAGGTCCAGCACGACGCAGCCCGGGCGCTGCAGGTCGGCGCCGGCCAGGAAGGCCTCGCCCGAGGCAAAGGCCTGCACCGCATGGCCGCGCGACAGCAGCAGGAGGCCCAGCGAGCGGCGCACGGCCTCGTCGTCGTCGACGATGCACAGGTGGTTGGCAAGGGCGGTCACGGGGCTGAGATTTCCAGTTCGAGGGTGAAAACTGTGCCACCGCCGGCCCGGTTGGCAAAGGACAGCCGGCCGCGGTGGGCCTCCACGATGGTGCGGCAGATGTTCAGGCCCAGCCCGAGCCCGCCGGTCTTGGTGGTGAAGAAGGGCGCGAACACCTGCTCGGCCAGCGCCGCGTCGATGCCCGGCCCGCTGTCGGCCACGTGGATGTGCATGCGGCCTTCGCTCACCTCGGCGTCGATTTCCACCAGCCGCTGCTCGGGCGGCGCGGCCTGCATGGCGTGCAGGCTGTTGGACAGCAGGTTCAGCAGCACCTGCTCCAGCAGCACGCGGTCGCCGCGCACCTCGGGCAGGTCTGGCCGCAGGCGCACCTCGGCGCGCGCCTGGCGCATCCGCATCTCGCCCTGCAGCAGCGCCAGCGCGTTGCTGACCAGCGACGCCACCGCGCAATCCTCGGTGCCGATGGTGCGCTGGCGCACGAAGCCGCGGATGCGCCGCACGATCTCGGCGCTGCGCCGGGCCTGCGCCATGGTCTCGTCGAGGCTGCTGGCCAGCAGCGCCTGGTTGCCCTGTTCCGCGAAGGCCTTGGCCGCACTCGCGAAATTGCTCAGCGCCATCAGCGGCTGGTTCAGCTCGTGCGCCAGCGTGGAGGCCATCTCGCCCAGGCTGGCCAGGCGCTGCGCATGCTGCAGCTGCTCGTCGTTCTGGCGCTGGCGCAGCTCGGCGCGCTTCTGCTCGGTGATGTCGACCACCGAACTCATCCAGCCGCTGTGGCGGCCATCGGCATCGATCAGCGGCGCGGTGTAGACCATGGTGATGACCTCGTGCCCATCGCGGTGCCGCAGCCGCGACTCGAAGCCCGAGCGCGCAGGCTGCCCGCTCATCATCGCCTGGTAATGCAGCCAGTGCTGCGCCACGTCGTCGGGGTGCCAGTAGGGGTAGGGCGGCAGCCGGCCGAGCAGTTCGTCGGCGCCGTAGCCGGTCATCTCGCAGAAGGCGGGGTTGACATAGATGATGCGGCCTTCGAGGTCGCGTGCGCGCATGCCCACCAGCAGCGAGTCTTCCATCGCCTTGCGGAAGGCGTGGGCCTCGTCCAGCGCGTGGGTGCGTTCGCGCACCCGCAGCTCCAGGTCGCGCCGCGCGTCGCGCTGCTCGGCAAAGCGGCGCTCGCGCAGCTGCCAGTAGAGCCCGCCCAGCAGCAGCACGCCCGCGCACAGCAGGCCCAGCATCCAGGTGCGCTCGCGCGCGCGGGTGACCTCCGAATGGTCGGCCATCACGGTCAGCGTCCAGCCCAGGTCGGGCAGCGGCTCGTCCAGCGCGAGGAAGCGGCGCGCCTGGCCGCCGATGTCGGTGCGCACGAGGTAGCCCGGATGCCCTTCCTCGCGCGCCACCGTCCATGGCAGCGGCGGGAAGCCGGTGCGGTCGCCGTACTGCTGCTCGCGCTTCAGGCGGTCCAGGTCGGCGGCGGCGAGCGGCCGCTTGGCCTGGTACATCCAGGCCGGCACCGAGCTCAGGAACACGATGCCGCGCGCATCGGCCAAGAGGATCGGCTCGCGCGCGAAGGTCCAGGCCTCCTGGAGCTGGCGCAGGCTGATCTTGACCGTCAGCACGCCCAGCACGGCGCCGGCCTCGGAGCGTACCGGCGAGGACATGAAGAGCCCCGGCTCGCCGGTGGTCTGGCCCACGCCGTAGAAGAGGCCGCTGCGGCCCGCGCGCGCGTCGATGAAGTAGGGCCGGTTGGCATAGGACTCGCCGACGAAGCTCTGCGGCGTGGCCCAGTTGCTCGCCGCCAGCGTGAGGCCCTGCAAGTCGATCAGGTAGAGCGCATCGGAGCCCGCATGGCGGTTCACCTCTTCGATGTAGCGGTTGGCGCGCTGCTGCGCCGCCGGGTCGCGCGGATGCGCCAGCACCTCGAAGACGTCCGGGTGCATGCCCGCGGTGCGCGGCAGGTAGCCGTACTTGCCGGCGGCATCGCGCAGGCCCAGCACGTGGACTTCCATCGCGCGGCGGATCGAGTCTGCCTGGAAGCTCGCCTCGCGGGCCGCGGCCCACTGGCCCGCCGCGCCGATCAGCAGCAGCGCCACGGCCACGGCGGCCGTCCACGCGAGCAGCGCGCGCCAGCGGCCGCGGTGCGGGCGAGCCGTGGGCGTGTCGGGTGGGAGGGAAGGCAGGGGAGGCATGGCAGGGGAGGGCCGACCGGGCGGCGAGCGGGGATTTTGCCCTGATCCCCGGATCGGCCGCCGGGGCCGCCGTACCATCGCGCCCATGCGAACCCTTTCACTCCCGGCCGGCGGCGAGATGCCGGTGCTCGGCCTCGGCACCTGGCGCATGGGCGAAGCCGCAGGCCGCCGTGCGGCCGAGGTTGCCGCGGTGCGCGAAGCCATCGCCATGGGCTACCGGCTGATCGACACCGCCGAGATGTATGGCGAGGGCGGCGCGGAAACCGTGCTCGGACAGGCCCTGGCAGAGGCCCTGCGCGCGGGCGACGTGCGGCGCGAGGCGCTCTTCATCGTCAGCAAGGTCTACCCGCACAACGCGAGCCGGCGCGGCACGCCCGACGCCTGCGAGCGCAGCCTGAAGCGGCTCGGGCTCGACACGATCGACCTGTACCTCTTGCACTGGCGCGGCAGCCACCCGCTGCGCGAAACGGTCGATGCGATGCAGGCGCTGGTGGCCAAGGGGCGCATCGCGCGCTGGGGCGTGAGCAACTTCGACATCGACGACATGCAGGAGCTGGTGCCGCTCATTGGGTCGGGTCCAGGCTGCTCGGTCAACCAGGTGTACCTGTCGCTGGCCGAGCGCGGCCCGGAGTTCAGCCTGCTGCCCTGGCTGCGCGAACGCGGCATGCCGCTGATGGCCTACAGCCCGATCGACCAGGGCGCTCTGGCTTCGGACGACGCACTGCAAGCGCTGGCCGCGCAGCTCGGCATGAGCGCCGCGCAGCTCGCACTGGCCGCGGTGCTCGCGCGGCCCGGCGTCGCCGCGATCCCGAAGGCCGTGCGCAGCGCGCACCTGCAAGAGAACCTCGCCGCCGCCGACCTGAAGCTCGATGCGGCCACCCTCGCCGAACTCGACCGCCTGCATCCGCCGCCGCGCCGCAAGGCGCCGCTCGCGATGATCTGACAGTCTCTAGTGGGCTTCGGCCTGCTTGGCTGCCGCGATCACGGCCTCTTCGTCGTGCTTCGCGCCATTGAGGAACAGGTTCAGCAGCACCGCGCTGATCGACGCCAGCAGGATGCCCGACTCGATCAGCGAGTGGATCGCATGCGGCATCCACTGCTTGAAGTTGGGCGCGATGAGCGGAATCATGCCGATGCCGATCGACACCGCCACGATCATCGCGTTGTGCCGGTTGGTCTTGAAGTCCACGCCCGAGAGAATGCGGATGCCCGTGGCCGCCACCATGCCGAACATCACCAGGCCCGCGCCTCCGAGCACCACCGTGGGCAGCGATTCGATCAGCGCCGCCATCTTGGGCAGCAGCCCCAGCACGATCAGGATCACGCCGCCGGCCACGCAGACGTACCGGCTCTTGATGCCCGTGACGGCCACCAGGCCCACGTTCTGCGAGAAGCTGGTGTACGGAAAGGTATTGAAGATGCCGCCGATCAGCGTGCCCAGGCCGTCGGTGCGCAGGCCCTTGGCCAGGTCCTTCTGCGTGATCTTCCGGTCGGTCATCTCGCCGAGCGCGAGGAACATGCCGGTCGACTCGATCATCACCACGATCATGATCAGCGTCATCGTGAGGATCAGGATCGGGTCGAACTGCGGCATGCCGAAGTGAAAGGGCAGCACGATGTCGACCCACGCGGCCTTGCCCACCTTCTCGTAGGTCATGAGCCCGGTGATCGAGGCCACCACCGCGCCAATCACGATGCCCAGCAGCACCGAGATGTTGGCGACGAAGCCCTTGGCGTACTTGACGATCAGCAGGATCGACACCAGCACCAGCGCGGCCACGCCAAAGCCCGAGAGGTCCGCGTATTTGGGGTTGGGAACCGTCGGCATGATCGCAAAGCCCTTGGGCACAGCCGGGATCGAGCTGCCCGGCGAGGTCACCTCCGCGAGCCACTTGGCATACACCGGGTCCACCAGCGCGGGCGCCGTCGGCCCCACCGGGTTGCCGAAGATCCAATTGATGCCCACGCGCATCAGGCTGATGCCGATCACCGCGATGATGGTGCCCGTGACCACCGGCGGAAAGAAGCGCAGCATGCGGCTCACCAGCGGCGCGATCAATATCGACACCACGCCCGCGCCGATGATCGCGCCGAACAGCAGCTGCGCGCCGTTCTGGCCCGGGTTCGCGTTGGCAATGGCCACCATCGGCGCAACCGATGCGAAGGTCACGCCCATCATCACCGGCAGCCTGATGCCGAACCACTGCGTGGCGCCCAGCGCCTGGATCAGCGTGGCGATGCCGCAGCAGAACAGGTCGGCCGAGATCAGGAGCGCCACCTCGTCGGGCGAGAGCTTGAGCGCGCGGCCGACGATCAGCGGCACCGCAACGGCCCCCGCGTACATCACCAGCACATGCTGGAGGCCCAGGGCCGCGAGCTTGCCCGAAGGCAGCCGCTGGTCCACCGGATGGACTGTGGAAAGGGTGTCGGCCGTCATTGCGTTTCTCCTGCAGCGGCAAGGGGAAAGGGGCGTGGACGGCGCGGTGCCCGTGGCGTCCACTCGTTGTGTACGCCAAACTGTATACAATTTATGCGGCAATCCGGATGCAGGAAAACCCGGATCAGTTTTCCATCTTGAGCCTTCGCATGAGCCAGTTCGCGGTGAACTCGAAGTGCTCGCTCATGTTCGACTCCGCCGTGTGGCCGTCCTCCCCGAACACCAGCTGCGTCACGTTGAAGCCCAGCGCCGCAAGGGATGCGGGCTCGTCCCGGGAGACGAGGTCTTCGCGCGCGCCGTTCACCATGAGAATGGGCTTGCGCAGCTGCACCGCGGTCGGCTTCTTCAGCTGGCGCGAGAGCTGGAATGCTTCGTAGTAGTCGCACATCGCTTCGCGCGGCGTGGTCTGCGGATTCATGTTCGCAAACATCGTGTAGGGCGCGACGATCCATGCAGGAGCCACCTTGCAATGCGCCTGCCCAAAGCTCGAATCGCTGGGGCCGCCCACATTGACGATCGCCTTGTAGAAGTCGTTGCCGAGGCCCCCCAGCGTTCCCAGGTAGCCTCCCATGCTCCAGCCGTACACGGCCACGCGGCTCGCGTCCAGGTCGCCGCGGGTCTTGATGTAGTCCGCCACCGTGTCGAACATCGCATGGGACTCCGGACGGAAGCCGAGCTGGTTCTCCCCGGTGTCCGGGTTCTCCACAATGATGGTGGCGAAGCCGCGGCCCATGAAGTAGTCGCTGTGCCGGATCATCTCGGTCTTCATGTTGTCGAGGCCGCCAAGAATGACCAGCACCGGCAGCTTCTCGTTGCCGCCCGGCCGTGCCGGCGGCGCCCGGAAGTAGCCGATGAATTCCTTGGCGCCGGTCTTGAATGCGATCCGCTGCAGCGGCTTTCCCAGGAGCGCATGGGCTCGTTCGGTCGCCTGCAGGTCCGCCATGGGGACGCGCTTGGGAAGCCGGTTCATCCGAAGGTAGAAAGCGGCCTTCTTGTATTCGGCCGATGCGGCGGTGCCGTTGCCCCGCTCTTCGAGCGCGCGGGCCCGTTCCAGATGCATCTGGGCTGGCTTGTCGAAGGTTGCTTGCCAGGCTGCCTGCGACGGCCCGGCGTGTTCCGGCAGCGCCGCGGCGATTTCGTCGAAGCTGCGTGCTTCGATGCCGGCATCCTCGAGCCACCAGCAGATGTTGAATTTGAACGAAGGGTGCATGCGGGCGATGCCTCCCGGGTACTCCGCCTGCCCCTTGCTGCAGAACTCGGCCATGCTGCCCGCGGTCCTGGCGGCAGGGAGGCCCTGGGCCGCGGATTCCCGCGGCGCTGCCGCGATGCAAAGAACGGCTGCGAAGGCCGCGGAGAGGTTCAGGATCGATCTGTGGGTCACGGTCTTTTTCCCTTGTTCAGGATTCGGTTCGGGTCGGCACACCGGGCAGCCAGCCATTGCCGCGATACCAGGCGAGCGTGTCGGCAACGGTCTGCTCGACCGGGCGAAACTTCAGCTGAAGCTTCTGCTCGCTCTTCGTGTGATTGAAATGGCTGCGCCCCGCCTCCTTGCGCATCAGCCGCACGGTGGCCAGGCTGAGCAGGATGGGCTTGCCGGTGGTCCGCGCGTAGAGCTCCTGCACCGCCGCCAGCAGATACAGGAGCGGAAAGGGCAAGTGGCGCGTCGGCGTCTTGATGCCTGCGATCTTTCCCACCAGGGGCACCAGTTCCTGCATCGTCATGTGGCGGCCGGCCGCCAGGTAGCGTTCGCCGCGCTGCCCGTGCTCCGCGGCCGAGATCTGCGCCCTGGCCACATCGCGGGCGTCGACGACGGAAAAACTGCCGGGCACCAGCCCGGGCAGTTTTCCGAGCACCACGTCGTTGACGAATTGCCCTGACGAGGTGGGGCCGATATCGGCCGGCCCCCACATCCATCCGGGCAGGACGAAGCTCGCATGCATGTCCGGGTGCGTGCCCAGAAAGGCCGACACGACCTGGTCGGCCATGATCTTGCTGCGGTAGTAGTCGTCGCCGGCGTCGGCCAGCTCGCGCAGGCAGGTCTCGTCCATGGGCACGCCCGGCTCGCCGTTGAGCACCGCGATGGACGAGGTCTGGACGAAGCGCCGGATGCCCGCACCGTAGGCCTGCTCGATGAGCTGCCGCGTGCCGTCCACATTGATGCGCTTGAGCTCTTGCCAGTGGCTGCCGCCCTTGAAGTTGTCCCGGAAGAACGCGGCGGTGTGGAACACCACGTCGCAGCCTTGCAGCGCGCCGGCGAAGGCGGGCACATCGGCCATGTCGCCCAGCACCAGTTCGACGCCCTTCACGCCCGCAAACTGCTGCTGGCCCTTGGCCTTCGAGCGGACAAGGGCCTTGACGGAGACGCCGCGCGCGACCAGTTCGCGCACCAGGTTGTTGCCGAGAAGGCCGGTCGCGCCGGTGACGAACGCGGACCTCGAGGCCTTGGTTTTTTCCATATCAATCGAATGTCAAAAATCAAACGAGTTTTGAATGTAGCCGCGGCATTTTCAAATATCAAGTGATTTCTGAATATTGGATGGGCGATATCCAAAGTTCATGTGATATCTTTTGAGGCATGAGCCCGACGACAGCAAGAACGCGCCTGACCCGCGAGGAAAGCCGGGCGCAGACGCGCGAGCGCCTGGTCGAAACCGCGCAGCAGCTGTTTGTGTCGAACGGCTATGGGGGCGCATCGATCCGCGACATCGCGGACAAGGCGGGCTATTCCCAAGGCGCCTTCTATTCGAACTTCTCGAGCAAGGAAGACGTCCTCTTGGAGCTGCTGCGCCGGCACATGGAGGCGGAAGCGACGCAGCTCTTCAGCGTGATGGGCAACGAGCAGCAGGAGCCCGGGCAGATGCTGGCCGAGTTGGAAGCCTGGGCTTCCACGCTCAATCACGATGCCGACTGGTGCATGCTTTCCATCGAACTCCAGCTGCATGCCAACCGCAGCCGAAGCTTCGCTGCGGAATACCGGAAGGTGTGGAACAAGCACCGGTCCGAGCTCGGCGGCGTGATCGGCCAGTTGTTCGGCAAGCTCGGGCGCACGCCTCCTGCCGCACCGGACGAACTGGCCGCCGCCTTCATGGCCCTGTCGCATGGGCTGGCGCTGCAGAGGATCAGCACGCGCCCGGATCCCTCGGGGCGGCTGATCATGGTGTTCCTGCGCGGACTGATCGCAGGTGCGGAAGCTCCGGGAACGGCTGCAGCCGCACCGGCCGGCACTCCTGCGCGCGCGCCAACGAAGCGCGCTCCGAAAGCCGGGCGCTGAATCGTCCCCAGGCTTCCTCTAGGCGAGCAGCGCCTTCACCAGGTCGAGCTGGCGGTCAGGCTTCTCGGTGCCGAGTTCCAGGCTGGCCTCGATGCGCTCCAGGTGGTCGATCATGCAGAGCACGGCACCTTCCACGTCGCCCTTGCGGCAGATGCGAAGGAAGTCCGAGTGCTCGTCCGACGAGCAATGCGGGTCGTTCGACGAGTGGTAGAGCATCGCGATCAGCGAGCTGCGCGCGACCAGTTCGCGCACCAGTTCGGCCAGCGTCCTGTTGCCCGTGGCCTCGGCCAGCGCCACGTGGAAATCGCCCAGCACCTTCTCGCGCACGGTGCCCGTGGTGGTGGTCTGGCGCAGCGCCGTGCGCTCGAACTTGATGTGCTGCTCCAGTACCTGGTAGTCGCGCGGCCGTGCGTTGGCGATGAACAGGCGCACCACCTCGCTTTCGAGGATGCGGCGCACCGCGAACACCTCGCGCGCCTCCTGCACGGTGGGCTGGCACACGAACGCGCCCTTGTCGGGAATCATCTCGATGAGCTTGTCCTTCGAGAGCATCAGCAAGGCCGCGCGAATCTTGGTGCGGCTCACCGAATAGACGCGGCCCAGCGCCTCCTCACGCAGCCAGGTGCCGGGCGGCAGGCGCTTCTCGACGATGGCGGTGGCGATGTCCTGCGCGATGCTTTCAATGGAGCTGGCCTTGTCGGTGGCTGGGCCGTTCCCGGCCACAGCGGCGGTGGCAGGGGATGCGATGGATTTGGTGCTGGCGCGGGGCATGCGCAGATTGTGGCTCAGCGGATGGCTGCGGCGCTCGCGCTGGGCGTGGTCAGCCGCGCAAGGTGAAGCCCTCGAGCGCGCCCTTCATGGCCTTGGGCAGCGGATGGGCCAACTCGCCGCGCTTGCTGGTCGAGAGCTTCAGCGCGACCAGCGATTCGACCAGCCGGGTGGCCGCAGCCACGCCGTCGATCACCGGCACGCCGAGCAGGCCGCCGATGTGCTCGCACAGGTCGGTCATGCCGGCGCAGCCGAGCACGATGCAGTCGGCGCCGTCTTCCTCGAGCGCGCGGCGGCATTCGTCGACGATGCGCTCGCGTGCCTGGGAGCCGGGCTCCTCGAGCTCGAGCACCGGCAATTCGCAGGCGCGCACCTTGGCGCAGAAGCGCTCCATGCCGTAGACCTCGGCCAGGTGCCAGGCCTGGCCCATCGTGCGGCCGAGCGTGGTCACCACGCTGAAGCGGCTGCCCACCATGCTGGCCAGGTGCATCGCGGCTTCGGCAATGCCCACCACCGGGCCACGCGCCAGTTCGCGGGCGGCCTTCAGGCCCGGGTCGCCGAAGCAGGCGATCACGTAGCCGTCGATGCCCTCGCGCTCGCCGGCCGCAATTTCCTGCAGCAGGCCGGGCACGGCCAGCGCCTCGTCGTAGTGGCTTTCGATGGAAGCCGGCCCCATGGCCGGGCTGACCGCGACGATCTGCGTGCCGGCGCTCGCCACCGCGCGGGCGCAGGCGCCGATCTTCTCGGTCATGCTCCAGGTGGTGTTGGGATTGATGATCTTGATGCGCACGGCGCGGCCCTTTCTTTCTCTTTCAGTGTTTCAAGTCTTGTTGCTGCGGTTCAGCAGGGCGTAGATGACGAAGCCCAGTGCCATGCCGATGAACCATGCATAGTTCGCGCCACCGCGCAGCACCGGCACCATCACGCAGAGGATCGGCACCAGCGCGGAGGGAACCAGCGCCTGGATCGCCTTCGGGTTGTAGCCGCCGCTGTACCAGTATTCGCCCTTGGGGCTCATGGTGTAGAGCGCGTCCACGTCGATGCGCTGCTTGCGCACGATGTAGTAATCGGCAATCAGGATGCCGAACAGCGGGCCGATGAAGGAGCCCAGCACGTCGAGCGTGTAGTGGATGACCTCGGGGCTGTTGTAGAGGTTCCACGGCGTGAGGAACACCGAGCCCACCGCCGCGATCATGCCGCCCGTGCGCCAGCTGATGTGCTGCGGCGCCACGTTCGAAAAGTCGAAGGCCGGCGAGACGAAATTGGCGACGATGTTGATGCCGATGGTGGCGATCATGAAGGTCAGCGCGCCCAGCACCACGGCGGTGGTGCTGTCGATCTTGCCCACGGTGTGCACCGGATCGGTGATCAGCTCGCCGAACACCGGCAGCGTGGCCGCGGTGGTGATCACCGTCAGCAGCGAGAAGAACACGAAGTTGATCGGCAGGCCCCAGAAGTTGCCCTTCTTCACCGCGTCGAAGCTCTTGCCGTAGCGCGAGAAGTCGCCGAAGTTGAGCATCGGGCCGCTGAAGTAACTCACCACCAGCGCAATGGCCGAGAGCATCACCGGCAGCGCGTCCCAGCCCTGGAACTTGATGCCGCCCAGGTTCAGGTCGATCTTGCTCCAGCCGGCCTTCCACACCAGCCAGCCGCAAAGCACGGCCATCACCACGTACACGGCCGGGCCGGCCCAGTCGATGAACTTGCGGATCGCTTCCATGCCGTGCCAGAACACGAAGGCCTGCAGCACCCACATGACCATGAACGCCACCCAGCCCAGCGCCGAGAGCCCCACGAAGCCGTGCTGCGCCACGTCGGCATACGGCGCGAGGTTCGGGAACAAGTGCAGCGCCAGCACCATGAAAGCGGCCGAGGCCAGGTAGGTCTGCACGCCGTACCAGGCCACCGCGATCAGCCCGCGGATGATGGCCGGGATGTTGGCGCCCAGCACGCCGAAGGGCGCGCGGCACACCACGGGGTAGGGCACGCCCGTCACCTGGCTCGGCTTGGCCACCAGGTTGCAGAAGAACTGCACGATCACGATGCCCACCAGCAGCGACACCAGCACCTGCCAGCTCGACAGGCCCAGCGCAAACAGGCTGCCGGCCGTGATGTAGCCGCCCACGCTGTGCACGTCGGACATCCAGAACGCAAAGATGTTGTATTGGCCCCAGGTCTGCTTGCGCAGCGGGGCCAGGTCTTCGTTGGTCAGCCGCGGGTGGTAGCCGGGCTTGATCAGTGCATTGGATTCGGCATGCGGCGCATGGCTGGCTTCGCTTGCCCCCGCGGGAGCCTGGCTGACGACTGTGCTCATGGTCTTTCCTCGTGCGAATGGGTGGATGGAGGACCGTTTCCAGCGCAGATTCCGCACCGGTGATCGGGTGCGTTATTTGTATACAAAAACCGTGTGCAATCAAGCCCATCCGGCAAATCATATATCCGTAGATTCCCTGAGATGGCGGCCGGCAGCGCCAACGAAAAAAGGCGCCCTGGCCCGTGGCCGTGGCGCCTTTCGAGGGCGAGCGGAGCCGGTGGGCGGTCAGTCGGCCTCGGCCGGGGACAGCATCGTTCCGCGGCAGTGGGGCGAGCCGCAATGGCAGGGGTATTTGTCGGCGGTCGAGCCGTCGTCCGCGGTCAGCGAGTAGTCGATGAACAGCTCGTCGCCGGCATCCACGGCAACCAGGGTCTGGAACTTGAGCATCAGCTCGCCCGCCTCGTCGTATTCCTCGACGGCTTCGCAGTTGGGGTCGCAGGCGTGGTTCAGGTGGCGCGTGCCGTTGCCGCCCTTGGCGCCGTCGATCGTTTCCTGGTTGGAGAGCGTGAACAGGTAGGTGAGCTGGTCGTTCCACGTCCTGGCGGCGATCTCCTGCTGCGTGTAGCGCCGGCCTTCGTAGAGGCCGAGGAAGGCCTGGGCGGGCAGGTCGCGCGTCGCGAAGGCGCCGAGCCCGTGCACGCCGCTGGGGCCGACACGGATGAAGGGCGTGGACGAGGTCTGCTTGCGGGTTTTCATGCCGCTCATTCTGCAGGCTCTTCGTCCTGCTGCGCCTGGAACATGCGCGTGAAATCGCAGCATTCCTGCGCCAGCATCACGATCGACGACGTCAGCGCGCTGCGGTGCTCGCCCTTGTGCATGGCCACGTAGCGCACCACCGGCAGCGCGGGCTGCACGTCGATCACCGCGAGCATGCCGGCCGAAACCAGCGGGTCCAGGCAGCGGCGCGGAAGATAGCTCACGCCCAGGCCCGACACCGTGAGCCCGGTCAGCGCCACCAGGTTGCTCACCACGATGGTGTCGGCGGGCTGCACGCCCTGGTCCTTCATCCAGGCGTCGTAGGCGCGCCCCGTGCCCGAGTTCTTGCCCTGCACCAGCATGCGGTGGCGCGCGAGCTCGTGCAGCCGCACGGTGCCGGTGGCGGCCACCACGCCGGGCTTGCACATCCAGGCGCTTTGCACCTTGCCGATGGCCTTGCTCTGCATGCGCGAATCGGCAAAGGTGTCGGGCACGATCACCAGGTCGAGCTCGTCGGCCAGCAGCTTGTCGCGCAGCTGCAGGCTGTCGTCCACGTCGGGCTCGAGGACGACCTTGGGGTAGTGCCGCTGGATCACGCCGACCAGCCGCGGCAGCCAAGTCATCGCCGTGAGCTCGGTCACGCCGATGCGCAGCCGCCGCTGCACCACGCCGGGCTTGCTGAACTGCTCGACCGCGGCATCGCGCTGCTCGAGCAGCCGGGACGCGAGCACGAACATCTCCTCGCCCTTTTCGGTGAGCCGCGCGGTGCGCTGGCTGCGGTCGAACAGCTCGGTGTCGAACAGCAGCTCGAGTTCATGCACCCGCTTGGACACGGCCGACTGCGAGGTATGCAGCTGGTTGGCCGCCTGCGCGAAGCCGCCGAGCTTGGCGATCCAGTACAGGGCCTCGAGCTGCTTGAAGGTCATCACGGTGCACGCGCCTTGAATTGAATACTTTTATTCATCTTATTCAATCACAAAAAATCGCTTTTGGAAATTTGAGGCGGAGCCGAAGATTCGCCCCGTGCAGTCCCGCGTACTTCCGGCCTCATCTTCAAAGGAACATTCCATGAACTTCAAACTGTCCCTCGCTCTCGGCGCCAGCATGGCGCTGCTGTGCGGCGCCGCGGCCGCGCAGGAGAGCCCCACGCTGCGCAAGATCAAGGAAACGGGCACGGTGCAGATCGGCAGCCGCGACACGCAGATCCCGTTCTCCTACAAGACCGGCGGCGAGAGCGCGCCCATCGGCTTCACCAACGAGATCTGCCTGAAGGTGGTGGACGCCATCAAGGCCAAGCTCGGCCTTTCGAAGATCGAGGTGCGCTACACGCTCCTCAATTCGACCAACCGCATTCCGCTGGTGCAGAACGGCACGGTCGACCTCGACTGCGCGACCACCACCAACACCGTGCAGCGCCAGCAGCAGGTCGACTTTGCGCCGAGCCATTTCCTCACCAACATCACGGCCGCGGTGAAAAAGAACTCGGGCATCAACTCGATCGCCGACCTGCAGGGCAAGACCGTGGCCACCGTGGCGGGCAGCACCTCGATGCAGCTGCTGCGCGGCTTCCGCAAGACCGAGAACATCGAGGTGCAGGAGATCGCGGGCAAGGACACGGCCGATGCCTTCCTGCTGCTCGCGAGCGACCGCGCCGTGGCCTACGTGCTGGACGACGTGCAGCTGGCCGGCCTCATTGCCAACCAGCCCAACGCCGCCGACTACAAGCTGCTGAAGGACGTGCTGCGCCAGGAACCCTACGGCATCATGATGCGCAAGGACGACCCCGAGTTCAAGGCGATCGTCGACCAGGCCGTGACCGAGATGATGAAGTCGGGCGCCATCGACAAGCTCTATGCGAAGTGGTTCATGTCGCCCATTCCGCCGCGCAACGTGAACCTCAACTTCCCGATGTCCGACGCCGTGCGCGAGGCCTACAAGAACCCGAACAACAAGGGCGTCTGAGAATGCCGGCAAACACACCACACGCCAATGGCCTGGCATTCCCCGACGCGCTGATGCGCGAGGTGAAGCAGCGCTTTCTCAACGTCGACCACGACCACCACGGGCGCGAGCGCCTGTACTTCGACAACGCGGGCGGCTCGTTCCGGCTGAAGGCGGCGGCCGAGCGCTTCGCGCAGGTCGACGCCATTCCCGACAACGCCGAGCGCATCCACGCCACCGCCGTGGAGCTGCAGCAGATCCAGGCCCGGGGCAGCGACGACGTGCGCACCATCCTCAACGCGCAGGGCGGCAGCGTCTATGCGTCGCTGACGGCATCGGGCGCGATGTTCGACATGGTGCGCGCGGTGGCCGAGAACGTGCCGGGCACCAACATGGTCACCACCGTGCTCGAGCATCCCTCGTCGTTCGACGCGATGAGCCTCTATGCCCAGAAGGCCGGCCGCGAGCTGCGGGTGGCGAAAAGCAACCGCGAGACCGGCGGCGTCGATGCCGATGAGATCGTGCGGCTGGTGGACAAGGACACCTGCCTGCTCAACGTGATCCATGCCTCGAACATCTCGGGCGCCAAGCTCGACCTGGAGCAGATCGTGCGGCGCGCGCGCGAGATCAAGCCCGATCTCTACATCGTGGTGGATGCCGTGCAGCACGCACCGCACGGCCTGATCGACCTGCAGAAGACACCGGTGGACGGCATCAACATGGCGCCCTACAAGTTCTTCGGCTGCCGCGGCTCGGGCCTGTCGTGGGTGTCGGACCGCGCGGCGCAGCTGCCGCACCACAAGCTCGCGGGCAAGAAGCCCGACTTCTGGGACCTGGGCAGCTCCGCGCCGTGGCAGTTTGCCGTGCTCACCGAAATCGTCGACTACGTGTGCTGGCTCGGCGGCCATTTCACGCAGGCCACCGGGCGCCGCGCGCTGTTCGAAGCCGGCATCACGCACATCGAGCTGCACGAGCGGGCCCTGCTGTCGGCGCTGCTGGACGGAAGCGGCGGCGTGCCCGGCCTGCGCAGCATCGAGGGCGTGAAGGTCTTCCTCGACCATCCGGACCTGACGAAGCGCGACCTGATCATCGGCATCGGCTTCGAGCACATTGACTGCACGCAGGCCGTGGTCGAGTACGGCAAGCGCGGCGTGACCGTCTACGAGCGCGTGGCGAGCAGCATCTATTCGAAGCGCATGCTCGACTCCTTCGGCCTCGAAGGCACCGTGCGGGTCTCGCCGCTGCACTGCCACTCGGCGGCCGACATGGAGAAGTTCCTGCGCGTGACGCGGGAGATTGCGCTCAGTGCGAATGGGCCGCGGACAGGAAGCGCCGGATGACCGGCACCACCTGTTCGAGGTGCGTCTCGAGCAGCCAGTGGCCGCCGTCGGTCAGCACCAGCTCGGCCTTCGGCAGGTCGCGCAGGTAGGCGCGCGCGGACGCCTCGGGCATGTAGCCGTCGTTCGGCCCCCAGACGATGAGCGCGGGCGGCTGGTGCTCGCGCAGAAAGGCCTGGTAGCGAGGAAACCATTCGAGGTTTTCTTTCAGGCCCTCCATCAGTTGGCGTGCGAGTTCCCGGCGCTGCGGCGTGTTCATCAATGGCCAGTGGAGCTTCCAGAGGTCGGGTGGAATCTGCGCCGCCTGGGCCTCGGGAACCTCGCCGATGAACTCGGCGCGAAAGCCTTCTTCGTTCACCGCCTTCTCGAGCACCGCGCGGTTGCTGGCCGACGGATCGCGCCAGAAGGCCTGGATGGCGCGGTACTTGGGGCCGAGCGTGTCTTCGTAGATGTCGCCGTTCTGGATGATCACCGCGGCCACGCGCTCCGGATGGCGGATGGCCAGCCGCAGGCCGATCTGCGAACCGTAGTCGTGCAGGTAGAGCGCATAGCGATCAAGGCCCAGCTGGCGGCAGAAGGCCTCCAGAAAGCCCGCATAGGCATCGAAGTCGAAGCCGAAGGCCTCGGCGGGCGGCGTGTCGCTGAGGCCGAAGCCCGGGTAGTCCGGCGCCAGCAGGCGCCACCGGTCCGCCAGCAAAGGCATGAGCCGGCGGTACTGGAACGACGAGCACGGATAGCCGTGCGGCAGCAGCAGCACCGGCGCGTCGCGCGGGCCGGCTTCGCGGTAGAAGACCTGCATCCCGTCGAGCTCGACGAAGCGATGCGCGACCGCATGGGCATCGGCCGTGAGGGTGGGCGTGGAACTGCGTTCGGTCATGCAGCCCATGCTGCGCGCCGACGCGCACGGGCGGTTGTAGGCGGCGACTGATGCGCGGCGTCGGACGCCCGCAATGCGGGCGCCGCCTGCTGCTTCGGATCAGGCCAGCAGGTCGCTCAGCGTGCGCGCGATCACCTTGGTGGCGCGGCGCAGGTCTTCGAGCACCACGCGTTCGTCGCTGCGCTTGGCGTGCGATTCGAGCACGGTGCGCGGGCCGGCGCCGTAGATCACGCCCGGAATGCCGGCTTCGCCGTAGAGGCGCACGTCGGTGTACAGCGGCGTGCCCATGGCCTTGATGGGCTCGCCGAACACTTGCTGGCCGTGCTTCTGGATCGCATCGACCAGCGGCTTGTTGCCGGCCAGCGGCTTCATCGAATTGGCGAGCAGCAGGCGCTTGATCTCGACGGTGATGCCGGTGCTTTCCGCAGCCGCATCCGCGATGACCTTGCGGATCGTGGCCTCGACCTCGACCGGGTTCTCCTCGGGGATCATGCGACGGTCGAGCTTGAACGCCACCTTGCCGGGCACCACGTTGGTGTTGGTGCCGCCTTCGATGCGGCCCACGTTGAGGTACGGGTGCGTGATGCCCTCGACCTTCGACGTGACCTGCTGGTAGAGCGTGTTCTGCGCATAGAGCGCGTTGAGGATCTTCACTGCGCCCTGCAGCGCATCGATACCGCTGGTGGGAATGGCGGCGTGGGCCATCTTGCCGTGCACCGTCACTTCCATCTGCAGGCAGCCGTTGTGCGCGGTGACCACTTCGTAGCTGAAGCCGGCCGCGATCATCAGGTCGGGCCTGGTCAGGCCTTGCTTGAGCAGCCAGCCCGGGCCGAGGATGCCGCCGAATTCCTCGTCGTAGGTGAAGTGCAGCTCGACGCTGCCCTTGGCGGGTTTCGCTACGGCTTCGAGCGCGCGCAGCGCGAAGGTGAAGCTCGCGAAGTCGCTCTTGCTCACGGCGGCCGCGCGGCCGTAGAGGCTGCCGTCGGCAATCTCGCCGCCGTAGGGGTCGTGCGTCCAGCCTTCGCCGGGAGGCACCACGTCGCCGTGGGCGTTCAGGGCCACGGTGCGGCCACCGTCGCCGTCCTTGCCGTACTTGCGGCGCACGATCAGGTTGGTGATCGACTCGAGGCCGTAGTCCTTCACTTCCTGCGCGGGTACGGCGTGCTTCTCGGCGTCCAGGCCGAAGTCCTTCAGCAGCTCGGCCGTGCGCTCGGCGTGCGGCGCGTTGTTGCCGGGCGGCGTGTCGGTGGGCACCTGCACCAGTTGCTGCAGGAACCGCACTTCCTCGTCGAAGTGGGCGTCGATCCAGGCGTCGAGCTTGGCGTAGTCGGTCATGGTTTTTCTTTTCAGTGGGCTTGTTCGGCGGCGAGGTTGTCCAGCAACAGCTGGAAGGCCTGCACAGCCAATTGAATGTCGTCGTTGGTGCTCGATTCGAGCGGGTTGTGGCTGATGCCCGAGTTGATGCCGCGCACGAAGAGCATGGCCTGCGGCATCACCTCGTGCAGCTTCATCGCGTCGTGGCCGGCGCCACTGGGCATGCGAAAGAGCGGCACGCCGAGCGAATCGACGGCCTTTTCCCAGCGCTGCTGCCATGCGGGCGCGCTCGGCGCAGCGGCCGCGCGCATGGCTTCCTCGATGACGAAGCGCACGCCGCGGCGGTCGGCAATCTCCTGCAGCGCGGCCAGCACGTCGCGCACCACGGCGTCGCGCTGCGGATCGTTGGGCGCGCGGATGTCCAGGCTGAACTTGCAGCGTCCGGGCACCACGTTGATCGAGCCGCTCGGCACTTCGAGCATGCCCACGGTCGCGACGGAGTCGCCGTCCTTTGCCGCGCGCTGCTCGGCGAAGAGGATCAGCTCGGCCACCGCGGCGGCGGCGTCGCGGCGCCGGCCCATCGGCGTGGTGCCGGCATGGCTGGCCATGCCGATCATCTCGCCCACGTAGCGCACGCCGCCGTTGATGGAGGTGACGATGCCCAGGGGAATGTCGAGTTCGGTGAGCACCGGGCCCTGCTCGATGTGCACCTCGACGAAGCCGAGGTAGCGCGCCGGATCGCGCTGGATCTTCGGAATTTCTTCTTCCTTCAGGCCCGCGTGCCGCATGGCCTCGCGCATCGTGATGCCGTCGGCGTCCTTCTGGTCGAGCCAGCGCTGATCGAAGTGGCCGATGAGCGCGCCCGATCCCAAAAAGGTGGCCTTGTAGCGCTGGCCTTCTTCTTCGGCAAAGCCCACCACCTCGAATGCGAACGGCAGGCGCCGACCCTGGCGCTTGAGTTCGCGCACGCAGGCTACGGCCACGAAGATGCCCAGGCGGCCGTCGTACTTGCCGCCGTTGCGCACGGTGTCGTAGTGCGAGCCGGTGAGCAGCGCCTTGGCACCGGGCGTGGCGCCTTCATAACGGCCGACCACGTTGCCGACCGCATCGATGTGCACCGAGTCGAAGCCGCAATCGCGCATCAGGCTAGAAATTTGCGCGGCGCAGGCGCGGTGCGCATCGGTCAGGTAGGTGACGGTGAGCTGGCCTTTCTCGGCATAGCCCGGGTCGGTGTGCGCCGAGAGCGCTTCGTGCCAGTCCCACACGTCGTTGCCGAGCGAGACGTCGGCGCCGAACTTGTCATTGAGCCGGATCTCGGCAATGCGATGGATGTTGCGCAGCGCCTCGCCCAGCTCGAAGTCCGGGTGATGGTGCAGCCGGCGCTCGAAGGTGTCGATGATCTCGCGCTTGGAAAGCCCGGTGCCGCGCGGCCCGCGCACCGCCAGGATGAACGGGAAGCCGAACTTCGCGTTGTAGTCGGCATTGAGCTGCTGGATCTTCGCGAACTCTTCTGGCGTGCAGTCGGTGAGGCCGGCCTTGCCTTGCTCATGGGTCGACTCGGCCGTGAGCGTCTTGCTGACCATGGCCTTGCCCGCGAGCTCGGGGTGGGCGCGGATCAGGCCCAGCTTTTCGTCGGCCGAGGCCGCGGCCACCGCCTGCACGAGCGCATGCTTCAGGTGCGCGAGCGAGCGGAACGGGCGCGCCGCGAGCGCGCGCTCGGCGATCCACGGCGAATGTTCGTAGGTGCCGTCGAGCAGTACCAGGGCATCGCCCGGCGTTGCTGCGTTCAGTTGGTCGAGGGTCAGGCTCATGAGAGGTCTCCTGTGGCGGCCGCTTCGAAGGGATGGGCCTGCTTCCAGTGGCGCGCGATGTCCAGGCGCCGGCAGACCCACACGTCCTCGTGCTGGCCGATGTGATCGAGAAAGCGCTGCAGCGCGGTGATGCGGCCGGGCCGCCCGAGCAGGCGGCAGTGCATGCCGATGCTCATCATCTTGGGGCTGTTGTCGCCCTGCGGGTCGCCTTCGGCATAGAGCGCGTCGAAGCTGTCCTTCATGTACTGGAAGAACGGGTCGGCGTGCGAGTAGCCCTGCGGCAGCGCAAAGCGCATGTCGTTGCAATCGAGCGTGTAGGGCACGATGAGCTGCGGCACCACGGTGCCGTCGGTCTTCTGCACCTTCATCCAGAAGGGCAGGTCGTCGCCGTAGTAGTCGCTGTCGTATTCGAAGCCGCCGTAGTCGGCCACGAGGCGGCGCGTGCGCGGGCTGTCGCGGCCGGTGTACCAGCCCAGGGCGCGTTCGCCCGTGAGCTTTTCAATCGCTTCCATGCCCAGGCGCATGTGCTCGCGCTCGGTGGCCTCGTCGAGGTTCTGGTAGTGGATCCAGCGCCAGCCGTGGCAGGCGATCTCGTGGCCCAGTTCCTTGAAGGCCGCGGCCAGTTCGGGGTAGCGCTCGAGCGCCATGCCCACGCCGAACACGGTGAGCGGCAGGCCGCGCTTCTCGAACTCGCGCAGGATGCGCCAGACGCCGGCGCGCGAGCCGTACTCGTAGATGCCTTCCATGCTGATGTGCCGGTCCGGAAAGCTCGCCGGATTGAACATCTCGGAAAGGAACTGCTCGGAGCCCGCGTCGCCGTGCAGCGTGGCGTTCTCGCCGCCCTCTTCGTAGTTGAGGACGAACTGCACCGCGATGCGCGCGCCGCCGGGCCACTGGGCATGGGGCGGATTGCGGCCGTACCCGACGAGGTCGCGCGGGTAGGGCAGGGTGGTGTCGTAGACGGTCATGGGCGTTCGTTCAGGACAGGGCGAGCGAGATGTCGTTGGTGGGCACCTTGCGGTCGAAGGTGAGGTTGGCTTCGACGTGTTCCAGGTGTTCGGTCATGAGGCGCACGGCGCGCTCCTCGTCGCGCGCGGCCAGCGCCTTCACGATGTCGGCGTGCTCGTCGTTCGAGTGCTCGGCCGCGCTGGTGCTCTGGTACATGAGCGTGATGAGGGCGCAGCGCGAGATCAGCTCGCCGAGGATCTGCGCCAGCACCTGGTTGCCCATGAGCTCGGCCATGCGCACGTGGAAGTCGCCGAGCAGCTCGGTGCGGCCCGAGATGTCCTCGCCCGACACCGCGGATTTTTCGAGCGCCACGTGCTCCTTGAGCGCCTTGATCTTGGCCGGCGTGACGGTGCGCACGAACTCGCGCGTCATCTCGGCCTCGAGCATGCGGCGCACCGCGAACACCTGCCTGGCCTCGTCGACGGCCGGCGCCGCCACGAAGGCGCCGCGCGCGGGCTCCAGGCGAATGAGCTTGTTCTGCGACAGCTGGAACAGCGCCTGGCGCACCAGCGTGCGCGACACGCCGAAGTGGTCGGCCAGCTTCTGCTCGGCCAGCTTGGTGCCGGGCTGCAGCCGGTGGTCGACGATCGCCTTGGTGAGCGCGTCGACGATCGAGCGGGTGGTGGAGGACTCCATGTTTTTCATGATAGACCCAAAGCCGGTAACTGTATACACTTTTGTCCACCGGAATTTCCCGCAGCTGATCGACCTTCGAAGGAGCGCCCCATGGGCTTGAGCACTCACGTACTGGACACGATGCACGGCGGCCCCGCGGCCGGCATGGAGGTGGCGCTGTACACCACCCAAGGCGACGACGCCACGCTGGTGAAGCGCTTCACGCTGAATTCGGACGGCCGCAGCGACGGGCCGCTCTACGACAACCACTCGCTCAAGGCCGGCACCTATCGGCTGGTGTTCGACGTGGCGGGCTACTTCAAGGCGCGCGGCGTGAAGCTGCCCGAGCCGAACTTCCTCAACAAGGTGTCGCTGGACTTCGGCGTGGCCCACACCGACCAGCACTACCACGTGCCGCTGCTCGTGAGCCCGTGGAGCTACTCGACCTACCGCGGGTCCTGAGGTGTCAATCCCCCTGGGACTGCCCTTCGGTCAGGGTGTCGAGCTGGAAGCGCCCGCTCTTGTCCCACAGCCAGGTGTCGGTCCAGGTGACCGGGCCGAGGCGGGTGGCGGCGGGGAAGGGCGCGGCCTGCAGCACGGCGCGTTCGATCTCGGCGATGACCTCGGGCGCATGCTTGGGCGCGCGCATCCAGTGCATCGACACCACGCGGCCGCCGGCATCGAGATTCACCTGCAGCGTGCCCACGGCATAGAGCAGCGGCGGCAGCTGGCCGCCGTAGATGCGCGAGCGGTTGATCTCGTAGATGTGGCGCGCGGCATCGCGCCGGTAGTCGCGCGCGGTGGCCGCGTTCGATGCGCGCGGCGCGGGGCCGCTGGCGCTGCGGTCGGCCGTGGCCCCGCTCAGCTGGCCGGGCACAGAACCGGCGCCGGGGCCGGTGGTGCCGCATCCGGCGATCCAGAGGGCGCAGAGGGAAGAGGCGAGGAGGGCGAGGCGGCGCGGCGTAAGCTGACGGTTCATCGCCGGGTTTATACAGTGAGTCACGCGCATCGCCGCAACCGAAGGTATCGAGAATGAACGGCTTGGTCGATCAGCTGCTGGCGGGCCTGGCCCGCGAAGACGCGGTGCTGGTGCGCGTCGAATCCACGCAGGGCTCGGCGCCGCGCGAGGCGGGCACCTGGATGGCGGTGTGGGCCAAAGGGCTCACGGGCACCATCGGCGGCGGCCAGCTCGAGTTCCAGGCCACGCGGGAAGCGCGCGAACTGCTCGCGGGGCGGCGCGCCATCGACGGCGTCGAGCGCTACCCGCTCGGCCCGAGCCTGGGCCAGTGCTGCGGCGGCGTGATGTTTCTCTCTTACCGCCGCATCACGGCGGCCGATGCGCCGGCCTTGCAGCGTGAACTGGTTGCACAGCTCCAGCCCGTGGCGCTGTTCGGCGGCGGGCACGTGGGCGCTGCGCTTGCGCGTCTGCTGGCCAGCCTGCCGTTTTCGGTGCGCTGGATCGACAGCCGCGACGGCGTGTTTCCCGGTGCGCTGCCGGCGCAGATCGAGACCGAGCATTCCGAGCCCGTGCAGGACGCCGTGGCCGCGCTTGCGCCGGGCAGCCGCGTGCTGATCATGAGCTTCAGCCACGCCGAAGACCTGGACATCGTCATCGCCTGCCTCAAGCGCCTGCGCACGCATGGCGACCTGCCCTACATCGGCCTGATCGGCAGCAAGACCAAGTGGGCCACCTTCAGCCACCGGCTCGAGGCGCGCGGCTTCAGGCCTGAGGAACTGGCGCGCATCACCTGCCCGATCGGCGTGCCCGGCATCACCGGCAAGGAGCCCGAGGTGATCGCGGTGGCAGTGGCGGCACAGTTGTTGCAATCACTGGGCTGAACAGGGTTTTCCCGGCGGCGACGCCTTCAAAAAAGCATCCCGCCACTTGCCAAAACTGTATACACTTTCGGTCCACAACAAGCCGCAGCGGAGCGAGGCCCATTTCATGGAGCCTGCGTTCGCGGCACTTTCTCTGCTTACAGCGCCCGCAGTGGTGAGCAGGCTGAAGAAACCCCTTCGCGGCGCCCCCACGCGCCGACGGGGTTGAGAGAGAGCACCACACATGGAAAGCTATTACCTCGACTGGGCCAACCTGCTGCTGCGCTGGGTCCACGTCATCACCGCCATCGCCTGGATCGGCGCCTCCTTCTACTTCGTGATGCTGGACAACAGCCTCGAGAAGCCGCAAGACCCCGAGTCGCTCGACAAGGGCGTGGGCGGCGAGCAATGGGCCGTGCACGGCGGCGGCTTCTACAACATGCAGAAGTACGCGCTGGCGCCCAAGCGGCTGCCGGACCACCTGCACTGGTCGTACTGGGAGAGCTACAGCACCTGGCTCACGGGCTTTGCGCTGTTCACCATGTCGTACCTCTGGAACGCCAGCACCTACCTGATCGACAAGTCGAAGATGGACTGGCAGCCCGGCGCCGCCATTGGCGTGGCGCTGGCCTTCTTCGTGGTGTTCTGGATGGTCTACGACGGCATCTGCCAGATCTTCGGCCGCCGCAAGAACGGCGACACCATCGTGGGCGTGCTGATCGCGCTCTTCATCGTGTTTGCGACCTGGCTCGCCTGCCAGTGGTTCGCGGGGCGCGCGGCCTTCCTGCTGGTGGGCGCGATGATGGCCACCACGATGAGCGGCAACGTGTTCTTCTGGATCATTCCGGGCCAGCGCAAGAACGTGCAGGCCCTGCGCGAAGGCCGGCCGGTCGATCCGGTGCACGGCCAGCGCGGCAAGCAGCGCAGCGTGCACAACACCTACTTCACGCTGCCGGTGCTGTTCGCGATGCTGAGCAACCACTACAGCTTCACCTACACGCACAAGTACAACTGGATCGTGCTGCTGCTGATCATGCTCGGCGGCGCGGCCATTCGCCAGTTCTTCGTGGTGCGGCACCGCTTCAAGCTCGGCAACGCGGGCAACCCGCTGCCCTATGCGCTGATCGGCATCGTGGTGCTGGGGCTCACCATCGTCTGGATGAAGCCCGAGCCGGCGGCCGCGCCTGTGGCTGCGGCAGCAGCGCCCGCCGTGGCATTCAAGGACGTGCAGAAGGTGCTCGAGCAGCGCTGCTTCATGTGCCATGGCGAGGCCGTGCAGATGAAGAACGTGCGCGTCGATTCGCCCGAGCAGGTGGCGGCGCATGCGCAGGCCATCTACCAGCAGGTGGTGGTCACGAAGATCATGCCGATGAACAACGCCACCGGCATCACCGACGAAGAACGCGCGCTGATTGGCCGCTGGTTCCAGGCCGGCGCCAAGACCAACTAGCTGGATTGGACAGTGACCGCGGTCAAGAGAGCCGGCCGCCGTTCGCCGCACAATCGCCCGATGGAGACAAAGCAAGCCATGACCGCATCGAACCCTTCCTTCGGCCCCGCACCCGATCCGCGCGAAACCCCGCGCGCCTTCCTCGAACATCTCTACCGCGTGGCGGTGGACCGCGCGCTGCCGTTGTCCACGCTGGGCGCGCACCTGCCCAAGCCGCCCAAGGGCCGCACGCTGGTGTTGGGCGCGGGCAAGGCGGGCGGCTCGATGGTGCAGGCGCTCGAGGCCCTGTGGCCGGCCGATGCGCCGCTGTCGGGCCTGGTCGTCACGCGCTACGACCACATCCCGCCGCGCCCCGAGGGCGTGCCGCAGCGCATCGAGCTCGTCGAGGCCGCGCATCCGGTGCCCGATGCGGCCGGGCAGCAGGCGGCGGCGCGCATCCTCGCACTCGCGCAAGGCCTCACGGCCGACGACCTCGTGCTGTGCCTGATCTCGGGCGGCGGCTCCTCGCTGCTGGTGCTGCCGGCCGAAGGCCTCACGCTCGAGGACAAGCAGCGCATCAACAAGCAGCTGCTCGACAGCGGGGCCGGCATCGGCGAGATGAACTGCGTGCGCAAGCACCTCTCGCGCATCAAGGGCGGCCGTCTGGCGGCGGCCTGCGCGCCGGCGCGCGTGGTCACGCTCACCATCAGCGACGTGCCGGGCGACGATCCGGCCGTCATCGCGAGCGGTCCCACGGTGCCTGACGCCACCACCTGCGCCGATGCGCTGGCCATCCTCGACCGCTACGGCATCGAGGTGCCGGCGCCGGTGCGCGCGCAGCTCGAGAGCGGCGAGCTCGAAACCCCGAAGCCGGACGACGCGGTGTTCAAGGGCCATGAAGTCCACCTGATCGCCACGCCCCAGCAATCGCTCGAAGCGGCGGCCAAGGCGGCGCGCGCGGCCGGCATCGAGGCGCATATCCTCAGCGACGAGATCGAAGGCGAATCGCGCGAGGTCGGCAAGATGCATGCGGCCCTGGCGCGCGCCGTGGCGCACCGCGGCCAGCCGTTTGCGCGGCCCTGCGTGATTCTTTCGGGCGGCGAGACCACGGTGACCATTCGCCCGCGCCAGCCTGGCCAGGCCAAGGGCCGCGGCGGGCGGGCCGGCGAGCTGTGCATGGGCCTGGCCGGCGCGCTCATGGGCCAGCCGCAGGTGTGGGCGCTGGCGGCCGACACCGACGGCATCGACGGCGTGGAAGACAACGCCGGCGCCTTCGTCACGCCCGACACGCTGGCGCGTGCCAGCGCGGCCGGCCGGAAGCTGTCGGACCACCTCGACCGCAACGACGCGTACGGCTACTTCGACGCGATCGGCGACCTGTTCGTGACCGGCCCCACCAACACCAACGTCAACGACTTCCGCGCGCTGCTGATCCTGTAGCGGCCGTCACGGCGGCAACGGCAAAAGGGGCCGGTTTCCCGGCTCCGGCGGGTTTGGCGAACTCGGGTTAATCTATGCACCCGGCGGCAATTTGCCGCCGTTGTCGCAAGCGCACCTTCCGGGTGCCGCGCCGCGCTCCCAGATTTCCCCTTTTCACCATCATCCAGTCCTCGAAGGAAAAGTTCGCCATGACCGCCACCTACACCGACACCCGCCTGCTGATCGACAACGAATGGGTCGACGCCACCGGCGGCAAGACGCTGGACGTCGTGAACCCCGCCACCGGCAAGGCCATCGGCAAGGTGGCGCATGCCAGCATCGCCGACCTCGACCGCGCCCTGGCCGCCGCCCAGCGCGGCTTCGAAAAGTGGCGCAACACGCCCGCCAACGAGCGCGCCGCCGTCATGCGCCGCGCCGCCGGCCTGATCCGCGAACGCGCCCCTGAAATCGCCAAGCTGCTCACACAGGAGCAGGGCAAGCCGCTGGCCGAAGCCAAGGGCGAGACGCTGGCCGCCGCCGACATCATCGAGTGGTTCGCCGACGAAGGCCGCCGCGTCTACGGCCGCATCGTGCCCTCGCGCAACCTGGCCGCGCAGCAGCTGGTGATCAAGGAGCCGCTGGGCCCGGTCGCCGCGTTCACGCCGTGGAACTTCCCCATCAACCAGATCGTGCGCAAGCTCGGCGCCGCACTGGCCACCGGCTGCTCGTTCCTGGTGAAGGCACCCGAAGAAACTCCGGCTTCGCCGGCCGCGCTGCTGCAGGCTTTCGTCGATGCCGGCATTCCGCCTGGCACCGTGGGCCTGGTGTTCGGCAACCCGGCCGAAATCTCGAACTACCTGATCTCGCATCCGATCATCCGCAAGGTGACCTTCACGGGCTCCACGCCGGTCGGCAAACAGTTGGCCGCGCTGGCCGGCTCGCACATGAAGCGCGTCACCATGGAGCTGGGCGGCCATGCGCCGGTCATCGTGGCCGAGGACGCCGACGTGGCCCTGGCCGTGAAGGCCGCGGGTGCCGCCAAGTTCCGCAATGCGGGCCAGGTCTGCATTTCGCCGACCCGCTTCCTGGTGCACAACAGCCTGCGCGAGGAATTCGCCCGCACGCTGGTCAAGTACACCGAAGGCCTGAAGCTCGGCGACGGCCTGGCCGAAGGCACGACCCTGGGCCCGCTCGCCAACGCGCGCCGCCTCACGGCCATGGCCCATGTGCTGGACGATGCGCGCAAGAAGGGCGCCACCGTGGCGGCCGGCGGCGAACGCGTCGGCGACACCGGCAACTTCTTCGCGCCCACCGTGCTGACCGACGTGCCGCTCGATGCCGACGTGTTCAACAACGAGCCCTTCGGCCCGATCGCGGCGATCCGCGGCTTCGATACGCTGGAAGAAGCGATTGCCGAAGCCAACCGCCTGCCGTTCGGCCTGGCCGGCTATGCCTTCACCCGGTCGATCAAGAACGCGCACCTGCTGAGCCAGAAGCTCGAGCTCGGCATGCTGTGGATCAACCAGCCCGCCGCGCCCTCGCCCGAAATGCCCTTCGGCGGCGTGAAGGATTCGGGCTACGGCTCGGAAGGCGGCCCGGAGGCGCTCGAGGCTTACCTGAACACCAAGGCTGTTTCGATCATGAGCGTGTAAGCCTGCTATCCACTTGCCTTGTTCCAGAAAACGGCATCGCTTCACTGCGGTGCCGTTTTTTTTATGCCCTTGTTTTTCAGGGCGCGCTCCCGCCGACGGGGTACCTTGCTCCGCGAATGTCCCCCGCGCTTCGCGCTCCTCCTTTATTTCGCTGCGCAAGGCACCCCATCGACGGGAGCGTGATCGGAGCACCGGTTGATCAGCGGTACACCAGCGACGTGCCCAGGTGCACAGAGCATCGGGTGCTCCCCGCAGCGAAATCAAGGAGGAGGCCGAAGGCCGGGGGACATTCGCGGAGGGGAGTACCCGGTGGCCTGTGCACGCGCCCCGAACAAGAGCGCCCTGAACAGCAGCGCCCCAAAACAAAAAATCACTGCCATCCGAACCGCCGCGCATACCACCCCTTGACCGCCTGCGTGAGCATCGCATACCCCGCCAGCATCGCTGCGAGCCACGGAAAGTAGGCCAGCGGAAGCGCCTGCAGCCTGAAGTAGTGCGCGAGCCGCCCCATCGGCAGCCAGATGCCCGCCGCCGCAATCGCCGCGCCCATCGCCAGCAGCGGCCAGGCTGCGCGGCTTTGCAGGAACGGGATCTTGCGCGTGCGGATCAGGTGCACGACCAGCGTCTGCGACAACAGGCCTTCGATGAACCAGCCCGACTGGAACAGCGCCTGGTGCGCCACCGTGTTGGCCGAGAACGCGAACCACATCACGGCGTAGGTCAGGATGTCGAACACCGAGCTCAGCGGCCCGAAGAACAGCATGAAGCGGCCCAGGTCGGCCGGGTTCCAGCTCTGTGGCTTGCGCAGGAACTCGGCGTCCACGTTGTCGAACGGAATCGCGATCTGCGACACGTCGTACAGCAGGTTCTGCACCAGCAGATGCAGCGGCAGCATCGGCAGGAAGGGGAGGAACGCGCTCGCCACCAGCACCGAGAACACGTTGCCGAAATTCGAGCTCGCCGTGAGCTTGATGTACTTCAGCATGTTGGCAAAGGTGCGGCGGCCTTCCACCACGCCCTGCTCCAGCACCATCAGGCTCTTCTCGAGCAGGATGATGTCGGCCGATTCCTTGGCCACGTCCACCGCGCCGTCCACCGAAATGCCGATGTCGGCCGCACGCAGCGCGGGCGCGTCGTTGATGCCGTCGCCCATGAAGCCCACCACGTGCCCGTTTGCATGCAGCGCACGCACGATGCGCTCCTTGTGCGCGGGCGTGAGCTTGGCGAACACCTGGTGCCGCTCGACCAGCGCGCACAGGCCGGCGTCGTCCAACTCTTCGATCTCGCGGCCCGGCACGACCCGGCCAACCTCGATGCCCACGTCGCCGCAGACCTTGCGCGCCACCAGCTCGTTGTCGCCCGTCAGCACCTTCACGGCCACGCCGTGCTCGGCCAGCGCGCGCAGCGCGGGTGCGGTCGACTCCTTCGGCGGATCGAGAAACGCGACATAACCCAGCAGCGTGAGCGCCGTTTCGTCGGCCACGCCATAGGCCACTTGGGCCTGCCGTTGCGTCCCGGCGGCCAGCACGCGGCTGGCCACGGCCACCACGCGCAGGCCCTGGGTGTTGAGCTCCGACGCGATGGCGTGGATGCGTGCGAGCAGGCCGGCGTCGAGCGGCAGCACCTCGTCGCCGCGCTCGACCGAGCTGCAGACCGAGAGGATCTCTTCCAGTGCGCCCTTGCAGACCAGCAGGTGCTCGCTGCCGCCGTTCTCGACCACCACCGACATGCGCCGGCGCGCGAAGTCGAAGGGCACCTCGTCGATCTTGCGCCAGGCCGTCTGCAGCCGCGTTTCCAGCCGCACCTCGGCATGGTTCAGCACCGCCTTGTCGAGCAGGTTCTTCAGGCCCGTCTGGTGGAAGCTGTTCAGGTAGGCCATCTGCAGCACGTGGTCCGAGGCCTCGCCCCAGGCGTTGGTGTGGCGCTCCAGCACGATGCGGTCCTGCGTCAGCGTGCCGGTCTTGTCGGTGCACAGCACGTCCATGGCGCCGAAGTTGTGGATCGCTTCGAGCCGCTTCACGATCACCTTCTGCCGCGACATCACGACCGCGCCCTTGGCCAGCGCAGCGGTCACGATCATCGGCAGCATTTCGGGCGTGAGGCCCACCGCGATCGACAGCGCGAACAGCGCCGCCTCCCACCAGTCGCCCTTGGCCAGGCCGTTGATCACCAGCACCAGCGGCGCCATCACCAGCATGAAGCGGATCAGCACCCAGCTCACGCGGTTGATGCCGGCCTGGAACGCGCTGGTGCCCTGGTCGGCGGCGGTCACGCGCTGCGCCAGCGCGCCGAAGAAGGTGCGGTTGCCCGTGTGCACGATGAGCGCGGAGGCGGTGCCACTGACCACGCTGGTGCCCATGAAGAGCAGGTTGTCGCGCTCGAGCACGCCGGCTTCATGGCTGCCGCGGTCGATGCAGAACTTCTCCACGGGCATCGCTTCGCCGGTCAGCGCCGACTGGCTGATGAACAGGTCCTTGGCCGCGAGCAGCCGGCAGTCGGCCGGGATCATGTCGCCGGCCGAGAGTGCGATCACGTCGCCCGGCACCAGGTCGCGCATCGGCACTTCGATGCGCAGCGCGCCCGCAGCGCCGGGCGTGGGCCGCAGCACGGTGGCGGTGTTGCTCACCATTGCCTTGAGCCGCTCGGCGGCCTTGCCGGAGCGCGATTCCTGCAGGAAGCGCAGCACGGTCGACAGCACCACCATGCTGCCGATCACGAGCGCGGCCTTCATGTCCTCGGTCACGTAGGAGACCAGCGCCAGCACGGTCAGCAGCAGGTTGAACGGATTGCGGTAGCACTGCCACAGGTGCGTCCACCACGGCAGCGGCTGCTCGTGGCGCACCTCGTTGCCGCCGAACTGCCTGCGCAGCGCCAGGGCCTCGTCTTCGGCCATGCCTTGCGGCGAACTGTGGAGGCTTGCGAGCAGTGCGGCGGCATCGGCGCGCGATGCGGCGGACAGTGCCTGGGCGATGCCGGGCGGCATGGCCGCCGAGGCGGTGCCCGCGGGCTTCGGGCCCAGCAGTGCCTGCCAGCGCTCGAAGTGATGCAGCATGCGGCGGCTGCGCAGGAAGCTCTCGAAAAGGGACTTCAGGACGTTCTTCATTTTTTATTCCTTCACGGCGCCGGCCGCGAAGGGAAGAACCTCCCGCGTCAATCAGGCGTGGGAATCCCCTTGCGGCGCGGCGCGCTGCATTTCGGTGTGGCCGGTCGGGCGGAAGAGGGGTGGCGCGCAAGGGCGCCCATGAGAAGCGGGGTCCATCAGGCCTCCTTGTTTCTTGCGTGTCGTGCGGCGGGAGGTGGCAGTGCGGCGCGTCAGCGCTGCCCGGCGCGGGGCGGCCGCTCGAGCAGCAGGAAGAAGCTGCGGATGCGCCGCGTGGTCCAGAGCGCGGCGGCGCGATCCAGCATTTCGTTGTCGATGTCCTGCGCCGTGACCGCGCGCGCAGGCGCAGACGCAGACGGGCGAGCGGTTTCCTGCACCGGCTGCTTTAGCTGTTGCTGACGAGACTGGAATTGGCGCATGGCAAGGCTCCTTCGCAATGAAGGGCCCCGTGCACGGACACACGCAAGCTGACTGAAAAAGTCAGTGACGAAGAACGGCGGGATTCGGAAGAGGGAACCGCCCGCCTCGGATGGCGAACGGGTCAGGCTGCGTGCACGGCGGCCGCAGCGCAAAAGAGCCTGCGCTAGAGGGCCGGATGTGTCACGCCTGCCGAGGCACGCGTCTTGTCACTGATCCAACTGGCACTGTCCACGCACGGGGCTCCGAAATAAAGATGCGGGATTGTTGCACCGCACCACAACGAGCGTCAACCTTTTTGGCTATGTCCCGTGGCGCAGCCGGGTCGTTGCCGGGCCGCGGGCGAACTGGCTCAGTAGCACTGGAACAGCACGCCGGCCTCCGCGGGCGCCTTGCCGAGCCAGCGCGGCGTCTGGCCCTTGGCGCTGCAATGGTCGGCGGCCTGCGTGTACGTGGGTGCGCGCAGCACGCCTTCGCGCACGGGCACCACCTCGTTGGGGAGCGTCGAGCAGCCGGTGACGAGCAAAGCGAGCGGAAGAAGAGTGCGCCAGTTCATCGGGCCATTCTAAGACGCGGCCTCGTCGCAGAGCGCCCGGATGGACGGCGGAATCGGCACCGCGCGGATGCCGCCGCCTTCGCGCCTGGCCGCGAAGATGCGCACCTCCTCGCATTCGAGGATCAGCTCGTCGCCGCGCAGCACGCGGTAGGCCTGCACGAAGCTCTTGTCGCGCCACTTGGTGACGCGCACCGCGATCTGCAGCGTATCGCCGTAGCTCGCGGCCTTGACGAAGCGCGTGTGCGTGTCGACCAGCGGCGTGCCGATCACGCCCAGCGTCTCGGCCGTTTCTTCCCAGCGCGGCACGCCGCATTCGGCAAAAAAGTGGCGCGACGCCGCATCGATCCAGCGGAAGAAGTTGGGGAACCAGACGATGCCGGCGGGATCGCAGTCGCCGAACTCGACGCGTGCGGTGTAGATGATTTCCTTGGCCATGCTCATCAGTTCATTCTCGTCGGCAGCCACAAGGCGATGATGGGAAACGCGATCAGGATCACCAGGCGCACGATGTCCGTCACGATGAACGGCAGCACGCCCTTGAAGATGGTGGTGAAGCTCACGTCCTTCACCACGCTCTTGATCACGAACACGTTCATCCCCACCGGCGGATGGATCAGCCCCAGTTCCACCGTCATCACGATGATCACGCCGAACCAGATCGGGTCGAAGCCCAGGTGCACGATCACCGGAAAGATGATCGGCACCGTGAGGATGATCATGGCCATCGCGTCCATCAGGCAGCCGAGCACCAGGTACATCAGCATGATGAGCGCAAGCACGCCGTAGCGGCCGATGCCCAGGCCGGTGAGGAATTCCGTGAGCTTCTGCGGGCTCTGCGTGATGGTGAGGAAGTAGCCAAAGAGCAGCGCGCCGATCAGCACCGTGAACACCGCCGCCGCCGTGCGCGTGGCCGACAGCAGCGCCTCGCGGATCTTCGGGCCGTCGAGCTTGCGCCGCAGCAGCCCGAGGATGAAGGCGCCGCTCGCGCCCACGCCGCCGGCCTCGGTGGGCGTGAAGAAGCCGCCGTAGAGCCCGCCGATCACGAACACGAACAGCACCAGCGGCGCCCACACGTTCTTCAGGTCATTGAGGCGTTCCGACCACGGCTTGACCTCGCCGCCGGGCAGCCAGCCGGGCCGCGCCTTCACGATGATCGCGATGGTCAGCACGTACATCGCCATGGCCAGGATGCCGGGCACGATGCCCGCCATGAAGAGCTTGCCGATGTCCTGCTGCGTGAGGATGGCGTAGACCGCGAGCACGGTCGAAGGCGGAAGAATGGCGCCCAGCGTGCCGCCCGCGGCGATCACGCCGGTGGAGAACGACTGCGGGTAGTTGAAGCGCCGCATCTCCGGATAGGCCACCGCCGAGAAGGTGGCGGCCGTGGCCACCGAGGAGCCGCAGATCGCCGCGAAGCCGCCGCAGGCCACCACGGTGGCCACGCCGAGCCCGCCGCGCATGTGGCCGATCATCGAGTTGGCGGCCTTGAAGAGTTCGCGGCTCACGCCCGACACCGACACCAGCGCGCCCATCAGCATGAACATCGGGATCACGCCGAAGGTGTAGTCGGTCACGGTGCGCATGGAGGTCTGGCCGACCAGCTTGAGCGCGGGCCCGGGGCCCACGAGATAGCTGTAGCCCGCCACGCCCACGAGGCCCATCGCCATGCCCACCGGCACCCGCAAGAGCATCAGCGCGAAGAGGACCACGAAGCCAAGAATCGCGACTGCATCGGGGCTCATTCATCGGCTTTCTGTTCAGCGTGGACTTCTTCCAGCTGCTCGGGATGGAAGATCAGCCGATAGGTGCGGATGGCGATCAGCAGCACCGCGCAGACGTCGCCGGCCCAGGCCACGGCATAGAACGGCCAGGTCGGAATGTTCATGTCGTAGGTCAGCACGTTGTCCACGTAGGTGCCGCGCACCTTGTCGAACAGCATGGCCGTCTGCACCGCCACCACGAACAGCAGCACCAGCGTGGCGAACACGTCGATCACGCGCTTCATGCGCGGGCCCGCGGCCGTCCACACGAGGTCGACCGTGATGTGGCCGCCGCGGTAGCTGGTGGCCGCGATGCCCCAGAAGATCAGGATGCCCAGCAGCATGCGGCCGAAGTCGTAGGCGTCGGGGATCGAGGTGTCGAAGAACTTGCGCAGCACCACGGCCACGAAGATGTTGAGCGCGACGATCCCCACGAAGATGGCGGCAAGCCATTCGATCGTGTTGATCGCGCGGTCCATGTAGCGGACGGACCGGGCAGCCATCGCTCAGAGCGCCGACTTGTACTTGGCGAGGCTGGCCTTGAGCGCATCCATCACGGCCTTTGGATCCTCGCCCGCCTTCTTCACGGTGTCGGCCCACTGCGCCTCGGAAGGCGCTGCGGCCTTGCGCCAGGCATCGAGCTGCTCCGGCGTGAGCTTGTAGACCTCGTGGCCCGGCTGCGCGGCGATCTTCGCGCGCCCGCCGAACTCGAAGTCGGCCCACGGCCCGGCCACCTTCTGGGCCCACTCGCTGGTGCAGTGCTCGTCGATCACCTTCTTCTGGCCGGCGGACATGGCGTCGTACTTGCCCTTGTTCATCACCCAGACGAAGGGCGTGACGTAGAGCGGCGCGTCCATGTGGTACTTGACCACCTTGTCGATGCCGAACAGGCCGATCGATCCCCAGGGGAAGGTGATGGCATCGGCCACGCCGCGCTCCAGCATGTCGCGCGACTCGGGCGCCGAGGCCTGCACGTTGGTGCCGCCCAGCGAGGTGATCAGCTGGCCCACGGTGCTGGTGGCGGGCCGCACCTTCATGCCCTTGATGTCGGTGGGCAGCGTGATCTTCTTGCGCGAGTGGAAGGTGCCGGGGTCGTGCACGAACGCGAAGCAGTACTTCACGTCCTTCATTTCCTTGGCCGCGTAGTTGCGGTACCAGGCGTCGATGGCGGCCGAGCCCTCCTTGCCGTTGGCGAACAGGAAGGGCAGCGACGCACCCGCCATCACCGGAAAGCGGCCGGGCTGGTAGCCGGGGTTCACGTAGGCGAAATCGGCGATGCCGTCGCGCGCCATGTCGTAGTGGTCGAAGGCCTTGCCGAGCTGCTCCGATGGAAACAGGATCGCGCTGATGCTGCCGTTCGACGCCTTCTTGATGTCGTCGGCCCAGGCCTGCAGCGCGGGGTTGAGCGGATGCTGCGCGGGCACCCAGCTCGAGAGCTTGATCTGCACGGCCTTGTCCTGCGCCTGCACGGCGGGCGTGCCGAGTGCAAGGGCGGCGCAGATGGCGATCAGGGCCGGCGCAGCGGGGCGCTTCGGATGATGGGGGTGGCGGTGGGTTTTCATGGTCTCCTTCGTTATGTTTCTGAACTAATCCGTGCAATCTAGGCAGCGGCGCGCGCCGCGTAAATGGCGGGTTTCCCTTGCAGGGTTTCCTTGGGCGGCGGCTCGGGCCGGCCGACGTGGCGCAGCCCGAGCTCGGCCGCGTGCGTGGCGCCGAGCAGCGTCATGGTGCGTTCGGTTTCCTGTGCCAGCAGCTGCAGCACCGACAACGCGCCTTGCTCGCCGCCGCAGGCCAGGCCGTAGAGCGGCGCACGTCCGGCCAGCACGCCGCGCGCGCCCAGTGCCAGCGCCTTCACCACGTCGCTGCCGCGCCGGATGCCGCCGTCCATCAGCACCGGAATGCGCCCGCCGGCGGCATCCACCATCGCGGGCAGCACGGCGATGCTCGCGGGCGCCGCATCGAGCTGGCGGCCGCCGTGGTTCGACACCACGATGCCGTCCGCGCCGTGGCGCACGGCGCGCCGCGCGTCCTCGGCGCCGAGCAGGCCCTTGACCAGCAGCGGGCCGTCCCACAGCTTGCGCAGCCAGGCGAGGCTTTCCCAGGTGAGCCGGCGGTCCATGGTGCGCGAGAGCAGCGCGGCCTGCGCCTGCGCGGACACGGGCGTGCCGTCGTCGTCCGGCAGCAGGTTCGCGAACTGCGGCATGCCGCTGCGTGCGAGCCGCATCAGCCACGCCGGATGGCGCGCCATGTCGAGCACGGTGGCGGGCGTGAGGCGCATCGGCAACCGGAAGCCGTGCCGCAGGTCGCGCTCACGCAGCCCGCTGACCGGCACGTCGACCGTGAGCACCAGCGTCTCGAAGCCGGCCGCGCGTGCGCGCCGCACGATGCGCTCGGCAATGGCGCGTTCGCCCATCACGTACAGCTGCATCCACAGCGTGGCGTCGGGCGCGGCCGCGCGCACGTCCTCGATGCGCGTGTTCGATGCGGTCGAGAGAACGAAGGGCACGCCCGCGCCCTGGGCCGCGCGGGCCAGCAGGGCGTCGGCGCCGGGGCGCACCAGGCCGGCCAGGCCGATGGGCGCGACCGCGAAAGGCGCGCGCCAGCGGCGGCCGAACAGTTCGATGCCGATGTCCACCGTGCTGGTGTCGCGCAGGCATTCGGGAATCAGCGGCAGCTGTTCGAGCGCATCGCGGTTGCGCTGCAGGCAGCGCTCGTCCTCGGCACCGCCATCGACATAGTCGAACACGAGGCGCGGCAACACCCGGCGCGCATGGCACCGGTGGTCTTCGACATTGAGCAGCGGCATCGTGGGTGCCTCGGCCTCAGGCGCTGCCCGCGGGCTTGCGCTTCATCCAGCGGATCGGCTGGGCCTTGACCGGGCGGGCGGGCGCGCCGTGCGCCACCAGCGCGGCATCGAGCGCGAGGCCGGCATCGTCGGCCAGCGCGGCGTTGCGCGCCGCCGCCACCGATTGCGCGCGCTCGGCCGGCGCCACGCCGGGCTGCGCCGCGAGATGGCCGGCCAGGTGCAGCAGGTTTTCCTTGCCGCGCTCGTTGGTGCTGCCATAGCCCTTGATGAGCCGGCCGCACAGCGCAAGCTCGTGGCCCAGTGCCCAGGCCTCGCGCGTGCCGGCCTCCACCGCCGCGAGCCAGCGCTCGATCAGTGCCTGTTCCTCGGCAAAGCGCTGGCCGCGGCGGCGCAGCCACTTCAGCGATGACAAGAGGCGCAGCGACGCCATGCCGGCCACCGAATGGCTGCCCACCTTCAACGGCAACGCCCAGGGCGCGAGGCCGCGGGCCTGCCTGCCGCGGTCCCATGCGGTGACGCGGCGCGCCAGGCCCGGCGGCAGCAGCGCGGCGAACTCGGCCGCGCCGGGCTTGAAATGGTCGTAGACCTTCACGATGTCTTCCTCGGCCGCGCGCACTTCATGCCGCACGCGCTGCGCACGGCTCGCGCGGCCCTTGAGCGCGGCCACGCGCACGATGTCGTCGAAGGCCATCCACAGCGCGAGCCAGCGCGCGGCTTCGCGGGTGGTGGCAAAGCCCTGCGCGCCGGCCGGGTCGGCCGCGCGTTCGGCATCGAGCACCCGGCCCAGCCGCTCGGCGTAGAGCGCGGCGTAGGCGGCGTCCTGGTAGTCGAGCACGCGCGCATGGCCGAGCACGAGCATGTCGTGCACGGCCGGCGGAAAGCGCCGCGCGAGTTCGTCCGGCAGGGCGCGCGGCGGTGGCGGCGCGTCGCGCGTGTCGGCGGCCAGCACGCTGCTCACGAAGGCGGCCTGCGCGCGCGGCGTGCCCACGGCCTCGAAGCCGGCCGCAAAGCCGCGCAGGCTGGCCGCGGCCATCTTCCCCAGCTTCTCGGGCGCGCGGGCGTCGCCGCCGCGCACCACGTGTTCGTAGGCCTCGCGCGGAAACGGAAACAGGCCGCTGCCCGCGATGGCGCCGAGCATCACCGCGCTGACCACCGTGCCCGTTTCGCGCGCCATCGCATTCATGTCGAACACATGGTGCTCGCGGCTGAAGGCTTTCACCACATCGACGAGGCGCTGCGCATCGGCGCGGCCGTCACCGGGCTGCATGCGCTCGGCGGTGGTGAAGATGCGCGCCGACGAACTGATGACCAGCGTGCGCAGCGGCGCGCTCATGCCGTTGCCGATCTGGCGCGCGGTCTCGAGCAGCTCCGACGACACGATGGCGTCGAGCGCTCCCGGCACCGGGCTCAGGCTGAACACCGGGCGCCGGCCGGCCAGCTGCGCGAGCGGCACCGGGAACACCTCGATGTAGTAGGTGGTGGCGCCGGTGCGCTGCGCCACGCCGGGAATCGACGTGCTCTGCGCGGCATGGCCGGCACGGCGCGCGATGTCGACCAGCCATTCGGTGAGCACGCCGCCGCCTTCGCCGCCCAGGGCGCAGACGAGCAGGGAGATGGGGCGGTTCTGTTCCATGTGGTCGTCTCTCATGCGGGTTGCAGCACGCGCACCACGGCGCCGCGCAGTGCGTGCAGCAGGCGCTCGTGCCACTTCGGGTTCTGCACCACCTCGGCGCGGTAGAAGCTCGGGCACAGCGTGGCCGCATGCGCGTTCTCGCCGCACAGGCCGCAGCCCACGCAGCCGTCGATCACGGTGGCCACGGGGTCGACCTTGAGCGGATCGGGGTTGTCCTTGAGCGTGAGCGTGGGGCAGCCCGACAGGCGGATGCAGGCGTGGTCGCCGTTGCACACGTCCTCGTCCACGCCGTACTTCACGCGCACCACGCGCTCGCCCTTCTTGAGCAGGCCGGCAATCCAGGGCTTGATGCGGCGCTGCCGCTCGAGCTGGCATTCACCCTCGGCAATCACCACCTTGAGGCCGTTGAAGTCGCTGGTGAGCGCCTCGGTCAGCGTCTTGCGCATGCGCTCCACGTCGTAGGTGGTGACGGTGCGCATCCACTTGACGCCCAGGCCCGTGAGCGTGGCCTCGATGGTCTGGTTCTTGTCGACCAGGCTCTGCTGCTTGTCGACGGCGCGCTCCTTCGTCTCGTCGTCGGGCGTGGAGATGATGTCCTGCGTGCCGGTGGCCGAGGTGTAGCCGTTCTTGAAGATCAAGAGCACCGCGTCGTCGCCGTTGAAGAGTGCGCTCTGCACGCCGGTGAGCAATCCGTTGTGCCAGAAGCCGCCGTCGCCCATGATCGACAGGGTGCGGCGGTTCATCATGGGCGCCACGCCCGCGCGGCTTGCCAGGCTCATGCCGTAGCCGAGGATCGAATGCCCCATCGAGAAGGGCTCGAAGGTGCCGAAGGCATGGCAGCCGATGTCGGCCGCGATGTGCACCGGCCCGGTCTCCTGCTGCGCGAGCTTGAGCGCCGAGAACACCGGCCGCTCGGGGCAGCCGACGCAGAAGCTCGGCGGCCGGTTGGGCAGCAGCGTCTCGAGCTGGCGCGCCACCGCCTCGCGGCGCTCGCGGTTGCCGGCCAGCCAGGCCTTGGCGGAAGACGAAGCCTCGCCGCTCTCGATGTATTTCGCGGCGAAGGCGCCAAGGCCGCCCGCGAGCACCTCCACGCCGTATTCGCCGGCCGAAGGCAGCATGTCCTTGCCATGCAGCGGCGTCTGGATGTCGCGCCGGCGCAAGAGGGTGGCGATGTCCTGCTCGATGTATTCGGGCTGGCCTTCCTCCACCACGAGCACTGCGCGCTTGCCCAGGCAGAAGTCGGCGACCTGCTCGGGCACCAGCGGGTAGGTCACGTTGAGCACCAGGATCGGGATGTCGGTTTCGCCGAAGGCATCGGCCAGGCCCTGCTGCTGCAGGCTGCGGACGAGCGCGTTGTAGAGCCCGCCCTGCACCACGATGCCCAGGTCGGCATGCCGGCCGCCCGGCACCAGCTCGTTGAGCCGGTGCTCCACGATGTAGCGCCGCGCGGCCGGAATGCGCTCGTCGCCCTTGAGTTTTTCATGGCGGAAGGTGACGGGCGGATGCGCGAGCCGCATGTAGTCGAAGCCCGCGGGCTCGCTCATCAGCGCGCGCGTCGACACGGCGGGCGCGATGTTGTCCTTGCACTCGAAGCTGCCGCGCACGTGGCAGGTGCGGATGCGCAGCTCCATCAGGCAGGGCATGTTCGAGGTCTCGGACAGGCGAAAGCCTTCTTCCACCATGCGCACCATCACGCCGAGGTCGGGCCGCGGATCGAGCAGGCACATGCTCGACTTGAGCGCGTAGGCATGCGTGCGCTCCTGGATCACGCTGGCGCCTTCGCCGTAGTCCTCGCCCACCACCACCAGCACGCCGCCGGTCACGCCCGGCGACGACAGGTTGGAAAGCGCATCGGCCGCCACGTTGGTGCCGACTATCGACTTCCAGGTGACGGCGCCGCGCAGCGGATAGTGGATGGATGCGCCGAGCATGGCCGCGGCCGAGGCTTCGTTGGAGCAGGCTTCCACATGCACGCCGAGCTCGTCCATGTAGGCCTTGCCCTGCACCATGACGTCGAGCAGGTGCGACACCGGCGCGCCCTGGTAGCCGCCCACGTAGGCCACGCCGGACTGCAGCAGGCCCTTGGTGATGGCGAGGATGCCCTCGCCGTGGAAGGTGTCGCCGGCGCCCAGGCGCAGCAGCTCGACTTCCTTGCTGAATGAAACTTCCATCGTGTCTCTTTTTTCTGGGGGTCTCGCAGTGTGGTCGGCGCGCCGCCATACATCAATAAAATAAGCCAGCTATCCAACATGAATGCCATGCATATCGAAAAGCTCGACCTCAACCTGCTGCGGCTCTTCGATGCGGTCTTCCGCGCCCGCAGCGTGAGCCGTGCGGCCGATGCGCTGGGCCTCACGCAGCCGGCGGCCAGCCATGGCCTCACGCGGCTGCGCCTGTTGCTGGGCGATGCGCTCTTCACGCGCACCCCCGGCGGCGTGGCGCCCACGCCGCGGGCGGAGCGGCTGGCGGTGCCGGTGCAGGCGGCGCTGGCCATGCTGCAGCAGGCGCTGGCCGAGCCCGAGCGCTTCGACCCGGCCGCTTCGCGCAAGCTGTTCCGCATCCACATGAGCGACATCGGCGAAGGCCGCTTCCTGCCCGCGCTGATGGCGCGGCTGCGCGAGCTGGCGCCGGGCGTGCGCGTCGAGACCATGCCGCTGGCCACCGGCGACATTGCCGCCGCGCTCGACAGCGGCCGGATCGACTTCGCCTTCGGCTTTTTGCCCAAGGTGAAGGACACGCAGCGCGCCCAGCTGCTGAAGGACCGCTACATCGTGCTGCTGCGCAAGGGCCACCCGTTCGTGACGAAGCGGCGCCGCAGCGGGCAGGCGCTGCTCGAGGCGCTGCAGGAGCTCGACTACGTGGCGGTGCGCACGCACGCCGAGACGCTGCGCATCCTGCAGCTGCTGAACCTCGAAGACCGGCTGCGCCTGACCACCGAGCACTTCATGGTGCTGCCGGCCATCGTGCGCGCCACCGACCTGGCGGTGGTGATGCCGCGCAACATCGCGCGCGGCTTTGCCGAGGAAGGCGGCTACGCCATCGTCGAGCCGCCGTTTCCGCTGCGCGACTTCACGGTGTCGCTGCACTGGAGCAGGCGCTTCGAGGCCGATCCGGCGAACCGCTGGCTGCGCCAGGTGATCACGGCGCTGTTCTCCGAGCGGGCGGGGTAGGGGAAAGGCGCAGGATCTTCGCGCATCTTTTCGGTGAAAAGCCTGCGCAAGATCATCTGGCGGTCAGGCTCGGCATGCCACGATCGGGCCACATGAAGAAACGTATTCCGTCGTTCCTGCGCCACGTGGGGCCTGGCGTCGTCACCGGTGCGGCCGACGACGACCCCTCCGGCATCGCCACCTACACCCAGGCCGGCGCCCAGTTCGGCACCGGCCTGCTCTGGACGGTGTTCCTGTCGCTGCCGTTCATGGTGGCGATCCAGCTGGTGTCGGCGCGCATCGGCCGGGTCACGGGCAAGGGCGTGGCGGCCAACCTGCGCGAGCACATGCCGCGCGGCTTCCTGTTCGCCCTGGTGTCGCTGCTGGTGGTGGCCAACACCATCAACATCGCGGCCGACATCGCGGCCATGGGCGAGGCGCTGCAGTTGGTGGTGGGCGGCGGCGCGCACTTCCATTCGCTGATGTTCGGCGTGGTCACGGTGCTGCTGCAGGTGTTCGTGCCCTACCGCAAGCTGGCCCACATCCTCAAGTGGCTGACGCTCACGCTGTTTGCCTACGTGGCGGCGGTGTTCGCGGTGCAGGTGGATTGGGGCCGCGTGCTGCACGACCTCGTCGTGCCCCGGCTGCAGTGGAACGGCAGCTACTGGATGATGATCGTGGCGCTGCTGGGCACCACCATCTCGCCGTACCTGTTCTTCTGGCAGGCATCGCAGGAAGTCGAGGAGCTCCGGCTCAGGGGCGGGCGGCGCGGCACCGACCAGGAGGTGTGGCGCGACCTGCGGCGCGTGCGGCTCGACACCTGGCTGGGCATGACCTTCTCGAACCTGATCGCCTTCTTCGTGATGGTGGTGGGCGCGGCGGTGCTGTTTGCGGCGGGGGTGCACGACGTGTCTTCGGCGGCGCAGGCGGCCGAGGCGCTGCGGCCGCTGGCGGGCGACTTCGCGTTCTGGCTCTTCGCGGGCGGCATCATCGCCACCGGCTTGCTGGCGGTGCCCGTGCTGGCCTCGTCGGCTGCCTATGCGGTGGCCGAGGCCTTCGGCTGGGAAGAAGGGCTGGAGCGGCACTGGCGCGAAGCCAAGGAGTTCTACGGGATCATCGCGGTGGCCACGCTGGTGGGCACTGCGCTCGACTTCACGCCGATCGATCCGATGAAGGCGCTCTACTGGAGCGCCGTGATCAACGGCGTGGTCGCCGTGCCGATCATGGCCGCGATGATGGTGCTGGTGTCGCGCGAGAAGGTGATGGGCCTGTTCACCTCGGGGCGCCGCACGCGCTGGCTCGGGTGGGGCGGCACGGCCCTGATGGGCTTCGCGGCGCTGATGATGGGCTGGGACATGGTGCGCTGACCACGCGGGACCGCGCCCGCAGCCCGGGCATCCATCGAAAGTACGCGCCGCGGGGCGCGTATTTTTTTGCCCGGCCGTTCGCACGCCGACGGATGCCCCTACGGAATCTGTACCAAGTTGCTGCGTTGCAACAACGGTTTTCCGGGTGTTGGGCCCCGGAAATACGATGAAAGCCTTCGCATTCGACCATCGCCGATCGAATGTTCACTTCCCGGTGAAACCTTTCTCGCTCAAGGCCGCGCGTGAAATTTTCGTGCCCGGAAAAGCGTCACTGAAATTGTTGCAACCACTTGTAGAGTGGTTTGGCGCGTCCATTCCACGCGCCCATGCAGCGTTGCGTTGCCGATTTCATTCAAGAGCTGGAGAAGTGCATGACTACCGCCGATCACCTGGGCCGCACCGCGCCCCTTACCTCGGGTCAGATGGCGATGTGGCTCGGCGCAAAGTTCGCGTCGCCCGACACCAATTTCAATCTTGCCGAAGCCATCGAGATCGATGGCCCCATCGACCCCGCCATCTTCGTTGCCGCCATGCGCCAGGTGGCCGATGAAGCCGAAGCCACGCGGCTGAGTTTTGTCGATACCGACGAAGGGCCGCGCCAGGTCGTGGCGCCCACCTTCACCGGCGAGATTCCGTACCTCGACTTGAGTGACGAGCGCGATCCGCAGGCCGAGGCCGAGCGCTGGATGCGCGCCGACTTCACGCGCAACATCGACCTGGCGACGGGGCCGCTGTGGCTCTCGGCGCTGATCCGCCTCTCGCCCGCGCGCCACATCTGGTATCACCGAAGCCACCACATCGTGCTCGACGGCTTTGGCGGCGGGCTCATTGCGCGCCGCTTCGCGGACGTCTACAGCGCCATGGCCGAAGGCAGCGCGGCAGTGCCTGATGAATCGCGCCTCGCGCCGATCTCGCAGCTGGCCGAGGAAGACAACGCCTACCGCGCGTCGGGCCGCTTTCCGCGCGACCGCCAGTACTGGGTCGAGCGCTTCGGCGATGCACCGGATCCGCTGAGCCTGGCCTCGCAGCGTTCGGTCAACATCGGCGGCCTGCTGCGCCAGACGGTGCATCTGCCGGCCGCCAGCGTGCAGGCCCTGCAGGCCATTGCGCAAGAGCTCGGGACCACGCTGCCGCAGATCCTCATCGCCACCACCGCGGCCTACCTGTACCGCGCCACCGGCATCGAGGACATGGTGATCGGCATCCCCGTGACGGCGCGCCACAACGACCGCATGCGGCGCGTGCCGGCGATGGTGGCCAACGCGCTGCCGCTGCGCCTGGCGATGCGCGCGGACCTGCCGATCCCGGAACTGATCCGCGAGGTCGGCCGGCAGATGCGGCAGATCCTCAGGCACCAGAGCTACCGCTACGAGCACCTGCGCAGCGATCTCAACATGCTGGTTGCCAACCGGCAGCTGTTCACCACGGTGGTCAACGTCGAGCCCTTCGACTACGACTTCCGCTTTGCGGGCCATGCCGCCAGGCCGCGCAACCTGTCGAACGGCACGGCCGAGGACCTGGGCATCTTCCTGTACGAACGCGGCAACGGGCAGGACCTGCAGATCGACTTCGACGCCAACCCCGCGGTGCACAGCGCGCAAGGGCTGGTCGACCATCAGCGCCGGCTGCTCGCCTTCATGGCCGCGGTGATCCGCGAGCCGGACCAGGCCATCGGCCATGTCGACCTGCTGAGCATGCATGAGCGCACGCAACTGCTGGTGGAGTGGAACGGCACGGCGCACCCGGTGCCCGCCAGCCATCTCACCGCATTGATCGAGGCGCAGCTTGCAGCCGACCCGCAAGGCATTGCGCTGCGCTTCGAAGGCGAGGCGATGCGCAACGGCGAACTGAACCGCCGCGCCAACCGCCTCGCGCACCTGCTGCGCGCACGCGGCGCGGGGCCGGAGCGCACCGTGGCGCTGGCCATTCCGCGCTCGATGGAGTTGATGGTGGCGCTGCTCGCCACGCTGAAGACGGGCGCCGCCTACCTGCCGGTCGACCCCGACTTTCCGCAGGACCGCATCGCCTTCATGCTCGGCGACGCGCAGCCGGTGTGCCTGGTCACGACCATGGCGCTTGCGGAGACGCTGCCGGGCGGCGCAGCGCAATTGCTGCTCGACCTGCCGCAAACGATTGCCGAACTGGGGACTTGCGCCGACACCGATCCCGCCGTGGCGATCGACCCCGACCATCCGGCCTATGTGATCTACACCTCGGGCTCCACCGGAACGCCGAAGGGCGCGGTGGTGTCGCACCGAGCCATCGTCAACCGCCTGCGCTGGATGCAGCACCGCCACGGCCTGCGGGCCGACGACCGCGTGCTGCAAAAGACGCCTTCGAGCTTCGACGTGTCGGTCTGGGAATTCTTCTGGCCGCTGATCGACGGCGCCACGCTGGTGCTCGCAAAGCCGGGCGGCCACAAGGATGCGGCCTACCTGGCCGATCTGATTGCCAGCGAAGCCATCACCACGATCCACTTCGTGCCGTCGATGCTCGAGGTCTTCCTGCGCGAGCCCGCCGCGTCCGCCTGCAGCACGCTGCGGCGCGTGATCTGCAGCGGCGAAGCCCTGTCGCCCGCGCTGGTGTCGCAGTTCCAGCAGCGCCTGTCCTGCGAGCTGCACAACCTCTACGGCCCGACCGAGGCCGCCGTCGACGTGACCTCGTGGGAATGCCCGCGCGAGCCGCAAGCCGCAGCGGCACTGGCGAGCGTTCCGATCGGCCGCCCGATCTGGAACACGCAGATGCATGTGCTGGACAGCGGCCTGCAGCCCGTGCCGCCGGGCGTGACCGGCGAGCTCTACATCGCGGGTATCGGCCTGGCGCGCGGCTACCTCGGGCGGCCGCTGCTGAGCGCCGAACGCTTCATTGCCAACCCGTACGGCGAGCCCGGCAGCCGCATGTACCGCAGCGGCGATCTTGCGCGCTGGCGCAGCGACGGCAGCCTCGACTTCCTGGGCCGCGCCGACCAGCAGGTGAAGATCCGCGGCCTGCGCATCGAGCCCGGCGAGATCGAATCGGTGCTGCTGCGGCATCCGCAGGTGGCGCAGGCCGCGGTGCTTGCGCGCGAGGATGTGCCGGGCGAGAAGCGCCTGGTCGCCTACGTGGTGGCTGCCGATGCGGCCGATCTGCAGGCCGCCGAGCTGCGCACGCACCTGGCGCAGGCCTTGCCCGAGTACATGGTGCCCTCGGCCTTCGTGAGCCTGCCGGCGCTGCCGCTGGGCCCGAGCGGCAAGCTCGACCGCAAGGCGCTGCCGGCGCCCGAGCTGCAGGCCGCCACGCCATATGCGGCACCGCGCACGCCCACCGAAAGAATATTGGCCGGGCTCTGGGCCGAGACGCTGCACCTGCCGCGCGTGGGCATCCACGACAACTTCTTCGAGCTCGGCGGGCACTCGCTGATGATCGTGCAGCTGATCTCGATGATCCGTCAGCAGTTCATGATCGACCTGCCGCTGGACACGCTGTTCCAGGTCTCCACCATCGCCGGCCTCGCGGAGCTGCTCGACCAGGAGACGGTGGCGCGCCCCAGCCTCGTGCCGATGCCGCGCCCGGCCCGCATTCCGCTGTCGTTCGCGCAGCGCCGCCTGTGGCTGATGAACCAGCTCGAGGAAGGCAACCCGGCCTACAACATGCCGCTGGCCCTGAGGCTTTCCGGTGTGCTGGACCGCGCAGCGCTGCACGAGGCGCTGGGCGACCTGGTGCAGCGCCACGAGAGCCTGCGCACCATCTATCCGAACGACAACGGGCTGCCCTACCAGCACATCCTGGACGGTGCCGAGGCGCGGCCGGCGGTGATCGAAGCCGACAGCAGCGAGGACGAGATTGCCGCGCAGCTGCATGCCGCGGCGCACCGCGGCTTCGCGCTCGGCACCACACCGCCCCTGCGCACGCACCTGTTCAAACTGGCCGCCGACGAGCACGTGCTGCTGCTCTTGACGCACCACATCGTCGGCGACGGCGCCTCGCTGCTGCCGCTGGCGCGCGACCTGAGCGTGGCCTATGCGGCGCGCTGCGAAGGCAAGGCGCCGGGCTGGGCGCCGCTGCCGCTGCAATATGCCGACTACGCGCTGTGGCAGCAGGAACTGCTCGGCAGCGAAGACAACCCCGACAGCATGGCCGGCCGCCAGCGCGAGTTCTGGCGTGAGACCTTGAGCGACTTGCCCGAGCGGCTGAGCCTGCCCGTCGACCGCCCGCATCCGGCGGTGCCCAGCTACCGCGGCGACGTGGTGCCGATGCAGATCGCGCCGCGCGTGCACGAGCGCATGCTGCAGCTGGCGCGCGACGGCCAGGCCAGCGTCTTCATGGTGCTGCAGGCCGCACTCGCGGGGCTGCTGCACCGGCTCGGCGCCGGCGACGACATCGCCATCGGCACGCCGGTGGCCGGGCGCAGCGACCACGCGCTGGACGAGCTGATCGGCTGCTTCGTCAATGCGCTGGTGCTGCGCACCGACCTCTCGGGGCAGCCGAGCCTGCGCGAGCTGATCGCGCGCGTGCGCACCACCAACCTGGCGGCCTACGCCAACCAGGAGCTGCCGTACGACCGCATCGTGGAGCTGCTGCGGCCGGGCCGCTCGGGCGCCAACCTGCCGCTGTTCCAGGTCATGCTGGGATTCCAGCAGGGCAGCAACCGGCTGTCCTTCAGCCTGCCGGGCCTGTCGATCACGCCGCAGCCGGTGGCCGTGGACACCGCAAAGTTCGACCTGTCCTTCATCCTCGACGAGCAGCGCGGCGCCGACGGCCTGCCCGGCGGCATTGCCGGCGGCATCCAGTACAGCACCGACCTGTTCGACCGCGGCACGGTCGAGGCCATTGCGGCGCGGCTCGCGCGCCTGCTCGAAGAGGCCTGCGATGCACCCGACGAACCCATCGGCAGCCTGCTCATCCTGAGCGCCGAGGAAAACCGCCGTGTGCTGGAGGACTGGAGCGGCCGCACGCGCGAGCTGGCGCCGCTCACGCTGGCCGCCATGGTGCAGGCCCATGCCGCCGAGCGCCCGCATGCGGCGGCGGTGGTGCGCGACGATGCGACCGTGAGCTATGCCGAGCTCGACCTGCGCGCCAACCGGCTCGCGCACCTGCTGCGCAACCGGGGCATCGGCGCCGGCGCCATCGTGGCGACGGTGCTGCCGCGTTCGCTCGACCTCGTGGTCGCGCACCTGGCCATCGTCAAGGCCGGCGCGGCCTACCTGCCGATCGATCCGGCCCACATGGCCGGGCGCAGCGCCTTCGTGTTCGAGGAAGCGGCGCCCGCCGCCGTGTTGACCCATGCCGCGCTCCTGCCGCAGCTGGCCGGCGTGCCGCACTGCATGGCGCTCGATGGCGACGAGACGGCCGCCGCGCTGGCAATCCAGCCCGACGGCCTGCCGGCGCAAGCTGCCGATTCGCAGCAGGCCGCCTACGTCATCTACACCTCGGGCTCCACCGGCGTGCCCAAGGGCGTGGTGGTGCCGCATGCGGGTCTCGCCAGCCTGGGCGCCGCGATGATGGAGCGGCTTGCGATCACGCCCGATTCGCGCGTGCTGCAGTTCTCCTCCAGCGGCTTCGATGCTTCCGTGATGGACCAGCTGATGGCCTTCCACGCCGGCGCCGCGCTGGTGCTTCCCGCGGCGCAGCCGCTGCTGGGCACGGACTTGGCCGAGCTGCTCGAGAGGCAGGCCATCAGCCACGCGCTGATTCCGCCTGCCGCGCTGGCTACCTTGCCGCCAGGCGAATTTCCGCGGTTGCAGACGCTGGTGGTGGGCGGCGACGCCTGCCCCGCGGCGCTGGCCGCGCGCTGGTCGCAGGGCCGCCGCATGGTCAACGCCTACGGCCCGACCGAGATCACCATCTGCGCGAGCATGAGCGCGCCGATGGATGCGACGGAACTTCCCTCCATCGGCCAGCCGGTCTGGAACACGCGCATGTACGTGCTCGACGACAGCCTGCGCCCGGTGCCGCCCGGTGTCGCGGGCGAGCTGTACATCGCCGGCAGCGGCGTGGCGCGCGGCTACCTCAAGCGGCCCGTGCTGAGCGCCGAACGCTTCATTGCCAATCCGTATGGCGAGCCCGGCAGCCGCATGTACCGCAGCGGCGATCTCGCGCGCTGGCGCAGCGACGGCAGCCTCGACTTCCTGGGCCGCGCCGACCAGCAGGTGAAGATCCGCGGCTTCCGCATCGAGCCCGGGGAGATCGAGTCGGTGCTGCTGAAGCATCCGCAGGTGACGCAGGCCGCCGTGGTCGTGCGCGAGGACATCCCGGGCGACAAGCGCCTGGTGGCCTACTTTGCCGCCGCCCCCGATCCGCAGCCGGTCGAGCTGCGCGCGCACATGGCAAAGGCGCTGCCCGACTACATGGTGCCCTCGGCCTTCGTGCACCTGCCGTCGCTGCCGCTGACACCGAGCGGCAAGCTCGACCGCAAGGCGCTGCCCGCACCCGAGCAGCAGCAGGCCGGCGCGCAGTACGTGGCACCGCGCACGGCCACCGAGAAGCTGCTTGCGGGCCTGTGGGCCGAGACGCTGCAGCTGCAGCGCATCGGCATCCACGACAACTTCTTCGAGATCGGCGGCCATTCGCTGATGGCGATCCAGCTCGGCATGCGCATTCGCCAGCAGCTGCGCGCGGACTTCCCGCATGCCGAGGTCTACAACCGCCCCTCGATTGCCGAGCTGGCCGCATGGATCGACGACAACGCCGGCGGTGGGGCCGAGGCGCTGGACCTGTCGCGCGAACTCGAATTGCCCGCGCACATCCGCCCGCAGGGCATTGCTGCACCGGCGCTGAAACCCAAGCGCGTGTTCCTCACCGGTGCGAGCGGCTTCGTCGGCAGCCACCTGCTGGCCGCATTGCTGCGCGACACCGCGGCCTGCGTGGTGTGCCACGTGCGCGCCGAGGACGTGCAGGCCGGCGAGCTTCGCCTCAAGCGCACGCTGGCCCAGCGCCGGCTGGGCGCGGTGTGGGACGAGGCGCGCATCCAGGTCGTGACCGGCGACCTCGGCAAGCCGAGCCTGGGCCTGGAGGAGCACGCCGTGCAGCTGGTGCAGGACGGCTGCGACGCCATCTACCACTGCGCCGCGCAGGTCGACTTTTTGCATCCCTACGCGAGCCTCAAGCCCGCGAACGTCGACAGCGTGGTCACGCTGCTCGAATGGACGGCGCAAGGCCGCGCGAAGAGCATGCACTACGTCTCCACGCTCGCGGTGATCGATCAGAACAACAAGGAAGACACCATCACCGAGCAATCGGCGCTGGCCTCGTGGAGCGGGCTGGTCGACGGCTACAGCCAGAGCAAGTGGGTCGGCGATGCGCTGGCCCGCGAGGCGCAGGCGCGCGGCATGCCGGTGGCGATCTACCGGTTGGGCGCAGTCACCGGCGACCACGCGCATGCGATCTGCAATGCCGACGACCTGATCTGGCGCGTGGCGCACCTCTACGCCGACCTGGAAGCGATTCCCGACATGGACCTGCCGCTCAACCTCACGCCGGTGGACGATGTGGCGCGCGCCATCCTCGGCCTGGCGGCGCAGCAGGCCTCGTGGGGCCAGGTGTTCCACCTGACGAGCCAGGAGGCGCTGCGGGTGCGCGACATTCCGCCGGTCTTCGAGCGCATGGGCATGCGGCTGGAGCCGGTGGGGCTCGAGTCCTGGCTGCAGCGCGCGCACCAGAGGCTGGCCACCGTGCAGGACCGCGACCTGGCCGCGGTGCTCGCGATCCTCGACCGCTACGACACCTCGGCCACGCCGCCGCAGGTGAGCGGCGCCGCCACGCATGCGCAGCTCGAAGCCATCGGCGCGCCGATCCGCCCGGTGGACCGCGAGCTGCTGCAGCGCTACTTCGTCGACCTGGGCATCGACACCAAGGCGCGCCGCGCCGCGGAAACCACCACTTCATAGGAAGGAGCAAGAACGCAATGGCAAGCTATCTCATCGCAGCCACCGCCTTGCCGGGCCACGTGCTGCCGATGCTCGCGATCGCGCAGCATCTCGTGGGCCTCGGCCACGAGGTGCGGGTGCACACCGCGAGCCAGTTCAGGGCACAGGCCGAGGCCACCGGCGCAGGCTTCACGCCGTTCGCACCCGCGATCGACCACGACTACCGCGACCTCGACAAGCGCTTTCCCGAGCGCCAGCGCCTGTCGTCCGCGCATGCGCAGCTGTGCTTCGGCCTCAAGCATTTCTTTGCCGATGCCATGGCCGCGCAGCACGTGGGGCTGCGTTCGATCCTCGAGGAGTTCGAGGCCGATGCCATCGTGGTCGACACGATGTTCTGCGGCACCTTCCCGCTGCTGCTCGGGCCGCGCGACAGGCGTCCGGCCGTCGTCGCCATCGGCATCTCGGCGCTGCCGCTGTCCAGCTGCGACACTGCCTTCTTCGGCACCGCGCTGCCGCCGTCGAGCACGCCGGAAGGGCGCGCGCGCAACCGGGCGATGAATGCCAACCTCAAGCAGGCGATGTTCGGCGAAGTGCAGTGCCACTTCGACGGCTTGCTGGCGCGCTCGGGTTCGCCCGCGCTGCCGGAATTCTTCGTCGATGCGATGGTCAAGCTGCCGGACCTGTACCTGCAGCTCACGGCGCCTTCCTTCGAATACCCGCGCAGCGACCTGCCCGCATCGGTGCGCTTCGTCGGCCCGCTGCTCGCGCCCGCGAGCCGCGGCTTCACGCCGCCCGATTGGTGGCACGAACTGGACGACGGCCGCTCGGTCGTGCTGGTGACGCAGGGCACGCTGGCCAACCAGAACCCGGCGCAACTGATCGGCCCGGCGCTGCAGGCGCTGGCAGGCGACAGCAACGTCCTCGCCATCGCCACCACCGGCGGCCCGGTGCCGCCTGCGCTGGCTGCGAACCTGCCCGCCAATGCGCGCGTGCTGCCGTTCTTGCCCTACGACCGGCTGCTGCCCAAGGTGCATGCGATGGTCACCAACGGCGGCTACGGCTCGGTCAACCATGCACTGAGCCTCGGCGTGCCGCTGGTGGTGGCCGGCACCAGCGAAGAGAAACCCGAGATCGCCGCGCGCGTGGCCTGGTCGGGCGCGGGCATCAACCTGGGCAGCGGCCAGCCGGGCGCGCGCCAGATCGGCGACGCCGTGCGCAAGGTGCTGGGCGAGTCCAACTATCGGCAGCGCGCGGCCGCATTGCGCGAGGATTTCGCGCGCCACCAGGCGCTCGCCGGCATCGCCGAGGCGCTGGCGGCGCTGCGCCGCACCACCACAACCCCCGCATCCGCGGCCATGGCCTGAACCCCGAGGAAATCGACATGAGCAACCCGTTCGACGACAAGAGCGCCAGCTTCCTGGTGCTGCTGAACCACGAGGGCCAGCACTCGCTGTGGCCCGCCTTCATCGCCGTGCCCGCCGGCTGGCAGGTGGCGCTGGCAGCGACCGACCGGGCCGCCTGCAATGCCTTCATCGATGCGAACTGGGTCGACATGCGGCCGCGCTCGCTGGCGGCGGCGGGCGGCGGCTGACGGTACCCGGCGCTCGCCACCATGGGCGCGCTCAGGCCCATGGCCCGGGAATTGCTCTCGCTCTCCAGGGTTTCCCCCTAGGCCGCATACCCGCGTCCACATACGCAATATGGCGCCTGCGGTATGTGGGCAGGGGCACAAGCGGCTAACGTCCAGGCTTGGCCGGGAAACCGAGCCGCCCACGAGGCCAAAGAGCATGAGCACAGAGAGCAGCAGCAACAACAACAGCACGCAACCCGTCCGCTTCTTCCACCGCGGCAGGATCGTCGACGTCAGCGGCGTCCATCCGACCCGCTCGGTGCTCGACTGGCTGCGCGAGGACGCGCACTGCACCGGCACCAAGGAAGGCTGCAACGAGGGCGACTGCGGCGCCTGCACCGTGGTGATCGGCGAGCTGGCCAGCGACGCCAACGCGCCGGGCACGGTCGGCGGGCTGCAGCTGCAGACGGTCAATGCCTGCATCCAGTTCCTGCCCACGCTGCACGGCAAGGCGCTGTTCACGGTCGAAGACCTGAAGGCGCAGTGCGCGGCGGCCCAGCCGCAGGACAACGGCAAGAAGCACGCCGTCCACACGCTGCACCCGGTGCAGCAGGCGATGGTCGACTGCCACGGCTCGCAGTGCGGCTTCTGCACGCCGGGCTTCGTGATGTCGCTGTGGTCCGCCTACGAGCACCACCAGGCCGAGGGCACGCAGCCCACGCGCCAGCAGCTGGCCGACGAGCTCTCGGGCAACCTGTGCCGCTGCACCGGCTACCGGCCGATCCTCGATGCCGGGCAGCGCATGTTCGATCTGCCGGCCGTGCGGCTCGACACGAAGCCCGTGGTGGCGGCGCTCACCGCCTTGCAGAACGACGGCCTGGAATACGCCGCGCCGCTCGGCGCCCGCATCGACCACTTCCATGCGCCGCGGACGCTGGCACAGCTCGCCGCGCTGCGCGAACAGAAGCCGGGCGCCCAGCTGCTGGCCGGCTCGACCGACGTCGGCCTCTGGGTCAACAAGCAGTTCCGCGACCTTGGCGACATCATCTACGTGGGCGACGTGGCCGAGATGAAGACCATCGAGACCCGGCAGAACGACCAAGGCGGCGAGCTCTACATCGGCGCGGGCGCCTCGCTCGAAGCCGCCTTCGAAGCCCTGGTGCAGCGCGTGCCGAGTCTCTCGGACGTGTGGCTGCGCTTTGCCTCGCCGCCGATCCGCCACGCCGGCACCATGGGCGGCAACGTGGCCAACGGTTCGCCCATCGGCGATTCGCCGCCGGTGCTGATGTCGCTCGATGCCGAGATCGAGCTGCGCCGCGGCGACGCGGTACGCCGCATGCCGCTGCCCGATTTCTACGTCGACTACATGAAGAACCAGCTGCAGCCCGGCGAGTTCGTGCAGGGGCTCGCGGTGCCGCTGGCCGCCATGCGCCGCCAGGTGCGCGCCTACAAGATCAGCAAGCGCTTCGACTGCGACATCTCTGCCCTGTGCGCAGGCTTCGCGATCGAGCTCGAAGAGGGCAGCGACACCGTGAAGGCCGTGCGCCTGGCCTTCGGCGGCATGGCGGCCATCGTCAAGCGCGCCGCAAATGCCGAAGCGGCACTCGTCGGCAAGCCGTGGACCCAGGCCAGCGTCGCCGCCGCCAAGCTCGCGCTCGCGCAGGACTTCAAGCCGCTGTCGGACATGCGCGCCTCGGCCGACTACCGGCTGCAGGTGGCGCAGAACCTTGTCCAGCGCCTCTGGCTCGAAACGCGCACCGAAGACGCGCTGTCGCTCGAAGAGACCAGTGTCTGGAGCGTGATGCCCCATGCCGTCGTCAAAGCCGCGGCCGAAGGAGCCTGACCATGAACAAACCCATCGACGCCCGCCTGCTGCAGCCCGCCGAGGCCTTTGCCGACTACCTGAAGAACACCGCCGCGCGCATCGACCCCGTGGCCGAGGCGATCGCGCACGACCTTGGCGCGCGTGTCGGCATCAGCCGGCCGCACGAATCGGCGCACCTGCACGTGGCCGGCGAAGCGACCTACATCGACGACATTCCCGAAATCACCGGCACGCTGCATTGCGCGCTGGGCCTGTCGCCCGCAGCGAACGGCCGTGTCACGGCGCTGTCGCTCGACGCGATCCGCACGATGCCCGGCGTGGTCGCGGTGCTCACGGCCGACGACATTCCGGGCACCAACGACTGCGGCTCGATCGTCCACGACGATCCGATCCTCCTGCCCGTGAACGAGGGCGGCGAGATCCGCTACCTCGGCCAGCCGGTGTTCGCGGTGATCGCCGAAACGCGCGAGGCCGCGCGCCGCGCCGCTTCCAAGGCCAAGGAGGCGATGACCATCGAGGCCGAGCCGCCCGTGCTCACGCCGCAGGAGGCGCATGCGCGCGGCCAGTACGTGGTGCCGCCGATGCACATCGTGCGCAGCGGCGGCGTGGCCAACGAAGGCGACGAGGCCGCCGTGCGCGCCGCCATCGCCAAGGCACCGCACCGCCACAAGTCCACGCTCGAGGTGGGCGGGCAGGAGCAGTTCTACCTCGAAGGCCAGATCAGCTACGCCATTCCGAAGGAGGGCGGTGCGCTGCACATCCACTGCTCGACGCAGCACCCGAGCGAGATGCAGCACCTGGTGGCGCATGCGCTGCATTTGCAGTCGAACGAAGTGCATGTGGAATGCCGGCGCATGGGCGGCGGCTTCGGCGGCAAGGAATCGCAGTCGGCGCTGTTCGCCTGCGTGGCGGCCATTGCGGCGCGGCAGCTGCAGCGCCCGGTCAAGCTCAGGCTCGACCGCGACGACGACTTCATGATCACCGGCCGCCGCCACTGCTTCTGGTACGAATACGACGTCGGCTACGACGACGAGGGCCGCATCCTCGGCGCGGAGATCACCATGGTGTCGCGCGCCGGCCACTCGGCCGACCTCTCGGGCCCGGTGATGACGCGCGCGCTGTGCCACTTCGACAACGCCTACTGGCTGCCCAACGTGGCCATGCACGGCTACTCGGGCAAGACCAACACGCAGAGCAACACCGCGTTCCGGGGCTTCGGCGGGCCGCAGGGCGCGATTGCCGTCGAGAACATCATGGACTCGGTGGCGCGCGCGCTGGGCCGCGATCCGCTCGACGTGCGGCGCGTCAACTTCTACGGCACGACGCAGAACAACGTCACGCCCTACCGCCAGACCGTGACCGACAACATCGTCCATGAACTGGTGGCCGACCTCGAAGCCAGCAGCGGCTACCGCGCGCGGCGCGAAGAGATTGCGGCGTTCAACGCAAAGAGCGTGGTGCTCAAGCGCGGCCTCGCGCTCGCGCCGCTCAAGTTCGGCATCTCGTTCAACGTCAAGCATTTCAACCAGGCGGGCGCGCTGGTGCATGTGTACACCGACGGCTCGATCCTCGTGAACCACGGCGGAACCGAGATGGGGCAGGGCCTCAACACCAAGGTGGCGCAGGTGGTGGCGCACGAGCTGGGCGTGAGCTTCGAGCGCGTGCGCGTCACGGCAACCGACACCACCAAGGTGGCCAACACCTCGGCCACGGCCGCATCGACCGGCGCCGACCTGAACGGCAAGGCCGCACAGGACGCCGCGCGCCAGATCCGCGAGCGCCTGGCCGAGAGCGCGGCGGAGCGCCATGGCGGCAAGGCGAGCGAGGTGCGCTTTGCCAACGACAAGGTCGAGGTCAACGGCCGCTCGCTGGCCTTCAGCACCGTGGTGGGCGAGGCGTATCTCGACCGCAAGCAGCTCTGGTCCGACGGCTTCTACGCCACGCCCGGCCTCAGCTGGGACAAGGACAGGATGCAGGGCCGCCCGTTCTACTACTACGCCTACGGCGCGGCGGTGAGCGAGGTGATCGTCGACACGCTCACCGGCGAATGGAAGCTCTTGCGCGCCGACATCCTGCACGACGCGGGCAAGTCGCTGAACCCGGCCGTGGACATCGGCCAGGTCGAAGGCGCCTTCATCCAGGGCATGGGCTGGCTCACCACCGAGGAACTGGTGTGGCATCCGCAAAGCGGCAAGCTCACCACGCACGCGCCCAGCACCTACAAGATCCCGACCGCCAACGACTGCCCGCCCGTCTTCAACGTGCGCCTGTTCGAAGGCCAGAACTTCGAGGACTCGATCCACCGCAGCAAGGCCGTGGGCGAGCCGCCGCTCTTGCTGCCGTTCTCGGTGTTCTTCGCGATCCGCGATGCGGTGTCGGCGGCGGGTGGGCACAAGATCGATCCGCCGCTGAAGGCGCCGGCCACGAGCGAATCGATCCTTCGCGCCATCACGGCCGTGCAGTCCGCCTAGCCACTCGTAGACTTTGGCGCATGTCCAAAGTCATCCCCATGCCCCACGCCCTCGTCCTCTTCGCGAAACACCGCGGAACCGGCTTTGCCGCCGTGGCGGGAGAACGCCATGCGTGACCAGGCATTGTTCGACAAGATCGATCTTCATCTGATCCGGGTGCTTCACACCGTGCTGACCGACCGCAGCGTCTCGCGCGCCGCCATTCGCCTGGGCATGTACCAGCCGGCCGTCTCGGCCGCGCTGAAGCGGCTGCGCGAACTCTCGGGCGATCCGCTGCTGGTGCGATCGGGCTCGGGCATGGTGCCGACCGATGCGGGGCTGCGGATGATCGAGCCGGCCGCAAGCATCCTGCGCGCCGCCGAAATGCTTTTTTCCGATGCGCGCGGCTTCGAGCCGCAGTCGGCGGCCACCACCTTCCGCATCGCCGCAAGCGACTACATGGACCCGCTGTTCCTGCCGATGCTGGTGGCGCACGTGAAGCGCGAGGCGCCGCTGTGCCAGATCGAGATCCATGCGCTCACGCCCGATTCCGACTACCACGGCCACCTCGCGCTCGGCCAGGTCGACCTGGTGATCGGCAACTGGCTCAAGCCGCCGGAAGACCTGCACATGGCGCGGCTCTTCGGCGACGAGGTGGTGTCGCTGGTCAACCAGGACCACCCGGCCGTGCGCCGCGGCTGGGATCTGGAGACCTGGCTCGCGGCCGAGCACATCGCCCCCACGCCCATGCACCCGGGCGGGCGCGGCATCATCGACCAGATGCTCGACGAGCTGGGCCGGCAGCGCAACATCACGGCGCGCTGCGCGCACTTCAGCCTGATCCCGGACATGGTCGCGTCGAGCCTCCTGGTGCTCACCACCGGCCGCCAGTACTGCGAGCGCTTTGCCGCGCGCCTGCCGGTGAAGATCCTCGAGTGCCCGGTGGCGCTGCCGCGCCTCATGTACTACCAGCTCTGGCACGAGCGCACCCATTCTTCGAGTTCCGCGCGCTGGCTGCGCGAATGCATCAAGGACGTGGCGGCGTCGCTGCGGCCCGCCTTCACCACGCCGGCCTCGCGCGCCTTCGCGGCCGAAGCCCCCGATCCGCCCTGACGATTCTTCCTCTGGCCGCGCCGGCGTCGCGGCCGAGGCATGTTTGAACGAACCGCCACATACAACAGCTGGAGACAAGCGACATGAACAGGTTTGAAGAGGTGCCCAAGGTCACCGATCCCCACGCCTCGGGGACAGCCGCGCGCAGCGCGCCGCAGGGCGCGAACTGGCTTGAACGCATGTTCAAGCTGACCGAGCACAACACCACCGTGCGCACCGAAGTCATCGCAGGGCTCACCACCTTCCTGACGATGGCCTACATCATCTTCGTGAACCCCTCGATCCTCGGCGATGCGGGCATGCCCAAGGGCGCGGTGTTCGTGGCCACCTGCCTGATCGCGGCGCTGGGCACGCTGATCATGGGCCTGTATGCCAACTACCCGATCGCGATGGCGCCGGGCATGGGACTGAACGCCTACTTCGCCTACGTGGTGGTGCTGGGCATGGGCTACACGTGGCAGGTGGCGCTGGGCGCGGTGTTCATCTCGGGGACGCTGTTCCTGATCGTCACGGTCACGGGGCTGCGGGAGCTGTTCATACAGGGCATACCGCAGTCGCTGCGAACGGCAATCACCGTGGGCATCGGCATGTTCCTCGCGCTCATCGCGCTCAAGAGCGCGGGCGTGGTCGCGGCATCGCCGGCCACCTTCGTCACGCTGGGCGACCTGCACTCGGCGCCGGTGGTGCTGGCGACGCTGGGCTTCCTCGTGATCGTGACGCTCGACCGGCTCAAGGTGCGCGGCGCCATCCTCATCGGCATCATGCTGGTGACGGTGCTGTCGTTCTTCTTCGGCGGCAACAAGTTCCATGGCGTGTTCGATGCGCCGCCGTCCATTGCGCCCACCTTCATGCAGCTCGACATCCTGGGCGCGCTCAAGGGCGGCATCCTGAACGTGGTGCTGGTGTTCTTCCTGGTCGAGATGTTCGACGCCACCGGCACGCTGATGGGCGTGGCCAAGCGCGCGGGCCTCCTGGTGCCCGGCAAGATGGAGCGCATGAACAAGGCGCTCCTGGCCGACAGCGGCGCGATCTTCGCGGGCTCGCTGCTCGGCACCTCGAGCACCACGGCCTACGTGGAAAGCGCGGCCGGCGTGCAGGCCGGCGGGCGCACCGGCCTCACGGCGGTGGTGGTGGCGGTGCTGTTCCTCGCCTGCCTGATGATCTCGCCGCTCGCGGGATCGGTGCCGGCCTATGCCACCGCCCCGGCGCTGCTCTTCGTGGGCTGCCTGATGCTGCGCGACCTCGTCGAGCTCGACTGGGAAGACACCACCGAGGTGATCCCCGCGGCCGTGACCGCGCTGGCCATGCCTTTCACCTACTCGATCGCCAATGGCCTGGCCTTCGGCTTCATCACCTACGCGGTGCTCAAGCTCTGCACCGGCCGGGCACGGGAAGTGCATGCGATGGTCTGGGTGATCGCGGCGATTTTCCTGTTCAAGTTCGCCTACATCGGCGGACACTGAGGGGCGCGCCGTCGGGCGCCGATGGACGCGGAAGCTGCTATTAAACTTATAGCTGCTTCCGCTTTGTTGCTGTTGAACGAGACAAACCCACGAACCCGGCATGACAACCCCCAGACTCCAGCTCGCGAACATCACCAAGCGCTACCCCGCGGTGGTGGCGAACAGCGACATCTCGCTGGCCGTGGCGCCCGGCGAGATCCATGCCGTGCTCGGCGAGAACGGCGCCGGCAAATCGACGCTGATGAAGATCATCTACGGCTCGGTCAAGCCCGACGAAGGCACGGTGGTCTTCGACGGCCAGGCCGTGAGCCTGCGCAACCCGCAGCAGGCGAGGGCGCTGGGCATCAGCATGGTGTTCCAGCACTTCAGCCTGTTCGACACGCTGACCGTGGCCGAGAACGTGTGGCTGGGCCTGGACAAGTCGCTGCAGCTGGCCGAGGTGGCGCGCAGCATCACGGCCAAGGCCAGCGAATACGGCCTGGACATCGATCCCTCGCGGCCGGTGCACACGCTGTCGGTGGGCGAGATGCAGCGGGTGGAGATCATCCGCGCGCTGCTCACCAACCCCAAGCTGCTGATCCTCGACGAACCGACCTCGGTGCTCACGCCGCAGGCGGTCATCAAGCTCTTCGGCGTGCTCAACAAGCTGGCGTCGGAGGGCTGCAGCATCCTCTACATCAGCCACAAGCTGCACGAGATCCGCGAGCTGTGCACGGCCTGCACGGTGCTGCGCGGCGGCAAGGTCACGGGCGTGTGCAATCCGCAGGACGAAAGCAACGAATCGCTCTCGCGGCTGATGATCGGCAGCGAGCCGCCGCCGCTGCAGCACCGGCCGGTGCATGCGGGCGCGGTGGCGCTGCGCGTGAACGGGCTCACGCTCGCGCGCGAGGACCAGTTCGGCGTCGATCTCGACGGCATCTCGTTCGAGGTGCGCGCCGGCGAGGTGGTCGGCATTGCGGGCGTGTCCGGCAACGGGCAGAAGGAACTGCTCTACACGCTCTCGGGCGAGGACGTGCGCGCCGAGTCCGCCATGGTGCAGGTGTTCGGCAAGCCGGCCGGCCGGCTGCGGCCGCGTGCGCGGCGCGCGATGGGCCTGCACTTCGTGCCCGAGGAGCGGCTGGGCCGCGGCGCCGTGCCCACGCTCGGCCTTGCGCACAACCTGCTGCTCACGCGCGGCAATGCGGTGGGCAAGGGCGGCTGGATCCGCACCGGGGCGCTCGAAAAGCATGCAAAGGCCATCATCGAGCGCTTCAACGTCAAGGCCGGCGGGCCGAATGCCGCGGCGCGATCGCTCTCGGGCGGCAACCTGCAGAAATACATCGTCGGCCGCGAGATCGACGCCAACCCCAAGCTCTTCATCGTGTCGCAGCCGACCTGGGGCGTGGACGTGGGCGCGGCCGCGCTGATCCGCGGCGAGATCCTTGCGCTGCGCGACGCCGGCTGCGCGGTGCTGGTGGTGAGCGAAGAGCTCGACGAGCTGTTCGACATCAGCGACCGGCTGCACGTGATCGCCAAGGGCCGGCTGTCGCCTTCCGTCGACCGCGCGGCCGCCACGCTGCCGCAGATCGGCGAATGGATGAGCGGCCTCTGGGAGAAGAAAAAGAACAACAACATCAAGGAGGCGACCCATGCTTAAGCTCGAACCGCGCCCGGAGCTGTCGCGCTTCTGGACCTTTGCCTCGCCGATCCTCGCGCTGCTGATCACCGTGCTGATCGGCGTGGCGCTGTTCGCCGCGCTCGGCAAGGACCCGGTCAAGGGCCTGCTGGTGTTCTTCTACGAGCCGATCAAGAGCGGCTACGCGATCGGCGAGCTCACGATCAAGGCGACGCCGCTGCTCATCATCGCGCTCGGGCTGGCGGTGTGCTTTCGCTCCAACGTCTGGAACATCGGCGCCGAGGGCCAGTTCGTGTTCGGCGCCATTGCCGCGGGCGGCGTCGCGCTGATGGCCGACAAGACCACGGGCTCGTGGATCGTGGTGGCCATCCTGGTCGCGGGCACGGTCGGCGGCATGGTGTGGGCCGGCATCGTGGCCTTCCTGCGCGACCGGTTCAACGCCAACGAGATCCTCGTGAGCCTGATGCTGGTGTACGTGGCCACGCTGCTGCTGGGCTACATGGTGTTCGGCCCCTGGAAGGATCCGCAGGGCTACAACTTTCCGCAATCGAAGACCTTCGAGGCCGTGACGCAGATCCCGCGGCTCTTCAAGGGCTCGCGCGTGAGCATCGGGCTGATCATCGCGCTGCTGGGCGTGGGCGCGCTCTGGGTGTTCCTGTTCCGCACGCGCGCGGGCTTTGCGCAGCAGGTCGGCGGGCTCGCACCCGCGGCCGCGCGCTATGCGGGCTTCTCGGCGCGGCGTGCCATCTGGATCGCGCTGCTGACTTCGGGCGGCGCGGCGGGCCTGGCCGGTGCGCTCGAAGTCGCCGGCCCGCTCGGCCAGCTCACGCCCTACGTGCCGGCGGGCTACGGCTTCGCGGCGATCATCGTGGCCTTCGTCGGCCGGCTGCATCCGGTGGGCATGGTGTTCTCGGCCATCCTCATGAGCATGTTCTACATCGGCGGCGAGCTCGCGCAGTCGCGCCTGGGCCTGCCCAAGTCGCTGACCGGTGTGTTCCAGGGTTTGCTGCTCTTCACGCTGCTGGCCTGCGACACGCTCATCGCCTACCGCATCCGCCGCAAGGCCGCTGCCAAGGCCACCACTCTCTCGACGAGTTCGCTCCAGGTCAGCACGCCGTTGACTGCGCCCGTTGCGCGATCGAACGAAGGAGCGCTCTAGCATGAAGCCTTGCTTTTCTGTGCGCCGCGCCGTTCGGCATTCAGGGCGCGCTCCCGCCGACGGGGTACCTTGCTCCGCGAATGTCCCCCGGTCTGCGGCCTCCTCCTTTATTTCGCTGCGCAAGGCACCCCATCGGCGGAAGCGTGATTCAGAGCGGTCGTTGATCAGCGGTACACCACGAGCGTGCCCTCGTGCACAGGGCATCGGGTGCTCCCCGCAGCGAAATCGAGGAGGAGGCGAAGCCGGGGGACATTCGCGGAGGGGAGTACCCGGTGGCCTGGGCACGCGCCCTGAACAAGAGCGCCCGAAAACAGCCGAACAACGAAACGCACGGGGAAGCCACTGACATGGACAGCTACGCACTCCTCCTAGGCTCCACGCTGAGCGCCGGCACCGTGCTCGCGATCGCCGCACTGGGCCTCCTGATCAACGAGAAAGCCGGCATCGTCAACCTCGGCGCCGAGGGCATGATGCTCTGCGCCGCCATCGCCGGCTTTGCGACGGTCGTCATCACCCATAACCCCTGGCTCGGCTTCCTGGCCGGCATGGCGGCTGGTGCACTGCTCGCCGGCTTCTTCGGCGTGCTGGTGATCTGGCTCAACACCAACCAGTACGCCACCGGCCTCGCGCTCAGCCTGTTCGGCGTCGGCTTCTCGGCCTTCGTGGGCATCAACTTCGTGCAGGCCAAGCTGCCCGAAAGCGTGTCTTACGCCGTGCCGGTGCTCGGCGACATTCCGCTCGTCGGCCCCGCGCTTTTCCGCCACCACCCCATGGTGTATTTCGCGGTCGTCCTGACCTTCGGCCTCATCTGGTTTCTCTACCGCACCCGCGCCGGGCTCGTGCTGCGCTCGGTGGGCGAGTCGCCCGAGTCGGCGCATGCGCTCGGCTATCCGGTGCGGCGCATCCGCTTCATGGCGGTGATCGCGGGCGGCGCACTCTGCGGCCTGGCGGGGGCGTACCTCTCCACCGTCTATACGCCACTCTGGGTCGAGGGCATGGTCGCGGGCCGCGGCTGGATCGCGCTGGCGCTCACCACCTTCGCCACCTGGCGGCCGATCCGCGTGTTGCTGGGCGCCTACCTGTTCGGCGGCGTCTCGATGCTGGGCTTCCACCTGCAGAGCAGCGGCGTCGACGTGCCGCCGCAGTTCCTCAGCATGCTGCAGTACATCGCGCCCATCGTGGTGCTGGCGCTGATCTCGCGCAACCCGGCCTTCATCCGCATCAACATGCCCGCTTCGATCGGAAAACCGTTCTACCCCGGCTCATAATCTCGCTTCTCGATTTCCGCCAACCTGTCCTTTTTGAGGATTTCCGACAATGAATGATCTGAACAAGCGCTCCCTGCTCAAGCTGGCCGCCCTCACGGCGGTCGCTTCGGCGGCCCTGATCGGCTGCGGCAAGAAAGAGGAAGCGGCTGCACCGGCTGCGACCCCCGCACCGGCGCCGGCACCCGCTGCCGCCGCTCCGGCACCGGCAGCGCCGCTCAACATCGCATTCGCATACATCGGCCCGGTGGGCGACGGCGGCTGGACCTTCGCGCACGACAACGGCCGCAAGGCGCTCGAGAAGGAATTCGGCGACAAGATCAAGACCACCTTCGTCGAGAGCGTGCCCGAGGGCGCCGACGCCGAGCGCGTGTTCCGCGACATGGTCGGCCAAGGCAACAAACTGATCTTCGGCACCACCTTCGGCTACATGGAGCCGATGCTCAAGGTGGCCGCCGACAGCAAGGACGTGAAGTTCGAGCATGCCACCGGCTACAAGACCGCCGAGAACATGCGCACCTACGACAGCCGCACCTACGAAGGCGCCTACATGGCCGGCGTCATTGCCGGCGCCATGACCAAGAGCAACACGCTCGGCGTGGTCGGCTCGGTGCCGATTCCCGAGGTGCTGCGCAACATCAACAGCTTCACGCTGGGCGCGCAGTCGGTCAACCCGAAGATCACGACCAAGGTGGTGTGGGTGAACGAATGGTTCAGCCCACCCAAGGAAACCGAAGCCGCCACCGCCCTCATCAACGGCGGCGCCGACGTGCTGTTCCAGAACACCGACTCGCCGGCCGTGCTCAAGACCGCGCAGGAAAAGGGCAAGCGCGCCTTCGGCTGGGATTCGGACATGACCGCCTACGGCCCCAAGGCCCACCTGGCCTCGGCCACCATCAACTGGGCGCCGTACTACATCAAGGCCACGCAGGACGCACTCGACGGCAAGTGGGCCACGGGCCAGGCCTGGTGGGGCGTGAAGGAAGGCGCCATCGACCTCGTCTCGATCGCCGAGGACGTGCCGGCCGAAACCAAGGCCAAGGTCGAGGAAGTGAAGAAGGGCCTGAAGGACGGCAGCTTCGCGATCTGGAAGGGCCCGATCCTGGGCCAGGACGGCAAGGAAGTGGTCGCCAAGGATGCGGTGGCCGACGACAAGTTCCTGTCGGGCGTGAACTTCTACGTCAAGGGCGTGGAAGGCAAGGTGCCGGGCGGGGACAAGAAGTAAAGCGCTGCGCGCGCTTTGCATGAAAGGGTCGCCTGCGGGCGGCCCTTTTCATTTGTGGGCCGTGCCGCGCGGCTTCACTTCGGCCACCCTCCGCGCGCTGTCGACAAAGCCCTGGATCAACCGCAGGCGCGGCGATGCGCGCTGCCACAGGACGCCGAAGCGCCGCGGCTCCGAAGGCAGCGGCAGCGCGATCTTCGCCACGCGCTGGCGGTCGAGCAGCGGCGAGGCGATGTCGGGCACCAGCGAGACGCCCAGGCCGCGGTCGACCATCATGGCAATGGCCAGCAGCGAGCTGAGTTCGAAGCGCTCCTGCGGCACGATGCCCGCGGCGCGCAGGTAGCGGTCGGCCTGCTTGCCGCCGCCCAGGTTGCGGTCGTAGCGGATCAGCGGCGAGGTGCGCAGCAGCTCGTGCGGATCGCGCCGCGCGAGGCGGCTGGGCGCCAGCAGCACCAGCGGCTCCTCGCGCAGCAGCGACCAGTCGAAAGTCTTGGCAAGCACATACGGTGGATAGAGGCACACGGCCGCATCGAGATCGCCCTGCTGCACTGCCTTGTAGAGCGTGGCCGTGGTGCCCGACTGCAGGAACACCTTGACGCCCGGATGCGTCTTCACGAAGCGCGCAAGGATGTCCGGCAGCAGGCTGTGGATGGCCGTGTTGATGGTGCCGACCAGCAACTCGCCGCCGGCCGCGTCGCTGCCGAGCAGCGCCTTGATGTCGTTCACCTCGCGCAGCAGGTTGCGGGCCCGCTGCACCAGCTGGTGCCCGGCCTCGGTGGGCTGCACCGTGCGGCCGGCGCGCGCCAGCAGCGGCGCGCCGAGTTCGCGCTCCAGCGTGCGGATCTGCTGCGCCACGGCCGCGGGCGTCAGGTCGAGGCGGCGCGCGGCTTCCGACATGGAGCCCGACTCCACCACCAGAAGAAAGCTTTGCAGATAGGCTGTTTCCATGAACGATAGATTTTCTATCATCTGATCATAGGGAGCCTGTGTTTTTTCGACCTCGTGAACCGCACACACTGCGGCGCATGAGAAGCAAACTCTTCGTTCCCGGCACGCGCCCCGAGCTGTTCGCCAAGGCGCTGGGCAGCGCAGCGGACGGCGTCTGTTTCGACCTGGAAGACGCGGTGTCCGAGCCGCGCAAGGGCGAGGCGCGCGACGCCGTGCGGCAGCTGCTGCTGCAAGGCGGCGGCACGGCCGCGTCGGGCAAGACGGTGATCGTTCGCGTCAACGCGATGGACACGCCGCACTTCGCGGAGGACGTTGTGGCCGTGGCCCAGCCCGGCGTGCACCTGATCAACATCCCGAAGCCCGAGAGCGCGGCCCATGTGCGCAGCGCGGTCGAGGCGATCGAACGCGCCGAGCGCACCAATGGCGTGGCCACGCCGATCGGCCTGCTGCTGAACATCGAGGCGCCCGCGGCCTTGCGCACCGCCGCCGAGCTTGCGCTCGCGCATCCGCGCGTGGCGGGCCTGCAGCTGGGCCTGGGCGACCTGTTCGAGCCGCTGGGCATTGCGCGGCGCGAGCCGGCCGCGATCCAGCAGGCGATGTTCGCGGTGCGCATGGCGGCGGGCGAGGCGGGCGTCTATGCCTACGACGGCGCGTTCGCGGACATCCGCGACGCCGACGGATTCCGCGCCGAAGCCATGCTCGCGCGCAACCTCGGCTTCCTCGGCAAGACCTGCATCCACCCGAGCCAGATCGCGATCGCCAACGAGGTGTTCCGTCCCACCGACGAGGAGATCGCGCACGCATGCAAGGTGCTCGAGGCCGCCCGCGCAGCCGACGCCGGCGGCGTGGGCGCCTATGTGGTGGACGGAAAGATGATCGACATGCCTTTCGTGATCCGCGCGCGCGCCATCGTTGCGAGCGCGCGCAGCCTCGGCCTGCTGCCGGGCTGAGCCTTTTTCAAACAAGACCAGGAGACAAGACAGATGCACATTCACTCTCACTTGCCCCTTCGCCTGCGTTCGCTCGCTGTGGCCGCCTTCGCCGGCGGCTTGCTGTTGAGCGGCGGCGCGTTCGCGCAGGCCGCGGCCTACCCCGGCAAGCCCGTCACCATCGTGGTGCCCTATCCGGCGGGGGGCTCGAACGACACTTTCGCGCGCCAGGTGGCCAAGGAACTGGGCGACGAGCTCAAGCAGCCGGTGATCATCGACAACCGTCCCGGCGCGAGCGGCAACACCGGCACCGGCCAGGTCGCCAAGGCCGCGCCCGACGGCTACACGCTGGTGGCCGTGTCCTCGAGCATGACGACCAACGCGGCCGTGCAGTCCAAGCTGCCCTTCGATCCGATCAACGGGCTGGCGCCCGTGGCCATGTTCGCCAAGGGCCCCTTCATCGTTGCGGTGAACAACGAGTTTCCCGCCAAGACGCCCACCGAGCTGATCGCCGCCATCAAGGCCAGGCCGGGGCAGTACAACTATGCGTCCTCGGGTTCGGGCAGCGTCAACCAGTTCGGCACCGAGCTGCTCAAGGCCAAGGTCGGCGACATGCAGATCACGCACATCCCCTACAAGGGCATGGGCCCGGCCGTGACCGACCTGGTCGGCAACCAGACGCAGCTGCTGATCTCCAGCGGCCCTTCGCTGCTGCCGATGGTGCGCGCGGGCAAGCTGCGCGCCGTGGGCATCACGAGCCTGAAGCCGAGCCCGATCGCGCCCGAGCTCATCCCGATGTCCACCGCCGTGCCGGGCTACGAGTTCGAACTCTGGTGGGGCCTGCTGGCACCGGCCGGCACGCCGGCCGACGTGGTCGCCAAGCTCAACGCCGCCGTCAACAGGATCCTGGCCAAGCCCGAGATCGCGGCCAACTTCCTGCGCGAAGGCGCCATTGCCACGCCGCTCACGCCGAAGCAGTTCGGCGCGGTGATCGCCGAGGACGTCGAGCGCTGGAAGAAGCTCGCCAAACAGCAGAACATCACCGCCGACTGAGGAAGAAAGAAAGATCCATGAGCTTCGACGCCCCCCAAGACGACGCACGCCTGCCCGCACGCAGCGGCCCCACCGGTCCGCTCAGCGGCCTGCGCGTGCTCGACCTCAGTGCCTACATCGCGGGCCCGTACGGCTGCTCGCTGCTGGCGGACCAGGGGGCCGAAGTCATCAAGATCGAGCCGCCCACGGGCGACAACCTGCGCAAGTACCCGTCGACGCTCGAAGCCGAGAGCCGCGCCTTCATCGGCGTGAACCGCAGCAAGCTCGGCGTGGTGCTCGACCTGAAGGCGCCCGACGGCCTTGCCGCGCTGATGGCGCTGGTGCGCACGGCCGACGTGCTGGTGCACAACTTCAGGCCCAGCGTGCCGCCGCGGCTGGGCATCGCCTACGAGCAGTTGAAGGCCGTCAATCCGCGCCTGATCTATTGCAGCCTCACGGGCTATGGCGAAACCGGTCCGCTGCGCGAGAAGGCGGGCTATGACCAGGTGCTGCAGACCATGACCGGCATGTGCGCGCTGCAGGGCAAGCGCGGCGAGCCGCCAGAGATCATCTATGGCTCGGTGGTCGACTATTACGCGGCCGCGCTGGTGGCCGCGGGCGTGGCCTCGGCGCTGTACGAGCGCGAGAAAAGCGGCCAGGGCCAGTTCGTCGGCGTGTCGCTGCTGCGCTCCGCGCTCACGATGCAGTCGGCGCGCATGGTGTGGGCCGAGGGCGAGCCCAAGGACGTGGGGCGCGACATGCGCTCGGGCGGCATCACCGGCATCCATCCGACGCGCGAGGGGCATCTCTACATCTCGGCCAACACGCCGCATTTCTGGCGCGCGCTGTGCGACAAGGTGGGCCTGCCCGAACTCGCGGCCGACGAGCGCTACGACTCGGTGCGCAAGCGCGCGCAGCATTTTGCCGAGATCGTGCCGCGGTTGCGCGAGGCGCTGGCCGCGCGCAGCGCGCTCGAGTGGGAGGAACTGTTCGGCGAGGAGGTGCCCTGCGCCGCAGCGCGCACGGTCGAGGACATGTTCGACAACGAGCAGGTGCTGGCCGAGGACATGGTGGCGACTTTCGCGCATCCCACGCTCGGCTCCTACCGCGGCTTCACACGGCCTGTGCAGTTCGGCCGCACGCCCGGCCCGGAGCCCTTTGCGGCACCCACGCTGGGGCAGCATACGCAGGCGGTGCTGGCGGCGCGCAAGGCCGCGGACGCGGCCGGCTGAACGACGCGCATGCAAGTCCCCCACAGCAGCGGCACGCGCAAGCCCGCCTGCACCGCGCCGGCGGGCGCCTGCGATGCGCACATGCACGTCTACGACCGCCGCTTCGCGCTGCACGGCTCGCCCGATGCGATGGTCGACGACGCCACGGCCGCCGACTACCGCCTGCTGCAGCAGCGCATCGGCACCGAGCGCACAGTCGTCGTGCAGCCGCGCGTGCACGGCACCGACAACAGCGTGACGCTAGATGCCATTCGCACATTGGGCACGGCGCACACCCGCGGCGTGGCCGTGGTCCGGCCCGACGTGAGCGATGCCGAGCTCGAGCGCCTGCATGCGGGCGGCATTCGCGGCATCCGCTTCACGCTCTACACGGCCGCCAATGCGATGACCGGCTTCGAAATGGTCGAGCCGCTCGCGCAGCGCGTGCATGCGCTGGGCTGGCATGTGCAGCTGCACTGGAACGCCGACCAGATTGCCGGGCATGCGGCCCTGCTGGCGCGGCTGCCCTGCACGATCGTGTTCGACCACCTTGCGCGGCTGCCGCTGGCCGATGCGACGGCGCATCCTGCATTCGGCGTGGTGAGCCGGCTGCGCGACAACGGCCGCACCTGGATCAAGCTCTCGGGCGCCTACCTCGATTCGAAGGCCGGCGCCGCTGGCGGCTATGCAGACACGAGCGCCATTGCACAGGCCTGGTTCCGCCAGGCGCCGGAGCGCGTGGTGTGGGGCAGCGACTGGCCGCATCCGACCGAGCCTGCGGCCGCCAAGCCCGACGACGCGCTGCTGTTCGACCTGCTGGGCCAATGGGTTCCGGACGAGGCCCAGCGCCGCCGCGTGCTCGTCGACAACCCCGCGCTGCTGTACGACTTTCCTGAAACGACGAAGACCGAGACGACCGAATGACGAAGAAGAAACGCATCCTGAAATCGCTGGCCGCACTGGCCGCCTGCGTTCCGCTGCTGGGCTGGGCCGCATGGCCCGAGAAGCCGATCCGCATGGTGGTGCCGTATGCCGCGGGCGGCGGCGCCGACAACACCGCGCGCGTCGTCGCACAGCAGATGAGCATCGCGCTCGGCCAGCAGATCGTCATCGACAACCGGCCGGGCGCGGGCGGCGTGATCGGCGAGGACAACGTGGCCAAGGCGCCCGCCGACGGCTACACCGTGCTCTACGACGCCTCGGCGTTCTCGGTGAACCCGTCGCTGCGCAAGCTGCCTTTCGATGCGGCGAAGGATTTCATTCCGGTGTCGCTGGTGGCGACCGCGCCGCAGATCCTCGTCGTGCCCGCCACGGCGCCGTACCAGACGGTGGCGCAGTTCCTCGACTTCGTGCGCAAGAACCCCGGCAAGCTGAGCTTTGCCTCGGCGGGCGGCGGCACCGGCTCGCACCTGGCCGGCGAGGCGCTGAACGAACAGGCCAAGCTCAGCCTGATGCACGTGCCCTACAAGGGCGGCGCACCCGCGCTGACCGACGTGATGGGCGAGCAGGTGTCGGCCTACTTCGGCAACGTGGCGTCGACGCTCGGCTACGTGCAGTCGGGCAAGCTGCGCGCGCTGGCCGTGAGTTCTGCCAAGCGCGTGCCTGGCCTGCCCGACACGCCGACGCTCGCCGAGTCGGGCCTTCCGGGCTACAACGTGGTCGAGTGGAACGGCGTGTTTCTTCCCAAGGGCACGCCGCCCGACGTCGTGCAGCGGCTCGGCAAGGCGGTGCAGGCTGCCGTCAACGAGCCGCAGGTCAAGCAGAAGCTGCTGCAGCTTGGCCTGGAACCCGCCGGCACCACGCCGGAGGCCTTCGCGAAGTTCGTGCAGAACGAGACGGGGCGCGTGGGCGCGCTGGTGAAGGCGCGCAACATCCGGGTCGATTGAATCCGGCCTTCTTCCCTTCTTCTCTTCATGCAGCCGGCCGCCCACCCCCGCAGGCTGCTGCAACCGAGGCCGCCGGGTATTCCATCTCCAGCATGACCCAGTCGCGCCGCGCCGCGCCATAGCGCTCGCCGATCTCGCACAGCGTGCGGTCCAGCTGCGGCACCGGCTTCAGCGACGAAGAGAGCGGCAGGCGCCCTGTCCCTTCGCGGGGTGGCTGCGCCAGCAGCACCAGCCCGCTGCGCAGCCGGACCGGGCCCGCGGCCGATGCGGCATCGACGCCGATGTGCCCGGTGCGCGTCCACGCATCGACGGCCAGCGCCAGGGCGATGTCGTCGGCGCCGTCCTGCACGTCCACGCGCCAGCGCTCGCCGCGCCAGAACGCGGCCTTGTTGAGCAGAAAATCCACCCTGCGCCCGGTGTCCAGGTAGAACGGCGAACTGTCGTGCACCGGCGTCCATGAAGCCACGCCGAGTTCCGTTGCAAGGGCCCTGGCTTTCTCTGGCCCGCCGATCGCCTCCACCAGCGCCAGCATGGCCGGCACCGAGGCGGTGATGCCGGTGGTGGTGGCAACCCCGCGGTCCACCACGTAGCGCTGGTGCGGCACGTAGCTGGCGCCGGGGTGGCGTTCGAGCAGCGTGCCGCGGTCGTACCAGTGGCCCGCGAAGCGCCGGCCGTCGAGCAGGCCGGCGCGGCCGACCACGCGTGCCCCCGAGCAGACGCCGATCACCCGGGCACCGCGCGCCGCCTGCTGCCGGAGCCAGGCCGCCACCTCAGGGTTGTCGTCGGCGATCATCGCCGGCACGATCACGTAGTCGGGCCCTGCGGGATGAAGCCGGTCGAATGCGGCGAAGTCCTGCGCGCCGTCGACCTCGAGTGCGGGATACAGGCTCACGCGCCCCGCGCGCGGCGCCACGATCCGCACCTCGGCCACATCGGCGCGCCGGAGCACCGCATGCGGCAGCAGCAGGTCGGTCATCTCGGTGCCTTCGTTCAGCGCGAGCACGGCCACCACGGGCCGGCCGGCGCGATGCGGCTTCAGCGCCTCGACGAAGGCCTGCTTCTCGCGCTCGCTGCGCGCCGCATCGGCCTGCGCGGGCGGCAGCGGCGGCGCGCCCCCCGTGCAGCCCGCCAGCGCAAAGGCTGCAATACTTGCACCGATCAGCGCTCCTATCGATCTCCACATGGCCATTCCCCTGTCGACTTGATGATGACGATGCCCAGAGATTACGAATGCCCACCCTGACCCGCAAGGACGAAGAAACCGCGGTTTCTGCCAGCGACGTGGTGCTGGTGGTGTTCGACGGCGTCGAGGTAATCGACGTCGCCGGCCCGGCCAGCGTGTTCAGCAAGGCCGAGCAGATGCATCCGGGCAGCTACCGCCTGCACATCGCATCGCCGGCCGGCGGCACCGTGTCGACGAACGGCGGCCTGAGCTTTTCCGGCACCTGCAGCCTGCAGCAGCTGCCCGCGTCGATCGACACGCTGATCGTCGCCGGCGGGGACGAGCCGGCGGTGCGCGCGGCCATCCTCGAGCAGCGCATCGGCGCCTGGCTACGCCAAGTGGCGCCGCGCACGCGCCGCATGGCGAGCGTGTGCAGCGGCGCCTTCGCGCTGGCCGCGGCGGGCCTGCTCGACGGCCGCGAGGCCACCACGCACTGGCGCGTGTGCGACCAGCTCCAGGCGCTGCGGCCGCAGGTGCGGGTGCAGCGCGAGCGCATCTACGTGCACGACGGGCCGGTGTGGACCTCGGCCGGCGTCACCACCGGCATCGAGCTTGCGCTTGCGCTGGTCGAGGACGACCTCGGCCATGCCGTGTCGATGGAAATCGCCCGCACGCTGGCGCTGCCGATGCTGCGCGGCGGGGCGCAGCCGCAGCTGACGCAGGCGCTCCAGGCGCAGGCCTCGGCCAGCCACCGCCTGCGCGAACTGGTGGCGTGGATCGGCACGCATCCGCAGGACGACCTGTCGGTCGAGGCCCTGGCCGAGCGCGTGCAGATGAGCCCGAGAAACTTCGCGCGCGCCTTCGCGGCCGAGACCGGCTGCACGCCGGCGCGCTTTGTCGAACAGGTCCGCGTGGCCGCCGCCGCGCAGCTGCTGCGCCAGACGCGGTGGCCGCAGGACCGCATCGCGAGCCGCTGCGGCTTCCGCTCGGTGGACGCGCTGCAGCGCGCCTTCGCGCGGCAGCACGGCCTCACGCCGCAAGCCTATCGAACCCATGACGACACCTGACGCCACTTCCCTTGCACTGATCGACGACTGTTCCCAAGCTTCGCTGCAACTGCTCGAACGCAACCTCGCGCCGCACGGCATCCTGGCCGCCACCCGCACCGAGGCGGCCGTGGCGCGGCGCTACACGCGCATCTTCGGGCGCGACGCGGCCATCTGCGTGATGGCCATGTGCGGCAGCGGCGTGCCCGCGCTGGAGCAGGGCGCCGTCGCCAGCCTCGACGCGCTGGTCGCGCAGCAGGCGGCCAACGGCCAGATTCCCAAGTACGTCGACCCCGATGGCCAGGATGCCGACTTCTGGTACCTGGGCTGCATCGACGCCACGCTGTGGTGGCTGATCGCGGTCGACCACGTGCGCCGCCACGGCCAGGTCGGCGCCACGCACTGGCACGCCGAGGTGCAGCGCGCGATCGGCTGGCTGCTGGCGCAGGAGCACCAGCACTTCCGGCTGCTGCAGCAGAACGAGGCCAGCGACTGGGCCGACATCATGCCGCGCTCGGGCTATGTGCTCTACACCAACGCGCTCTGGTACGAGGTGAAGCGCCGCTTCGCGCTGGACCATGCCGAGGCGACGCAGCACCACTTCAACCACCTGTTCAATCCGTTCCAGCAGGACCTGCCCGAATACCACCGCGCCCGGCTGCTGCGGCACTATGCGCGCCGCGGCCGGACCGACCCGGGCCTGTACCTGAGCTTCGTCAACCTGTCCTTCGTCGGCAACGAGGGCGACGTGTTCGGCAACGTGCTGGCCATCCAGGGCGGGCTGGCCGATTCGGAGATGGCGCACCGCATCGTCCGCACCATTGCCGCGGCGCGCGCCTGCGAGCCGTACCCGGTGCGCGTGGTGCTGCATCCGCTGACGCGCGAGCATGCGCTGTGGCGGCCCTACATGGCGCGCCACCAGCAGAACGTGGTGCACCAGTACCACAACGGCGGCATCTGGCCATTCGTGGGCGGCTTCTGGGTGATGGCGCTCGCGCGGCTCGGGCTGCACGACATGGCCTGGCCCGAGCTCGCACGCCTTGCGCATGTGAACCAACTCGGCGGCTGGCGCTTCACCGAGTGGTTCCACGGCCGCACGCTGGTGCCGATGGGCATGGCGGGCCAGAGCTGGAATGCCGCGGCCTTTCTGCTCGCCCGGCGTGCGCTGGAGGGCAGCGGGGCGGCCTGGTGACGGCTTGCGCTCTCCGGCCCGGTCGATCAGACCGTGAGCACGACCTTGCCGATGTGTCCGGCGCGTTCGAGGTACTCATGGGCCTGCACCACCTCGTCGAACGCAAAGCGGCGGTCGATGCGCATCTGCAGAGCGCCGCTGGCCAGGCCTTCATCGACGAAGACCAGCGCGCGGCCCAGCGCAGCTTCGTCGCGCGGCAAGCCCATGGTGGCCGAGCCGGTGAATTCCAGCACCGTGTAGACGTGGAACCGCCAGCTCTTGCGGAACTGCGCAAGAACGGGGTAGCTGAACTCCGCGCCGCCGGAGAGCCCGTACAGCACGTACCAGCCGCGCTGTGCGACGGCGCCGCCGAGCCGTTCCAGCTGCGGACCGCCCACGCCGTCGTACACCAGGTCGGCCCCGCGGCCACCGGTCAGCGCCAGGACGCGCTCCACCACGTCTTCGTCTTGCGTCACCACCACGTGGGCCGCGCCAGCATCCCGCAATGCCTGGCGCTTGGCCGCCGTGCGCGTGGTCGCGATGGCGAGGAGGCCCGCCGCGCGCGCCATCTGCAGCGCCGCAATGCCCGTGCTGGATGACGCACCCGTCACCAGCACCGTCTGGCCGCGCTGCAGGCGGGCCATCTCGAACATCGGGAAATAGCCCGTCAGGTAGGCCATGTAGGCACCGGCGGCCTGCTCGGCCGAGAGCTTGCCGGGGTAGCGCACCACATGCGAGGCCGGAAAAAGAATGCGCTCGCCATAGGTGGGATACAAGCCCTGGTTGGCTCCGGGCAGCAGCGCGACGCGGTCGCCCACGCTCAGGCCATCGACACCCGCGCCCACTGCTTCGATGAGGCCGGCGGCCTCGTTGCCGAGACCGGCCGGCAGGATCGGGTCCTCGATGTACTGGTTCTGGCGCCACAGCGCGTCGGCCCAATTCAGGCCGATCGCCTGCACCGCGATGCGCACTTCGCCGCCGCCAGGCTCTGGCGTCGCAACCTGTTCGACCTTCAGAACATCGGCGCCGCCGAAGCGGTGAAAGCGAACCATCCTGCCCATACAAGAATCTCCTTGAAAAAAGCCGGCAGCCCCGAATGAAGCGGCCGAAGGCATCAATCTAGAAGCCGCAGGGCCATCAAGGAAATCGATTCATACGATATTCGCTATGCATGGAATCGATGACTTCAAGGCGCCTGGATGAAACCGATCGAACTCAGCCGGATTGACCTCAACCTGCTCACCGTGCTGGCGGCCCTCATGCGCGAGCGGCACGTCAGCCGGGCTGCGCAGCGGCTGCACCTGGGACAGCCGGCCGTGAGCCACGCGCTGGCGCGGCTGCGCGAGCTCACGGGCGATCCGCTGCTGGTGCGCCAGGGGCGGGTGATGGAGCCGACCGAACGGGCACTGGCGCTGATGCAGGGACTGGGTCCGGCGCTCGAGCAGATCGAGGCCACGTTCCGCGCGCAGGCGGATTTCGAGCCCGCGCGCGCCGCGCCGGTGTTTCGCATCGGGCTCACCGACGACCTGCAGATCGCGATGCTGCCGCGGCTGCTTCGCGCGCTCAGCGTGGAAGCACCCCGCGCCAGGCTGGTGACCCTGACGGTCTGCTACCGCAACGCCGCGCGCTATCTCGACGAAGGGCAGGTCAGCGCGGTCATGACCTTCCTGAAGGATTTGCCGGCGGGTGCCAAGATACGCAGGGTCCGCACGGCACGCTTTGCGCTGCTGCGCGCCGACACCGCGGCCGCAAGACTGACGCTCGACGACTATTGCCGGCGGCGGCACGTGCTCGTGACCTACGCGGGCGACCTGTGCGGCACCGTCGACGAGACACTGAACGAACTCGGCCGGCAGCGCGAGGTGGCCTTCTCGGTGCCGCAGTTCGGCAGCCTGCCGGCCGTGCTCGCGGGCACCGAGCTCCTGGCCACGGTGCCGGAGCATGTGGCGCTGGCGCTGTCGGCGCAGGGCGGGCTTCGCTGCGAGGCGCTGCCGTTCGAGAGTCCGAGCTACCAGATCAAGCTGGCCTGGCGCGCCGTGACCGACAAGGACGCGGCGGAGACATGGCTGCGCAGGGCGATGCTGCGGGCGTTCAACGACTGACGCGCTGACCGCGGCCGCGCTTCATGGCGGCGGCTGCGAAAGAACCCACCCGGCCAGCGCCTTCGCCTCTTCATCGCTCAGCTGCGGCTGGCGGGGCATGATGACGCGCCCCCAGGTGCCTACGCTGCCGCCCTGGATCTTTGCGGCCAGCCGGGAGGGCGCCGCCGCGTCGCCGCGGTAGCGCTCGGCGATCTGCGCGAAGCCGGGGCCGACCTGCTTTCGGAGCATGCCGTGGCAGGCGAGGCAGCCGTGGTCGCGGGCCAGTGCCTGCGCCCCGTCGACGGTGCCGGCGAATGCCGGCGCGGACATCAGCAGCGAAACCAGCAGCGTGAGCGACATAAGTTTCCGCCTGTTGCGCGATGGCCGTTTTGAAATGAGAGGCATGGGCCCTATACGTTCTGGCGCATCTCCCACGGGGCGGCTGCGCTTATGCTGTGCGGAAATCACAACGCCGATTTTCCCACCATGACCGACTACCGCCCCGTCTTCGACCAGAGCTTCGGCAAGATCGCCGCCGAGCGCCTGCCCGAACTGCTGCGCGCCATGCCCAAGGCCGAGCTGCACATGCACATCGAAGGCTCGCTCGAACCCGAGCTGATCTTCGCGCTCGCGCAGCGCAACGGCGTGGCCCTGCCGTACGCCAGCGTCGAAGCGCTGCGCCGCGCCTACGCCTTCACCAACCTGCAGAGCTTTCTCGACATCTACTACGCCGGCGCGAGCGTGCTGCTGAAGGAGCAGGACTTCTACGACATGGCCTGGGCCTACCTGGAGCGTGCCGCGGCCGACAACGTGGTGCGCACCGAGATGTTCTTCGACCCGCAGACGCACACCGCGCGCGGCGTGCCGATGGAGACGGTCGTCCACGGCCTGCACCGCGCATGCGCGGATGCAGAGGCGAAGCTCGGCGTGAGCGCGGCGCTGATCCTGTGCTTCCTGCGCCACCTGAGCGAGGAAGAGGCCTTCGAAACGCTGGAGCAGGCGCTGCCGTTCCGCGACAAGTTCATCGGCGTGGGCCTCGATTCGAGCGAGGTCGGCCATCCGCCCGAGAAGTTCGCGCGCGTGTTCGCGCGCTGCCGCGAGCTGGGCTTCCACCTCGTCGCGCATGCGGGCGAGGAGGGGCCGCCGGCCTACGTGTGGAGCGCGCTCGACGTGCTCAAGGTCGAGCGCGTCGACCACGGCGTGCAGAGCGCAAAGGACCCGGCGCTGATGAAGCGGCTCGCGCAGGACCGCATTCCGCTCACCGTGTGTCCGCTTTCCAACCTCAAGCTCTGCGTGTTCCCCGACCTGGCGCAGCACAACCTCGGCGCGCTGCTCGACGCGGGGCTGGTGGCCACCGTCAATTCGGACGACCCGGCCTACTTCGGCGGCTACATGAACCAGAACTTCACGCAGACCTTCGGGGCCACCGGCCTCGGCGTGCAGCAGGCCTGGCAGCTCGCGGCCAACAGCTTCGAAGGCAGCTTCATCGACGCCGCCGCCAAGCGCGCCTACGTCGACCGGCTCAACGCCGTCTTCGCGAGCTTCTGATCGGCCGCGGCGGCCCGCGGCACCAGCAGCGGCATCGCCACCAATGCGCAGGCGCTGGCCGCAAGCCACACCAGCGGCCAGCCCTGCAGCGCGAGCAGATGCGGGATGGAGAAGGGCGTGATGAAGCACACCAGGAACACGCTGGTGTTCGCCATGCCGAGCGCGGTGCCCGCGCGGGCCGCGCCGGCCAGCGTGGCCAGTTCCGTGTAGGCCACGCCGTGCCAGGCTGATACGCAGACGCCGCTGGCCGCGAGCAGCCCCACCAGTGCGATGCGCAGCGCCGCTGAATCGGCCGCGTGCGTGCCCGCCGCCATCACCAGTACTGCGAGCCCTGCGAACAGCAGCACGCTGAGCGCACTGCAGGCGCGCAGGTAGGCGGGGCGGTTGCGGCGGCGGTCGGTCCAGCGGCCGCTCCATACGCGCATCGCCATCGCGCCGACCTGCACGAAGACCATGGTGGCCGTGATGGCCGCGAGGCCCGCATGGCCGAAGTCGTGCAGGAACACCGTGCCGAAGGACAGCACCGCGAACTGCGGCGCGCACAGGATGCCGATGCCCAGCACGATGCGCCAGACGCGGGCATCGCGCAGCGGGCCGCTCTTCTTCGGCATGGCCGCGGCTTCGGCAACACCGGCCCTGGTGCGCGGCGCGTCGGGCGCAACAGGGGGCTCGTGCACCCAGGCCCAGCTCATGGCTGCGCTCAGCGCGCACAGCACCGCCAGCAGGCCGTAGAGCGCGGCAAAGCCGAAGTGCAATGCGACGAACGGCAGCACCAGCGCCCCAATGCCGCCGCCCAGCGGCACCGCGGTCTGGCGGATGCTCATCGCGAGCCCGCGCTCGCCGGCGTCGAACCACGTCATCACCGCGCGGCCGCTCGCGCCGTTGACGCTGCCGCCCAGCAGGCCTACCAGCAGCAGGCCGGCGCCGAGCCAGCCGAGGCCGGGGATGTGCTGCGCGCTGGGCGCGGCCCAGAGCGCCATCGCCACGAGTGCGATGGCGGTGCTGCCAAGACCCGTGAGCAGCACCGGCCGGTCGCCCCAGCGGTCGGTCAGCAGTCCCCACGGCAGCTCGCTGACCGCGATGCCCAGGCCCATGAGGCCGAGCACCAGGCCGAGCGTGGCGTTGTCGAGCTGGTAGCCGGTGCGCATCAGCACCGCAGTCATCGGGATGCCGCTGAAGGCCACGGAAAACGCCGCGTTGGCGGCCACGCCGGCGGCCAGCACCTTCCAGCGGTGGCGCGGGGAACAGGAAGGGGAGGAGGGCGAATGGATCATGTTGCGGCGCAGTGTCCGCCGTTGCAAAGATTCTGAAAATCAGAAAATAATGAGCCAATCGTCCCAAAAATCAGGACGATCAACGAAGGGTGGATCCATGTCCCAGGTGATGTTCGATCTCGATGTGCTGCGCAGTTTTTCCACTGGCATCGCGCTGGGCAGCTATGCGCGCGCGGCCGACCGGCTGGGCCGCTCCACATCGGCGGTGAGCGCGCAATTGAAGAAGCTGGAGGCGCAGGCCGGCACCGCGCTGTTCCGCAAGGCCGGCCGCGGGCTGGAGCTCACCGACGCGGGCGAGACGCTGCTGGCCTACGCCCACCGCATGCTCGAACTCAACGAGGAAGCGGGCGCCGCCATGCGCGGTGCGGACCTGCAGGGCTGGGTGCGGCTCGGCCTGCAGGAAGACTTAGGCGAAACCCTGCTGCCCGCGGTGCTCGGCCGCTTTGCGCGCGCGCATCCCAAGGTGCGCATCGAGGCCTGTGTGGCGCGCAGCGCCGAACTGCGCGAACGGCTCGAACTTCGGCAGCTCGACCTGGCGCTGGTGTGGGACACCGGCGAGCAGATGACGCCGCACGGCGAGCGCGTGGCGCGGCTGCCGCTGCAATGGATCGGCCCGAGGTCGCCCGATGCGCTCGACGCGGCCTGGTGGAAGGAGCGAGAGCGCCGCGGCAGCAGCGTGCGCAAGTCGAAGGAGCCGCTGCCGCTGGTGCTGCTCGATGCGCCATGTCCGCTGCGCGAGATCGTGGTGGCCGCGCTCGACCGCGCCGGCACGCCGTGGCGGCATGCGTTCACGAGCGCCAGCCTGGCCGCGCTGTGGGCCGCCACCTCGGCCGGGCTGGGCCTGTCGGTGCGCACGCCCTTCGGCCTGCCCGCGCATGTGCGTGCCATCGACCGCGCGGCCATCGGCCTGCCGGCGCTGCCGCAGATGTCGCTGATGCTCTATCGCGCGCAGGCCGCGGCCGAGGCCCCGGTGGCGCGCCTTGCCACGCTGCTGCTGGAGGCCGTGCGCGAGCATGTGCAGGCGGAGCCGGCGCAGCTTCATTGAGCCGCACCGGGCACAATCCCGTAGCCCTTGCGCCGTGCCGATGCATGAGAATCCGTCGCCGGAGACAAGACAAAAAAGAGACACGGCATGACCACGCAGCAAAACTTCCTGCACCTCTGGGACGACAGGTTTCTCTACATCACGCCGGCGATCCAGTCGGGGCTCACGGCGCGCTCGTCGGCGACGCTGCTGGCGTCGGTCAGCGGCCATCCGTTCATGCTCGAGGCGCTCGATGGCACGCGCGTGCACTGTACCGCCGCGCTGGTGGCTCCGCATGTGTCGCGCCGGCTCGACGTCGATGGTTGCGGGCTGCTGTCGCTCAACCTCGATCCGGCATCGAGCGCCTACCGCATGCTCGCGCGCTGCATGGGCGGCCACGGCATCGAGCCGATCGATGCGCGCTGCTTCGGCAAGCTGCGCGACGACTTCGAACCCGCGCAGCGCGGGCTGCTCGGCGACGCCCGGCTGCAGTCGCTCAGCGCAAAGATGGTCGAGGCGATCACCGGATGCCCGGAACTCGCGCCGCCGATCGACCGGCGCATCGAACGCGTGCTGCAGGCCATCCGCGAACACGCCGGCCAGATCCCGCTGAAGAAACTCTCGGCCGTGGCCTGCCTATCGCCCGACCGGCTGACGCATCTCTTCGCCGAGCAGGTGGGTGTGTCGGTCAAGCGCTATGCGTTGTGGACCAAGGTGCGGCGCACGGTGCAGCAGTTCACCGGCCACCGGCCGCTCACCGACGTGGCGCTGGTCAGCGGCTTCACCGATGCGGCGCACATGAGCCGTACCTTCCAGCGTTACTTCGGGCTCCCGCCGTCGTTTCTCGCGAGCCGGGTGCATGTGACGGCGGACGCGCAGGCGTCGCACGCCTGGGGCCACGCGACCGCCCACTGAGTCGCCCGCATGACAGCGGCTGCGTTCAAGCCGCGGCCTGTCTCCATGCGTAGGCTGCAAGGTGCTCCATCAAGAGAGCATCAACCGGAGACATCCATGAGACAGACATCCTCGCGCGGCGCCATGCCGCTGTCCCTGCTCGCGTTGGCAACCGCGGCCGTACTCACCGCCTGCGGCGGCGGTGGAGGCAACGGGTTCTCGTTCCCGCCCGTCGCTGGCAACCCGCCCGGCAGCCCGCCGGCCGAAGGCGCCTACAAGGCCGAGATCCGTCGTACCGCGATGGGTGTGCCGCACATCAAGGCCGACACCTGGTCCGGCGCGGGCTACGGCTACGGTTATGCGCAGGCCGAGGACAACCTCTGCACCATGGCCGACTCGTTCCTCACCTACCGCGGCGAGCGTTCGCAGTACCTTGGCGGCGACGCGCAGCTCGTGGCCGGCAGCACCATCGGGCGGCCGAAGAACATCGATTCCGACTTCTTCCACAAGCACGTGATCTCGGCCGACGTGCTCGAGAAGATGATCGCCGCGCAGCCCGACAACCTCCGGCAACTGGTCGAGGGCTTTGCCGCGGGCTACAACCGCTATCTGCGCGACCTGAAGGCCGGCGGCGCGGCGCACGAGGCCTGCCGGAGCGAAGCCTGGGTGAAGCCGATCGCGGCCGAGGACATCTACCGCCGCATGTACGCGGCCAACCTCGCGGGCGGCTACAGCAACTTCCTGCCGAACATCGCCAACGCGATCGCTCCGGCACCGGCTGCGCCCGCCAAGACCGCCGCACGCGGCAGGCTCGACAAGGCCAGGCTGCAACTCGCGGCAGCCGGCATGCGCCTGCCCGAGCTGCAGGTGGGCGGGCACGAAGGCGTCGGCAGCAACATGATCGGCTTCGGCACCGCGGCCACCGGCGACGCGAGCCCGCTGCTCTTCGGCAATCCGCACTGGTACTGGCGCGGGCCCGACCGCTTCTACCAGGCGCAGCTCACGATCCCGGGCCAGCTCAACATCAGCGGCACCTCCTTCCTGGGCATTCCGGTGATCCTGATCGGCTTCAACGACAACATCGCATGGAGCCACACGGTGTCGACCGCGCGCCGCTTCGGCTTCTTCGAACTCAAGCTGGCGGCGGGCGACCCGACCCGCTACATGCGCGACGGCAGCGCCGTGAAGATGCAGGCGCACGAGATCACGGTCAACGTGAAGCAGGCCGACGGCAGCATGGCGCCGGTGACGCGCACGCTCTACAAGTCGGAGTACGGGCCGATGGTCAACCTGGCGCCGCTGAACGCCGCGCTGGCATGGAGCCAGACCACGGCCTTCGCGATCCGCGACATCAACGGCGAGAACTACCGCACCTTCCGCAACTGGCTGCGCTGGAACCAGGCGAAGTCGCTCGACGAATTCATCGCCATCCAGCGCGAGGAGTCGGCCATTCCGTGGGTCAACACCGTGGCCGTGGGCCGCGGCGCGCCCAAGGCCTGGTATGCCGACATCGGCGCGATCCCCAATGTGTCGCCCGCCCAGGTGGCGAGCTGCACGACGCCGCTGGGCGCGGCGATCGGCGCTTCGCTGCCGCGCGTGCCGGTCTTCGATGGCTCCAGGAGTGCCTGCGACTGGCAGACCGATGCCGATTCCGCCCAGAAGGGCGCGCTCGGCGCCTCCCGCATGCCGAGCCTGATGCGCGAGGACTACGTCGAGAATTCGAACGACAGCTACTGGCTCGCGAACCCGAAGGCGCCGATGACCGGCTATCCGGACATCATGGGTCCGGCCGGCACGGAGGCCGTGAGCTTCCGCACGCGCCTGGGCAACCTGCTGGCGCAGGGTCGGATCGACGGCAGCGACAACTACGCCGGCAAGGCGGCCACGGCCGACACCGTCAAGCAGATGGTGCTCAACAGCCGCGTGCTGACGGCCGAACTGTTCAAGGACCAGGCGCTGGCCATGGTGTGCGCAACGCCAACGATCAACGTGGCAACCGATCCGCAAGGCAGCGCCGCCATCGGGCGCGACGTGGACACCGGCCCGGCCTGCGCGGCGCTCCAGGCCTGGAACAACACCGGCGTGACCGGTGCGCGCGGCGCCCACATCTGGGACGAGTTCTGGAACCGCGCATCGTTGCAGTCCGCGGCCACGCTCTACAACGTGCCGTTCAGCGCGAGCGATCCGATCCACACGCCGCGCGACCTGAAGCCCGGTGCGCAGGCCGCGCTGCAGCAGGCCTTCGGCGCAGCCATCGCGCGCGTGGAAGCCAGCGGCTTCGCGCTCGATGCGCAGCGCGGCGACTACCTGTTCGCCACGCGCAGCGGCCAGAAGATTCCGCTGTATGGCGGCTGCCACGGCCCGGGCTACTTCACCATCGCCTGCTCGGAGAACCGGCTCGACAAGGGCGGCTACACGATGGACGGCAACCCGAACGGCAACAGCTACATGCAGGTCGTGCGCTTCCCCGAAGGCGGCGTGGAGGCGCATACCTTCCTCACGTTCTCGCTGTCGGACGACCCGGCCTCGGCGCACAACGCCGACTACACGCGCGCCTACAGCGCGGGGCAGTGGCGGAGGGTGCCGTTCTCCGAAGCCGAGATCAAGGCCGACGCGGCCTACCGCAGCGCGGTGGTGAGCGAATAGGCCCTGCGCGCGGCGCGCCGGCGGCACCGCACTAAAATCCCGACCCCGCATCAGGCGCCCCGGCCTGTTGCGGGGTTTGTCGTTTCCGGGGCCATGTAGAGGACCACCATGTACAAAAACCTCGCGGGCCGCGCCGTTCTGGCGTGGGCAGCCGCTTGTTTTCTATCCCCCGCCTTTTCGCAGCCGCAGGCTTCCAAGGAGCCGCTGAAGATCGGCTTCGTCTACGTCACGCCGGTCACCGATGCCGGCTGGGTGCGCCAGCACGAAGAGGGCCGCAAGGCCGTCGATGCGGCGCTCGGCGGCAAGGTCAGTACCACCTTCGTCGAGAACGTGCCCGAAGGCGCCGACGCCGAGCGCGTGATCCGCGACCTCGCGCAGCAGGGCAACCAGCTGATCTTCACGCCCAGCTTCGGCTACATGGAGCCGACGCTCAAGGTGGCGCGAGACTTCCCTGGGGTGAAGTTCGAATCGATCACCGGCTACAAGACCGCGCCCAATGTCGCCACCGCCAATGCGCGCTACTACGAAGGCCGCTATCTCGCGGGCATTGCGGCCGGCCGCATGACGAAGACGAACATGGCCGGCTACGTGGCGGGCTTTCCGATCCCCGAAGTGCTGCAGGGCATCAACGCCTTCACGCTCGGCATGCGCTCGGTGAACCCGAATGCCAAGGTGGCCGTGGTGTGGCTCAACGAATGGTTCGATCCGCCGAAGGAGCGCGACGCGGCCATGGCGCTGTTCAACCAGAACGCCGACGTCATCGCCTTCCACACCGGCTCCACGGCGGTCATGGCCGCGGCGCAGGAGCGCGGCAAGCTGGCCGTGGCCTACCACTCCGACATGCGCAAGATCGCGCCCGACGCGCAGATCGTCGCCGTCACGCACCAGTGGGGCGGCTACTACACCGAGCGTGCGCGCGCGGTGCTCGACGGCAGCTGGAAGAGCGGCAACGTGTGGGGCGGCGTGAAGGAGGGAATGATCCGCGTCGGCGACTTCGGCAGCAAGGTGCCCAAGGCGGTGCAGCAGGAAGTGCTGGCGCGGCAGAAGGACATCGCGGAAGGCAGGCTGCAGCCCTTCCGCGCGGTGGCGGCCGATGTGCGCGACAACGAGGGCCACGTCGTCATCGCCAGGGGTGCGCAGCTGAACGACGAGCAGATCCTGAAGATGAACTGGCTGGTGGAAGGCGTGCAGGGGCGCGTGACGCGCTGACCGGCCGGGCGCCCGCCGAGTGGCTTTGCCGTATAGCACTCATACGCACATGGAAATTGCAGCGGCCCGGGCCTGGATTACCCTCGGCAGCCACGATGAAAAAAGCCTACCGCGCCTCCCTCCTGCGATTCGACGATGCCGGCCTGCCCGTTTTCGATGAAGACGGCCTGCTGGTCGTCGCGCCCGACAGCGCCGGCCGCCAGCGCGTGCTCGATGCCGGCAGCCATGCCGCCGTGTCGCCGCGCCACCCCGATGCCGAGCTGACGCACCTGCCGGGCCGCATCCTCGCGCCGGGCTTCGTGGACATGCACATCCACTTTCCGCAGACCGACATCATCGGTTCGCCCTCGCCGGGGCTCTTGCCCTGGCTCGAGAACTACACCTTCCCGGCGGAAGCCAGGTTTGCCGACCCTGCGCATTCGAACGAGGTGGCCGACGTGTTCTTCGGCGAACTGCTGCGCAACGGCGTCACCACCGCGCTGGCCTTTGCGACTTCGCACGTGGCCTCGGTCGATGCGTTCTTCGAGGGCGCCCAGCGCCGCGGCCTGCGCATGATCAGCGGCAAGGTGCTGCAGGACCGGCATTCGCCCGACGGCGTGCGCGACGAAACCGAGCAGAGCCTCATCGACACCGAGGCGCTGATCCGCAAGTGGCACAACACCGGCCGGCTGGGCTACGCCATCACCCCGCGCTTCGCGCCCGCGAGCACCGACGCCCAGATGCGCGGCGCGGGAGAGCTGGCCGCAAAGTACCCCGACACCTGGATCCAGTCGCACGTGGCCGAGAACCGCGACGAGGTGGCCTGGGTGCGCGAGCTCTATCCCCAGGCGCGCTCCTACCTCGACGTGTACGCCGGCTTCGGGCTGATGCGCGAGCGCGCCGTGTACGCGCACTGCATCTACCTGGACGACACCGACCGCGCGCTGCTGCGCGACACGAAGACGGCCGCGGCCGTGAGCCCGACCAGCAACCTGTTTTTGGGCAGCGGCTTCTTCGACTTTGGCGCGGCCGACCGCGTGGGCTACCCCTACGGCCTGGCCAGCGACGTGGGCGGCGGCACCAGCTTCAGCCCCTTCCACACGATGCTGGCCGCCTACTACGTGGGCCGCGAGGGCCAGACCAAGGCCGGCCTGAGCATCGCGCCTTCCGAGCTCTGGTGGCGCCACACCGGCGGCGCGGCGCGCGCGCTGGGGCTGGATGGCGTGGTCGGCAACCTGCAGCCCGGCTGCGAGGCCGACTTCCTCGTGCTCAACCCCCAGGCCACGCCGCTGCTGGCCCGCAAGGCCGCGCGCGCGAACGGCCTCGAGGAGCTGCTGTTCGCGATGATCGTGCTGGGCGACGACCGGCTGGTGGAGCGCACGGTGATCTCGCAGGCGGGATAGCCGCAAGCTCGCCGCAGGGCCGAGGCATGGCGCATGCCACAATTCGCGCCATTCCTCCCCGCAGCAGCATCAGCGACCGCATATGAGCATCAAGAGCGACAAATGGATCCGGCGCATGGCCGAGCAGACCGGCATGATCGAGCCCTTCGAGCCCGGCCAGGTGCGCGAAGCCGCCGGCCACAAGATCATCAGCTATGGCACTTCGAGCTACGGCTACGACATCCGGTGCGCGCCTGAATTCAAGGTTTTCACCAACATCCACAGCACCGTGGTCGACCCGAAGAACTTCGACGAGAAGAGCTTCGTCGACATGCACGGCGACTACTGCATCATCCCGCCCAACAGCTTCGCGCTGGCGCGTACGGTCGAGTACTTCCGCATCCCGCGCAACGTGCTCACCATCTGCCTGGGCAAGAGCACCTATGCGCGCTGCGGCATCATCGTCAACGTGACGCCCTTCGAGCCCGAATGGGAAGGCTACGTGACGCTCGAATTCAGCAACACCACGCCGCTGCCCGCCAAGATCTACGCGGGCGAGGGCTGCGCGCAGGTGCTGTTCTTCGAGAGCGACGAAGTCTGCGAAACCAGCTACAAGGACCGCGGCGGCAAATACCAGGGACAGCGCGGCGTCACGCTGCCCAAGACCTGATCCGCGCATTCTGACCGCCGGTTACGCAGCCGGCGGCCGGGCCAAGTACCATCCAGAGGCGATCCGGCAAAACCCTGCAAGGCCGGCAAGGAGACTGCGATGAGATGGGAAGGCAACGAACAATCCGAGAACGTGGAAGACCGCCGCGGTGAAGACGGCGGCGGCGGTGGAGGCGGCTTCATCGGCGGGCGCAGCATCGGCATCGGCACCATTGCCGTGGCGCTGATCGCAGGCTGGATCTTCGGCATCAATCCGCTGACCGTGCTCAGCCTGCTGAGCGGCGGCGGTGGCGAACAGGTGCAGGTGCAGCAACAGCAAGGCCCTGCGCCCAAGCCGCCCTCGAACGACCGCGAAGCAGCCTTCGTCTCGACCGTGCTGCGCAACACCGAGGTGGTCTGGACGAACATCTTCCGGCAGAACGGCGGCAGCTACCAGCCGCCGCGGCTCGTGCTGTTCCGCGGCGCCACGCCCACGGCATGCGGCACCGGCCAGGCGGCGATGGGGCCGTTCTACTGCCCCGGCGACAAGAAGGTCTACATCGACCTGGGCTTCTACGACACGCTCAAGAACCAGCTCGGCGCGCCCGGCGAATTCGCGCAGGCCTACGTCATTGCGCACGAGGTCGGCCACCACGTGCAGGACGAGCTCGGCGTGACCGCCAAGGTCGACGGCATGCGCGGGCGCCTGAGCCAGTCGCAGAACAACGCGCTGAGCGTTCGCGTCGAGCTGCAGGCCGACTGCTTTGCCGGCATCTGGGCGCACCATTCGCAGGAGTCGAAGAAGTGGCTCGACCCGGGCGACATCGAGGCCGCGATGAATGCCGCGCAGAAGATCGGCGACGACGCGCTGCAGCGTTCCGCGGGCCGCGCCGTGGTGCCCGACAGCTTCACCCACGGATCGAGCGCGCAGCGCCAGCGCTGGTTCGGCGCGGGCTATCAAAGCGGCGATGTCAAGTCCTGCGACACCTTCAATGCACGCAATCTTTGAGCATTGATGCCGGAAAGGCCGCGCAGGCACTGAGTTTGTTGCTATGAAATAAGTAGCAATACAGCCGGCGCGGAGTTTGTCGCGCGGCTGTCACTGCCATTTTTTGCGGCAGTGCGACAATAGAAGGCTTAATGACAAGCTCCTTCTCCAATCTATCGCTGGCGGAACCGCTGGCGCGCGCCGTAGCCGAAATGGGCTACGAAACCATGACTCCCATCCAGGAACAGGCCATTCCGGTCGTGCTTTCGGGGCAGGACGTGATGGGGGCCGCGCAGACCGGCACCGGCAAGACCGCGGCGTTTTCGCTGCCGCTGCTGCAGCGCATGCTCAAGCACGAGAACGCCTCCACCTCGCCCGCGCGGCATCCGGTGCGTGCGCTGGTGCTGTTGCCCACGCGCGAACTGGCCGACCAGGTGGCCCAGCAGGTCAAGCTGTACGCCAAGTACACCAACCTGCGCAGCACGGTGGTGTTCGGCGGCATCGACATGAAGCCGCAGACGCTCGAGCTCAAGAAGGGCGTCGAAGTGCTGGTGGCCACGCCGGGCCGGCTGCTCGATCACATCGAGGCCAAGAACGCGGTGCTCAACCAGGTGGAGTACGTGGTGCTCGACGAGGCCGACCGCATGCTGGACATCGGCTTCCTGCCCGACCTGCAGCGCATCCTGAGCTACCTGCCCAAGCAGCGCACCACGCTCCTGTTCTCGGCCACCTTCTCGCCCGAGATCAAGCGGCTTGCGGGCAGCTACCTGCAGAACCCGGTCACCATCGAGGTGGCGCGGCCGAACGAAACGGCCTCCACCGTCGAGCAGCACTTCTACAGCGTGACCGACGACGACAAGCGCCGCGCGCTCAAGCAGATCGTGAAGCAGCGCGGCATCACGCAGGCCTTCGTGTTCGTCAACAGCAAGCTCGGCTGTGCGCGCCTGGCGCGTTCGCTCGAGCGCGACGGCCTTCGCACCACCGCGCTGCACGGCGACAAGAGCCAGGACGAACGCCTGAAGGCGCTCGCCTCGTTCAAGGCCGGCGAGGTCGACCTGCTGGTGTGCACCGACGTCGCGGCCCGCGGCCTCGACATCAAGGACGTGCCCGCGGTCTTCAACTTCGACATTCCGTTCAACGCCGAAGACTACGTGCACCGCATCGGCCGCACCGGCCGCGCCGGCGCCTCGGGCCTGGCCGTGAGCTTTGCGAGCGGCGGCAACGACGCGCGCCTGGTGGCCGACATCGAGAAGCTGATCAAGAAGAAGATCGAGCTCGAACCCGTCGAGTTCGAGGAAGACCGCCCGCGCGGCCGCATCAACGACGGACGCCGCCACTGGCGCGAAGAAGGCGAAGCCGGCGATGCGCGCGACGTGCTCGACCAGCCGCGCGAGCGCCGCGAGACCGAAGCCCGGCGCGGCGGCGGACGCCCGCACCGCGCACCTTCCGCGCCGCGCGATCCGTTCTTCGACAAGCCCTACGAACCGGGCCAGGCCGACGCCACGCCGGCCTGGGAAGCCGCCGCCAAGGCAACGCCTTCGCGCGGCATCTCGAGCAACATCAAGACCAAGCGCAAGGTCGCGGCCCTCTTCAAGAGCGCCGAAACCAGCTGAGGCCCCGCCCGGGGCTCACCTCCATCCGCGGTGCCAGCCGTAGCGCGGGTGGTGCCAGCCATAGCCGTAGCGCGGGTGGTAGCTCCAGACGAAACCCACGCCCGGCGACACATAGGTCGGGGCCACGTAGGCAACGCCCGGTGGCGCCGTGTAGACAGGCTGCGCCGGCGCGACCACGCAGCCGGTCAGGGTGGCCGCCAGCGCGGCGGCCGAGAGGGCGAGAACAGGCAGTCTCATGGCGATGCTCCTGGGACGAGTTGTGATGGGTATTCCCAGAAAACGCCCCGCGCGAACGGCGGATGACCTCCTTTACCCCCGCGAAATAATGTGACCGGCCGGTTGCAAGCCGGCCGTCGCACCGCGCCTCAGATCACGTGGAAATGGTGCGTGCCGTCGCGCGCCAGCTGCGCGACCAGGCCGTATTCCCAGTCCAGGTAGGCCTGCATGGCCTCCGCCGGTGCATCGGTGCCTTCGTAGGGCCTGCGGTAGCGGTCGGTGCGCGGCGTCGCAAGCCGCGTCTCGCCGGTTTCCGCCTCCAGGCCTGCCGCAAACCATGCCGCGTTGCCGCCGGCCAGCACCAGAACTTCCACGTCGCGCTGGCCGCGCGCATCGAGCAGCAGGCGCAGGTCGGCCGCGGCGTAACGTGCGAGCAGGCTGCTGCCGCAGGTCAGCACATAGCGTTGCGATGCGGGAATGGCCGCGTCGATCGCACCCGCGAGCTGCGCGCGGATGGCGTACCAGGCACCCGGGATGTGGCGCTTCACGTAATTGGCGCTGGTGGTCACGTCGATCACCGCGGTGCCGATCTGCTGCTTCAGCAAGGCCGCCAGCTCCGCGGGCGAGATCTCCGCCACGGCGGCCGCGGCGGGCGGGTAGGCGGGCAGCGGCGCAGCGGTCTCGGTGAAGGCCGAGGCGGGCGGCACCGCGTCGGGCACGTAGACCTCCCAGCCCATCTGCGCGAGCCAGGACGCGCTCATCGATGCCCGCACGCCGTCGTCGTCGGCCAGCACGATGCGTGCGCCGCGCACCGGCACCTGGTGATCGGTTTCCTGCACCAGCTGGCCGCCGGGTGCGCTCGCAAAGCCGGGCAGGTGGCCGGCCTCGTATTCCTCGGGCGTGCGTACGTCGAAGCGGTACACGGTGCGCCCCGGGGCCTCCAGCGCGTGCAGCGCATCGAGCCCGATGCGGCGCACGCCGGCCCTCTCGGCCACGCGCCGCGCATCGGCCTGTGCCTGCACGCGGTGCGCATCGGACACCACGGCCGGCGCCTTGCGGTCCGCGCCATGGTCGAGCACCTGGCCCGCGAGCTTCCAGCCGATGGTGCCGTTGCGCAGCGCCGCCACCGGGTTCGGAATGCCCGCATTCACCAGCGACTGCGTACCGATGATGCTGCGCGTGCGGCCCGCGCAATTGACGATCACCTGCGTGGCCGGGTCGGGTGCCAGCTCGCGCACGCGCAGCACCAGCTCGGCGCCGGGTACGCTGGTGGCCGAGGGAATGCTCATGGTGCGGTATTCGTCGAAGCGGCGCGCGTCGAGCACCACCACGTTGGCCTGGCCCTCGACCAGCGCCTTCACCTCGGGCGCGGAGAGCGAGGGCGTGTGCCGTTCGTGCTCGACCAGTTCGCCGAAGGACTTGCTCGGCACGTTCACGTCGCGGAACAGCTCGCCGCCGGCCGCGCGCCAGCCTTCGAGGCCGCCTTCGAGCAGGTGCAGGTTGGTGTAGCCGATTGCAGCCAGCGTGCGCGCGGCGAGCGGCGCCAGGTCGGTGCCGTTGTGCGCGCCGTACAGCACGATGAAGGTGTCCCGCCGCGGAATGCGCCGCCAGGCCTCGATCTCGATGCGCGAGAGCGGCAGGTTCGCGGCCCACAGCGGATGCTCCTGCGCGAAGGGGTCTTCCTCGCGCACGTCGAGCAGCGCGGTTTCGTCGCGTGCGAGCAGGCGCGCGCACACGGCGGCGAAGGGCAGCAGGGGGAAGGCGGTGGTCGTCATGCGGATGTCGTCGTCGATCTGGGTTCGGATGAGCGGTCCCACAGGTTGGGAAGCAGCGTGTTGGAGTAGCCCGAGACAAAGGGCTTGCGTGCGCCCTCGGCCGGGTAAGTATGCCGCTGGACGGCGCCGATGTTGGCGCCGTACACGTGGATGCTGATGGATACGCGGTCTGCATGCGCGTTGTGCACGCGATGCAGGTCGCCGAGGGCGGGCGACACGGCCTCCACGTCGCCGGCGTCGAGCCGCACCGCTTCGCCTTGCGGCCGCGCCAGGTCGTCGCTGCCCACGGCATAGGCCTGGCTGTATTCGGCGCCGCGCAGCATGCCGATCAGGCCCCACACCGTGTGGTCGTGCACCGGCGTCGCCTGCCCCGGTCCCCAGACAAAGCTCACGACCGAGAAGCGCTCGGTGCTGTCGGCGTGCAGCAAGAACTGCTGGTAGCGCGCCGGGTCGGGCTGGGCAAAGGCATCGGGCAGCCAGTCGTCCTGCGCCACCAGCTGGCGGAGCAGGGCGCCGCCTTCGGAAAGAATGCGCGGCTCGTTGGGGCCGCTGTCGAGCAGGCGGCCGAATGCGATGACGAATTCACGCAGCGGCGCGATGGCGCCAGACGCGCGGCTCACGCGGGACGCTTCCACAGCTGCGCATCGGTGATGGCGCGCACCTCCACGCGCAGCGGCAGAATGCCGTCGCGCGCCGAGCGGTCGGCCACCGTCTGCAGCGCGGCAATGTCGGCTTCGGACACCGGCCGGCCCGTGACCGAGGCGCGCGCCGTGATGATGCGGGCCGATTCGATCGGCAGGCGCGTGAGCTGGCTGTAGGCCTGCGCATAGGCCTCGGGGTTGGCCAGCGCCCATTCGCCCGCGCGCGCCAGCCGGTCCAGAAACTGCACGATGGCGGCGCGCTTGGCAGGGTCGGCCAGCGAAGGCTCGCTCGCGGTGATGAAGCCCAGCGCCGTGTTGATGCCGCGCCCGTCGCGCAGGATGCGCCCGCCCTGCTGCAGCGCGATGGTGTAGTAGGGATCGAAGACAGCCCAGGCGTCGATCTGCTTCGACGCGAAGGCCGCGGCCGCATCGGTCGGCAGCACGAACTTCACCGTGACCTCGTCGCGCCGCACACCGGCTTCCTCGAGCGCGCCGTAGAGCTGGTACTGCGAGATGCTGCCGCGCGCGGACGACACGATCACCGTCTTGCCGCGCAGGTCGGCCACCTGGCGCAACGGCGAATCGGGCTGCACCACGATGCCCAGGGCATCGGCCTTGCCGACGCGCGTGGCGACGATCTTGAGCGGCGTCCGGCCGACCGCCGCTGCCAGCACCGGCAGGTCGCCCGCCACTGCGGTGTCGACGGCCGCGCTGCGCTGCGCCTCGAACAGCGGCGCCGCGCCCTGGAAGTTGGCCCAGCGGTAGGCGAAGGGCGCGCCTTCGAGCGCCTTCGAGGCCTCGAACAGCGCGCGCAGGCCGCCGGCCTGGTCGCCAAGCACCAGCGTGGTTTGCGCTTGCGCCCATGCGCCCAGCGGCGCGGTGGCTGCGAACGATAGCGCCGCGCCCTGCTTGAGCCAATGGCGGCGCGAGGCCTTGGAGAACAGCAGGTCGGTCATGCGGCGGCCCCCTCGGAAAGCAATGCGCGCTTGCCGGCCGCAACCAGGATCGCGTCGTTCTGCGGCGTGTGGATGCGGCTGCACAGCACGTCGCGGTAGTGCCGCTCGAGCGGGTTCTGCCGCGCGAGGCCGTGGTTGCCGCTGAGCTGCAGCGCGAGTTCGACCGCGCGGACCGCGTTGCCCGTCACGGTGTACTTGAGCAGGCCGCTGTCAGTGGCCGGCTGCGCGCGGCCTTCGTCGACGGCGCGCGTCGCATCGTCGAGCAGCACGCGGTTGGTGCGAAGCAGCGCCTCGATCTCTCCCACATGCTCCTGCACGCGCGCAAGGCTCGCGAGCGGCGCACCCAGGCTGCCGGGCGCACGATGGTTCAGGAAGCTCACCAGCCAGCCGCGCGCGGCCTGCGCCACCGCGTCGTAGAGGCTGCCGAGCAGCACCGTCATCCAGGCCTGCTGCGCGGCGTGGGCGTCGATGTCGGTCTGGCTGCCGGCATCGGGTGCCCAGTCGGCCGGGGCGCGAAGGTCGACCGCGTGGTCGAGATCGATCGCCACGTTCTCGAACACCACCTCGTGGCTGCCCGAGGCGCGCAGGCCCAGATGGTCCCAGCTTGCGATCACGCGCACGCCGGGTGCATCGCGCGGCACCAGGAACACGCCGGTGCGCGGCACGGCCTCGTCGGTGCGGGCCCATACGGCGAGCCACGACAAGCCCTCGATGCCGGTCGTGTAGAGCTTGTGGCCGTCGATCATCCAGCCGCTGCCTTCGCGGCGTGCGATCGTCGCGGGCAGCCCGCCGCGCGCGGGCGAGCCGAGCGCGGGCTCGACGCGCAGCGCGTTGATGAGCGCACCGCGTTCCACCGCACTGCGCAGCACCCGCTCGCGCAGGTGCGGTGGCCAGCGGCTGTCGCTGCGTGCGAGCGCGTGGTGCTGCAGGTAGGTCATCGTCAGGATCAGCGCTGTGGCCGGCTCACCGCGCGCCACGGCCGCGATCACGCGCCGCGCCGTGGCCAGCGTGGCGCCGCCGCCGCCGTGCGCCGCGGGCGCCACCAGGCCGACGAGGCCGTGCGACTGCAAGGCCGCGAAGTTCGGATGCGGAAAGGCGCCGCTGCGGTCGTGGTCGGCCGCGGTGGCGGCGAACTGCGCCGACAGATGCGCGAGCAATGCGGCATCGACGGTGGCAGGCGTGGGGTGGTCTTCATTCGTGGCCGGCGGGCGGCGCAAGGGGAGTGCACTCATGGTTGCGCACGGTACCGGGGCCGCGCCGGGCCGGAAACGACGCATCCCGCATATGCAAACTCGTTTTTCTGCGTTCGCTTTTGCCGGCTGCCTCGGTACGGTCCGGTGCATGACATCTGACTTCCCCATCGACAGGCGACGCCTGCTCCAAGCCGCCGCAGGCTGGGGCGCCCTGGCCGCGGTGGGCGCGGCGCCGGCGCGCGACCTCTCTGGCGTCACACTGCGCGTGGGCACCTACAAGGGGCTCTGGCGGCCGCTGCTGCAGGCTTCCGGCCAGGCCAATACGCCCTACAAGATCGACTGGCGCGAGCTCAACAACGGCGTGCTGCACATCGAGGCCATCAACGGCGATGCGCTCGACCTGGGCTCGGGCAGCGAGATTCCGCCGGTGTTCGCGGCGCGCCAGAAATCCAGCGTGCGGCTGGTGGCTGTGACGCATGAAGACCTCAACAACCAGGCCACGCTGGCGCGCAAGGATTCGCCGATCCGCCGCATCGCCGACTTCAAGGGCAAGCGCGTGGGCTACGTGCGCGCCACCACCTCGCACTACTACCTGGCCAGGCAGCTGGCCGAGGCGGGGCTTTCGTTCAGCGACATCCAGGCCGTGAGCCTCACGCCCTCGGACGGCCTCTCGGCCTTCGCGCGCGGCGACCTCGATGCCTGGGCCATCTACGGCTACAACGGCCAGCTGGCGCGCACGCAGTACGGCGCGCGCACCATCAAGACCGGCGTGGGCTACCTCTCGGGCAACTTCCCGATCTACGCCAACCCGCGTGCGCTCGACGATGAACTGCGCCGCGCGGCGCTGGGCGACCTGCTGCAGCGCCTGCAGCGCGCCTTCGCATGGATCAACGGCAACTTCCTGGCCTATGCGCGTGCGCAGTCGGCCGAGACGCGCGTTCCGGTCGGCGACCTGGTCGAGCTCTTCAACGGCCGCAGCGGCGACTACAGCCTGGGCCCGGTCACCGATGCAGTGGTGCGCAGCCACCAGGAGGTGGCCGACACCTTCCTGAAGATCGGCGTGCTCGACGGGCCCGCCGACGTGAAGCCCCTGTGGGACCGTCGCTTCGAGAGCGTGCTGCGCCTGCCCGCCGCCTGAACAACACACACATCACCCTGAAAACACGAGGACACCATGAGCCAGAACGACGTTGAATTCATCGGCATGATCCAGGGCCAGAAGGTCTCGGAGATCCACGCGGCCAAGGGCCCGGCCATCGACCGCGACTACGTGCGCGCCTTTGCCCAGGCGCACGAGAACGCGGGCTTCGACCGCGTGCTGGTGCCGCACCATTCCACTGGCCCCGACGCCACGCTGACCGTGGCCTATGCCGCATCGGTCACCGAGCGCATCCACTTCATGCTTGCGCACCGCCCGGGTTTCGTGGCGCCCACGCTGGCGGCGCGGCAGTTCGCCTCGCTCGACCAGTTCAGCGGCGGCCGGCTCGCGGTGCACTACATCTCGGGCGGCTCCGACGAGGAACAGCGCCGCGACGGCGACTGGCTCGGCCATGACCAGCGCTATGCGCGCACCGACGAATACCTCGACGTGCTGCACAAGGTGTGGACCGCCGACAAGCCCTTCGACCACGAAGGCGCGCTCTACCGCTTCCAGAACGCTTTCTCCGAAGTGAAGCCGGTGCAGACGCGCAACGGCAAGCCGCATGTGCCGGTGTACTTTGGCGGTGCCTCGGAGGCGGCGATTCCGGTGGCCGGCAAGTACGCCGACGTGTATGCGCTGTGGGGCGAGTCGCTCGAGCAGGCGCGCGAGCTCACGGCGCGCGTGCGTGCCGAGGCCGCCAAGCACGGGCGCAGCGTGCGCTTCTCGGTGTCGTTCCGCCCGATCCTCGCGCAGACCGAAGAGGCCGCATGGGCGCGCGCCGAGAACATCCTGGCCGAGACGAAGCGCCTGCGCGTGGTGCAGGGCTACAACCGCGGCGGGCCGCAGCAGAGCGAAGGTGCGAAGCGCCTGCTCGCCGCGGCCGAGAAGGGCACGCGGCTCGACAAGCGCCTGTGGACGGCGGTGGCGCAGGAGATCGGCGGCCGTTCCAACAGCACCGCGCTGGTCGGCACGCCCGAACAGGTGGCCGATGCGCTGCTCGACTACTACGACCTGGGCGTGACCACCTTCCTGATCCGCGGCTTCGATCCACTGGAAGACGCGGTCGACTATGGACGCGAGCTGATTCCGCGTGTGCGCGAGCTGGTGGCGCAGCGTGCGGCTTCCATCCGCAAGGCCGCCTGATCTGTCTTGCTCCCTCCCCTTCCGGGGGAGGGCAGGGGTGGGGGCAAGCGGCCTTGACCACCGCCATGGCGTTTGAAGCCGTCGTGCCCCCATCCCAGCCTTCCCCCGGAAGGGGAAGGAGCAACACCCAATACCCCAAGAGATCTCCGATGAATGCCGTTCTTTCCATCGACCGCAACGCCCCCCAGCCGCTCGAGCTCAACCCCCACCCGCAGCAGAAGTACTGGTTCGACCCAGTCCCGCCGCGCACCAGCGTGCAGGCCGAGCGCCGCCACCGGCAGGAGCGCTTGGCAGGCGCGTTCCGCCTGTTCGCGCGCTTTGGCTTCGCCCAAGGCCTCGCGGGCCACATCACCGCGCGCGACCCGGAGCTCAGCGACCACTTCTGGGTCAACCCGCTGGGCATCCACTTCTCGCGCATCAAGGTCTCCGACCTGCTGCTCGTCAATTCGAAGGGAGAGACGGTGATCGGCGACCGGCCGCTCAACAAGGCCGCCTTCGCCATCCATGCCGCGATCCACGAGCACAACCCGAAGATCGTTGCCGCCGCCCACACGCATTCGACCTACGGCAAGGCTTGGTCGACGCTTGGCCGCAAGCTCGACACGATCACGCAGGACAGCTGCGTGTTCCATGGCGACGTGGCGCTGTTCGACGACTTCACCGGCATGGTGGTCGACACCAGCGAGGGCGAGCGCATCGCGCGGGCGCTGGGCGACAAGAAGGGCGCGATCCTCAAGAACCACGGCATCCTGACTGCGGGCCCGACGGTGGAGGCCGCCGCGTGGTGGTACATCGCGCTCGACAACGCCTGCCACACGCAACTTCTCGCCGAGGCCGCCGGCAAGCCGCAGCCCATCGACGAGGAAACCGCGCGCCACACGCACAGCCAGATCGGAGGGCCGGAGGGCGCCATTCATTCCTTCGACAGCCTCTACCAAGGCCTGGTCGAGGCGGAGCCCGAACTGCTGCTCTGAAGAAAAACCACTGGAGTTCTCGATGACCGCTTCTTTCTCACGCCCCGTATCGCGCCGGGGTGTCCTGCGCGGAGGCGCCGCCGCCGCCGTGGTCGCCTCTGGCGGCCTGATCGCCTCGCAGGCCTTCTCGCAGCAGGCGCGCAAGCTCACCTTTGCATGGAACGCCGCCGCGTTCTGCCTCTCGCCCGTCGTCGTCGCGCAAGAGCGCGGCTACTTCGAGCGCAACGGCCTGCAGGTGGACCTGATCAACTACACCGGTTCCACCGACCAGCTGCTGGAGTCGCTGGCCACGGCCAAGGCCGATGCGGCGGTGGGCATGATCCACCGCTGGCTCAAGCCGCTGGAGTCGGGCTTCGACGTGAAGATCGTCGGCAGCTCGCACGGCGGCTGCGTGCGGCTGGTGGGCGCGAAGAGCGCAGGTGCGACCAGCATCGCAAACCTCAAGGGCAAGATCATCGGCGTGTCGGACATCGCGAGCCCGGGCAAGAACTTCTTCTCGATCCTGCTCGCGAAGAACGGCATCGATGCCGACAAGGACGTGACCTGGCGCCAGTACCCGGCCGACCTGCTCGACATTGCCGTGCAGAAGGGCGAGATCCATGCGATTGCAGATGGCGACCCGAACGTCTACCTGATCGAGAAGCGCAACAAGGGCGCCTTCGTGGAGATTGCGAGCAACCTCTCGGGCGAATACAAAGACAAGGTCTGCTGCATCGTCGGCGCGCGCGGCGAACTCGTGCGCAAGGACAAGCCGGCCGTGGCTGCGCTGGTGCGCGCCATTGCGCAAGCGTCCGACTACGTGGCCGAGAACCCGAACGAATCCGCCAAGCTATTTGCGAAGTATTCGCCCAAGGTGCCGATCGAAGACCTGCGCGCACTGCTCGGCACGCTCACGCACAACCACCATCCGCTTGGCAAGAACCTGCGCGACGAGGTGGAGTTCTATGCGCGCGATTTCCGCGGCGTTGGCGTGCTCAAGAAGACCACCGATCCGGTGCGCTTTGCCGAACACGTCTCTTTCGATCCACTCGCATGAGCACCCCCGACCCCGCATTCGGCTTCGAATCCCTCCCCTTCCGGGGGAGGGCCAGGGTGGGGGCAGCGGCGCCCGAACGCACGCCGGCTCCCATTTCGACATCGCCCCGTATCCAAGCGGCCCTGCCCCCATGGCGCATCGGTTTCGCCGCCGCAGCCACATGGTTCGCCCTCGGCCTGCTCACGCTCTACTGGCCGAACAAGGCCGTCGGCTTCAGCGACTGGGCCTACACCGACGAGTTCGGCATCGCCGCCCTCGCGGTGGGCGCACTGCTGCTGGCCGCCGCATCGCTCGGGCCGCGCGCCGGCCGCGTCGCGATTGCACTGCGGCCAGCGGGCCCATGGCTCGTCGCGCTGCCCGTGCTGTTCGCGATCTGGGAGATCGCGACCGCCAAGCTCGCGCTGCTGCCCACGCCGTTCTTTGCGCCGCCGCAAAGCCTGGTCGAGACCTACATCGACGACTGGCGCCGCCTCGGAGAAAGCCTGCTGCATTCGACCCGGCTGCTCGCGCATGGCTTCGTGCTGGGCGCGCTCGCGGGCTTTCTCACGGGCGTGACCATCGGCTGGTCGCGCATCGCAGGCTACTGGGTGCATCCGGTGCTGCGCTTCGTGGGACCGGTGCCGGCTTCGGCGCTGCTGCCGCTGGCGTTCTTCTTCTTTCCGTCGAGCTATGCGGCCGCGGTGTTTTTGATCGCGCTGGCGACCGGATTTCCGGTGGCGGTGCTCACCTGGTCGGGGGTGGCGGGCGTCAACCGCAACTACTACGACGTGGCGCGCACCATGGGCGCGAGCGAGCGCTTCCTGGTGCTGCGCGTGGCCATTCCGGCTGCCTTGCCGCAGGTGTTCGTGGGCCTTTTCATGGGGCTGGGCGCGGCGTTCTCGGTGCTCGTCACGGCCGAGATGATGGGCGTGAAGGCGGGGCTGGGCTTCTACCTTTCATGGGCGCAGGGCTGGGCCTCGTACTCGAACATGTATGCCGCGCTGATCGTGATGGCCGGGCTGTGCTCGGGCTTGATCACGCTGCTCTTCAAGGTGCGCGACCGCGTGCTGTCGTGGCAGAAGGGGACCGTGAAATGGTAGCCGCCGCCGTTGCCGAAGCAGGCGTGCGCCAGGCCGGCGCGCAGATCGACATCCGCGGCGTGAGCCACTGGTTCGATGTGCCCGCAGGGCCGCTGCAGGTGCTCGACGACATCGACCTTGCGGTGAAGCCCGGCGAGTTCGTCGCGCTGCTGGGGCCGAGCGGCTGCGGCAAGTCGACGCTGCTGCGCCTCGTGGCCGGGCTCGAGCCCGCCACGGCCGGTCGCATCACGCAGGACGATGCACCCATCACGCGGCCCGACCCTTCGCGCATCGTCGTGTTCCAGGACCCGACGCTCTACCCCTGGCGCAGCGTGTGGGACAACGTGGCGCTGGGCCTGCAGGCGCGCGGCGTGCTCAAGGCGCAGCGCGGGCGCGTCGACGAGGCGCTGAAGCTTGTCGGCCTCAGCGACTTTGCCAAGGCCTTTCCGCACCAGCTCTCGGGCGGCATGGCACAGCGCGTGGCGCTGGCGCGTGCGCTGGTCAACGATCCGCAACTGCTGGTGCTCGACGAGCCGCTCGGCAAGCTCGATTCGCTCACGCGCATCGCGATGCAGAGCGAGCTGGTCAACCTGTGGCAGCGTGCGGGCTTCTCGGCGCTGCTGGTGACGCACGATGTGGAAGAGGCCCTGTTCCTCGCCAACCGCGTGATCGTGCTGAGCGACCGGCCGGCGCGCATTGCGGCGGAGATCGTGGTCGACCTGCCGTATCCGCGGCATCGCGGCCATGCGCGTTTGGCGCAATTGCGGCACGAGGCGTTGCGGCACCTGGGGCTCGACGCCACCTGGTGAGATGAACAGCACGCCCGAGGCCGATTGGCTCAACCTGCTGATCGGCCTGCTGCAAGGCGCCCAGCTGCAACTGCTGCGCGCGCTCGATGCGCTCGGCCTCACGCAGCATGTGCACGGCCAGCCGGCGTGGCCATGGGCACGGCGGCTGTCGGGCGAGAACCTGCTGATCGACCTGGGGCAGGCGCGCAGCCTCGCATGGACGCTGGTGTTCGTCGCCGTGGCGGCACTGGCGTTGCTGCTCACGCTGTTCTGGCGGCGCCCGCGCTACTACCTGCTGGCGCTGGTGCCGATGCTGCTGATCGCCGCGCCCTGGCCCGAGTCGCACGTGGTGCTGGTGCCCGCGACGCCCGCGAGCTTCCACGCATCGCCGACCGGCTTCACGGCCGCTTCCATCGCGCAAGGCCGCGTGCTCTACCAGCAGAACTGCGTGGCCTGCCACGGCGCAGACGGCAAGGGCGAAGGCCCGCTCGCCGCCTCGCTGGCGGTGTGGCCGCCGGACCTCAGCGGCCCGCTGCTGTGGCGGCGCGCCGATGGCGACCTGCTCTGGCGCATCCTCCACGGCACGCGCGATGCGCAGCGGGGTGGCCAACCCACCATGCCAGGCTTTGCCGGAAAGCTCGGCGAGGCCGAGGCCTGGGCGCTGGTCGACTACATGAAGGCGCAGGGCGCGGGCCAGAGCCTGCGCGCGCTCGGCAGTTGGCCGCAACCCATCGGCCTGCCCGACATGGCGGTGCGCTGCGGTTCGCAGCCGCCGCGCTTGCTTGCGAGCTGGCGCGGGCAGCGCATGCGCATCGTGGCGGGCGATGCGGTGCTCACCGAAGACCCGCGCCTCGTCACCGTGCTGCTGCGGCCGCCTTCGAGCGCAGTTGCAACTTCCGCCGATTGCGTGGCCGACTCCGCCGCCGCATGGGAGGCGCTGTCGCTCATCGCCGGCACCGATCAACTCGCCGGCACCCAGCTGATTGCCGATCGCGACGGCTGGCTGCGCGCACGCGGTGCGCCCGGCAAGACGGGCTGGTCGGACGACGACCTGCTGTGCCGCAGCGAACGTGCGCCCGTCGCGTGGGGGCAGGGCGCTGCCGCACCGCCCGCCGATGGCCTGGGCGCGCTGATCGCCCGCATGGACGCGCAGCCGGTGCGCTTCGTCAAGGGCGGCTTCATCCATTGACCTATTTTTTAACTGAACACGGAGAACCCATGAACCCACATCTCAACCGATCGCGCCGACAGCTCCTCGCAAGCGGCCTTGCCGCTGCCGTGGCCTTGCCTGTTTTCTCATTGCAGGCCCGCGCACAGGGCCGCCCTGTTCTCAAGGCCGGCGATCAGAAGGGCGGGCTGCGCGCGCTGCTCGAAGCGGCCGGCGGGCTCGAAGGCCTTGGCTATGACATCCAGTGGTCGGAATTCCCCGCCGCTGCGCCGCTGGCCGAAGCGCTGAACGCCGCGGCGGTCGATTCCGGACCCATCGGCGATGCGCCGCTCATCTTTGCGCTTGCGGCCGGCACGCGCGTCAAGGCCATCGGCGCGAACCGTTCGGATTCGTACGGCACGGCTGTGCTGGTGCGGCCCGATTCGCCGCTCAAGACCGCGGCCGATCTCAAGGGCAAGAGCATCGCGACCAACCGCGGCTCCATCGGCCACTACGTGACGCTCAAGGCCATCACCGCGGCGGGACTCAAGCCCGAGGAGGTCAACATCCGCTTCCTTGCGCCGGCCGACGCCAAGCTCGCGCTCACGCAGGGCTCGGTCGATGCCTGGGCCACCTGGGAGCCCTACACCGCGCTGGCCGAGGTCAGCCGCCACGCGCGCGTGCTCGTGAGCGGACGCGGCCTGCTGCCCGGCCTAAGCTACCTCGCGGCCACCGACGCCGCCATTGCCGCCAAGCGGCCGGTGCTGCAGGACTTTCTGCAGCGCGTGGTGAAGGCCCAGCTCTGGTCGTACCGCAACGTCGATGCCTACTCGGCCGCACTGGCCCGCATCATCGGCATTCCCCCCGAAGCGGCCAAGCTGCAGTTCGAGCGCCGCCAGCAGAGGTGGATACCCATCGATGCGCAGGTCATCGCTGACCAACAGGGCACGGCGGATTTCTACCGGCAGGTGGGGCTCATCAGGCAGCCGCTGGATGTGAAGGGGACCTTCGACACGGGGTTTGGCGTGGCGGGTTGAGTGGGGGCGCGGCGCGGTTCAGCATTTCGCTTGGAGTGCAGTGCACACGCCGTAATGTGCAGGCGCATTCATTCCTTGCGCGGCATCGCTTCTTGCACCGCCTCGGCGGTTCCCCAGTGCTGCAGGAACTCGATGTCATCGGCCTTGCTCAGCTTGCCTTGTGCCCGGTAGACGAGCGCTGTCGTCACGGCGCCCGTCTGCACCGGCTTGTCTTCCGGTTCGCCCATGCCTGAATCGCTTTGCCATTCCTTCGGGAATGTCGGCCACGAGCAGGTGATCTGGCTGATCATGTGGAAGCTCGTCTCCATGAAGCCCGGCTTCTGCTCCAACTGGTACTGGCGTCGGCTCGGCTTGCCGCAATAGGTGGTGTAGTCCGGATGCAGATAGCGCGCGATGCCCTTGTAGGTGGAAGAAGCGTCGGCGGGCACGTGATCGACGGTGGGGCCGGCTTCCATGTACTGGCGGATGTACTCCCACAGAGACGCCGCCTCCTGCGGACCCGACAAGCCTGGGCCCCCGAAGATGCAGTCTTCACCCTTGGCACTCGGATCGGTCCGGTCGAACGGCGGGTGGTAAAGCGCGAGCGCCTTGATGGTCTGCTTGGCGCCCGCGCTGGTGCCTTCGGGCTCGAACAGTGCCACCAAGCGCTCCCAGTCCAGCACCACGTTGCCTCCGCAGTAGCCAGGACGCAGCACATACACCTTGCGCGTGAGCCGGTTGAAGCGGATGCGCCCCCGGGCAAAGGTGAAGAAGCAGGTGCGCATGCCCATGTAGTGGAACCACGCGAAGATCATGAAGGCGCTGGCTAACGCAAGGGGAAATAGCAGGAGCCAGCCAAAGGCGACATAGGGCCAGTCGTCCTGCCCATAGGGCATGGTCGGCCAGAAGAAGATGATCGTTTCGAAGAGAAGAGGATGGACCGCGAATCCGTACCACATCCATACCAGCACGAGAGCCGGCAGCACAACATAGAGATTCCCCATTCCGGCACGCCACTGCAAATCCCATCCTGGGTTGCACAGTTCCAAGTACGCATCGTTCTGGGCGTAGGCAGCCCGACTCGGAATCTCGACGCCGCGCGCACCGGAACGCTGGGTGGGCCAGTGTTTTTGCCCTTCCAAGTTGATGTGGACGCGGCCTTTTTCGGGGGAGCGGCGCCTGGCCAGCCGGTAACTGTTTTCTCGAACGAACATGAAAGGTCCTCAACCAGGCTGCAGTTCGTCCTGCACGCTATGCCGTGCTACCTCGACGCCCTGCACGGCCAGCGCAATGGCTCTTCGGGGCCGATGCCGCTCTCGCGACGCCTCTGGCCGCAGTCGCTGTTCCATTCTTCGGGGAATGTGGGCCAGTAGCACAACCGCTCGGCCAGGCTGTGCAGCGGCGCCCAGAGGAAATTCGCTGCGTAGTTCCCATAGGTTGCCCCCGAGGTTCCCTTGCCGACGATGTCGTCGCGCATGTGCGAGCCGTGCATGACGGTTTCCTCCAGGTGCTCGCTCGGTCCACTAAAGCCCTTGCGCAGCCACTCATGCTTCGAAGGAGGGGGCACGGCATGCATGCCGTCCTCCATGAAGGTGCGGATGTACTGCCACAGTGATTCACCGCTGCCGGTGGGCCCGACCCAGAGTACGTCTTCTCCTTTGCGCTCGGGATCGCTGGTATCCAGCGGGGGCCAGTACAAAAGCAGATTGCTGTCCAGGCCCGCCGAGCGCAGGCGCTCTTCGCGCGCGGTCTCGCTCGTTGCCAGCTGCTCGACCGTCCAGGATATTGGTGGCGCCCACCGGACATGCGCGTTCACACGGTCCCAGTCGAGCACCACATTGCCGCCGTAGTTATTCGGGCGCAGTGCGTAGACCTTGCGGGTTGTTCGGTTGAAGCGGTAGCGCGCACGCAAACTGGTGAGAAAAGTGGGCGCAAGCATGTAGGGCCACACCAGGAAATAGATCAACGCACAAGCAGCCAGCAGCATGCATCCGCCGATAGCGAAGTTGATGACCCAGTCGCGAGAGAGCATTGGGTCATCTGGGAGCGACAAGGCCAACCCAAATAGCGGTATGCAGCACATGAAACCAAAGAGAAGAAGCAGCATGAACCCAAGCGAACGCTTTTCCTCTTCCGCATTACTCAATTCAATGAAGTGCTCGTTGAAGTCGAACAACGTGCGCATTCCAGAGAGTTGAGGCTGTGCGAGTTTCTGCTGCTTGAGCTTTTCCTTTCTCGTAGGATTGGGCTCACCGTTTCGGCGAGGCGTCTCCCCTTCATGGATTCCGTACAACCGCGTGTGCTGGTTGACGTCCGCGTAGTACGCCAAAGCCTTTGCGGCGTCCAGGCTGCGACGCTCATTCTGATAACCATTCTCCGAGAGGAACACGATCAACTCACTTTGAGTTCGCCGTTGCATTCACCAAGCGACCCTCGGAGGATTGGCGTGCCTCTGGGCATCAAGGTTTGCAGGTCCATCGCATGGGCTCCTCGGGGCCGATGCCGCTCTCGCGACGCTTCTGCCCGCAGTCGCTGTTCCATTCTTCGGGGAACGTGGGCCAGTAGCACAGCCGCTCGGCCAGGCTGTGCAACGGCGCCCACAGGAAGTTCGTCGCGTAGTTGGTGAAGGTCGCACCCGATGTGCCTTTGCCGATGATGTCGTCACGCATGTGCGAGCCATGCATGACGGTTTCTTCCAAGTGCTCGCCAGGGCCGCTGAAGCCTTTGCGCAGCCACTCGTGCTCGGAGGGCCTCGGCACAGCGTCCATTCCATCTTCCATGAAGGTCCGGATGTACTGCCACAACGATTCGCCGCTGCCGGTGGGCCCGACCCAGAGTACATCTTCTCCCTTGCGCTCGGGATCGTTGGCATCCAGCGGTGGCCAGTACAACAGCAGGTTGCTGTCCAGGCCCGCCGAGCGCTGGCGCTCTTCGCGCGCGGCCTCGCTCGTTGCCAGTTGCTCAGCCGTCCACGCTTTGGGCGGCGCCCATCGAACATGCGCCTGAACGCGATCCCAGTCGAGCACCACATTGCCGCCGTACTTCTTTGGGCGCAGCGCGTAGACCTTTCGAGTGGTTCGATTGAAACGGTACCGCGCACGCAGGCTGGTGAAGAAGGCCGGAGCAAGTAGGTATGGCCACGCAAAGAAGTAGCAGAGAACAAGCACCGTAACGCACATGGCGCCACCTATTGCCAATGCGATGAACCACGATGTCGAGCGTGGTCCATGCCCCATCACCTGATCCAAGAAGGAATACAAAGGTAACGCAATAATTGAGAAACAGAGAATGAACAGCATTAAACCCAACGACCGTTTCTCCTCCCCCGCATTACTCAACTCAACGAAATGCTCGTTGAAGTCGAACAAGGTGCGCATGCCATAGAGCCGAGGATGTGCGAGTTTCTGCTGCTCAAGCTTTTCCTTTCTCTTGAGCTTGGGCTCGTTTTCCTGACGAGGTCGCACGCCTTCCTGGATCTCGTGCAGCCGCGTGTACGAATTGATGTCCGCGTAGTACGCCAGTGCTTTCTCTGTGCCGTCTCTGCGTTGCTCTTGCCTAAAGCTGTTCTCCGAAAAAAACATAGGTCTACTCGTCAGTCCATGTCTGCAATCGCATTGGCCAACTGACTGAGCATGAATTGCTCGCTGATTTGTGGGGTCTTCTTACTATCCATCTTCCGGAAAGGCTGAGCTTGAAGCCAGTCGATCCACTCCTTTGCCTTGATTTTTTCGATTGCATAGCTCGCTGCAAGAGTCATCACACCAGCAACGAGATTGACGCGAGTACACCAAAGTACAACGCGTACTTTGTCGAAATTGTAGGCACTCACCAGTGCAGAGGTGAGAGTTGCACCGCCCGAAATAGCTCTCCCGACGTATGCCCATCGCAGCAAGTCGTTCCCCTCCTTTGCTGCTGCTTTTGCGTCAATCGCATCCCAAACCACCCCCACCACCGCAGCAGACGCCACCCAATGCGCCGCGCCGATCTTCAGCATGCGCAGTTCATTGTCCAAGGCCGTCACCAGATTTGCCCGCGCGGCCAGCGGCGCTTCGGCCTTGATCGCCTCGTAGACGTTCTTTTCGTAGTAGTCGGATCGCCAGCTCTTCCAGGTTCCCATCGCGCCGGCCAGCGCTCCTGCGCTTTGGCTGCCGGCCCTCGGGTCATCGCTGCGCTCGCCCGCGCGACCGAAGGTCGGGATCAGGCTCATGATCTCCAGGCCACCGACCACCGACGGAATGCGCATGTTCTTCACTGCGTTGTCCGCGCCGAGCGCCAACGCCCGATCCACCCGGGCCTGCATCTTCTCGCCCTTGTGGTCGTAGTGCCGCTTCCACGCTCGTCCGCCCGGCCTGGGATTGTGCTTGTTGCTGTAGACCACCTGCCTTCCCTCGGCATGCAATTTCTCGTCCAGCAGGCGCTGCTCCGCTCGCACGAACTCAATCGCCTTGTCGCCCAGGCCGTGCGAGAGCAACACGATCTGCCCTTTGGCGAGATTCAGCTCCATCGCCGAAGCACCCAATTTCTGGGCCGCCCGCACTACAGCAATGCCCCACACCGAATGAACATTCTTCGCGGCCGTCTCGGCGATCTTCTGCAGCGACTGAATCTTCTGCATCGTGCCGGCTCCGGGGTCGACGAGCTTGGACGCTTCCTTGATCAGCGTCTGGCTACCCTTGAGCGTCTTCGGTATCTTCTCCAGCGCCACCGCCATTGCGGCCCAGGCGCGCTGCTGCCGCGCGCTTTCTTCGGCCGTTTCAGCATCCGTCACCTCAGTGGCCGGTGGCAGCGTGTCCTTCAGTGTGTCCAGCACGCGCAGCAACTCCTGCGAGATCGCCTCGTTGTTCAGGGTCGCCATGCGCCACACGAGGTTCTTCGGCTCGTCCTTGAACAACTGGAGATCGGCATACCACTTGCGCCCGCGCGGGCTGCTGTCCATGGTTTCCAGAATGGCGCACAACTGGCCCGCGCAGCGTGCACCATCGCGTGTTTCGATGCCGCTCGGCTTGCGGTCGTAGCGGCCCAATGTCTTGACGAGGAAGGTATCGCACTGGAGCCAGGCGATCAGGTCCTCGCTGATCTTGTCCATGCACTTGTCGCGCTTCTCGATCTGTGCCATGTGATTGGCGTCGAAGTCCTTGAGCCGGGTTTCATCGACATGCGCAAGCGTCGTCTCGAGGGCGGACTTGGATTCCGCATCGCTGATGAGCCGCCGGTCCGATTCACGCGCGGCAATTTCTCCCTCCAGCGCTTCCCGGCGCTGCGCCCGCATCGCCTCGACGGACATCTCGGCATAGGTTCCGTCCTTTTGCCGAACCATCGTCGTGCTCACGGGGTAGGCGCGCCGCTGGCCCAGGACGTCATGGACGCTCTTCAGGCGGTCCGTTTCGGCGTCGTACATGCCCATGGCCTTCTTGTAGAGGGCTCCGCGCACGGTCTTGATGCTCTCACTGGCGGCGTGCTTCCATGCATTCGTCACGGTCGCGTTGCCGGGGTCCGAGGCATCGACCTCCTTGAGCCACTGCACATACGGCATGGCCGCGGTGAGATGGTGCAGGCTGAGTTCCTGGGCAATGCCGATGGGGTCGTCGCATGCGACGACGGCGCCCTTGTGCTGCGTCAGGAACTCGGCCATCTTCCGCAGCCGGGGGCCATGCGCGTCCTTGTAGAGCGGGCCGGTGATGCGTGCGATGTAGGGCCCCACGGCCATGCCGGTGACGGGCCCCGTGTCGGTGACGGCCACGCTGCCGTCGGCGCGGCGCGTCTCGTTGCGCACCTTTTCGAAATGCCGGCCGGTGCGTGCCTCCTCATAGGTGCCCCACTCGCGCTCAGCGCCGTGTACGCCCATGAGGCCGTAGTGCTGTTCGCTGCCCACGGTCTGTACGGCGGTGTCCTTCAGTGCCGAGAATTCCATCACCTGGCTGTTGAGCTGTCCGGGTTGGCAGGTGTCTTTCTGGCTCGTGTTACCGCCCAGCCATCCTGCGACATCGAACTTCTGCATGTAGGTGTCGCGCTGGGGCTCGATGTGCTCGAACAGGTGCTTGGGCACGATCGGGTCCGGATGGAACATGTAGTGCAGTTCGGTGACGTTCTTGGCGTCCGCCACCCATACCATGGAGGCGTTGGCGCCGCGCACTTCCATTTCGCAGGCCGGATTCGACTTGGCGGCCTCCGGAAACCCGACGTCGAACTGCGCCAGGTAGCCATGGGGATGCACGATGTAGCCAAGCCACTCGGGGTGGGCCTTGCACACGTTCTGGATTCGCACGTACAGGTACCCTGGCCGCAGCATGCGCACGCCGTAGAGGGCCGTGCGCATGGCCACGCCGCCGGGCTGGGCCTGGAAATTTCCCGTGGGCTGCAACTGCTTGAGCGCAGCGAGCCCCTGCTCCTGCGCGCTGAAGGCGGCGGCATAGCGGGTGAACAGGATCGGCAGGCCCTTGCGATCGCAGTTTCGGCAGGGGGTGGCGCAAGGCATGGGCTTCAGTCTCTCCGCGGAGTGTTTGGTTTGGTCGAGATCGAGAGGGCTTGCTCGGCTTCATGCAGCGCGCTGGCAAAGCCAGGTGAAGCAACATGGCTGTTGGCAGGCTGGCTCGTACGATCGCGCGTCGGATGCATCACGGCGAGCGTCTGCCGCAACACGGCCGCGTCCCGGGGTGTCGACCAGTCGCGCACGATGAGTCGGTCATCGTAGTGATGCGCCCGCCATGACGCGTCCACGAATTCGGACAGATCCGATTCCTGGCTCAATCCCAATTCAACCCCTTGGCGAAGGAGCCGGGTCATCGTCTCTCCATCGGGTTGGCGTTGAACGGGGATTCGTCGCGAAGCCATGCTCAGCCACAGCCGTGTACCCGTGGTTGCGCCGTGTGCCGCATGCCATTGATCGAGGCGCAGAAGATGGCGCATGGTTTCGTGCCGTGGTTCTCGAGCCGCAGCCTGGGACAAGACCGGCCGGGTGGCAATGAACCATTCGGGTGCGTCTTCGCCACTGCCGGCAGGAACTTCTCCACCGGTGGCGAATGCTTCGGCGTATGGCCAAGGCTGCCAGGGTTGGCTCAACGCCCACCATTCCGTCACTGGCCCGAGCCACTGCAAGCGCTGCTTGTTGTCGAGCAGCGGCCACACACGCTGCATGACGCGTGCATCCTGATAGCGGAACAGCTTGTCTTTTCCGTCAGCGGGCGAGGTCTGAAAGCCGAGCCGGGCCCAGTGCATTGCAATGCTCGCAGGCGTTGCCGGACTGAAGACGATGGCGCACAACATCTGCTCTACAAGGCGGCGCTCGCTCTGCAGCCGTGCCGCGGCCAGCGCGAGCGCCATCGTGTGCAGGACAGCCTGGGTGCTGGCACCGGGCGCATCGACCGCCCAGTCTTCGGGCAGCGGCACGAGGGTGGGCGCGGCTTCGGGGCGTCCGCGGTAGATCTCGTCGGGCACGTCGACACGTTCGTCGGCCAACAGCGGATGGTGCTCCTGCAGGTGCTCGGCGAGCGGGTTGTCTCGCCAGCGTTCAAGCACCAGGAAAGCCGACAACGGTCGGGCGACGGAGGCATGGGCCAGTGGCGCCTGCGTCCGCGCGCTGGCAAAGCCCTTTTGCAGGCTGCGCAGCAGAAGCGAGGCATCCGGGCGCACGGGCAGCACGCTGTTCATTAACGGGAGGCCGACGCGCCGCCCGCGGCGCCGCTGTCCTGCAGGTCGCACTTGGCCTCGTAGCCCTTGGACGTCGGCAGGCTCTTCGGTCCCACCATCGAATGAGAAGCCGCATGCGCCCGCCACACCCCATTGGTGCCGCTCTCGATGCCATTCGCATTCCACCGGGTGTAGCTGGAGCCGCCGTTGATCAGCACCTCGTCCCTGGCCGTGATGGTGATCCGGTTGGCCTCCAGCTTGATGTTGAGCTTGGCCAGGGCGTTGATGCTGGCCTTCATGGCCGTGATGTCGATGTCGTCCTTCGCAGCGGTCACGCGGATGCCGGCCCTGGCCGCGGACAGGCGCACCGCCTCCTTGGCGCTCACCAGGAAGCTGTTGCCAGTGGCCACGCTGGTGTGCGCGCCGCTGGTGATGGCGGTGTGCTCGCCGCTCACGATGTGGGTCGAGCCCTGCGCGGTCGTCTGGATGCCCGCGGGACTGGCCAGCGTGAGGTGCGGCTCCTGGAATTCGGGGAAGAGGCCATGCGCCTTGTCTCCGCCGCTGCCCTTGATGGCGTCGTTCTGTGCCTTCAGCGCCTTGGCCACCTCGTCCTGGTCGCCGGGCTCATGGGCTTTGGCCGCTTGGGCGGCCTGGCTCAGGCTCTCGTGGAGGTCGCGTCCTTGCGTGAGGCGGGCGACGGTCTCGGGCATGTCGGTGATGTGGGCCTGGGCGTTGGGGCGCGCCTCGGTGCTCAGCAGCAGGCCCTGGCCGGCCCGCAGGGCGCCGTGGCCATCGGTGCGCAGTTCGGCGCCCTGGCCCCGGTCGTCCCGGCGGCCGGAGACATCGTCGATGCGTCCGACGTGGCCCAGGCTCAGGCTGGTGCTCTGGTGGTCGCTCTTGAGCTGGGCCTGCACCTTGCCGCTCGAATCATCGAGCGCCAGGTGGTTGGAGCGGCTGCCGCCGAGCTCGCGGCTGCGCAGGCCTGACAGGTGCTTCTGATGCGGCAGTTCCCATGCGGGCATCTCGTCGGCGTTGTGCACCCGGCCGGTGACGATCGGATGGTCCGGATCGCCGTTCAGGAAGTCGACGATCACCTCCTGTCCAATGCGCGGCAGCGCGGCCGCGCCGAAGGTGGCGCCGGCCCAGGCCGTGGACACGCGCACCCAGCAGCTCGAGTTCTCGTTGCGCTCGCCGATGCGGTCCCAGAAGAACTGCACCTTGACGCGGCCATATTGGTCAGTCCAGATCTCCTCGCCGGCCGGGCCGACCACCAACGCGGTCTGCGGACCCTCGGTCCACGGCTTGGGCGTGGTGCGCGGAGGACGCCACGCATAGCTGGTGGGCTGGGCCTCGAAGGCGAAGCGCTGCACCGAGCCTTCGGAGGCGTTCGCGCCTTCGCTGGCTTGGAGGTTCTCTTGAAGGTCGTAGTCGACGGCCAGCAGCAGATGCTCCCTGTTCTGATCTTGACGCGGATGGTGCGTGAGCGTGAAGTTGCAGCCCGGGGCCAGATCGCGCCGGTTGGCGCGGCCTGTGGCCCGGCTGCGTTCGCTCAACTGTTCTTCGGTGCGGACGCGCGCATAGCTTTCGCCATCGTCGTGCTGGGTGAAGCCGCCCGGCCATTCATAGCGTTCGAAGTCGTCGTGGTCGTGCCCGGGCGGCATTTGCCGCAGGTGCGACAACTCGGCCCTTGGTTTCTCGAAGTCGTAGTCGTTGTTGAAGTAGTGGCCCGGGCGCACTTCATCCGAGGACGCCCATTCGTAAATGCGTTCGCTGGCCTCCAGCCCACCGGTCATGCCGGCCTTCTCGTGCGGGTGGTAGCGAACCGTCTCTCCGCCGGGCAGCGGCGCGTGCGAGCTGGCGATGTCGTCCGCGAAGACCAATACGTGCTGCTCGGCTTCGTGGCGGAAGTGGTAGTAGATCCCTTCGTGCTCGCACAGGCGCGAGATGAAGTCGAAGTCGCTCTCGTGGTACTGCACGCAGTAGGTCCAGGAGCGGTAGCTGCGGCTGAGCTTCTGCTCGAGAGGATGGCCGTAGCGGCCCAGCACGGCCGCAACGATCTCGGGCACGGTCTGGTCCTGGAAGATGCGGAAGTCGCTTCGGCGCGTGGCCAGCCAAAGCCACGGGCGCAGCCGCATCCTGTAGAAGGCCTGGCGGTCGTCTTCGTGCGACAGGCCGAAGCGGGTGACGAGGCCGGCCAGATAGCGCGGGGCACCGCTCTCGGTCTCCATCACGACGGTGGCGGGCTTGCCCAGGATGGACTTGGGGTCCAGCGCATTGCTGCTGCCCAGCAGGTCCAGGTCGAAGGCATAGGCTTGGCTGAGCGCCTCGCGCCCCGCCAGCCGATGGAATTGCAGTGCCTCGCCCAGCGGCGTCTGGATGGTGACGCGGCGCTTCATGGATGGCGCCTCCACGCGATCGGCAAGATCGCCGGGGACGCGACGGATGATGTCGCAATGGCGTGTTTCACGCGGACTCCCTGCAGTCGCTTTTGTTGATTACTTTTTGCTTAAGAGAGCGACGTGGCCGCTCTGGATGCGTCGTTGTCGTGCGCTGCGACAAGACGTTTCAAGCGATCGCGATTATGCGATTTCAATGCGCGGCGAGGCGCAAGTTCTCTTTCGATTTGGGGGATTTTGTTGCAGTTGCAGCAGCGATTTGAATTGCCGGAAAAACGCACTCGTACGACGTATGTAGTCAATGGATTCGTGATCCAGTTTTTATTCAAACAAAAGAACTCTTAAGCACGTTCTGCCGCACGCGCCAGCTGCGACAGTCTTTTGACCAGCGGCTCGAAGAGCTCCGCCGATGTGTTGCCATAGCCCAGCACCAATCCGTTGTCCGAAGGCCGCGGCCGCATCGCAAAGCTCGACAGCGCGGTGGGCGCGAGCCGGTGGCGCAGCGCATCGGCGGCGATGCGCTGGTCGTCGAAGCGCGGCGGCAGCCGCACCGTGAGGTGCAGTCCGCAGTAGCCGCCGTCGATCTCGTGCGGCACCTTGAAGTGCCGTGCGAGCGCCGCCCGCAGCGCCTGTTGCCGCTCGCGGTAGAGGCGCCGCATGCGGCCCAGGTGCCGGCTGAACTGGCCGCTCTCGATGAAGTCGGCCATCGCGAGCTGCTCGTGGCGGTGCCCGCCGCGCAGCATTTCCTCGAGCGGCTTCTGCACCGTGGCCATGAGCGGCGCAGGCAGCACCACGAAGCCCAGGCGCAGCGATGGAAACATGGTCTTGCTGAAGGTGCCCACATAGAGCACAGGCGCATCGTCCACCAGGCCCTGCATCGCGCCGATGGGCTCGCCGGTGTGGCGGAACTCGCTGTCGTAGTCGTCCTCGATGATCCAGGCGCCGTGGCGGCGCGCCTGTGCGATCAGCGCCAGGCGGCGCGCGATGCTCAGCACCGCACCGGCCGGGTACTGGTGCGAAGGCGTGGTGTAGACCAGCCGGGGCGGGTGTTTGTGCCAGTCGCGTTCGCTCGTGCACAGGCCTTCGGCATCGACGCGCATCGGCACGATGCGCATGTCGCCGGCATGCATGGCCGCCTTCGCGCCGCGGTAGCCGGGGTCTTCGATCCAGCCGGTGTCGCCGGGGTTCGACAGCAGCCGCACGCACAGCGCAATGGCTTCCTGCGCGCCCTCGGCGATCACGACCTGGTGCGGCTCGCAGCGCACGCCGCGCGCAATGGCCAGGTGCCGCGCGATGGCTGCGCGCAGCGGCGGTTCGCCGAGCGGATCGCCATAGCCGAGCGTGGCGGGGCTGGCGCCGCGGATCGCGCGGTCGATGGCGCGCCGCCATGCGGCCGCGGGAAAGTGCGAGAGCGCGGGCATGCCGGGCCGCAGGGCGGCGTCCATCTCGGCGCGCGGCGCGCCGGGCTGGATGCGTGCGAGCCGCCGTGCCGTGGCCGGTGCGACACCGGTCTTGACGGCACGCATGACCTTTGCGGGCGCCAGCTCGGTCACGCGCGTGCCCTGCCGGTCGGGCTGCACATAGCCTTCGGCCGCCAGGTGCTCGTAGGCCGCGGTGACGGTGTTGCGGGAAATCGAGAGCGCCTCGGCCAGCGCGCGCGAACCGGGCAGCCGGCTGCCCGGCGCCAAGCCGCCATCGAGAATGGCGCGCTTCAGGCGCTCGTGCAGCTGGCGCTGCATCGGGCCGGCCTCGCGCTCCCTGGCGAGCGGGGATTCGAGCCATGCGGTGGCGGTGGCATTGCGGGGTGGCGGGCTCATGAGCGAAGAGGGCGCGTGGCACCATGAAATGAATGGATCGTGGCGCTTCCTGTGGCGCCACGCAAAAGGTACTTTAGCGGTTCCCTCGGCCGTGCCGCTTCATCCATCTCCTCCGCTGAAAGCTTTTCTCCATGCCAGATCGCCACAACGCATACGGTCAGCCGGTCGGCCCGCTGCTGCCCGGTTGGACCGCGCGCCCGCTGCCGCCGCGCCGCGCCATCGAAGGCCGGTACTGCGTGCTCGAACCGCTCGACGCCGCAAGGCATGCCGACGACCTCCATGCCGCCTACGCGCAGGCACCGGACGGCCGCGACTGGACCTACCTGGGCTTCGAACGGCCCGCGGATCTCGCGGGCACCCGTGCCCACATCGAGCGCGCCGCGCAAAGCACCGACCCGATGCACTTCGCGGTCGTCGAGCGGCAGAGCGGCCGCGCCATAGGTACGCTCGCGCTGATGCGCATCGACCCCGCGAACGGCGCGATCGAGGTCGGCAGCGTCAACTTCTCGCCGCTGCTCAAGCACACGCCGATGTCGACCGAAGCCCAGTACCTGCTGATGAAGCTCGCGTTCGAAGAACTCGGCTACCGGCGCTACGAATGGAAGTGCGACAACTTCAACGAACCGTCCAAGCGCGCAGCCATGCGCCTGGGGTTCCGATTCGAAGGTGTCTTCCGGCAGGCGGTGGTCTACAAGGGCCGCAGCCGCGACACCGCGTGGTTCTCGATCACCGATGGCGAGTGGCCGATGCTGCGCACGGCCTTGGAGCGCTGGCTCGCGCCCGCGAACTTCGATGCCGAGGGCCGGCAGCGCATGGCGCTCGACCGCTTCAGGCTGCCGCGCGGCTGAGGCCGCTCAGTCCGGCTTGCCGGGCTTTTGCGACTGCTCGCACTTCACCTGGATCAGCTCGCGCTGGTCCAAGGTGGCGCCGATGCGCACCGCGCTCAGGCACCCGCCCCAGACGCAGCCGGTGTCGGTGGAGAGCAGGTCGGGCCGCGAGAGCCAGCCCAGCGTGGACCAGTGGCCGAAGGCGATGGTGGCATTGGCGGTCTTGCGGCCGGGCACGTCGAACCAGGGCATGAAGCCCTCGGGGCCGGGCAGCATGCCGTCCTTGCTCTCGAATTCCATCACGCCCTCGGCGGTGCAAAAGCGCAGCCGCGTGAGCGCGTTCACGATGGTGCGCAGCCGCGCGCTGCCGCTGAGTGTGTCGCTCCACTGCGCGGGCTCGTTGCCGTACATGCCAAGCAGGAATTCGCCCAGCGCCGGGCCGCGCAGCACCGATTCGACCTCCGACGCCAGCGCGAGCGTGTCGCCGACCGTCCACTGCGGCAGCACGCCGGCATGCACCATGAGCAGGTCGCCGCCATCGATCTGCATGTGCAGCGCCATGTGCTGCTGGCGCACCCATTCGAGCATGGCTTCGCTGTCGGGCGCTTCGAGCAGGCCGGCCAGCGTGTCCTTGCGGCTGGACTTGCGCGCGCCGTGCGCCACGCCCAGCAGGTGCAGGTCGTGGTTGCCCAGCAGGCTCAGCGCCGAGGCGCCGTAGCCCTGCACGCGCCGCAGCACGGCGGCCGAATCGGGACCCCGGTTGACCAGGTCGCCCAGCAGCACGATGGTGTCGCGGCTGGGTGAAAAACCGATCTTGTCGAGCAGTTTCTGGAGGGCGGCGTCGCAGCCCTGGATATCGCCGATCAAGTAAAGTGCCATGTCCTCATTTTCACCCCCCGTTCATGGATGTTCTCCTGCTGGCCTTGCTGACCACGCTGAATGCGTTGTTTGCGATGTCCGAAATGGCCCTTTCAACCAGCCGGCGTGCGCGCCTGGCAGCACTGGCCGAGACGGGCGATACCGGGGCGGAGGCCGCGCTCCGGCTGATGGAGGAGCCGACCCACTTCCTGTCGACCGTGCAGATCGGCATCACCTCGATCGGCATGCTCAGCGGTATCGTGGGCGAGGCCGCCTTCGCGGCGCCGCTCGCGGTCTGGATGGAGAATCTGGGGATGGGCCGCGGCACGGCCAGCGTGGTGTCCACCGCGGTGGTGGTGACCGGCATCACCTTCTTCACCATCATCTTCGGCGAGCTGGTGCCCAAGCGGATCGGCCAGCTCTACCCGGAACCCGTGGCGCGCTGGGTGTCGCGCCCGATGCGCAGTCTTGCCAAGGGCGCCAAGCCGTTCGTCTGGCTGCTCGCGAGCGCCACGGCCGCCGTGCTGAAGCTGCTGCGCATCGACGCCAATGCCGCGCGCTCCATGACCGAGGAAGAAATCTCGGCCAGCCTGGAAGAGGGCGTGGACGCCGGCGTGATCGAGCAGCACGAGCACCAGATGGTGCGCAACGTGTTCCACCTGGACGACCGCCGGCTGTCGTCGCTGATGATCCCGCGCGCCGACATCGAATGGCTCGACGCCTCCGACACGGTGGCCGAGGCGCTGCAGAAGGTGGCCGACGCCGGCGCGCTCAACCTGGTGCATTCCTGGTACCCGGTGTGCCGCAATTCGCTCGACGACGTGGTCGGCGTGATCAGCGTGGCGCACCTGCTGCGCCTTGGCACCGGCCATGTCGGCGTGCTGGGCCAGGAAGCGGCGCCGGCCGTGTTCGTGCCCGAGACGCTCACCGGCATGGAGCTGCTCGAGCAATTCCGCGAACGCGGCGGCCGGCTGGTGTTCGTGGTCGACGAATACGGCGTGGTGCAGGGCCTCATGACGCCGCGCGACATGCTCGAGGCCATCACCGGCGAACTGCAGCCCGGCACGCTGACCGACGCCTGGGCGCGCGAGCGGCCCGACGGCGTGTGGGAGCTCGACGGGCTGATGCCGGTGTCGGAGCTGCGCGCGAGGCTCGGTATCCGCGAGCTGCCGGAAGAAGAGCGCGGGCGCTACAACACCGTGGCCGGCCTGCTGATGGCCGTCTCCGGCCACCTGCCCAAGACCGGCGAAGTCATCGACTGCGCGGGCTGGCATTTCGAGATTGCCGCGCTCGAGGGGCGCCGCATCGACCGGGTGCTGGCCACGGCCGACAAGTCGGCATCGTCGACGAACGACTAGGGCACCAGCCCGTTCACCCCACCAGAAATCAGAAGAAGTCCGCACACCATGAACCCCACCGAAGACATCTACACCGAGCCCAACGCCGACCCCGACACGCTCGCCAACCTCGGGCCGCTGCGCGCCATGGCCGGCATCTGGGAGGGCAGCCGCGGCGTGGACGTCAAGCCCAAGCGCGAGGGCCCCAAGACGCAGGTCTATGTCGAGCGCTACGAGCTGCAGCCGATCGATCCGCAGACCAACGGCCCCCAGCTGCTGTACGGCCTGCGCTACCACACCTACATCCACAAGCCCGGCCTCACCAAGATGTACCACGACCAGGTCGGCTACTGGCTCTGGGAGCCGGCCACCGGCACGGTGCTGCACACGCTGGCCATTCCGCGCGGGCAGGTGGCCATGGCCAGCGGCCATGCCAAGGCGGACGACACGCGCTTCACGCTCAGCGCCGAGCGCGGCAGCCTGGTGAACGGCATCGTGTCCAACCCCTTCATCGAGCACGCGTTCACCACGCTGGCATGGAACATCACGGTGACCATCAACGCCGACGGCACCTGGTCCTATGACCAGGACACGGTGATGCAGATCCAGGGCCAGGCCGAGCCCTTCCACCACACCGACCGCAACACGCTGACGCGCGTCGAGGGGCCGGGGCGCAATCCGCTCGCGATGCCCGACGCGCCGGCCGCCGTGGCGGTGCGGCCAAAGTAGCGGCGCAGGCGCCCGCCGGGCGCCTCGCATTCACCAGCGGATCTTCAGGCCCACGCTGGCATTCACGCCGCTCTTCATGCGCGCGTCGCCGCCCGAGGCCCAGAACTTGCCGACCTCGCCATACAGGCTCATGCTCTGCGTCAGCTGCAGCGTGGCGCCGGCCGCCAGTTCGGTGCTCCTGCCGCCGGTGCGGGTGGCAATGTCGGTATAGGCCGCGGGGCCGATGAAGCGCGTGACGTCCGTGCCGCTGCTGCTGCGGTAGAGGTTCAGCCGCGCATAGGGCTGCAGCGGGCCGGCGCTGGTGGTCATCTCGCCCTTGACCCGCACGCCGGCGCGCACCAGCCAGCCGCTGTGGCTGTGCTGCTGCACCACCGCGCCGATGATGCCGGCGTCGTCCAGGCTCACGTGCTGGTGCACCAGCTGCAATTGCGGCTCGACGATCCACTCCGGCGAGATGTGGAAGCCCTGGCCCACCTCGATGGAGGCCAGCAGGCTGTGGCCCTTGCCCGAGCCGGCCGAACCCAGCGTGGTGGCCGCGGTGTAGCGGTGGCGCCCGGCCTGCAGCACGCCGTCCACGTACAGGCCGCTGTCGTTCTTCCAGGTGGCATAGGCGCCCAGGTACTGGCTGCGCAGGTCGCTGGAGCCGACCCCATAGCCCTGCACGCCGCGGGCAAAGCCGTTCACGCGCATGTCGCCCTCGAGCTGGCCGACATAGATGCCGACGCGCCAGTTGGGATCGGCCCACAGGTCGTTGCCGGCCTGGAAGCCTGTGAGGCGCCCCTTGCTGGTGGGGCTCACGGTGCCGGCCTGGCCGATGGTGCGGTCCATGCTGATGATGCGGGCCCAGCCCTGGCGGTAGCCCTGCTCGGGCGTGGCCGTGGCAAGGCCGGCCGTGCCGTCGTCGCCCACGCGCTGGTGGAGGTTGCCCACCATGGCCAGGTTGGACTGGCGGAACTGCTCGGGCAGCGCCGCATACAGCGGGACTTCGGCACGGTAGGTGGGCACCGTCACGCCCCCAGGCGGGAAGCCGCCGTCGCTGCTTCGCGGGGTGCCGCCGTCGCCCGGCGCAGGCGCAGGCGCAGGGGGTGCTGGTGGTGCCGGCGGTGCCGGCGGTGCAGGCGGTGCCGGTGGCGCGGGCGGCGCCGGTGGTGCAGGTGGCGGAGGCGGCGGAGGCGGCGGAGGCGGTGGGGGAGGAGGCGGCGGCACGACGATGACGCCGGAGCGCAGGTACCAGTTCTCGCCCGCGCCGGTCGCGTCGGCGGCGTGCAGCCGGTACTCGTAGGCGCCGGCGTCGACGTGGCCGCCTGCCAGGCGGAAGGCATCGCGGGTGGTCTGCGCCGTGGTGGTGGCGCCGTTCATCGCGGTCACCACTTCGATGCCGTTGCCGATGGTCAGCGCGCCCAGGCCGCCCAGGTTGGTGACCTGTATGTTGGTGGTGCCGCTGGCAATGGCGGTGGTGCCGCAGAGGATCAGCCGGTCGCTCAGGCTGGCGCTGTTGCCCAGCGCCGTGCCCAGGCGCAGCGTGCCGTCGTTGCCCACCCAGGGGCCGTGCACCGTGAGGGTGGCACCGGGCGTGCCGCTCAGCAGGGAGACGATGCCGCTGTTGGCCATCGATGCGATCGTCTGGCTATGGCCCGCCAGGTCGAGCGTGGCGCCCGCGTTGACGGTGAAGGCGCTCGCGCTGCTGAGCGTGTCGGCCGCACCGGCGCGCAGGGTGCCGGCCGCGACGTTGGTGGCGCCGGTGTTCGTGTTGGTGCCGCTCAGGGTCAGCGTGCCAGCGCCGACCTTCACCAGGTCGCCGGCGCCCGAGATCGGGCCCGACCAGCCCATGCCGTGGCCGTTGGTGTCGATGGTGCCCGTGCCGCCCAGCAGCAGTGCGTTGTCCAGGCTCAGGCCGTCGGCGCCGGCGATCACGCTGGCGCTGGCACCGCTTCCGATGGCAATGGCGCCCAGCATCGACGAGCCGGTGTTCACGGTCAGGCTGTTGCTGCCGCCGGTGAACGACACGGCCGGTGCGCGCGTGGCGCCGTCGCCGCCAAGGCCGCCTGAAATGCTGCCGCTGTTGCTGATGTTCAGGTTGGCGCCCGCGATGCCGGCGCCGCCGGCGCCGGGCGCGCCGCTTGCGCCGCCGTTGCTGTTGGCCCCGCCGATGCCGCCCGCGCCGCCGGCGATGGTGCCGCTGTTGGCAATCGCCGCGCCGCTGCCGGTGGAGAGAAGGCCCACGCCGCCGTCGCCGCCGCCGCCGGGCGCACCGGTGCCGCCCGCGCCGCCGCCGCCCGCACCGCCAGCGCCGCCGGCGCCGCCGGTGATCTGGCCGGTGTTGGTCACGTCGAGGGTGCTGCCGGCCAGCGTGGCACCGGCGCCGCCCGCGCCGCCGCCGCCGCCCGCGGCATTGCTTCGGGCCGGCAGAAGTTCGGACCCGCCCGCGCCGCCGGCACCGCCCGCGAGCGTGCCGCTGTTGCCGAAGCCGAGGCCCGGCGTTGCCGCGCTGATGAAGAATCCGCCGCCGCCACTGCCGCCGCCGCCGCCCTGCGAATAAGCATTGCCACCGTTGCCGCCGGTGCCGCCCACGGAAGAGCCGAAGGCGTCGTAGTTGCTGAGCGGGCCGATCAGCACGGAGCCGTAGCCGCCGGCGCCGCCGCCGCCGGCCGCCCAGTAGCCGTTGCCGCCCGCGCCTCCGCTGCCGCCGGTGTAGCTGCCGGACGACGCGAAGGTGCTGGAGCCCAGCAAAAGGCCGTAGTAGCCGCCGCCGCCCCCGCCGCCGTATCCATTGCCGTTGCTGAAATCGCCGGTCTGCGATTGGCCCGCGCCGCCGCTGGCTCCCTGCAGCACGCCGGGGGAGACGACGGTGCTGGAGCTGCCCGCCGCACCGCCCGCGCCCGCGGTGGCGCCGCTGAAACTCCCGACGTCGGCGGCGGAGCCCGCCGTGACCGCGGCGTCGGTCGACGATCCGCCGTCGCCGCCATGCGCTGCAACGGAGGTGTCATTGAGTCCGCCCGCGCCGCCGCTGCCGTTGCTGCCGCCGGTGCCGGCGTGCAGCGCGCTGTCCACCGGCTGGCCGCCTGCGCCGCCCTGGGCCAGGGTCGGGCCGGCACCCAGGCACAGCACCGCCATGGCAACGGCATGCAGGCCGGTCGTGCGCACATGGCCGCGTGCGATTTCCGGCGCGGCCACCCATGCGCCGAGCGCCGGATTCCAGAGGGTTCGGAAGGTCTTGTTCATGGATTTACCTTTTTCACGGCTTGTTTCCCCTAAGTGATCTGCCAACTGGCGACGCCTGCGGTCCATGGCGGACCCAGCGTTTTCCCGTGAAATCACTGTAGGAATTGCGGCGCCCGCGCACATGAGCGGTGCGTCCCTTCTGCGGGGAGACAAGCGTCCCGACCGTGCGCGCCCCAACCATGACAAAGCGCCTGCCGGCCGGGCTGCCTCTTGTCCTACAGGAAAGATGCGGCCCAGCCGCGAGGATCGAGGGCATGAGCAAATCGATCTTTGCGTGGGCGAGTGCGGCCGCGTGCTGCTGCGCCATCGCCACCGCCGCAATGGCGGAGCCGGTGAAACTGCCCCTGGACAGCGACGACAAGGGCACCGTCTACGTGGCGCCCAACATCAATTCCACCGAAACCTCGGCCTACACCAAGGGCGCGACCGTCGGCGTGCAGCGGCCCGACGGCAGCGGCAGCTACATCGGCACCGACACCTCCACGCCGCGGCCCACCTACTCGCTGGGCGCGAGCACGGGCGGCAATGTGTCGCTCACGGGCGGCGTGCTGACGGATGGCAAGGCCAACAACGGCGTGAAGGCCGGTGTGACCATCAAGTACTGAGCTTTACCGGGCGATGTTTAGACCATGGTGCCGTACACGATGAAGCCGTCGTGCGTGGCCACCTTGTCGTAGAGCGCGCGCCCGGCGACGTTGGTCGTGTGCGTCTGCCAGTAGACGCGGTGCGCGCCCACGCGCTTCACATGCGCGTACACGCCTTCGATCAGCTGCCGCCCCACGCCGCGGCCGCGCTCCGACGGCAGCGTGAACAGGTCCTGCAGGTAGCAGTTCGGCTCGATGCGCGTGGTGCTGCGGTGAAAGAGGTAGTGGGTGAGGCCCACCAGCTGGCCGTCGCGCTCGGCCACCAGCGCGTGCACCGGCTCGTAGGCATCGAAGAAGCGCTGCCACGTCACCTGCGTGATCTCGTCGGTCAGGGCCGTGGGGCCCTCGCGCTGGTAGAAGGCGTTGTAGCCGTCCCATAGCGGCTTCCATGCCGCGTAGTCGTCGGGCGCCGGAGGGCGGATCAGGAGCGAAGAGGTCGTCATGCGTCGGTGGCTTGCACGTTGAAAACATGCAATTGCAACACGGCCCGGCTTGGCGCGCGAAGAAAAGGCCCGAGGCCCTGCTCGCCGCACCGCTACTTCTCGTCGCGCAGCCAATACCACTTGTAGAGCATGCGCTGGCCGATGCGCCGGAACGGCGCGAAGGCGGGCGATTCCACCATCCCCAGCACATTGGGAAAGGGCAGCGCCGACTTGTAGATCGGAAGCTCGAACACGTCCTTGCCCGTGTCCTTGCCGGCCACGCGCTCGGCCAGCCGCTTGCCGGCCCAGGTCGAGAAGGACACGCCGTTGCCGCCGTAGCCCACCGCATACCAGATCTTCCGGTCCGCCTCGGGCTGCATGATGCGCGGCATCATGTCGTGGCTCATGTCGACCCAGCCCCACCACGAGTAGTCGATGCGGATGCCCGCGAGCGGCGGGAACTTGCGCGCGATGGCGTCGGTGAGCAGCTTCAGGTGCACCGGGTGCTCGGCGTCGGCGCCGCTCACCGAGCTGCGGCTGCCGATCTGCAGCCGGTTGCCCTTGAGCAGCCGGTAGTAGAAGCGCAGCGTGCGCGTGTCGGTCAGGAAGGTCTGCGACCTGAAGTTGGTGGCCTGCAGCTCGGCCTCGGTGAGCGGGCGCGTGACCACCGAGTTGGAGAGGATCGGCATGATGCGGTTCTTCAGGAGCGGGCTCAGCGCCTGCCCGGTGTAGCCGCCGGTGCACACCGCCACGCGGCGCGCGCGCACCACGCCGCCGGGCGTCTGCAGGTGGTGCACGCCGTCGATGGTCTGCCAGCCCTGCACGGGGCTCGAGGTGTGCACCTTCACGCCCAGCGCGCGGGCCTTGCGCATCAGGCCGAAGGTGAACTTCAGCGGGTGGATGCCCACGCCTTCGGGCTCGAACATGGCGCCGGCCGCCTCGCGCTCGTCGCAGTAGTCGCGCCGCACTTCTTCGGCCGTCAGCATGCGCGTGGCGTAGCCGAACTGCTCGCGCATCACGCGGGCCTCGGCGTCGAGCACCGCGAGCTTTTCGGGCCGGTGCGCCAGGTAGAGATGGCCGCCATCGAAGGCGTCGCAGTCGATCTGCGTGGTCAGGTGCTTGAAATTCTCGAAGCCGCCGCGGATCTCGGCGTCGAGCCGCCGGGCGGTGTCCAGGCCCCAGCGCTGGATCCACTGCGAGCGCTTGAGCCGGCCGCTGGCGTTCTGCCCCTGGCCGCCGCTGCGGCTGGAACAGCCCCACGACGCCTGGTTGGCCTCGAGCACCGTGGCCTGGATGCCGTGCTCCTGCGCCAGGTAGAGCGCGGTCGACATGCCGGTGGCGCCCGAGCCGATGATGGCCACGTCGACATCGATGTCGCGCACGAGCGGCCCGTCGTCCTCGGGCGGCGTGCCGGCGCTGGCCACCCACCAGGTGGGCGCATAGGCGCGGCCGGCGCCGGGATCGGGCGCGACCAGCGGGTCGTAGCGCGGGTCGTAGGGCCGGCTCGGGGGTTGCGGCTGCGGCTGCGGTGCGGAGAAGGAGGCAGTGCCGGACAGGGTCATGATGCGGAGGCTCCGGTACGCCAGGCCTAGCGGGCCGCCGGCAGGTTGGGGCGGGCCTTGCGGAACACGTTCTTCAGGTGGATCTTTCCGCCCCTGAAGGTGAAGACGTCGATGCCATCGGCCTCGATGCGGCCGCCGTCGGAAGCGGTCCCCGTGAAGGTCCACTGCGAGGTGCCGAAATCGCCGTGCACGAAATGCCGGCCGTTGATCCACTGCGCATCGGGCACCGCCTGCCATGCCGCCGCGAAGGCCTTTCGCACCGCCTCGGTGCCCACGTGGCGGGTGCCGCAGGCGTCGGGGCCGGCGGCGGTCTGGAAGATGCAGTCCTCGGTCATGAAGCCCATCAGCGCGTCGATGTCGTGGCGGTTCCATGCATCGCTGAACGCGGCCAGGGTTTCGGTGCTGACGGAAGAAGTAGAAGAAGAGGAAGAAGAAGGCTGTGCGGTCACGCGGGGCTCCGGGATTGAATGGCGCAAGCGTAGGCAGCCGGCCGCCCGCGCGATAGGGCCAGATGCGGGGATTCGACCGAGCCAGAACGCCGCGCTTGCCCTAAACTGCGGCGCACCATGGCCAACCCCAGAGCCACTCAATGGGCGCAGCTCTTCGCGCTGCCCGACCAGCCCGCCTTGCCGCTGCAGGCCCGTCTGCGCGCCGCCGTGGTGCAGGCCATCCTCGAGGACCACCTGAGCCCCGGTGCCTCGATGCCCTCGTCGCGCGAGCTTGCCGCTCTGCTCGGGCTGAGCCGCAACACCGTCACTTCGGCCTACCTGCAGTTGATCGACGAAGGCTTCCTGGAAGCGCGTCCGCGCAGCGGCGTGTTCGTGGCGCACAACGCGCGGCCGCTGTCCGCTGCGCATGCCGAGCCGCTGGTGGGCCGCAGCGGCCAGGCCAGCCAGCCGCCCGACTGGTCGGGGCGCGTGCTGCGCTCGCTGGAGGGCAAGCCCACGTTGTCGAAGCCCGACCGCTGGCGCGACTATCCGTTCCCGTTTGTCTACGGCAACTACGACCCGCAGCTTTTTCCGACCGAGGATTTTCGCGAGTGCTGCGCGCGCAGCCTGGCGCGCTCGCAGCTGCCGCACTGGACGCCCGACTTCGAGACCGACGACGTGCCCGACCTGATCGAGCAGATCCGCACGCGCTTGCTGCCCAAGCGCGGCGTGTTCGCGCTGAAGGAAGAAATCCTGGTGACGCTCGGCGCGCAGCATGCGTACTACCTCTTGGCCGATGCGCTGTTCGACGAGCACACCCGCGTCGGCCTGGAAGAGCCCGGCCATCCGCATGCGCGCAACAGCTTCTCGATGCGCAACCCCAAGTGGGTCGAGGTGGCGGTGGACGAGGAGGGCCTGGTGGTCGATGCGCTGCCCGCGGCCGACTATCTCTTCGTGACCCCTTCGCACCAGAGCCCGACCACCGCCACGCTGAGCCTGGAGCGCAGGCAGTGGCTGCTGCGCAAGGCCGAGCTGCAGGACTTCGTGATCATCGAGGACGACTACGAGGCCGAGAACCTGTACGAAGGCACGCCGATGCCGGCGCTCAAGAGCCTGGACAAGACCGGGCGCGTGATCTACGTGGGCTCGGTGTCCAAGAGCCTTTCGCCCGCGCTGCGGCTCGGCTTCATCGTGGCGCCGCGCGCGCTGATCAGGGAGCTGCGCGGCATACGGCATGCGATGGTCCGGCATCCGAGCGCCTTTTTGCAGCATGCATATGCGCTGTTTCTCTCGCTGGGGCACCACGAGTCGCATGCGCGGCGTGTGAACCATGCAATGCAGGAGCGGCTTGCGCTTGCGGCCAAGGCGCTGCGCGAGCACCTGCCCGAGTTCGAGTTCACGCTGCCGCAGGGCGGGGCGTCGATCTGGGTGCGGGCGCCGGCGTGGGTCGACGCGGGCGAGCTGTCGCTGATGGCGCGCAGCCATGGGGTGCTGATCGAGGCGGGGGATGTGTTCTTTGCGAAGCCGCCTTATCCGTGTCCGTTTTTTCGGTTGCGGTTGTCGTCTATTGCGGCTTCGCAAATTCCTTTGGGGATTCAGGCCTTGGGGATGGCTGTTGGGGAGTTGGCGTTGGCTCGGGGGGAGGTGAGGGCGCATTGAATTGTTTTGTGGTCGGGGGCCGGGTCTCGCCCCGGCGGGCGACCTACTTTTCTTTGCTTCGCTGTATGGACCGGGGACCTGGGTAACAGGTGTGCGGGGACATGGGAAACACTTTCGAGGTCGAGACGACCGAGGAAGCGGCCCATGCCCTGGCAACCGAGAGACCTGATGGACACCAAACGCGAATTCCTGGAACTGGCCTTGCAAGAAGGAGCCAACCGCCGCGAACTGTGCCGGCGCTTTGGCATCAGCC